>NZ_KE137149.1:723885-747333 GCF_000408525.1 Escherichia sp. KTE96 | reverse complement strand
TTGCCGGATGCGGCGTAAACGCCTTATCCGACCGAAAAAACGAAACCTATGTAGGCCTGATAAGACGCCTCAGCGTCGCATCAGGCATTGATTGCCGGATGCGGCGTAAACGCCTTATCCGACCGAAAAAACGAAACGTATGTAGGCCTGATAAGACGCGCCAGCGTCGCATCAGGCAGTTGTTGCCGGATGCGGTGTAATCATTTATCCGTCCTGGAATGAGGAAGAACCCCATGGATGTCATTAAAAAGAAACATTGGTGGCAAAGCGACGCGCTGAAATGGTCAGTGTTAGGTCTGCTTGGCCTGCTGGTGGGTTACCTTGTAGTTTTAATGTACGCACAAGGGGAATACCTGTTCGCCATTACCACGCTGATTTTGAGTTCAGCGGGGCTGTATATTTTCGCCAACCGTAAAGCCTATGCCTGGCGCTATGTCTATCCGGGAATGGCCGGAATGGGCTTATTCGTCCTCTTCCCTCTGGTCTGCACCATCGCCATCGCCTTCACCAACTACAGCAGCACCAACCAGCTTACTTTTGAACGCGCCCAGGAAGTTCTGTTGGATCGTTCCTGGCAAGCGGGAAAAACCTATAACTTCGGTCTTTATCCGGCAGGTGATGAGTGGCAACTGGCGCTTACCGATGGTGAAACCGGCAAGAATTATCTCTCCGACGCCTTTAAATTTGGCGGCGAGCAAAAGCTACAGTTGAAAGAAAGCGCCACACTGCCTGAAGGCGAGCGCGCAAATCTGCGCGTGATTACCCAAAATCGTCAGGCACTGAGCAACATTACCGCCATTCTCCCGGATGACAACAAAGTGATGATGAGCTCCCTGCGCCAGTTCTCCGGTACGCAGCCGCTCTACACGCTGGGCGATGATGGTACGCTGACCAATAACCAGAGTGGTGTAAAGTATCGCCCGAATGACCAGACAGGCTTTTACCAGTCCATTACCGCCGACGGCAACTGGGGCGACGAAAAGTTAAGTCCGGGTTATACCGTAACCACCGGCTGGAAAAACTTTACCCGCGTCTTCACCGACGAAGGCATTCAGAAACCGTTCCTCGCGATTTTCGTCTGGACCGTGATGTTCTCACTGATCACTGTCTTTTTAACGGTGGCAGTCGGCATGGTGCTGGCTTGTCTGGTGCAATGGGAAGCGTTGCGCGGCAAAGCTATCTACCGCGTACTGCTGATTCTGCCCTACGCCGTCCCCTCATTTATTTCAATTTTGATTTTCAAAGGGTTGTTCAACCAGAGCTTCGGTGAAATCAACATGATGTTGAGCGCACTGTTTGGCGTGAAGCCCGCCTGGTTCAGCGATCCAACCACTGCGCGGACGATGCTGATTATCGTCAACACCTGGCTGGGTTATCCGTACATGATGATCCTCTGCATGGGCTTGCTGAAAGCGATTCCAGACGATCTGTATGAAGCCTCTGCGATGGATGGCGCAGGCCCATTCCAGAACTTCTTTAAAATCACGCTGCCGCTGCTGATCAAGCCGCTAACACCGCTGATGATCGCCAGCTTCGCCTTTAACTTTAACAACTTCGTACTGATTCAACTGTTGACCAATGGCGGCCCGGATCGTCTTGGCACCACCACACCAGCCGGTTATACCGACCTGCTCGTTAACTACACCTACCGTATCGCCTTTGAAGGCGGCGGTGGTCAGGACTTCGGTCTGGCGGCAGCGATTGCCACGCTGATCTTCCTGCTGGTGGGTGCGTTGGCGATAGTGAACCTGAAAGCCACGCGAATGAAGTTTGATTAAGGGAGATAACAAAAATGGCAATGGTCCAACCAAAATCGCAAAAAGCACGTTTATTTATTACTCACCTGCTACTGCTACTTTTTATCGCGGCGATAATGTTCCCGCTGCTAATGGTCGTCGCCATCTCGCTGCGCCAGGGGAACTTCGCGACCGGCAGCCTGATCCCGGAGCAAATCTCGTGGGATCACTGGAAACTGGCGTTAGGTTTTAGCGTTGAACAGGCGGATGGTCGCGTTACGCCACCGCCGTTCCCGGTACTGCTGTGGCTGTGGAACTCGGTGAAAGTCGCGGGGATTTCTGCGATTGGTATTGTGGCGCTCTCCACTACCTGCGCCTACGCCTTCGCCCGTATGCGCTTCCCTGGCAAAGCGACGCTGCTGAAAGGGATGCTGATTTTCCAGATGTTCCCGGCGGTACTCTCACTGGTCGCGTTGTATGCGTTATTTGACCGCCTGGGTGAGTACATTCCGTTCATCGGCCTGAATACCCACGGCGGCGTTATCTTTGCTTACCTGGGGGGGATTGCGCTGCACGTCTGGACGATCAAAGGTTATTTCGAAACTATCGATGGCTCGCTGGAAGAAGCGGCGGCGCTGGATGGCGCGACGCCGTGGCAGGCCTTCCGCCTCGTCCTGCTGCCGCTGTCAGTACCGATTCTGGCAGTGGTGTTCATCCTGTCATTTATCGCTGCTATTACTGAAGTTCCGGTCGCGTCGCTGTTACTGCGTGATGTGAACAGTTACACCCTGGCCGTGGGTATGCAGCAATACCTCAACCCACAAAACTACCTGTGGGGTGACTTTGCTGCCGCTGCTGTGATGTCTGCATTACCGATCACCCTCGTCTTCTTGCTGGCTCAACGCTGGCTGGTCAACGGCCTGACGGCGGGTGGTGTGAAAGGTTAAAGATGTTGTTATGCCAATGTTATGCCGCTGCACCCTCAACTTACGTTATCCTAACTTGTGACTGTTATTCGGCGCTCTTCGGAGCGCCTCTTTTTTACTCCCGCTTCAGCCGTTTCGAATTACACAGCCATAGAGTGATCACCAGTAACAGGATCGCTGCAGAGTAGATCAACACATCCAGTGGCGATTTATGATCGACGATGATCAAGCGCACAATGGCGGTGATCCCGATATAGACAAAGTAACGTAAGGGAAAGTGAAATCCGGACTGAAAATACTTCACAATCAGGGCGATAAATTCGAAATAGAGAAAGTAAACCACCAGCCCTTCCACCAGCTCATATTTGCTGGTTTGTTCTGGTGCGAACAGCACATCAGCCAGATGCACCGTTTCTTTGCCGAGAAAGACAACCAGAATCAAGCCCAGGCACAACAGGCCAAGATTGAGTACGGTCTGCAAAATAGTGGAGATAAACTCCACGCGGGGACGAGATAGCGACGTCATAACAGCCCTCCAACTCAGTGGCGAGCTTCCTGTATAACGTAAAAATGTGACGGAGATCTATATTTTTTGTGTATGTTTTGTTCAACCTGGATTTAGATGGCTCCTCCCGCCAGCGCCGGATGCGGCTCCCCGCAGGCCGGATAAACCGCGCCTGACTGTGCCTCCGGCAAGACACGCGCCCCAAAAAATCACCCATTCAGGTGATTCCCAGCCACCAACAAAGCGCGAAAAATCGACAATGTTCCTCTGGAACAAATGAAACCTAACCTGATAAAGGTGGTAAAAATGAAGCCTTATTTTGCTGCTTTGTTGTTATCAGTCTCTGTTCTTCCTGCTTTTGCCGGTCCGCTCGGTACTGCTGATAAAGCCGACCTTCCGCAAAGCAATGTCTCCAGCCCAATGATGGCTCAGTCGCTCAGGCAACCAGACCTGCAACCTATATCGACGGACAGGAAGACAGAATGTTTTCGCCTTTACACACCAGATCGTAAACCGGGGGTGAACTGCGTTCCTGATGGCTCGACAGGCCATTAAGAATGAGGGTGCCAGTGATTGCGAAAGCTGGCACCTTTCCCATGACTTAACGGAAATTTACGCTACGATCGCTGGTCATATCATACAACTGGAACTTACGCCCAAGTTGCTGACCACCGTCGCGCGTCAGCGGTGTCCAACCAATTGCCGCACGACTGCGGGTCGGGCCGGACGAGAAGAGATCCAGCGGTACAGAGACATACACGCCTTTGGTGAAATCCCCTTCCCCGTACTCCTCTTTCGAAACGTTAGTGATCGTGGCATAGCCACCCACCACCACGCCGCTATCAAAACGTTTGGCAATCTCCAGCGTACCGCCTTTATCCCCTGCCAGATACTGCCCGACGCTCGCTTTGACTAACACATCCTGGGCGAAAGATGGCGTCCAGTACGCGGTCAGATGTCCGGTTTTCACGCTGTAATCGGTAAACTTCATCATATCTTTCGCGCTACGCCAGTCGCGCTGTTTCACATAGTTAGCATCCAGCCCAAACGCCCAGTTGCTATCCAGCGGACGATACAACACTTCTGCCCCCGCACCGCCAAACATGGTTTCGAGATAGCCGCCGTAGACCTGGCCATAGAAGCCGTTGCCCAGATGCTGGAAGTAGTTGGCTTGCAGGTTATTGACGTAAACATCGTTCTGCACATATTCACGAACATGAGTACGCACACGCGGCAGATGGGAGTCCTGCGGCGGGTTAGTGTAGTTAAACTTGTCGTAGTTATTCGCCAGGTTAGCAAACAGGCTGCCGGTAGTCAGCAGATGATCCGTTAACCACAAATCCGCCGTCCCCATCACGCCAAGCTGGTACATATAGAAATTTTCCGGGCCACCAACTGACTGATTCAGTACTGGATCGATATGGAAATCAAAGCGCGATTTGTCAAAATACCAGCCTTGTTCAGTGGACTTCGGCACCACCGGTTCGACGCGTTTTTGCGCCAACGTTGTTTCATGACCCAGCGGCTCTCCGGCAAGATGATTTTTCAGGCTGGCGACATCCGTTTCGGTGGTCACCTGCGGCATATTAAGCCGATTTTCCGTTATACGGATCATGCGGATCCCATCCGGCAGATCGTTCATCACGATCCGATTAGCACGAATGATCCCTTCGCGCGAATCGCGATATTTCACCTGCTCGCCGGTAACATACAGCGTATCGCCTTTCACCTGGATCTGCGGATCGGCAAGCCCGGCGTTGTATTTCAACAGCGTTAACTGATTCGCCACCACCGAATGCTGCAAAATGGCATCCTGCGGCTGCGGCTGGTATTGCGGTCGGGCGTTATCGTTGTACGACGGGCGCAGATCGTTAAAGTTGGTGCGCAGCGTGACGCCAAACATAAAGGTGTTGCCACGTTCATAGCTAAGGTTAACGTCGGCCCAATCGGTAACGCGATAAATCGCCCCGACGTTAAACTTACTTTTTTGCTCCAGCTTCCCAGCAAAATCCTGCTGATAATTATTGCCTTCATACTCCAGTTTCAGGCGCAGCGGCTGCCAGGGCGTCTGGTATTCCACTCCCCCAAACAGCGAGGCCGGGCCGTGGAACATCTGGCTGCCGTCGATAGAACCCGCCTGTTTATAGCTGTTATCGCGATAGCAATATTTGTCACTGGCTGAACAGAGCGGATTTTTCACGTTACCGCTGGTGCCCAGATATCCCCAACCCAGGCCGAGTGTGAAATCGAACGGCCCCCAGGCTTTGCTGGCGACCAGATATTCCGCATCAAACAGCCCCGTACCGCCGATATCCCGCGCGCCAACAGCCACCTGCGGCATCCAGTAACTCTCTTCCCACAAACGCAGTTTAAGATCGAAGGCTTTATCTTTATACGTTTGGTCGCCAGAGAACGCTTCGACGCTGCTGTACTGTCTGGTACGCACGTCGGTATAGCGCAGCGTCGTTTCCAGCCACGGGAAGAGTTGCACTGAAGCTGAGTAATAACGGTACTGATCATTATCGCGGTAGTTGAGACTAAGCTCCCCTTCCCGCGCCATACGGGCGGTGGGCGTTTGCAACAAACCGACGCCGCCGAAATCTGATTGCGACGGCCCGATAGGCGCAGGATACGTTTCGCCGTAGCAGGCCGCGCTAATGCCCAGCGCCAGTACGCTAAGCAGATGTCTTTTTTTCATTATTGGGGTATCCGCTGCGTCAGAATCTGAAGAATGTCGGCGTTCAGGGCGTCTGGCGTCTTACTCCAGACGGAGTCCGCCAGGCCAACATAAATAATGCTGCCGGGCATCGGCTCTACGTGACGCTTGTTCCAGTAAGCCACCGGCGCTTTTTGCGTGCGACCGTCTGGATAAATAACCCATGCGTAGCTGCAATCCGCGCCACTAAGCAGGTTCTGACCGGAGAGGTAACTCGCCACGTCACGACCTGGGGTAAATGGCTGATTGCCTGGACGACTAATAAGCCCAAACAACGTGACCGTTGACGGCGGAGATCCGACCCACAGCGTGTAGTTGCCCTGCAACGGCGGGTTACCGCGTTCGGCAACGCGCACCATATCGGGATCAAGATTGATTTTTTGCCTGCCCGTCACTTTCAACGCCTGAATTTGCTGGCGTAAGGTGTTAATGGCGGCGGCATCATCACCGCTGGAATCTGCGGCCAACGCCGCCAGTCGTGCCAGCAACGCCTGCTGTTGACGCAATGCCGCCGCCGTTGCCAGCTCTTCGCTAATCACCGCACCGGGCCACCAGCTATTTGCCAGTCGTGGTTGCCCCACCAGATCGATTAAATACTCTGCGCCCGTCAGCGTTTTTGCCTCGCGACTACCATTGCTAAACACCTTGACGGTTCCCGCCGCCAAGACCGATGACATCCCTACGCTCAAAAGCAACGCTGCAATTGTTTGTTTAATCATTGTTTTGCTGCCTTGATGAGCGTGGTTTTCACCGGGAAATAATCTGCACCGAGATACTGTTCCGACTGGCGAATTTGTCCTTCGCTGTCGATCCAGTAACGGTTATGCCAGCACGCCTGATCGGTGGAGACTTCTTCATCCAGCACGCGAACCGGGGTTTCATCGCTGCCGACTTTGACGGTGTCAGTACCATCCCATTTAAAGACTGAACGAGCTGTGGCGTAGCGCACCTGCTGGTACTCGGTCCAGCCCATCGTGCGAGTCCAGGTTGTGCCATCAACGATTTGTGCGGGTTTGGTCAGCGGATCGGCAGCAAGATTATTTACTTCAATCAGGTTGTCGCCACCGAGCAGGGTTTTCACCAGACGACCATGTTGCGTAACGAGGGTGGCCTGATCCTGAGTAACCCATTTTTGTTGTCCGTCTTCAGCGAAGGCCAAAACGACAAATAACTGTGGACCGCCATTAAGCTGCATATACTGGCTGGCGTAGGGCATATTTTGAATATCATCGTCCGTAAGCTGAACGCCCGGCGTACCGAACAGGCTGTCCCACAGTGAGTTGCCCAGTTCTTGAGTAGTGGCTGAACAGGCCTGTAATAACAGGCAGATAAGAATGAGTGCAGGTCGCTTCACGACTCTTCTCCAGAGGGGCAGAATAACCACACCGGAGTGTGGTTATGGTAAATCCCTTCATACCTCAAGCCACAGATGCGATGACTCGAATTATTTTGGGGATACATACTTTATTACTGAGTACTGGTGGTCGTGGTTGTTGTGGTCCCGGTATTAGAACCATCACCGCCACCGGTTGCCGCGAGCGCGACGCCCACCGCCGAGCTTACGGTGCTGACGCTGGTCGCAGAGGAACTACCCGCTGAAACCGACGTTGCTGCTGACCCTGCCGCTTCGCCCACCTGTACAGGTGCAGCCCACGCAGAAGTCACCGCAAGCGCAGATATGGCAAAAATGCCATACAGAACTTTTTTCATAATAATTTCCCTTCATTGAATGAATGGAGATTTACCCAAAAACATTTCGGGCGGGATCGAGTATACACAACTAAAGCATACGAATTACGCCGCGGGGAATTAGTGAAGGGGTTTTAGGATAATTGGAATGAATATCAACTATATATTTTTATAATATGAAAACAATCAGTTAAATCATTCAGTTAAAATAAATATAAAAATAAATCCCCTGCGTATTTTCTGAAATTAACACAGGCTAAAAATATATTTTAGGATTAACCTCACGGTATGATTTTCGTTAAATCACCGGCAAGGGGATTTATCTGATAAAACAATGCCGACTTATAGTCGGCATTGTTTTTAAGGCTATTTAGTCAATCGAGCTATGTATTAATTGCCGAATGCGATGTACATATCGGCATCGACCTGTAGGCCTGATAAGACGCGACCGCGTCGCATCAGGCACCGGTTGCCGGATGCGGCGTGAACGCCTTATCCGGCCTACATATCGGCATCAGAAATGCACGATGATTAACCGCGCCACGCTTTATAGCGGTTAATCAGACCATTGGTCGAGCTATCGTGGCTGCTGATTTCTTTATCATCTTTCAGCTCCGGCAGAATGCGGTTCGCCAGTTGTTTACCCAGCTCTACGCCCCACTGGTCAAAGGTGAAGATGTTCAGGATCACGCCCTGAGTAAAGATTTTGTGCTCATACAGCGCAATCAAGGCACCCAGACTGAACGGGGTGATTTCGCGCAGCAGAATGGAGTTGGTCGGGCGGTTGCCTTCGAACACTTTGAACGGCACAACATAATCGAGCGTCGCCGGATCTTTACCCTGATCACGGTATTCCTGCTCAACCACTTCGCGGGATTTACCAAACGCCAGAGCTTCGGTCTGAGCGAAGAAGTTAGACAGCAGTTTCTGGTGGTGATCAGAGAGCGGGTTATGGGTGATAGCCGGGGCGATGAAATCGCACGGCACCATTTTGGTTCCCTGGTGAATCAACTGGTAGAACGCGTGCTGACCATTCGTACCTGGTTCACCCCAAATAATCGGGCCAGTCTGGTAATCCACCACGTTACCGTTACGGTCAACGTACTTACCGTTGGATTCCATATTGCCCTGCTGGAAGTACGCCGCAAAACGGTGCATATACTGGTCGTATGGCAGAATCGCTTCAGTTTCCGCGCCAAAGAAATTGTTGTACCAGATGCCGATCAGCGCCAGCAGTACAGGCAGGTTTTTCTCTGCCGGAGTAGTGGAGAAATGCTTGTCCATGGCGTGTGCACCGGAAAGCAGTTCAACGAAGTTATCAAAACCGATGGAGAGAACAATCGACAGACCAATCGCTGACCACAGAGAGTAACGACCGCCGACCCAATCCCAGAACTCGAACATGTTAGCAGTATCAATACCAAACTCGCCAACAGCTTTCGCGTTGGTGGAGAGCGCCGCAAAGTGTTTCGCAACGTGCTTCTCATCGCCAGCCGCTTTCAGGAACCAGTCACGCGCACTGTGGGCGTTGGTCATAGTTTCCTGAGTAGTGAAGGTTTTAGACGCCACCAGGAACAGGGTGGTTTCCGGATTCACTTTTTTCAGTACTTCTGCGATGTGAGTCCCATCGACGTTAGAAACGAAGTGCATGTTCAGGTGGTTTTTGTACGGGCGCAGCGCTTCAGTCACCATGTACGGACCAAGGTCAGAACCACCGATACCGATGTTTACCACGTCAGTGATTGCCTTACCGGTATAACCTTTCCACTCACCAGAAATAATCGCTTCCGAGAAGGTTTTCATCTTCTCCAGCACCGCGTTGACTTCCGGCATCACGTCTTTGCCATCAACCAGAATCGGCGTATTGCTACGGTTACGCAGCGCCACGTGCAGTACAGCGCGGTTTTCGGTACGGTTGATCTTCTCGCCAGAGAACATCGACTTAATCGCGCCAGCCAGATCGCACTCTTTCGCCAGATCCTGTAATTTCGCCAGCGTCTCTTCGGTGATGCGGTTTTTGGAGTAATCCACCAGCATCTGATCGTCGAAGGTTGCGGAGAACTTAGAAAAACGATCGCCGTCTTTAGCAAAAAGCTCAGCGATCGTAACGTCTTTCATTTCATCGAAGTGTTTCTGTAGTGCCTGCCAGGCAGCGGTCTGCGTTGGATTGATATTTTTCATTAGCAATACTCTTCTGATATTGAGAATTGTGACTGTGGAAGATTGTAGCGCCAGTCACAGAAAAATGTGATGGTTTTAGTGTCTTTAGCTCGTTCAACCGCCGAAATGGATAAAACAGTATAGCTGTTATAAGCACAATTTCTGGCCACCAGCGCTGCATGAATAATCCGCATAATCCCAGCGTTGACACACTCCGCTACACCTTTTATTTATAAATACGGTCTGCGCCTGCACCGGTTTCTGTTTTGCCTTTGTGCCATGGTCGCTTCTTTCATTCCCTGACACGAGGTTGTTATGCCCGATATTGTTGTCTCCAAATTTGGTGGTACTAGCGTGGCTGATTTCGACGCCATGAACCGCAGCGCTGACATTGTGCTTTCTGATGTGAATGTGCGTTTAGTTGTGCTTTCCGCTTCCGCAGGGATCACCAATCTGCTGGTAGCACTAGCCGAAGGTCTGGAACCGGCTGAGCGTTTCGAAAAACTCGATGCCATTCGCAATATTCAGTTCGCTATTCTGGAACGCCTGCGTTACCCGAACGTCGTCCGTGAAGAGATTGAACGTCTACTGGAGAACATTACCATTCTGGCCGAAGCAGCGGCACTGGCAACCTCTCCGGCGTTAACAGATGAACTGGTCAGCCACGGCGAGCTGATGTCTACTCTGCTGTTTGTTGAGATCCTGCGCGAACGCAATGTTCAGGCACAGTGGTTTGATGTGCGTAAAGTGATGCGTACCAATGACCGATTTGGCCGTGCGGAGCCGGATGTTACTGCACTGGCGGAACTGGCTGCGTTGCAGTTGGCCCCACGACTCAGTGAAAGTTTAATCATCACTCAGGGATTTATTGGCAGAGAAAGTAAAGGCCGTACCACAACACTTGGTCGTGGCGGCAGCGATTATACGGCAGCCTTGCTGGCGGAAGCTTTACACGCATCTCGTGTGGATATCTGGACTGACGTCCCCGGTATCTACACTACCGATCCGCGCGTGGTGCCCGCAGCAAAACGCATAGATGAAATTGCTTTTGAAGAGGCCGCTGAAATGGCGACCTTTGGCGCGAAAGTGCTGCATCCGGCAACGTTGTTGCCTGCAGTACGCAGCGATATTCCGGTATTTGTCGGCTCCAGCAAAGATCCGCGCGCTGGCGGTACGCTGGTGTGTAATACCACCGAAAATCCACCGCTATTCCGCGCCCTGGCCCTGCGCCGTAAACAAACGCTATTAACCCTACATAGCCTGAATATGCTGCATTCCCGCGGCTTCCTCGCGGAGGTTTTCGGCATCCTCGCGCGACATAATATTTCGGTGGATTTAATTACGACGTCAGAAGTAAGCGTGGCGTTAACTCTCGACACTACCGGATCAACATCTACCGGCGATACGTTGCTGACGCAATCCTTACTGATGGAGCTTTCGGCACTGTGCCGGGTAGAAGTGGAAGAAGGCCTGGCGCTGGTGGCACTGATTGGTAACGACCTGTCAAAAGCCTGCGGCGTCGGCAAAGAGGTCTTTGGCGTACTGGAACCGTTCAACATCCGCATGATTTGCTACGGCGCTTCCAGCCATAACCTGTGCTTCCTGGTGCCAGGCGCAGACGCCGATCAGGTGGTGCAGAAACTGCATAGTAATTTGTTTGAGTAAAAACAGTACGGCCCGGATGATATGCCCCGGGCCGTGTTTATTTCCCCATCACTGTCGTCATCAACAGACGATCCAACTCCCTGACATCGCCTTCCCTGCTGTCCGGTAACACTGGTGGAATTTCCCCGCGCGCCAGTTCCGCACGAATAAACGCATGTAGCAATGGACGGCGCGGTCCATATTCCGCTTCTCCCGCGCGCTGTTTACGTTCCAGCAATTCATCTATTTCTGCACGTAAGGCCGCATCCAACTCACTTCCCGCCAGTAACTCAGCAAAGCGCATTGGCGGTACGCCTTTACCCGCTTCGACCCAGCGCACGGCCAGCAGCGGGCGCAGCACGTAAAAATATTTTTTCAGCCGAACTTCGTCGGCCTGCAAATAGCCGCGGAAGTTTTTCTGCGCCATCGAATAGTAATGCCAGCGCGCACGTAGCGGAGAAAACCACTTCGGCACCATCGCCTTAAGCGCCGTTATCGTTTCTTCATCCTGCTGATAGACCACCGGCGAATCCAGCCATTCAATCAGCGTCGGGTTCGCGCCTTTCAATAATCCCAGCGCCTTGCGCCACTCCCAACCTGAAACATCCAGCTCGTCGTCGATGGGCAGTTCGATAACATCGCGTGGTGACTCTACCCGCAGATACCATTCCAGCGGGTGAACATACAAAAAACGCACATCGTAATCGCTGTCTGGCGAGGCAAATCCCCAGCCGCGACTCCCCGATTCGCAGGCGTACAGCACTTTCACGCCATACCGCCATTCAATTTCCTTTAACTGCTGCGATACCCGTTCACGCATCACAGCACTGACTCCATTTAATGGCATTTGACTCATCCTTTGATATTAACTAACCCGCGCCAGACCACTGAAAACAGAAATGTTATCAATGCGATAGCGTTATTGCGAGAAACGAGCCAGAAATGGACCCTAAGATTTAACACCTTGAATAATAAAAGATTAATTAAATTTGAACAGTTACCAGTGAATTATTTCCGTTAAATTTTTATATGTATTTATCGCTAATTAGCTAAAAACATAAAAATAAAAGAGAACGCAAATGAATCTTATCGGTTCTGCTCGCAAATGAATTCCCGTACACTGAGCTATCCGATTAACAGAGGGCACCATCATGGCACTCCCCCGCATTACTCAAAAAGAGATGACTGAGCGTGAACAGCGCGAACTGAAGACGCTGCTGGATCGAGCGCGTATTGCACATGGCCGCGTGCTGACCAACGCCGAAACCAACAGCATTAAGAAAGAGTACATCGATAAATTAATGGTTGAGCGTGAGGCTGAAGCGAAAAAAGCCCGCCAGTTGAAGAAAAAGCAGGCTTATAAACCGGATCCTGAAGCGTCATTCAGTTGGTCGGCAAATACGTCGACGCGTGGCAAACGCTGATTAACGACCTTTTTTCTTCCGCCCCGGCGAGGCGAAACGCTTGCCGTTTGATGCCGGGCGGCCACCTTTTTCCGCTGTTTTCTCCACCTTCACCACCGGGCGTTTGATGCCTGCCGTTTTCGGTTTGGCCTTCGCTTTGGGCTTCGCCTCGGAAGAGGAATTTTCAATGAGTTTAAAGAGATCGATAAGCTCATCGTCGGTTAAATCACGCCATTCACCCAGCGGAATGCCGCTTAAGCTGACGTTCATAATGCGCGTACGTTCCAGCTTTTTCACTTCGTAGCCAAAATGTTCACACATACGACGGATCTGACGGTTCAACCCTTGCACCAGGGTAATACGAAAGACAAACGGCGCTTCTTTTTTAACTTTGCACTTTTTGGTCACTGTCCCGAGGATTGGCACCCCCGCACTCATGCTGCGAATAAACTCCTCGGTAATCGGTTTATCGACCGTCACCAGATATTCTTTTTCATGGTCGTTGCCAGCACGAAGGATCTTATTGACCAGATCGCCGTGATTAGTGAGGAAAATCAGCCCCTGGGAGTCTTTATCCAGGCGACCAATCGGGAACACGCGCTTGCTGTGATTGACGAAATCGACGATGTTATCGCGCTCGCCATCTTCCGTAGTGCTGACAATGCCCACGGGCTTATTCAGGGCGATAAGCACTAAATCTTCGGCTTCCCGCGGCTCGATCAACTGACCGTTTACTTTTACAACGTCACCGGGCTTTACCTGATCGCCAATGGTGGCACGCTTGCCATTAAGGAACACATTGCCTTGCTCGATATAGCGATCCGCTTCGCGGCGTGAGCAAATTCCGCTTTCGCTGATGTATTTATTTAAACGGACTGATGAGTCGGGCAGCATAAATTCTCCTCTGAAACGCGGAATATACCTTACCTCTTAGCGAGGAAAAACAGGATTTATGCGGAATACGATAAGTTACGTACCAGCATTAATAGCCGTTTAATAGAAAATCGATAGCATCACGCAGTTCGATTCGCTGTTGACTAAGATCAGCTATACGTTCTCCCAACTCTTTTAGCGGTATTCCTGTCATCACCATGTGGTCCAGGCCAGCAATTGAAACCACCGGACAAACTTTTACAGGTGGTTTACCGCCAGATAGCTGAGCAAGTCTGACCGCCGGACAACAATGGCATGCTTTAATACATCAGCGACAGGATTTACGTGCCTCTTCCAGAATCTCGGGGGGCAGCGAAACATTGACAGATTTTTTCACCTTCGACATTGTGCGCATAATTCCCTCCATCATGATGCGCATACTCTGTCTAAAAGTAGCGTAATTAGCGAGCATTTTTCCTCCAGTGTCCTTAGAAATTTGTCGGAAAATACCGCTGTTGCGAATACCTGTCACGCCTGAACATTCAAACTTGCGAGACGCTTTCCAGAAGCAATACGCGACATCGTGAGCCATGTCAGTAAGCGGTTAAATTCACAGTGGTAGCATGCCTTCCGTGATTTCTTACTAACCGGAGAAGTAATGGAACTGCTTTTATTGAGTAACTCGACGCTGCCGGGAAAAGCCTGGCTGGAACATGCGCTGCCGCTGATTGCTGAACAGTTGCAGGGTCGCCGTTCCGCGGTGTTTATTCCTTTCGCTGGCGTAACGCAAACCTGGGATGATTACACCGCCAAAACGGCCGCAGTTCTTGCCCCACTTGGCATTTCTGTCACCGGTATTCATAGCATTGCCGATCCTGTTGCCGCGATTGAAAATGCGGAGATCGTGATTGTCGGCGGTGGCAACACTTTCCAGTTACTGAAAGAATGCCGTGTGCGCGGTCTGCTGGCACCGATTGTTGACGTAGTGAAACGCGGCGCGCTGTATATTGGCTGGAGCGCAGGCGCTAACCTCGCTTGCCCAACCATTCGCACGACCAACGATATGCCGATTGTCGATCCGCAGGGCTTCGATGCGCTGAATCTGTTCCCGCTGCAAATCAACCCGCACTTCACCAACGCGCTGCCGGAAGGTCACAAAGGTGAAACGCGCGAGCAGCGTATTCGCGAATTACTGGTGGTAGCGCCAGAACTGACGATTATTGGTCTGCCGGAAGGTAACTGGATCACCGTAAGTAAAGGTCACGCTACGCTTGGCGGCCCGAATACCACTTATGTGTTTAAGGCCGGTGAAGAAGCCGTGCCGCTGGAAGCGGGTCACCGTTTTTAAGTGAATTGCCGGATGCATGATCCGGCATCTTGTACATAGTGCCTGATGCGACGCTTAACGCGTCTTATCAGGCCTACAGGATTCACAATATTAATACTCGTCCCGTCCCTCATCTTCATCTGGCTGTTCCAGTACGCTGTAAGCCACCGAACAAAACAGCGAGTTCAGACGCTGCATATCTCCCAATAAACCTAAATGTAGCGAACTGGTTTCAATACTCTGCACGTTTTGCTGATGCAGGCGATCGACGTGGGCATGGGAATAGCGGCGATTAAGAATGCGAAAGCGATGCTTACTGCGACGTAAACGGCGAGCGCTGGTGACATCGCCAGAGAAGAACACCGACATTGCCAGTTTTAAATTGCTGAGCAATTGCTCATAGAGCGCATCCAGTTCCTTCAACCCATCAAGCGAAAACGCCCGCCGTGCTGCCAGTGATTTGTCGGCAATTTCGCTGCCCATGCGCTCGACAATATCGGAAGCCTGCTCAAGGTTGAGCGCCATTTCGATAATCTCCGCCCAGCGACGTGATTCTTCTTCCGCCAACTCTTCTTTTGGCATCCGCGCCAGATAAAGTTTAATCGCGGTGTAGAGGACGTTGATATCATCCGCCAGCTTGCGCAACTCCTTCTCTTCACGCGGTTCGCCGTGCATCACTTTATTCAGCCCTTCCATCATCTGTTCCATCGCGTCACCGATGCGCAGTGTTTCACGGGCGGCATTCGCCAGAGCAAGGGTCGGCGTATCCAGCGCGCTGACATCCAGATGTTTTGGTTTCAGATGGGCATCCAGTTCGGGTTCATCGCGAATAATGGTTTTGCAAAACCGTGCCATCGGGTCGACAAATGGCAGCATCGCCAGACAGCGCACAAGGTTATAGAAGACGTGGAAATAGATAACCAATTCCGCTTTCGGCAAAGGCAGTTTATCCATTGATTCTGCCAGAACGTGGACAAACGGCAGGATAATCAGGCTCCCCACCAGCTTAAAAAGCAGGCTGCCCAACGCGACACGACGTGCGGCAGCATTAGCGGCGCTATTGTTGAGCATCGCCAGCAAGCCGGAACCAAGGTTAGCGCCAATAACCAGGCAGAGCGCCACCGGGAAAGAGATAATGCCCGCAGCAGTCAGAGTCGCAGTCAGCAGTACCGCGGCAAGGCTGGAGTAGCTGATAATGGCGAACATCGCGCCAATCAGCGCATCCAGCAGAATATCGCCGGTCAGCGAGGCAAAGATCACCTGAACACCGTTCGCCTGGGTGATCGGCGTTACGGCCTGCACAATCAACTCCAGTGCCAGCAAAATCAACCCAAGGCCAATACCGACGCGGCCCAGTTGCCCGGCGCGCGACTGCTTGCGTCCGAGGAAAAAAATTACGCCGATAAAAATAAGTAGCGGCGACAACCAGGATAAATCGAAGGTGAGAACCCGCGCCATCAGCGCCGTTCCGACGTCGGCCCCCAGCACAATCACCAGCGCAGGCGCGAGAGCAACCAGATCCTGGGCAACAAACGACGTCACCAGCATGGTGGTGGCATTACTGCTCTGCACCAGTGCCGTAACGCCAATCCCCGCACAGAAGGCGAGCGGCTTTTTTTCGACGCTCCGGCTAAGGACAGTACGCAGTCGTGCGCCAAAGACACGCATTACGCCTGTTCGAACAATATGCGTCCCCCAGACCAGCAGGGCGACGGCAGAAAGCAGGTGAAGCAGTGTTAACACGAGTTCAGGTTCTCCTTATCGTTATATGTGCCTGAAACAGTTCCGGAAGCGCTTTTCCGGTCTGATATAAGTCCAGTATATGTGTTTACTATCAATAAAGAGACAGGGCACTCCGTGAGTGCCCTGTTTGTTGTAAAGAAAAGTGACAGATTTGTGAATCAGTCCGCGTCATACCCCAGATTCGGCGCCAGCCAGCGTTCAACATCAGAAACGCTCATACCTTTACGGCGGGCATAGTCTTCAACCTGATCGCGCTGAATTTGTGCCACTGCGTAGTACTTGCTGTCCGGATGGCTGAAGTACCAACCCGAAACTGATGCGCCAGGCCACATAGCGAAAGATTCCGTGAGTTTCATGCCGGTGTGTTTTTCCACTTCCAGCAGCTCCCAGATGGTGGCTTTTTCCGTATGTTCCGGGCAGGCCGGATATCCTGGTGCCGGGCGGATGCCCTGATAGTTTTCGCGGATCAGGTCTTCGTTGCTGAGATTTTCATTCGGCGCGTAGCCCCAGTAGACTTTACGCACGCGCTCATGAAGATATTCTGCAAAGGCTTCGGCTAAACGGTCGGCAAGCGCTTTCACCATGATTTTATTGTAATCATCGTGCTGCGCTTCGAAGGCATCAGCCAGCGCGTCCTCTTCCAGCCCGCCAGTTACGGCAAATGCACCGATGTAATCCGCTTTGCCGGAGAGTTTCGGTGCCACAAAATCAGCGAGGCAGTAGTTAGCAAAGCCGGTTTTTTCCGTCTGTTGGCGCAGATGGTGGCTGATATTAATCACATGCGTGCGTGTTTCATCACGATAGATTTCAATGTCGTCACCCACCCGGTTTGCCGGGAACAGACCAACCACGCCGCGCGGATTCAGCGATTTTTCAGCGCTTAATTTATCCAGCATGTCGTTAGCGTCTTTAAACAGGCGTTTTGCCTCTTCGCCCACCACTTCATCTTCCAGAATGCGCGGATACTTTCCGGCCAGCGACCAGGTCATAAAGAACGGCGTCCAGTCGATATAGTTACGCAGCGTTTCGATGCTGGCTTCGACTTCCTGCACGCCGAGACGGTGCGCTACAGGCGGCGTATAGGCCTGCCAGTCAAAAGCGAAATCGTTATCGCGCGCCGCTTCCAGCGTGACCGGTGGCGTGCGCGGTTTCTTGCGCCCGTGCTGAATACGCACGGTTTCGTACTCTTTGCGGGTACGAGCGACAAAGTCGTCACGCTGAGTGTCGGAAAGCAGCGCCGCCACAACACCAACGGTGCGCGAGGCGTTTTGCACGTAAACCGTCGGGCCGCTGTAGTTTTGCTCGATTTTCACCGCTGTATGCGCTTTTGAGGTAGTCGCGCCGCCAATCAGTAGCGGAATGGTGAAGCCCTGACGCTCCATCTCTTTCGCCACGTTGACCATTTCGTCCAGCGACGGCGTGATCAGCCCCGAAAGACCAATCAAATCAGCATTCACCTCTTTGGCAGTGCGGAGGATTTTTTCCGCTGGCACCATCACGCCGAGATCAACAATTTCATAGTTGTTACATTGCAGCACCACACCAACAATATTTTTACCGATATCGTGCACGTCACCCTTCACGGTGGCGATCACCATCTTACCGTTGGTTTTACCCTGCTCTTTGCTGGCTTCAATATACGGTTCGAGATACGCCACCGCCTGCTTCATAACGCGTGCCGATTTCACCACCTGCGGCAAAAACATTTTCCCTTCACCAAACAGGTCACCGACGACGTTCATTCCGTCCATCAGCGGCCCTTCAATCACTTCAATCGGGCGAGCGGCTTGTTGACGAGCTTCTTCGGTGTCCTGTTCGATAAACTCAGTAATGCCTTTGACCAACGAGTACTCCAGGCGTTTCTTCACGTCCCACGAGCGCCACTCCGCCTGTTGGGCGTTGGCGGTGTCGTCGGTTTTACTGCCGCGATATTTTTCGGCAAGTTCCAGTAAACGCTCTGTACCATCGTCGCGACGGTTAAGGATCACATCTTCCACCGCGTCGCGCAGTTCCGCAGGCAGATCGTCGTAAATCGCCAGTTGTCCGGCGTTGACGATCCCCATATCCATACCGTTACGGATGGCGTAGTAGAGGAACACCGCGTGAATAGCTTCGCGCACCGGGTCGTTGCCACGGAACGAGAAGGAAACGTTGGAGACGCCACCGGAGATGAGTGCGTGCGGCAGTTCGCGTTTGATGTCTTCGCACGCGCCGATGAAATCCTGCGCGTAATTGTTATGCTCTTCAATCCCGGTGGCGACAGCGAAGATGTTCGGGTCGAAAATGATATCTTCCGGCGGGAAGCCGACTTCCTCGGTGAGGATTTTGTACGCCCGACGGCAAATCTCGATTTTCCGTGCGCGGGTATCGGCCTGGCCCTGTTCGTCAAAGGCCATTACCACCACCGCCGCACCGTAACGGCGTAATAATTTGGCATGATGGATAAAGGTTTCAACGCCCTCTTTCATCGAGATAGAGTTAACAATGCCTTTGCCCTGAATACACTTCAGTCCTTTTTCGATGACGTCCCATTTCGAAGAATCGATCATAATCGGCACGCGAGCGATATCCGGCTCGCCAGCAATCAGACTGAGGAAACGCACCATCGCCGCTTCGGCGTCGAGCATCCCTTCATCCATGTTGATATCGATAATCTGCGCGCCGTTTTCCACCTGCTGACGCGCCACGTCCAGCGCCTCGCTATATTTCTCTTCTTTGATCAGGCGTTTGAACTTAGCGGAACCGGTTACATTAGTTCGTTCACCAACGTTAACAAACAAACTATCGTCGCCAATGTTCAGCGGCTCCAGTCCGGACAAACGGCAGGCTACGGGGATATCAGGCAGTTTGCGCGGTGCTAATCCTTCAACTGCACGGCTCATCGCAGCAATATGTTGTGGCGTCGTGCCACAGCAGCCGCCGACAATATTCAGGAAACCCGATTCAGCCCATTCGCGAATCTGTTTCGCCATTGTGTCAGCATCGAGATCGTATTCACCAAAGGCGTTTGGCAGCCCGGCATTCGGGTGCGCGGTGACGTAGCATTCGGCAATACGCGAAAGTTCCTGCACGTACTGACGCAGTTCGTCTGGCCCCAGTGCGCAGTTGAGGCCAAAGGTCAGCGCTTCGGCATGCCGCAGGGAGTTGTAAAATGCCTCGGTTGTCTGACCGGAGAGCGTGCGCCCGGAGGCGTCGGTAATGGTGCCGGAAATCATAATCGGCAACTCAACACCCAGCGCTTCAAACTCGGTTTTCACCGCAAAGACCGCCGCTTTCGCGTTAAGAGTGTCGAAAACAGTTTCAATCAGAATCAGATCTACACCGCCTTCCACCAGCGCTTTGGTGGATTCACGATAAGCCGCCACCAGTTGGTCAAAGGTGATATTGCGAAATGCCGGATCGTTTACATCCGGAGAAATAGATGCTGTGCGATTGGTTGGGCCGAGAACACCAGCAACGTAGCGTGGTTTCCCCGGCGTGCGGACGGTCCACTCGTCAGCGCAGGCACGTGCCAGTTTCGCTGCTGCAAAGTTGATTTCTGCTGACAGGGATTCCATCTGGTAATCCGCCATCGCAATAGTCGTGGAGTTGAAGGTGTTGGTTTCGATGATATCCGCGCCCGCTTCAAAGTAAGCGTTGTGGATCGCGGCAATCACATCAGGTTTACTGAGCACCAGCAGGTCGTTGTTGCCTTTTAGATCGCACGGCCAGTCGGCAAAACGCTCACCGCGAAAATCGGCTTCGTTCAGACGATAATTCTGGATCATGGTGCCCATACCGCCGTCCAGCACCAGAATACGTTCATTTAACTGCGCACGCAGTTGTTCAACTTTGCTGCTCACACTTGCTCCCGACACGCTCAACCCAGATTTAATAAAAATTCAACAAACCATACTGGCACAAACGCATCAGTGGTAAAAGCGACCACTACGCAACATGAGATTTGTTCAACATTAACTCATCGGATCAGTACAGCAACTGTTGCATTAGTTAACAATAAAAATGAAAATGATTTCCACGATACAGAAAAAGGAGGCTGTCATGGTCGCACCCATTCCCGCAAAACGCGGTAGAAAACCTGCCGCAACCAGCGCCCCCGCGACTGGACAGGTTCAGTCTTTAACGCGTGGCCTGAAATTACTGGAGTGGATTGCCGAATCCAATGGCAGTGTGGCACTAACCGAACTGGCACAGCAAGCCGGATTACCCAATTCCACCACCCACCGTCTGCTAACCACTATGCAACAACAGGGCTTTGTGCGTCAGGTCGGTGAGCTGGGTCACTGGGCGATCGGCGCGCATGCATTTATGGTCGGTAGCAGTTTTCTCCAGAGCCGTAATTTGTTAGCTATTGTCCATCCTATACTGCGCGATCTGATGGAAGAATCTGGCGAAACGGTCAATATGGCGGTGCTCGATCAAAGCGATCACGAGGCGATTATTATCGATCAGGTGCAGTGTACGCATCTGATGCGAATGTCCGCCCCTATTGGCGGTAAATTGCCGATGCATGCTTCCGGTGCCGGTAAAGCCTTTTTGGCTCAACTGAGTGAAGAACAGGTGACAAAGCTGCTACATCGCAAAGGGTTACATGCCTATACCCACGCGACGCTGGTTTCTCCTGTGCATTTAAAAGAAGACCTCGCGCAGACACGCAAACGCGGTTATTCATTTGATGATGAAGAACATGCGCTGGGACTGCGTTGCCTGGCTGCGTGTATTTTCGATGAACACCGCGAACCGTTTGCCGCAATTTCAATTTCCGGGCCGATTTCACGTATTACCGATGACCGCGTGACTGAGTTTGGCGCGATGGTAATTAAAGCGGCGAAGGAAGTGACGCTGGCGTATGGTGGAATGCGGTGACTTTTCGCCTCTGATTTATACAAACCGCACGCTAAACCGCTGTCTGCGCCGATATGCATAAACATCTTCCACATGTCCTTCGCGGATGCGGTTTTGTAGAGCGCGCCAGTAATCGGCGCGGAACAGGTCGGCGTGCATTTCCTCGAACAGTGGACCAATGCGTGGGTCGGCGCATAGCCAGTGGCGGAACTCTTCCGGGAAAACATCGCCCGGCGAGACGCTATACCACGGTTCGCTGGCGAGTTCGTCTTCCGGGTAGCGCGGCGGTGGGATGTCGCGGAAATTCACTTCCGTCATGTAGCAAATTTCATCGTAATCATAAAACACCACGCGCCCGTGTCGGGTGACGCCAAAGTTTTTAAACAGCATATCACCGGGGAAAATATTGGCGGCGGCAAGCTGGCGAATAGCGTTGCCGTACTCTTCTATAGCATCACGCAGTTGCTGACCCTCAACCTGTTCAAGCCAAATATTGAGAGGCACCATCCGCCGTTCGATATAGAGATGGCGAATCACAATTTGTTCGCCCAGATCGGTGATTTTTTCTGGCGCTTCCTGAAGCAGCAAATCCATTAATGACGGGGAAATATGTCGCTTCTCCAGTACAAAGTTTTCAAACTCCTGGGTATCCGCCATCCTTCCTACGCGATCGTGCTCTTTTACCAGTTGATAGCAGGCGCGGACGTGAGCCGCTGACATCTCTTTCTGCGGGGCGAATTTGTCTTTGATGACTTTGAATACCCGATCAAAGCCCGGCAGCGTGAACACCAGCATGACCATCCCACGAATGCCCGGCGCTTCAATAAACTGCTCATTACATCCTTGTAAATAAACGAGATATTCACGGTAACTTTCGGTTTTGGCATGCTTCTGGCAACCGATAGCCATATACAGTTCTGCGGTAGTTTTACCCGGCAGAATCTCCCGTAGCCACTCGACCAGTGCGGCAGGCAGCGGCGCGTAAACCATAAAATAGGATCGCGCGAAGCCAAAGACGATGCTCGCTTCGGCGGTCGTCGTCAGGCAGGTATCAATAAACAACTCGCCGTCGTCCGTCTGGTGGATCGGCAGCAAAAATGGCAACGTGCCGGAAGGCGTTATCAGTTTGCCCACCAGCCAGGCGGCTTTATTACGGTAAAACAGTTCGTTCGCCACCTGTAGATGACTTTCAGCGAGGTTATCTGTCCCCAGCGTTTCCGTCAGATGAAGAATGATATAGTTGATATCACGGCTTTTATTCTGCCAGCACAGGCGTAGCGGCAAGTCGCTAATAACGCGCATCAGCAGTGATTCCCAGCCGTGATCGGGGTAAAAGTCTTTGGCCAGCGGGCGCGGAATGGTACGAAAGCGGCGTTCCGGCTGGGAGCTAAAGATAAAAAGCCGCTCGGGAGTAAGCGAGCGGTGGTCAAATAACCGACAGTATACGGAGTTGAAAAAACTCTCCGCAATCTCGAAGCGCGGGTAGTCCGGCAATAGCCGGGTGTAATGCTCTTTGACGTGCAGTAAAAATGCCGCATTCGTGCTTTGGCCGTTGGTAATGCAGCGTAACTGCTCCACCACCAGACCCACGTGATGATCGTAAAGATGGATACGATTTTTCATCGCCTGCTGGACAGCGTGCCAGTCGGCCTGTTCGAAACGCTGCTGCGCCCCGGAAGTCACTTCGAGGAATCGACCATACTGGGCGTCGAAACCCTGCAAAATTGTTTGTGCAATCAGTAATTCCAGGCCACGCGGCATTTGTTGCCCTCATCGGGAGCTGTGAATTGCCGGATAAGACGCACAAGCGTCACATCAGGCGTTGATTGCCGGATGCGGCGTAAACGCCTTATCCGGCCTACGCGTCTGCAACATTTGTAG
>NZ_KE137149.1:0-723054 GCF_000408525.1 Escherichia sp. KTE96 | reverse complement strand
ACAACAATTGTCGGTTGCTTAGAACTGCGATTCTTCGGTAGAGCCGGTCAGTGCGGTAACCGACGATGTGCCACCCTGAATAATGGTCGTCACTTTATCGAAATAACCCGTACCCACTTCCTGCTGGTGAGAAACGAAGGTGTAGCCATCTTTCGCAGCAGCAAATTCCGGCTGCTGCACTTTCTCAACATAATGCTTCATCCCCTCGCCCTGCGCATAGGCATTTGCCAGGTCGAACATGTTGAACCACATGCTGTGGATACCCGCCAGGGTGATAAACTGGAATTTGTAACCCATATCCGACAATTGCTGCTGGAAGCTGGCAATAGTTTTGTCGTCGAGATTTTTCTGCCAGTTGAACGACGGCGAGCAGTTGTAGGCTAACAGCTTGCCTGGATATTTCGCATGAATAGCGTCGGCAAAACGGCGCGCCAGTTCCAGATCTGGCGTAGAGGTTTCACACCAAACCAGGTCAGCATATGGCGCATAAGCCAGGCCACGGCTGATAGCTTGTTCAATGCCCGCATGGGTACGGAAGAAACCTTCATTAGTGCGTTCACCAGTGATGAATTCGCTGTCGTACGGATCGCAATCGGAGGTGATCAGATCCGCCGCATCGGCATCGGTACGAGCAACCAACAGGGTCGGAACTCCTGTAACATCCGCAGCCAGACGCGCCGCGACCAGTTTCTGGATCGCTTCCTGGGTTGGCACCAGCACTTTACCGCCCATGTGACCGCATTTTTTCACTGACGCCAACTGATCTTCGAAGTGAACTGCCGCTGCACCGGCTTCAATCATCGCTTTCATCAGCTCAAAAGCATTCAGGACACCACCAAAACCGGCTTCAGCATCGGCAACGATCGGCAGGAAATAATCAACATAACGCGGATCGCCCGGCTCAATACCTGCGGACCACTGGATCTGATCAGCTCGACGGAAGGTGTTATTGATCCGCTCCACTACCGCTGGCACTGAATTTGCCGGATAAAGTGACTGGTCCGGATACATGCTGGCCGCCAGGTTAGCATCCGCCGCTACCTGCCAGCCAGACAGGTAAACCGCTTCAATACCCGCTTTCGCCTGTTGCAGCGCCTGACCGCCAGTCAGTGCGCCGAGGCTGTTGATATAGCCTTTTTTCGATTCACCGTGCAGCAGTCGCCACATTTTTGCCGCGCCCAGTTGTGCCAGCGTGCATTCCGGATTGACCGAGCCGCGTAATTTCACCACGTCCTCCGCGCTGTATGGGCGGGTAATACCTTCCCAGCGCGGTTGAGTCCACTCTTTCTGTAATTCTTCAATTTGTTGTGTACGGGTTTTCATGTGCAGATGCTCCATAGTTATGTGGTGGTTTACGCTAACAGGCGGTAGCCTGGCAGGGTCAGGAAATCAATTAACTCATCGGAAGTGGTGATCTGTTCCATCAGGCGAGCAGCATCATCGAAGCGCCCACTATTGAAACGTTGTTCGCCCAATTCATGGGCAATCTCTTTCATCTCTTCAGCCAACATCTGGCGGAACAGTGCTTTGGTCACCGGTTTGCCATTGCTCAACGTTTTTTGATGGTGGATCCATTGCCAGATAGAGGTGCGGGAAATCTCTGCCGTTGCTGCGTCTTCCATCAGACCATAAATCGGCACACAGCCGTTGCCGGAGATCCATGCTTCGATGTACTGCACGGCCACACGAATATTGGCGCGCATGCCTTCTTCGGTACGCTCACCGTCACAAGGAGCCAGCAGTTGTTCGGCAGTAACCGGTGCATCTTGCTCGCGCAGGACTTCTAACTGGTTTTTACGAGAGCCGAGGATGTCGTTAAATACCGCCATAGCGGTATCAGCAAGGCCTGGATGGGCGATCCACGTACCATCGTGACCGTTGCTGGCTTCTAGTGCTTTATCCGCTTTTACCTTGTTGAGCACCTGATTATTGCGCTCTTCATCTTTACTCGGGATAAAGGCCGCCATGCCGCCCATCGCGAATGCACCGCGTTTATGGCAGGTTTTAATCAGCAGACGTGAATAGGCACTGAGGAACGGTTTATCCATTGTCACTGCCTGGCGGTCTGGCAGGACGCGATCGGGATAGTTTTTTAATGTTTTGATATAGCTAAAGATGTAATCCCAGCGACCGCAGTTCAGACCGACAATATGGTCGCGCAGTGCGTGAAGGATTTCATCCATCTGGAATACAGCAGGCAAGGTTTCAATGAGTAACGTTGCCTTGATGGTGCCGCGCGGCAGGTTAAAGCGACCTTCTGCGTAAGTGAAGACTTCGCTCCACCATGCAGCTTCCTGCCAGGACTGAGTTTTTGGCAGATAAAAATAAGGACCACTGCCCTTTGCCAGCAGCGCCTGGTAGTTGTGGAAGAAGTAGAGAGCAAAATCAAACAGGCTGCCAGGGATTGCTTCACCACGCCAGGTAACATGTTTTTCCGGCAAGTGCAGGCCGCGTACCCGACAAATCAAAACCGCCGGATTGGGCTTGAGTTGATAAATTTTACCTGCTTCGTTGGTGTAACTGATGGTGCCGTTAACCGCATCGCGCAGGTTAATTTGCCCGTCGATCACTTTGTTCCAGTCCGGGGCCAGTGAATCCTCGAAGTCAGCCATGAAGACTTTCACATTAGCGTTTAGCGCGTTAATCACCATCTTGCGCTCAACGGGTCCGGTTATCTCTACCCGGCGATCTTGTAAGTCCGCAGGAATTCCGCGAATCTTCCAATTACTTTCTCGAATGGAAGTTGTTTCCGAAATAAAATCAGGCAACGTCCCGTTATCGATATCCTGCTGTTGCTGAATGCGCGCTGCCAGAAGTTTATTGCGTTGTGGCGTAAAATGCGTCACCAGCTCAGTCAGAAATTCTACCGCTTCGGCGGTGAGAACTTGCTTCTCCTGCTCGCCATACGGCCTTATGAAAGCCAGTTCATCGGTTGTTGTTGCCTGTTGAGTCATCGTGCAGCTCCTCGTCATGGTTCCGAATACTTCCCCACTGTGAACGAAGGATCGTTGTGCGCTTTTCGTTCAGCACAACTAAGACTACTCATTTAAAAATCAAAATCAAAAACAATTTCCATTTTTAATTTAATTATCAATTAAATTATTGATAACAATAATAATAAAATTAATTCACTTGATGAGTGACGTTTCAGAAATAAAAAAGGCACCCGAAGGTGCCTGATGTAATGTGCTGAATCGCTTAATGATCGATCGCCGCAGAAGATTAATCCAGCGTTGGATTCATGTGGCGTAGATCGTATGGCGTTATCTGGTAGACGTAATAGTTGAGCCAGTTGGTAAACAGCAAATTACCGTGACTACGCCAGCTCGCACACGGTTTGTTTTGCGGATCGTTATACGGGAAATAGTTATACGGTACATCCGGATTTAGTCCGGCTTCTACATCGCGGAAATATTCCTGCGCCAGTGTTTGCGCATCGTATTCGGGATGGCCCGTCACAAAGGCAATGCGCTTGTCTTTGCTGGCAAACAAATACGCATCCCCTTCTTCTGTCTCTGCCAGAATCTCCAGATCGGTGTAATCACGAATCAACGCTGCCGGAAAGTCTGCATATCGCGAATGCGGTGCCAGAAATGAATCATCAAATCCACGCGTCAGAAGCGCATGAGGATGGAGAATGTGGTGCTCGTATACACCCGAAAGTTTGTCGGTGCGGGTTTGCTTGGGTATACCGTAGAGAATATTAAGCGCGGCCTGAACCGCCCAACAGACAAATAATGTCGAGGTGACGTGATCTCTCGACCACTCCAATACCTGTTTGATCTGCGGCCAGTAAGCGACGTCATTAAACTCCACCAGACCCAGCGGCGCGCCAGTTACAATCAGACCATCAAAGTTCTGTTCCTGTATATCTTCAAAGTTGCAGTAGAAGTTGTTCAGATGCTCTGCAGGCGTGTTGCGCGACTCGCGAGAATCGATGCGCAACAACTGAATATCGACCTGCAAAGGAGAGTTTGAAAGCAGGCGTAAAAACTGATTTTCAGTTTCGATCTTCTTCGGCATCAGGTTAAGGATAAGCACCTTTAGCGGACGAATTTCCTGACCAGACGCGCGCGAAGTTGTCATCACAAAGACGTTTTCTTCACGCAAGAAATTGACGGCGGGTAGCTCGTCCGGCACACGAATCGGCATAACCTGATTACCTCACTACATACGTTTAAACGTTTAGACATCCAGATAGCTGAAGATAACCAGAAAATTCGCCAATGTCGAGCCTGCATGTTCAAGGTGAGAAAGTTTCAAGAAAAAGGCTGAGTTAGAATATAAGCATGAATAAAAGGAGTGGAAATGGTTATTAGAATTCGCCGTTCACGGCATGAGGAAGGGGAAAAACTGGTTTCGATCTGGTGTCGTTCTGTCGATGCTACCCACCATTTTTTGTCTGCAGACTATCGGGTCGAACTGGAAGAGCTGGTGAGTTCGTTTCTGCCAGAAGCACCGCTGTGGGTTGCGGTTAATGAGCGGGATCAACCGATTGGGTTTATGTTGCTAAGCGGGCAGCATATGGATGCGCTATTTGTCGATTCTGATGCGCGCGGGTATGGCGTAGGTCGACTACTGGTGGAACATGCGCTCTCGATGGCCACGGAACTGACAACCAACGTTAATGAGCAAAATGAGCAAGCAGTAGGATTCTATAAGAAGATGGGATTTAAAGTTACCGGGCGTTCGGAAGTCGACGAGCTGGGGAAACCGTATCCGCTACTGAATCTGGCGTATGTGGGGGAATAATGCACTGCTGACCCCTACCGTAACCCTGCGCAGGACAGATAAGGCTCGCCAGCATCGCATCCGGCATTTTTCCGCACCAGCGCAAAAAGGCGATCCTTACGGATGGCCTTTCGCTTTATTTGATGCCTGGCAGTTCCCTACTCTCGCATGGGGAGACCCCACACTACCATCGGCGCTACGGCGTTTCACTTCTGAGTTCGGCATGGGGTCAGGTGGGACCACCGCGCTATCTCCGCCAGGCAAATTCTGTTTATTAACCCGCTTATCGCCGGCTAATCTAATCTGTATCAGGCTGAAAATCTTCTCTCATCCGCCAAAACATCTTCGGCGTTGTAAGGTTAAGCCTCACGGTTCATTAGTACCGGTTAGCTCAACGCATCGCTGCGCTTACACACCCGGCCTATCAACGTCGTCGTCTTCAACGTTCCTTCAGGAGACTTAAAGTCTCAGGGAGAACTCATCTCGGGGCAAGTTTCGTGCTTAGATGCTTTCAGCACTTATCTCTTCCGCATTTAGCTACCGGGCAGTGCCATTGGCATGACAACCCGAACACCAGTGATGCGTCCACTCCGGTCCTCTCGTACTAGGAGCAGCCCCCCTCAGTTCTCCAGCGCCCACGGCAGATAGGGACCGAACTGTCTCACGACGTTCTAAACCCAGCTCGCGTACCACTTTAAATGGCGAACAGCCATACCCTTGGGACCTACTTCAGCCCCAGGATGTGATGAGCCGACATCGAGGTGCCAAACACCGCCGTCGATATGAACTCTTGGGCGGTATCAGCCTGTTATCCCCGGAGTACCTTTTATCCGTTGAGCGATGGCCCTTCCATTCAGAACCACCGGATCACTATGACCTGCTTTCGCACCTGCTCGCGCCGTCACGCTCGCAGTCAAGCTGGCTTATGCCATTGCACTAACCTCCTGATGTCCGACCAGGATTAGCCAACCTTCGTGCTCCTCCGTTACTCTTTAGGAGGAGACCGCCCCAGTCAAACTACCCACCAGACACTGTCCGCAACCCGGATCACGGGTCCACGTTAGAACATCAAACATTAAAGGGTGGTATTTCAAGGTCGGCTCCATGCAGACTGGCGTCCACACTTCAAAGCCTCCCACCTATCCTACACATCAAGGCTCAATGTTCAGTGTCAAGCTATAGTAAAGGTTCACGGGGTCTTTCCGTCTTGCCGCGGGTACACTGCATCTTCACAGCGAGTTCAATTTCACTGAGTCTCGGGTGGAGACAGCCTGGCCATCATTACGCCATTCGTGCAGGTCGGAACTTACCCGACAAGGAATTTCGCTACCTTAGGACCGTTATAGTTACGGCCGCCGTTTACCGGGGCTTCGATCAAGAGCTTCGCCTTGCGGCTGACCCCATCAATTAACCTTCCGGCACCGGGCAGGCGTCACACCGTATACGTCCACTTTCGTGTTTGCACAGTGCTGTGTTTTTAATAAACAGTTGCAGCCAGCTGGTATCTTCGACTGATTTCAGCTCCACGAGCAAGTCGCTTCACCTACATATCAGCGTGCCTTCTCCCGAAGTTACGGCACCATTTTGCCTAGTTCCTTCACCCGAGTTCTCTCAAGCGCCTTGGTATTCTCTACCTGACCACCTGTGTCGGTTTGGGGTACGATTTGATGTTACCTGATGCTTAGAGGCTTTTCCTGGAAGCAGGGCATTTGTTGCTTCAGCACCGTAGTGCCTCGTCATCACGCCTCAGCCTTGATTCTCCGGATTTGCCTGGAAAATCAGCCTACACGCTTAAACCGGGACAACCGTCGCCCGGCCAACATAGCCTTCTCCGTCCCCCCTTCGCAGTAACACCAAGTACAGGAATATTAACCTGTTTCCCATCGACTACGCCTTTCGGCCTCGCCTTAGGGGTCGACTCACCCTGCCCCGATTAACGTTGGACAGGAACCCTTGGTCTTCCGGCGAGCGGGCTTTTCACCCGCTTTATCGTTACTTATGTCAGCATTCGCACTTCTGATACCTCCAGCATGCCTCACAGCACACCTTCAACGGCTTACAGAACGCTCCCCTACCCAACAACACATAGTGTCGCTGCCGCAGCTTCGGTGCATGGTTTAGCCCCGTTACATCTTCCGCGCAGGCCGACTCGACCAGTGAGCTATTACGCTTTCTTTAAATGATGGCTGCTTCTAAGCCAACATCCTGGCTGTCTGGGCCTTCCCACATCGTTTCCCACTTAACCATGACTTTGGGACCTTAGCTGGCGGTCTGGGTTGTTTCCCTCTTCACGACGGACGTTAGCACCCGCCGTGTGTCTCCCGTGATAACATTCTCCGGTATTCGCAGTTTGCATCGGGTTGGTAAGTCGGGATGACCCCCTTGCCGAAACAGTGCTCTACCCCCGGAGATGAATTCACGAGGCGCTACCTAAATAGCTTTCGGGGAGAACCAGCTATCTCCCGGTTTGATTGGCCTTTCACCCCCAGCCACAAGTCATCCGCTAATTTTTCAACATTAGTCGGTTCGGTCCTCCAGTTAGTGTTACCCAACCTTCAACCTGCCCATGGCTAGATCACCGGGTTTCGGGTCTATACCCTGCAACTTAACGCCCAGTTAAGACTCGGTTTCCCTTCGGCTCCCCTATTCGGTTAACCTTGCTACAGAATATAAGTCGCTGACCCATTATACAAAAGGTACGCAGTCACCCCATTAAAGAGGCTCCCACTGCTTGTACGTACACGGTTTCAGGTTCTTTTTCACTCCCCTCGCCGGGGTTCTTTTCGCCTTTCCCTCACGGTACTGGTTCACTATCGGTCAGTCAGGAGTATTTAGCCTTGGAGGATGGTCCCCCCATATTCAGACAGGATACCACGTGTCCCGCCCTACTCATCGAGCTCACAGCATGTGCATTTTTGTGTACGGGGCTGTCACCCTGTATCGCACGCCTTTCCAGACGCTTCCACTAACACACATACTGATTCAGGCTCTGGGCTCCTCCCCGTTCGCTCGCCGCTACTGGGGGAATCTCGGTTGATTTCTTTTCCTCGGGGTACTTAGATGTTTCAGTTCCCCCGGTTCGCCTCATTAACCTATGGATTCAGTTAATGATAGTGTGACGGATCACACTGGGTTTCCCCATTCGGAAATCGCCGGTTATAACGGTTCATATCACCTTACCGACGCTTATCGCAGATTAGCACGTCCTTCATCGCCTCTGACTGCCAGGGCATCCACCGTGTACGCTTAGTCGCTTAACCTCACAACCCGAAGATGTTTCTTACGAACCATCATCGTGTTGCGAAAATTTGAGAGACTCACGAACAACTTTCGTTGTTCAGTGTTTCAATTTTCAGCTTGATCCAGATTTTTAAAGAGCAAAACTTCGCAGTGAACCTTTGCAGGTACACTCTGAAGTATTTTTTATTTAATCACTACAGAGATGGTGGAGCTATGCGGGATCGAACCGCAGACCTCCTGCGTGCAAAGCAGGCGCTCTCCCAGCTGAGCTATAGCCCCATAACATGTAGTTAAAACCTCTTCAAATTTGCGGTGCAAATTTGGTAGGCCTGAGTGGACTTGAACCACCGACCTCACCCTTATCAGGGGTGCGCTCTAACCACCTGAGCTACAAGCCTGTAGAGGTTTTACTGCTCATTTTCATCAGACAATCTGTGTGAGCACTTCAAAGAACGCTTCTTTAAGGTAAGGAGGTGATCCAACCGCAGGTTCCCCTACGGTTACCTTGTTACGACTTCACCCCAGTCATGAATCACAAAGTGGTAAGCGCCCTCCCGAAGGTTAAGCTACCTACTTCTTTTGCAACCCACTCCCATGGTGTGACGGGCGGTGTGTACAAGGCCCGGGAACGTATTCACCGTGGCATTCTGATCCACGATTACTAGCGATTCCGACTTCATGGAGTCGAGTTGCAGACTCCAATCCGGACTACGACGCACTTTATGAGGTCCGCTTGCTCTCGCGAGGTCGCTTCTCTTTGTATGCGCCATTGTAGCACGTGTGTAGCCCTGGTCGTAAGGGCCATGATGACTTGACGTCATCCCCACCTTCCTCCAGTTTATCACTGGCAGTCTCCTTTGAGTTCCCGGCCGGACCGCTGGCAACAAAGGATAAGGGTTGCGCTCGTTGCGGGACTTAACCCAACATTTCACAACACGAGCTGACGACAGCCATGCAGCACCTGTCTCACAGTTCCCGAAGGCACCATCCCATCTCTGGAATGTTCTGTGGATGTCAAGACCAGGTAAGGTTCTTCGCGTTGCATCGAATTAAACCACATGCTCCACCGCTTGTGCGGGCCCCCGTCAATTCATTTGAGTTTTAACCTTGCGGCCGTACTCCCCAGGCGGTCGACTTAACGCGTTAGCTCCGGAAGCCACGCCTCAAGGGCACAACCTCCAAGTCGACATCGTTTACGGCGTGGACTACCAGGGTATCTAATCCTGTTTGCTCCCCACGCTTTCGCACCTGAGCGTCAGTCTTCGTCCAGGGGGCCGCCTTCGCCACCGGTATTCCTCCAGATCTCTACGCATTTCACCGCTACACCTGGAATTCTACCCCCCTCTACGAGACTCAAGCTTGCCAGTATCAGATGCAGTTCCCAGGTTGAGCCCGGGGATTTCACATCTGACTTAACAAACCGCCTGCGTGCGCTTTACGCCCAGTAATTCCGATTAACGCTTGCACCCTCCGTATTACCGCGGCTGCTGGCACGGAGTTAGCCGGTGCTTCTTCTGCGGGTAACGTCAATGAGCAAAGGTATTAACTTTACTCCCTTCCTCCCCGCTGAAAGTACTTTACAACCCGAAGGCCTTCTTCATACACGCGGCATGGCTGCATCAGGCTTGCGCCCATTGTGCAATATTCCCCACTGCTGCCTCCCGTAGGAGTCTGGACCGTGTCTCAGTTCCAGTGTGGCTGGTCATCCTCTCAGACCAGCTAGAGATCGTCGCCTAGGTGGGCCGTTACCCCGCCTACTAGCTAATCCCATCTGGGCACATCCGATGGCAAGAGGCCCGAAGGTCCCCCTCTTTGGTCTTGCGACGTTATGCGGTATTAGCTACCGTTTCCAGTAGTTATCCCCCTCCATCGGGCAGTTTCCCAGACATTACTCACCCGTCCGCCACTCGTCAGCAAAGAAGCAAGCTTCTTTCTGTTACCGTTCGACTTGCATGTGTTAGGCCTGCCGCCAGCGTTCAATCTGAGCCATGATCAAACTCTTCAATTTAAAAGTTTGATGCTCAAAGAATTAAACTTCGTAATGAATTACGTGTTCACTCTTGAGACTTGGTATTCATTTAGCGTCTTGCGACGTTAAGAATCCGTATCTTCGAGTGCCCACACAGATTGTCTGATAAATTGTTAAAGAGCAGTTGCGACGCGGCTTTCAGCTCACTGTCGCGAGGTGGCGTATATTACGCTTTCCTCTTTCAGAGTCAACCCTGAATTTCAGGATTTTTCTCCGTGTCGTTCCGACCATCTTGTGAAGTGTTTCACGTTGTCGTCTCAACGGAGGCGCATTATAGGGATCCCATTTTTTTGCACAAGTACTTTTTTGATCTTTTTTTCTGTTTGTTGTTTTTTCAGCCTTTTTGCTGCATTCGCATGCAAAATGGCGCATTTTTACATAGCAAAACACTTGCTTAAGGCTAATAAAGCACCCAAAGTCATAGTTAAATCATTTTTCGCTGAGGTAAGTATGTCTGACGCTCTACGCCCATACCGGGATCTTTTTCCACAAATCGGTCAACGAGTCATGATCGACAGCAGTAGTGTGGTTATTGGTGATGTTCGTCTGGCTGATGATGTGGGGATCTGGCCGCTCGTCGTGATTCGTGGTGATGTGAATTATGTTCAGATTGGCACCCGAACGAATATACAAGATGGCAGTGTCCTACACGTGACCCATAAATCGACGGCCAATCCTCAAGGTAATCCATTGATCGTGGGGGATGATGTTACAGTTGGGCATAAAGTCATGCTTCATGGATGCACCATTGGGAATCGTGTACTGGTTGGGATGGGCTCAATTTTACTTGATGGCGCTGTAATAGAAGATGATGTGATGGTTGGAGCGGGTAGTCTGGTCCCACAAAATAAACGCCTGGAGAGCGGATATCTGTATCTCGGTAGCCCCGTCAAACAGATCCGCCCGTTAACTGATGAAGAAAAATCTGCGTTACGCTATTCAGCTAATAACTACGTGAAATGGAAAGACGAGTATCTGGATCAGGGTAACCAAACCCAACCTTGATCATCTTCGCCTTGATCCTGAATCAAGCTTTCAGCTTCTTCTTCCAGATCCCAGCGATGTTGACGAAAATTCGCTAACCAATGTTCTGGCGTATCTCCGGCAAAACGATGCGCCAGGCTCTCACCAGTAATCGCACAAGTCAATTGCATACCATTCACAATAGCAGGAAAACATACGCATTTTTTACTCTCGCTCCACTCTTCCCTGTCTGGAAACTGGATTGCCTGATTCACGCGGACAGCTCCTGTTGCAATTGTTTAATGACCGGTTCCACGTCGGGCAGAACACCATGCCAAAGAAGGAAAGCATGCGCTGCCTGCGCCACCAGCATTCCTAAACCATCAGCATTACGCTTTGAACCGTGCTGCTCACACCATACCAGAAAAGGCGTTTTCCCTTTCTGGTAGAACATGTCATAACAACTAATTCCTGGATGAATGAGTGATTCCGGAATCGCCGGAACATCGCCACTAATACCACTGGATGTCGCATTAATAATGAGATCGAACTCGTGCCCCTCCAGTTCGTCCATGCTCAAGGCCTGAACACTACCAGTATGCGCAAATAATTTAGCCAACTCTTCCGCGCGAGAAACCGTTCGGTTAGTGATTGTCACCGCACAATCCAGAGAAAGAAGTGGCAGTAATACACCCCGAGATGCCCCACCAGCGCCAATGAGCAAAATACGCAAGCCGGGGCGGATAAAAGACAGGCGTTCCAGATCGCTTAACAAACCTACGCCATCAGTATTGTCACCCAGCAGGCGTCCATCTTCTAACCGCTTGAGTGTATTAACCGCCCCAGCCAACGCCGCCCGCTCAGTAAGTTCATCTGCTCTGGCAAAAGCTTCTTCTTTAAAAGGCACCGTCACATTCGCACCTTTACCACCAGCACTAAAGAAAGCATTCAATGTGTTGATGAAATCATTGATTGGCGCCAGTACGCGTCCATAGGGATGTTCAATATTCAGTTGCTGTGCAAATTGCTGATGAATGAATGGCGATTTGCTGTGGGCTATCGGATTACCAAAAACAGCATAGGCTTGCATCATGTTACCCCTGTCGAAACAGTTCACCCGTCAGGGCATCGCGAATTTCTGAAGGATTTAAACGACCGCCCGTTTCACCTGGCACAATCGGGAACTCCGCACCAAATTGTCTGCGAACTTCTTCTACTGTTCGACAGGGCGGCAACCCACTCAAGTTGGCACTGGTAGAAACCAGCGGTTTACCATAAGCCTCGCACAAAGCAACCACCAACGGATGGTCGGTGACTCGGACAGCAAGCGAATCAAAGCACCCTGTCAACCAGCGCGGCGTTGCCGCAGACGCGGGAAAGACAAAGGTGACAGGACCTGGCCAGCGAGAAAAAATGGTTTCACGCTGCGCGTCCGTCAGCATGCTGTCATCAATATAAGGTTTGAGCTGCTCGTAACTTGCCGCGATTAAAATCAGCCCCTTATCAACCGGACGCTGTTTTAACTCCAACAGTCGCATTACTGCTGTTTCACTATCAGGATCACACCCGACACCGAAAACGGCTTCCGTTGGGTAAGCGATGACTCGTTCTTCATTGAGGACATCTACCGCAGTCGCGATAGCATCTTCTTGCAGGTTATTATTCACGTTATTATTCCGCCGAAACCGGCTTTCCACATTGTTTACTGGCACAGAAATGTTTTACACCCTGCGCGGTTTTCTTTTCGATGAGTAGCGGATAGTGACACTCAGGACACTCACCGGCTATAGGTTTGAAGTTAATAGCAAATTGACACTCCGGGTAGCGATCGCAGGAGTGAAACGTTTTACCATAACGAGAGCGGCGCTGGACCAGATGGCCCGTCCGACATTGAGGGCATGTAATTGTCGTTTCGTCCGGTTTATCGATAATTTCGGTATGTTCGCATTCAGGGTAGTTACTGCAACCAATAAACATACCGAAGCGCCCCTGACGTAACACAAGGTTTGCGTCACATACAGGGCAAACCTGCCCCTCCAGAACTTTGACAACATGGCCGTCCGCAGATGATTTCAGGGGACGGACATAGTCACATGCCGGATACTGTGAACACCCGAGAAACGGCCCATGTTTCCCGGATCGAATAACCAATTCAGCCCCACACTTTGGACAGGACTCATTATTACGCACCGTGAACAGTGCTGATTTTGCCATAACAACTTATGCTGAATTAAAGAAATGATTAATGCAGCATACCTTCATTCACCTCAAAGAGTAATTCTTCCATTTGCTGGTACGCATTTTCGCAGCCCGGAATGTTGAACAACACCATCAGGATCACCCATTTCAGATCTTCCAGGTCGAACTCCGCGGTATCCAGCGCGAGCACTCGCTCTATCACCATTTCACGAGTTTCAAGGTTGAGCACCTGAATCTGCTCGAGGAAAAGCAGGAACCCACGGCAACTGGCATCCAGTCTTTCACACTCTTCCGGGGTGTAAATACGCATGGAAAGAGGATCAGAGGCCAGTTGCATCGGCTCTGCCAATCCTTCCTGATAATCCGCAAGCTTTTCCAGCCAAAGCAGGGCATTGTAGATATCTTCTCGATCGAATCCTGCGTCGGTAAGATCCTGTTCAAGTTTGTCTTGATCCACACGTAACTCGGCTTCAGTGTGAATATAGGTTTCAAACAAATACATTAGTACGTCGAACATGGCATGCCCTCCTCAATCGGACATAGCCGCCGGGTACTGCTGCGATCCACCCTGCTAACTCCAGTTCGAGTAGTTGAGTAACTACCTCTGGCACAGGTTGGCCGGCACGTTCAGCGACGACGTCAACAGGTGTTACCTCATCTCCTACGTTAGCCAGGAGCTCAGGAAATGGCAATGCCACATCTTCGTGATCTGGTGAATAAAATGAATTTTCAGGAGCATCTGGCAACCAGTGCAATCCATATTGCAAATTTTCCAGAATTTCTTCCGGTTCCGTCACAAGAATCGCACCTTGTTTAATGAGCCAATGGGGCCCTTCACTACCGGGGCTACCTAATGGACCGGGTAAGGCAAAAACTTCACGCCCCTGCTCAAGCGCACAACGCGCAGTCACCAGTGAACCACTGCGCAAAGCCGCTTCCACCACCAGTATCCCTTTACTTAGACCACTTATAATGCGATTTCTTCGCGGAAAATTATAAGCAAGAGGTGGAACATCGAGAGGAAATTCCGAGACGAGAGCGCCGCCATGTTCAAGCAGACTGGTAGCCAGTCGGGCATGGCGACGAGGATGAATGGTATTGAGTCCATTCCCCAGTACAGCAATACTGACGCCATTCACCTGCAATGCCGCTTTATGCGCCACTCCATCAATTCCACGCGCCAACCCGCTGGTAATTGTTACACCTCGCACCGCCAGCGACTCGCAAAACAGCCGCCCCCAGCGTTCGCCATACCATGAATGTGCCCGACTCCCCACTACGGCAAGCTGAAATGATTGCAACGCGTGCAACTCTCCAGCAACAAACAGTGCGCCGGGGTAATCTGTCGTCGCAAGAAGTTGAGGAGGATAAAATTCGCTGTCCGCAGGGATTAAATGATGGTTTGGTTGTTCCAGCCAACGGCGTGAACTTTCGATACTCTTCTGCGAAAATGAAAGAAAGCGTTGTGCCTGCCGCAATGAAAGTCCTGTTTGCTGCAATACAACAGCATCAATATGCGGCTGTTCTACCAACCAGTGAGCAATACGAACCATATCATCGCCGTACAAGGTACTCACACTCATCAGACGCAGCCAAATTTCTGTGTCGACCATCCTTATCACCCCCTTGCCATAAGCAGCCTTAGCAATCTTTGCGATTGGTCAGTGATGCTGTCAATCAGAGGGGGATTTGTCTAGAATAGAAGAAATAATCTTTCTAACTCCTGAACACATCTCTGGAGATTTATGTCAGTTTTGCAAGTGTTACATATTCCGGACGAGCGGCTTCGCAAAGTTGCTAAACCGGTAGAAGAAGTGAATGCAGAAATTCAGCGTATCGTCGATGATATGTTCGAGACGATGTACGCAGAGGAAGGTATTGGCCTGGCAGCAACCCAGGTTGATATCCACCAACGTATCATTGTTATTGATGTTTCGGAAAACCGCGACGAACGGTTGGTATTAATCAATCCGGAGCTTTTAGAAAAAAGCGGCGAAACAGGCATTGAAGAAGGTTGCCTGTCGATCCCTGAACAACGAGCTTTAGTACCGCGCGCAGAGAAAGTTAAAATTCGCGCCCTGGACCGCGACGGTAAACCATTCGAACTGGAAGCAGACGGTCTGTTGGCAATCTGTATTCAGCACGAGATGGATCACTTGGTTGGCAAACTGTTTATGGATTATCTGTCACCGCTGAAACAACAACGTATTCGTCAGAAAGTTGAAAAACTGGATCGTCTGAAAGCCCGGGCTTAAGGATAAGAACTAACGTGTCAGAATCACTACGTATTATTTTTGCGGGTACACCTGACTTTGCAGCGCGTCATCTCGACGCGCTGTTGTCTTCTGGCCATAACGTCGTTGGCGTGTTCACCCAACCAGACCGACCGGCAGGACGCGGTAAAAAACTAATGCCCAGCCCGGTCAAAGTTCTGGCTGAAGAAAAAGGTCTACCCGTTTTTCAGCCCGTCTCCCTGCGTCCACAAGAAAACCAGCAACTGGTCGCTGATCTGCAGGCTGATGTCATGGTTGTCGTTGCCTATGGTCTGATTCTGCCCAAAGCCGTGCTGGAGATGCCGCGTTTAGGTTGCATCAATGTTCATGGTTCGTTGCTGCCACGCTGGCGCGGTGCCGCCCCGATTCAACGCTCGCTGTGGGCGGGCGATGCAGAAACCGGCGTAACGATTATGCAAATGGATGTCGGTTTAGACACTGGCGACATGCTCTATAAGCTCTCCTGCCCGATTACCACAGAAGATACTAGTGGTACGTTGTATGACAAACTGGCAGGGCTTGGTCCACAAGGGCTTATCGCCACGCTGAAACAACTGGCAGACGGCACGGCAAAACCGGAGGTTCAGGACGAAACACTTGTCACTTACGCCGAAAAGTTGAGTAAAGAAGAAGCGCGTATTGACTGGTCGCTTTCAGCAGCGCAGCTTGAACGCTGCATTCGTGCTTTCAATCCCTGGCCGATGAGCTGGCTGGAAATTGAAGACCAGCCTGTTAAGGTCTGGAAAGCGTCGGTCATTGATACGGCGACCAAAGCTGCGCCAGGAACGATCCTTGAAGCCAACAAACAAGGTATCCAGGTTGCAACCGGTGATGGAATCCTGAACCTGCTCTCGTTACAACCTGCGGGTAAGAAAGCGATGAGCGCACAAGACCTCCTGAATTCTCGTCGGGAATGGTTTGTTCCGGGCAACCGTCTGGCCTGATAGTCCACTCTTCTAAGCCCGGTCTTGCCGGGCATTTTTATTTTTATACTTATGAAAAAACAACGTAATTTACGTAGCATGGCGGCCCAGGCCGTTGAACAAGTCGTTGAGCAAGGGCAATCATTAAGCAACATTCTGCCACCGCTCCAGCAAAAAGTTTCTGATAAAGATAAAGCACTTCTGCAGGAGTTGTGTTTTGGCGTACTGCGTACGCTCTCACAGTTAGACTGGCTGATTAATAAGTTAATGGCCCGTCCAATGACTGGCAAACAGCGGACCGTGCATTACCTGATTATGGTTGGTTTGTATCAACTGCTTTATACCCGTATTCCACCTCATGCCGCGTTGGCCGAAACAGTTGAAGGCGCAGTCGCAATTAAGCGTCCACAACTTAAGGGGTTGATTAATGGCGTGTTACGTCAGTTCCAACGTCAGCAAGATGAGTTATTAGCTGAGTTTAATGCCAGTGATGCGCGCTATCTGCATCCATCCTGGCTATTAAAACGTCTGCAAAAAGCATATCCAGAGCAGTGGCAATCCATCGTCGAAGCCAATAACCAACGCCCGCCAATGTGGCTACGCGTTAACCGTACACATCATTCCCGCGATAGCTGGATTGCACTTCTGGAAGAAGCTGGCATGAACGGCTTCCCACATGCGGTTTACCTGGATGCAGTACGCCTGGAAACACCCACGCCTGTTCATGCACTACCCGGTTTTGAAGAAGGATGGATCACCGTTCAGGATGCATCGGCGCAAGGTTGCGTAACTTATCTGGATCCACAAAACGGTGAGAATATTTTAGACCTCTGCGCCGCCCCCGGCGGTAAAACAACGCATATCCTTGAGGTGGCACCAGAAGCGCAAGTTCTGGCGGTTGATATTGACGAACAGCGCCTCTCTCGCGTTTACGACAATTTAAAACGTCTCGGTATGAAGGCAACCGTGAAACAAGGTGATGGTCGCTATCCTGCACAATGGTGTGGTAGCCAACAGTTCGATCGCATTTTATTAGATGCACCTTGTTCCGCTACCGGTGTGATTCGTCGCCATCCGGATATAAAATGGCTGCGTCGCGATCGCGATATTGCCGAACTGGCTCAGTTACAGGCAGAAATCCTCGATGCCGTCTGGCCGCATCTAAAATCAGGTGGAACGCTAGTTTATGCCACCTGTTCGGTGTTACCGGAAGAGAATAGCCAACAGATTAAAGCCTTCCTGCAACGCACTGAAGATGCAATGCTTTGCGAAACAGGAACACCAGAGCAACCGGGTAAACAAAATCTGCCCGACGCCGAAGAAGGTGACGGCTTCTTTTACGCTAAGCTAATTAAAAAGTGATGAGATAACGGGTCGCGACTGATGAAAATTATCATTCTGGGTGCCGGCCAGGTTGGTGGCACGCTGGCGGAAAACCTGGTAGGCGAAAATAACGATATTACCGTTGTCGATACCAATGGTGAGCGTCTGCGGACCTTGCAGGATAAATTTGACCTGCGAGTCGTTCAGGGTCATGGCTCTCACCCACGGGTCTTGCGAGAGGCCGGTGCCGATGACGCCGATATGCTGGTTGCAGTAACCAGTTCAGATGAAACCAATATGGTTGCCTGTCAGGTAGCCTACTCGCTTTTCAACACCCCTAACCGTATCGCTCGCATCCGTTCACCAGATTACGTCCGGGATGCCGATAAGCTCTTTCATTCAGACGCTGTACCAATTGATCATCTGATAGCACCAGAGCAGTTGGTTATCGATAATATTTACCGGCTGATTGAATATCCCGGCGCATTACAGGTGGTGAACTTCGCAGAAGGCAAAGTCAGCCTGGCAGTAGTCAAAGCCTATTATGGCGGCCCGCTGATTGGTAATGCGCTTTCGACCATGCGCGAGCATATGCCACATATCGATACCCGTGTAGCGGCCATCTTCCGTCACGATCGCCCCATTCGTCCACAAGGATCAACCATCGTTGAAGCTGGCGATGAAGTGTTCTTTATTGCCGCTTCGCAACATATCCGCGCAGTGATGAGTGAATTACAGCGCCTGGAAAAACCGTATAAACGCATTATGTTGGTTGGTGGCGGTAATATCGGTGCCGGGTTGGCGCGTCGACTGGAAAAAGATTACAGCGTCAAACTCATCGAACGTAATCAGCAACGTGCCGCCGAGCTGGCAGAAAAATTGCAAAATACGATCGTCTTTTTTGGTGATGCATCAGATCAAGAACTGTTGGCCGAAGAACATATTGATCAAGTTGATCTGTTCATCGCCGTCACCAACGATGACGAGGCCAATATCATGTCGGCCATGCTTGCTAAACGCATGGGTGCGAAAAAGGTAATGGTATTGATCCAGCGTCGCGCTTATGTGGATCTGATTCAAGGAAGCGTGATCGATATTGCGATTTCACCGCAACAGGCAACCATTTCTGCGCTACTCAGTCACGTACGAAAAGCAGATATCGTTGGTGTTTCCTCATTACGCCGCGGTGTAGCTGAAGCTATTGAAGCCGTTGCTCACGGGGATGAAAGTACTTCTCGTGTTGTCGGTAGGGTTATAGATGAAATTAAACTGCCGCCGGGAACAATTATCGGTGCTGTGGTTCGTGGAAATGATGTCATGATAGCCAATGATAATTTGCGCATTGAGCAAGGCGATCACGTGATTATGTTCCTGACAGATAAAAAGTTTATTACCGACGTTGAACGCCTCTTCCAGCCAAGTCCTTTCTTCTTGTAATTCATGAGGCGTCTTGTGGCGCCTTATTATTTCCTTTTGTTTTTCAAGGTTTAATTAAATTCATTCCTGACAGGAAAATGGCTTAACATTTGTTAGACTTATAAATGTCAGCTTCATAGGGAGAATAAGATGAGCATTATTAAAGAATTTCGCGAATTTGCGATGCGCGGGAATGTGGTGGATTTGGCTGTGGGTGTCATTATCGGTGCGGCCTTCGGTAAGATTGTCTCTTCACTGGTTGCCGATATCATCATGCCGCCGCTAGGTTTGTTAATTGGTGGGATCGACTTTAAACAGTTTGCTGTCACGTTACGCGATGCGCAGGGGGATGTACCCGCTGTTGTCATGCATTACGGTGTCTTCATTCAAAACGTATTTGATTTTCTGATTGTTGCCTTTGCCATCTTTATGGCGATTAAGCTAATCAACAAACTGAATCGTAAAAAAGAAGAACCGGCAGCGGCACCAGCACCAACTAAAGAAGAAGTGTTACTGACAGAGATTCGCGATTTGTTGAAAGAGCAAAATAACCGCTCTTAACAAATGCCTGAAAGCAGAAGGCCAGTGGTAAAAAAGTGATTTACTTTCTTGCCACTGGCCTCCCAGTTATTCCGGTTACCCTGTTTGCCTTTACGCATGTAACTTCCTTTCCCTTTCTTATTTTTCTCAACTCGTTGTCTGAACAAGGGATCATGCAGTAATGCTTCAATCGCATTATCCTTTATCTGCCCTTTAGTATGCTGATATCGACTCATAAAAACTCCTGTTGGTTATTTAACCGCGCGAGTGTAATCCTGCCAGTGCAATAAATCAACAGCCTGTTTTCACACCACTTGCACCTTGCTCAAGAGCTTCGAGAATTGAGCAATAAACGCTGCTATGGGCTGTTCCGCAGCAGGCATCATTAAGTCGTTGCAGTGAACGTTGCATACTCTGCAACTCAGCTATTCGTGCTTCCACTTCCTGTAGTCTTTCCTGCACAATGCCTTTTGATTCCTGGCAGGTATGATGTTCAGGATCGATACGGATCGACAACAACTCACGGATCGACTCAAGACTAAAACCGAGCTGTCTGGCATGGCGAATAAATTTCAAACGTCGGAGATCGCTTTCGGTATAAAGACGAAAACCACCTTCGGTACGTACTTCATGATCCATCATCTGCTGCTTTTCATAATAACGAATAGTGTCAGGCGTCACTTCCGCCAATTTTGCCAGCTCACCAATGCGATACATAAACGCTCTCTCAGTTGTCATTAATTTTATTCAGAAGCTTACCTGCATATTCGCCATGTAAAAATTCTGTGCTCAAACCTGCTTGTCGCAGTTTTAACTCTAGCAAAGATAACCTGCGGCTAACTTCCTGATATTGTGGATCGTCCTGACGAATGCTTTTAAGAATATCCAGAAGCTGAATTGCTTCCCTCCGCTGCTCAAGTTCTGGCGGTAAACAACCGGCATTCTTCAACAAGCGATACCCCGCACGTAATTCCGGTGGCACATGGGAATCATCATCCAGTATCAATGGTTCGCCGCTACCTGGTAGGTTATCAAACTCACCTTTCGCTTGCGCTTCTGATATATGGCGCTCTGCCCACTGGTCAAGTAACCACATAAATACTCCAGGGGATGAACAAAAAGAGTACAGCTATTGTAGATAAGTGGGGATGCGACGGGTATAAAAAAACCCGCCGGGGCGGGTTTTTTTACGTTGCTTCAGATTACTCTGCAGCAGCTTCTGCTTTCGATTCAGAACGATCAACCAGCTCGATGTATGCCATCGGCGCGTTGTCGCCTGCACGGAAGCCACACTTCAGAATGCGAGTGTAACCACCGGCGCGGCTCGCGAAACGCGGGCCCAGCTCGTTAAACAGTTTTGCCACGATCTCGTTATCACGAGTACGGGCGAATGCCAGACGACGATTAGCTACGCTATCAGTCTTGGCAAGAGTAATCAGCGGCTCAACTACGCGGCGCAGCTCTTTCGCTTTAGGCAGAGTCGTCTTGATGATTTCATGACGAACCAGTGAACCTGCCATATTGCGGAACATAGCCTGGCGATGGCTGCTGTTGCGGTTCAGTTGACGACCACTCTTACGATGGCGCATGACCTTATCCTTCTCAGTAAAACCTTAACCTGTGATCCGGTTACTCGTCAGCGATGCTTGCCGGTGGCCAGTTTTCCAGGCGCATGCCCAGAGACAGTCCACGGGAAGCCAGCACGTCTTTAATCTCAGTAAGAGATTTTTTACCAAGGTTAGGCGTTTTAAGAAGCTCAACCTCGGTACGCTGTACCAGATCACCGATATAGTGGATAGCTTCTGCTTTAAGGCAGTTAGCAGAGCGGACAGTCAATTCCAGATCGTCAACAGGGCGCAGCAGGATCGGATCGAACTCTGGTTTCTCTTCTTTCACTTCCGGCTGACGTACATCACGTAAGTCAACGAAAGCTTCCAGTTGTTCAGCCAGAATGGTTGCCGCACGACGAATCGCCTCTTCAGGATCGATTGTGCCGTTGGTTTCCATTTCGATGACCAGCTTGTCCAGGTCGGTACGCTGTTCTACACGCGCTGCTTCAACATTGTAGGCAATACGCTCTACAGGGCTGTAGCATGCGTCGACCAGCAGACGGCCGATTGGGCGCTCATCTTCTTCCGAATGAATTCGGGTAGAAGCCGGCACATAACCACGACCGCGCTGAACTTTGATACGCATGCTAATAGACGCGTTCTCATCGGTCAGGTGGCAGATCACGTGCTGCGGCTTGACGATTTCGACATCACCGTCGTGGGTGATATCGGCTGCAGTCACAGGGCCAATGCCAGATTTATTCAAGGTAAGAATAACTTCATCTTTGCCCTGAACTCTCACCGCCAGCCCTTTCAGGTTGAGCAGGATTTCCAGGATATCTTCCTGAACGCCTTCTTTGGTGCTGTACTCATGTAGTACACCATCAATCTCAACCTCGGTCACCGCGCAACCCGGCATCGATGAGAGCAGAATACGGCGCAGTGCGTTACCCAGAGTATGGCCAAAGCCACGCTCTAAAGGCTCAAGGGTCACCTTGGCGTGCGTCGAACTCACTTGCTCGATATCAACCAGGCGCGGTTTTAGAAACTCTGTCACAGAACCCTGCATTGTGTCCTCTCTTTGGTACTAAGCTTTACTTGGAGTAAAGCTCGACGATCAGGTGTTCGTTAATGTCCGCAGACAGATCAGAACGCTCCGGCTTACGCTTAAACGTACCTTCCATCTTGCCAGCATCAACTTCCAGCCAGGTTGGCTTTTCACGCTGCTCAGCCAGCTCCAGAGCGGCTTTCACGCGAGACTGCTTCTTCGCTTTCTCACGAATGCTTACAACGTCATTCGGACTAACCTGATAAGAAGCGATGTTAACAACACGACCGTTTACCATAATTGCTTTGTGGCTAACCAGCTGACGTGCTTCTGCACGAGTGGCACCGAAGCCCATACGGTATACAACGTTGTCCAGACGACCTTCCAGCAGAGCCAACAGGTTTTCACCGGTGTTGCCTTTCAGACGTGCTGCTTCTTTATAGTAGTTACGGAACTGACGCTCCAGCACACCATAGATACGGCGAACTTTTTGCTTTTCACGCAACTGCACACCATAGTCAGACAGACGCGGTTTACGCGCACCGTGCTGGCCAGGAGCTTGTTCAATTTTACACTTGGTATCGATCGCGCGAACGCCAGACTTAAGGAATAAGTCGGTGCCCTCACGACGGCTCAGCTTGAGCTTAGGACCCAAATATCTTGCCATTTTCTTTCTCCAACAAACCTGGAAAACGAAGCGTTATACGCGACGTTTTTTCGGCGGACGACAACCGTTATGAGGGATCGGAGTCACATCAGTAATGTTAGTGATGCGGAAACCTGCGGCGTTCAGAGCACGAATAGTAGATTCGCGGCCTGGACCCGGACCTTTAACCATAACTTCCAGATTCTTGATGCCGTATTCTTTCACGGCGTCAGCGCAACGCTCTGCTGCAACCTGAGCTGCAAACGGAGTGGATTTGCGAGAACCACGGAAACCGGAACCACCGGCAGTTGCCCAACCCAACGCGTTACCCTGACGATCAGTGATAGTCACGATGGTGTTGTTGAAAGAAGCATGGATATGAGCCACGCCGTCAGAGACTTGTTTTCTTACACGTTTACGTGCACGAATTGGTGCCTTTGCCATTATTCAATCACCCCGATTATTTCTTGATCGGTTTGCGCGGACCCTTACGGGTACGTGCGTTGGTCTTGGTACGCTGACCGCGAACCGGGAGACCACGACGATGACGCAAACCGCGATAGCAACCAAGATCCATCAGGCGCTTGATGCTCATGCTGATTTCACGGCGCAGATCACCTTCAACGACAAATTTGGCAACTTCGTCACGCAGCGTGTCGATTTGTCCTTCAGACAGCTCACTGATCTTAACATCTTCAGCGATACCCGCTGCAGCCAGGATGGCTTTGGAACGGGTCTTGCCGACGCCATAAATCGAAGTTAATGCGATTACGGCATGCTTATGATCAGGAATGTTAATGCCTGCTATACGGGCCACTATGCACTCCTACTATTTAATATGTACGTTCCATGCTGAAAAGCCCGTTTTCAGGATACTCAAATGGAAACGCACAGACATACAAAAGATTGGCTGGCTAATCTAGCCAGCTCAACCCAACTTTGCAAGAAAAATATGCGAATAAATCAGCCTTGGCGCTGTTTATGCTTCGGCTCGGCACTGCAAATCACACGGATGACACCATCACGCTTAACGATTTTGCAGTTACGGCATAATTTCTTGACGGAAGCACGAACTTTCATTTTTACTCTCCGTAACTTCTCGGGCGCCCAATTAACGGCCGTAGCCTTTCAGGTTCGCCTTCTTCAATGCAGACTCATACTGACTGGACATCATCAGAGTTTGCACTTGAGCCATAAAGTCCATAATCACGACAACAACGATAAGCAGTGATGTTCCACCGAAGTAGAACGGTACTTTCATTGCATCACGCATGAACTCCGGGATCAGGCAGATAAAGGTAATGTACAGCGCACCAACCAGGGTCAGGCGGGTCATTACTTTATCGATATACTTCGCCGTTTGCTCTCCCGGACGAATTCCTGGTACAAATGCACCGGACTTCTTCAGGTTATCTGCTGTTTCACGCGGGTTGAAAACCAACGCCGTGTAGAAGAAACAGAAGAAGATGATTGCAGACGCATAGAGTAACACATAAAGCGGTTGCCCAGGCTGCAAATACAGCGAAATTGTTGTCAGCCAGTTCCAACCAGTACCGCCCCCGAACCATGACGCAATGGTTGCCGGGAACAGAATAATACTGGAAGCGAAGATTGCCGGGATTACCCCCGCCATATTCACTTTCAGCGGTAAATGTGTGCTCTGTGCAGCATAGACACGACGACCCTGCTGACGTTTCGCGTAGTTTACCACAATGCGGCGTTGGCCACGCTCAACAAATACAACAAAGAACGTCACTGCAAATACTAATACTGCAACCAACAGCAACACGAGGAAGTGCAGGTCGCCTTGACGCGCTTGCTCGATAGTATGGGCAATGGCTGGCGGGAGTCCCGCGACAATACCGGCGAAGATAATGATTGAGATACCGTTGCCGATACCACGTTCAGTAATCTGTTCACCCAACCACATCAGGAACATTGTTCCTGTGACCAGACTTACAACAGCGGTGAAGTAGAATGCAAAGCCCGGATTCATAACCAGGCCTTGCATACCAGGCATATTCGGAAGACCGGTAGCAATACCGATCGACTGAAATATTGCCAGCACCAGAGTACCGTAGCGGGTGTACTGGCTGATCTTACGACGACCAGACTCCCCTTCTTTCTTAATTTCTGCCAGCGTTGGATGGACCACCGTCAGCAACTGGATAATAATTGATGCCGAAATGTACGGCATAATACCCAGAGCAAAGATAGAAGCACGGCTGAGAGCACCACCAGAGAACATGTTGAACATTTCAATGATGGTGCCTCGCTGTTGCTCAAGCAGTTTGGCAAGTACAGCGGCATCAATACCAGGGATCGGAATGAAAGAGCCAATACGGAACACAATCAGCGCACCGATAACAAACAGCAGTCTGCGTTTCAGCTCGCCTAAGCCACCTTTGGCACTTTGAAAATCTAATCCCGGTTGTTTAGCCATCTGCTACTTATTCCTCGATTTTACCGCCAGCAGCTTCGATAGCAGCACGAGCGCCTTTAGTAACACGCAGGCCACGAACAGTTACCGGAGTTGTAACTTCACCAGCCAGGATCACTTTCGCGAACTCGATCTGGATACCGATAATGTTAGCCGCTTTCAGCGTATTCAGGTCTACAACACCGCCTTCTACTTTAGCCAGGTCAGACAGACGAACTTCGGCTGTAATCGCTGCTTTACGAGAAGTGAAGCCGAATTTCGGCAGACGACGGTACAGAGGCATCTGACCACCCTCAAAACCGCGACGTACGCCACCGCCAGAACGAGACTTCTGACCTTTGTGACCACGACCACCGGTTTTACCGAGGCCAGAACCGATACCACGACCCAGGCGTTTACCCGCCTTTTTGGAGCCTTCGGCCGGAGACAGAGTATTTAAACGCATCTCTTACTCCTCAACTTTAACCATGAAGGAAACCGCGTTGATCATACCGCGAATAGCAGGAGTATCCTCGCGCTCTACGGTGTGACCAATACGACGCAGACCCAGGCCAAGCAGCGTTGCCTTGTGTTTCGGCAGACGACCGATTGCACTGCGGGTTTGAGTAATTTTAATAGTCTTTGCCATGGTTTATTTCCCCAGAATTTCTTCAACGGATTTACCACGCTTGGCAGCGACCATTTCTGGAGAACTCATATTTTCCAGGCCATCAATAGTTGCACGAACCACGTTGATCGGGTTGGTAGAACCATATGCTTTAGCCAGAACGTTATGAACTCCAGCGACTTCCAGAACGGCGCGCATTGCACCACCGGCAATGATACCAGTACCTTCGGAAGCCGGCTGCATGAATACGCGAGAACCCGTATGAACACCTTTAACAGGGTGCTGCAGAGTGCCGTTATTCAGCGCGACGTTAATCATATTGCGACGGGCTTTTTCCATCGCTTTCTGGATCGCTGCTGGAACTTCACGCGCTTTACCGTAACCAAAACCAACGCGACCGTTACCATCGCCTACTACAGTCAGAGCTGTGAAGGAGAAAATACGACCACCTTTAACGGTTTTAGATACGCGGTTTACCGCGATCAGCTTTTCCTGCAGTTCGCCAGCTTGTTTTTCGATGTGAGCCATCTTACACCTCTACCTTAGAACTGAAGGCCAGCTTCACGGGCAGCATCTGCCAGTGCCTGGACACGACCATGATATTGGAACCCGGAACGGTCAAAGGATACATCTTTGATGCCTTTTTCCAGAGCGCGTTCAGCGACAGCCTTACCCACAGCTGCAGCCGCGTCTTTGTTACCGGTGTACTTCAGTTGTTCAGCGATAGCTTTTTCTACAGTAGAAGCAGCTACCAGAACTTCAGAACCGTTCGGTGCAATTACCTGTGCGTAAATGTGACGCGGGGTACGATGTACCACCAGGCGAGTTGCGCCCAGCTCCTGGAGCTTGCGGCGTGCGCGGGTCGCACGACGGATACGAGCAGATTTCTTATCCATAGTGTTACCTTACTTCTTCTTAGCCTCTTTGGTACGCACGACTTCGTCGGCGTAACGAACACCCTTGCCTTTATAAGGCTCAGGACGACGGTAGGCGCGCAGATCCGCTGCAACCTGGCCGATCACCTGCTTATCAGCGCCTTTCAGCACGATTTCAGTCTGAGTCGGACATTCAGCAGTGATACCCGCAGGCAGCTGATGGTCAACAGGATGAGAGAAACCCAGAGACAGGTTAATCACATTGCCTTTAACCGCTGCACGATAACCTACACCAACCAGCTGCAGCTTCTTAGTGAAGCCTTCGGTAACACCGATAACCATTGAGTTCAGCAGGGCACGCGCAGTGCCAGCCTGTGCCCAACCGTCTGCGTAACCATCACGCGGACCGAAGGTCAGGGTATTATCTGCATGTTTAACTTCAACAGCATCGTTGAGAGTACGAGTCAGCTCGCCGTTTTTACCTTTGATCGTAATAACCTGACCGTTGATTTTTACATCAACGCCGGCAGGAACAACGACCGGTGCTTTAGCAACACGAGACATTTTTTCCTCCGATTAGGCTACGTAGCAGATAATTTCGCCACCAAGACCAGCCTGGCGCGCTGCACGATCAGTCATAACACCTTTAGAGGTAGAAACAACTGCGATACCCAGACCCGCCATAACTTTCGGCAGCTCATCTTTACGTTTATAGATGCGCAGACCTGGGCGGCTGACACGCTGAATGCTTTCTACAACAGCTTTGCCCTGGAAATACTTAAGAGTCAGTTCCAGTTCAGGCTTGGTGTCGCCTTCAACTTTAAAATCTTCAATAAAACCTTCTTCCTTCAGCACGTTGGCGATTGCCACTTTCAGCTTGGAGGAAGGCATGGTGACCGCAGCTTTGTTCGCGGCCTGACCGTTACGGATACGGGTCAGCATATCCGCGATCGGATCTTGCATGCTCATCTGTCTTTACTCCCGTGATTCAATTGGTGACAATTACCAGCTAGCCTTTTTCAGACCCGGGATTTCACCGCGCATAGCGGCTTCACGGACCTTAATACGGCTCAACCCGAACTTCCGCAGGAAACCATGCGGACGACCTGTTTGACGGCAGCGGTTACGCTGACGAGACGGGCTGGAATCACGCGGCAGAGTCTGCAGCTTGAGAACAGCATTCCAACGATCTTCGTCGGAAGCGTTCACATCAGAGATGATCGCTTTCAGTTCAGCGCGTTTCGCGAAGTATTTATCAGCTAAAGCTACGCGTTTTACTTCGCGTGCTTTCATTGATTGCTTAGCCATTTAGTAACCCTACCTTACTTGCGGAACGGGAAGTCAAAGGCAGCCAGCAGAGCACGGCCTTCTTCGTCAGATTTCGCAGTAGTGGTAATGGTAATATCCAAACCACGAACGCGGTCGACTTTATCGTAGTCGATTTCTGGGAAGATGATCTGCTCACGGACACCCATGCTGTAGTTACCACGACCGTCGAAAGACTTAGCGGACAAGCCACGGAAGTCACGGATACGCGGTACAGCAATAGTGATCAGGCGCTCAAAGAACTCCCACATGCGTTCGCCACGCAGAGTTACTTTACAGCCGATCGGATAGCCCTGACGGATTTTGAAGCCTGCAACAGATTTGCGTGCTTTGGTGATCAGCGGTTTTTGACCGGAGATTGCTGCCAGGTCTGCTGCTGCGTTATCCAGCAGTTTTTTGTCAGCGATCGCTTCACCAACACCCATGTTCAGGGTGATCTTCTCGACCCGAGGGACTTGCATGACAGAATTGTAGTTAAACTCAGTCATGAGTTTTTTAACTACTTCGTCTTTGTAGTAATCATGCAGTTTCGCCATCGTACTACTCCAAATTACTTGATAGTTTCGCTGTTAGACTTGAAGAAACGGACTTTTTTACCGTCTTCGAATCTAAAGCCTACACGGTCAGCCTTGCCGGTTGCCGCATTGAAGATTGCTACGTTGGAAACCTGAATAGCGGCTTCTTTCTCAACGATGCCACCCGGTTGGTTCAGAGCCGGAACTGGCTTCTGGTGTTTCTTAACCAGGTTGATACCTTCAACAATGACCTTGCCGGAAGACAGGACATTCTTAACTTTACCGCGCTTACCTTTATCTTTACCGGTTAACACGATAACTTCGTCATCACGACGGATCTTCGCTGCCATGATTCGCTCCTTAGAGTACTTCTGGTGCCAGAGAGATAATTTTCATGAACTTCTCACTACGAAGCTCACGAGTTACCGGCCCAAAAATACGCGTACCGATAGGCTGCTCGCTGTTGTTGTTCAGAAGAACACAAGCATTACCATCGAAGCGAATGACAGAACCGTCCGGGCGACGAACACCCTTCTTGGTGCGCACCACTACCGCCTTCAGCACATCACCTTTTTTGACCTTACCACGCGGAATTGCTTCTTTGATGGTGATCTTGATGATGTCGCCTACGCCTGCGTAGCGACGGTGCGAGCCACCCAGAACCTTGATACACATTACGCGACGTGCACCGGAGTTGTCGGCGACGTTCAGCATAGTCTGTTCTTGGATCATTTTAGTGCTCCGCTAATGTCAACTACTACTGAGACCCGAAAATCAGGCCGTTAAAAAGCCCCATATCGAGGGCGCGGCATTATAACACCGCTTCAACGATAAGGGTAGAAAAAATAAACGGCTCATCGCTGAGCCGTTTATTCGTATCAAGAAAGTGTACTGTATTACAGAACCGCTTTCTCTACAACGCGAACCAGCGTCCAGGATTTGGTCTTGGACAGCGGACGGCATTCGCGGATTTCAACCACGTCACCGATACCGCATTCGTTGTTCTCGTCATGTACGTGCAGTTTGGTCGTACGCTTGATGAATTTACCGTAGATCGGGTGTTTCACAAAACGTTCGATAGCAACAACAATGGATTTCTCCATTTTGTCGCTAACAACGCGACCTTGCAGAGTACGGATTTTATCGGTCATTACGCACCCGCCTTCTCAGTCAGTAAAGTCTTAACGCGTGCGACATCGCGACGCACTTGCTTCAACAGGTGAGACTGTTGCAGCTGGCCACTTGCAGCCTGCATACGCAGGTTGAACTGCTCACGCAGCAGGTTCAGCAGCTCGGTGTTCAGCTCTTCAACGCTCTTCTCACGCAGCTCTTTTGCTTTCATTACATCACCGTCTTAGTTACAAAGGTGGTTTTAATCGGCAGTTTCGCTGCTGCCAGCTTGAATGCTTCACGGGCCAGCTCTTCCGGAACACCGTCCATTTCATACAGGACTTTACCCGGCTGAATCAAGGCAACCCAATACTCCACGTTACCTTTACCTTTACCCATACGCACTGCCAGCGGCTTTTCAGTGATCGGTTTGTCCGGGAACACACGGATCCAGATCTTACCTTGACGCTTAACTGCACGGGTCATAGCACGACGTGCTGCTTCGATCTGACGTGCAGTCAGACGACCACGGCCAACAGCTTTCAGACCGAAGCTGCCGAAGCTAACATCCGTACCCTGCGCCAGACCGCGGTTACGGCCTTTGTGCATTTTACGGAATTTTGTACGCTTTGGTTGTAACATCAGCGACGCTCCTTATTTACGGCCTTTACGCTGCTGCTTTTTAGGCTGAGCAGCCGGTTTTTCCGGTTGTTCAACAGCAGCCATACCACCCAGGATCTCGCCTTTGAAGATCCACACTTTAACGCCGATTACACCGTAAGTGGTGTGCGCTTCGGAGGTGTTGTAGTCGATGTCAGCACGCAGAGTGTGCAGCGGTACGCGACCTTCGCGGTACCATTCGGTACGTGCGATTTCCGCGCCGCCCAGACGGCCGCTAACTTCAACTTTGATACCTTTAGCGCCCAGACGCATTGCGTTCTGTACAGCACGCTTCATAGCACGACGGAACATAACGCGACGTTCCAGCTGAGAAGTGATGCTGTCAGCAACCAGTTTTGCGTCCAGTTCAGGCTTACGAACTTCGGCGATGTTGATCTGTGCAGGAACGCCAGCGATGTCCGCTACGACCTTACGCAGTTTTTCTACGTCTTCACCTTTCTTACCGATAACGATACCCGGGCGAGCAGTGTGAATGGTTACACGGATGCTCTTAGCCGGACGCTCGATAACGATACGAGATACGGACGCTTTAGCCAGTTCCTTAGTCAGGTACTGACGTACTTTAAAATCGCTGTCCAGGTTGTCAGCGAATTCTTTGGTGTTCGCAAACCAGGTAGAGTTCCATGGTTTTACAATACCCAGGCGAATACCATTAGGATGTACTTTCTGACCCATTGCTAGTCTCCAGAGTCTCAGCGATCGGACACAACCACAGTGATGTGGCTGGTGCGCTTCAGGATGCGATCTGCACGACCTTTTGCACGCGGCATAATGCGCTTCATGCTCGGGCCTTCGTCTACGAAAATTTTCGTAACTTTCAGATCGTCAATGTCAGCGCCATCGTTGTGTTCAGCGTTAGCAATGGCAGATTCCAGAACTTTCTTGACCAGTACAGCCGCTTTCTTGTTGGTGTAGGTCAGAATATCCAGAGCCTGCGACACTTTCTTACCGCGAATCAGGTCAGCAACAAGGCGAACCTTCTGAGCAGAAGAACGAGCATGGCGATGTTTAGCGATAGTTTCCATCTCTTCCTCCTACCTTATTTCTTTTTCGCTTTTTTATCAGCAGCATGGCCGCGATAAGTACGAGTCGGTGCGAATTCACCCAGTTTGTGACCAACCATTTCGTCGGTTACAAATACCGGAACGTGCTGACGACCATTATGGACAGCGATGGTCAAACCGATCATGTTAGGAAAGATCGTTGAACGACGGGACCAAGTGCGCAGGGGCTTCTTGTCTCCGCTTTCCACCGCTTTCTCTACCTTCTTCAGCAAGTGCAGGTCAATAAAAGGACCTTTCTTGAGAGAACGTGGCATGGCTTATCCTCTAAAATTATTTGCTACGGCGACGTACGATAAATTTATCAGTACGCTTGTTGCTGCGGGTCTTCTTACCTTTGGTCTGAACGCCCCACGGAGTTACCGGGTGCTTACCAAAGTTACGACCTTCACCACCACCATGTGGGTGGTCTACCGGGTTCATCGCCGTACCGCGAACGGTAGGACGAACACCACGCCAGCGTGCAGCACCTGCTTTACCCAGAACGCGCAGCATATGCTCAGCATTGCCAACTTCGCCCAGAGTAGCGCGGCAGTCTGCTTCTACTTTACGCATTTCACCAGAACGCAGACGCAGGGTGACATAAGCACCGTCGCGAGCAACGATCTGAACGTAAGTACCAGCGGAACGTGCCAGCTGACCGCCTTTACCTGGTTTCATTTCTACGTTGTGAACAGTAGAACCAACCGGGATGTTGCGCATCGGCAGAGTGTTGCCTGGTTTGATTGCAGCATCAACGCCAGACTGAATCTGGTCGCCAGCTTTCAGGCCTTTAGGGGCCAGGATGTAACGGCGCTCACCGTCTTTGTACAGAACCAGCGCGATGTTCGCGGAACGGTTCGGATCGTACTCAAGACGTTCAACAACTGCCGGAATACCGTCTTTGTTGCGTTTGAAGTCAACAATACGGTAAGCCTGCTTGTGGCCACCACCGATATGACGAGTGGTGATACGGCCATTGTTGTTACGACCACCGGATTTGCTGTTTTTTTCCAGCAACGGAGCAAAAGGTTTGCCCTTGTGCAGCTCAGGGTTAACCACTTTAACAACGTGGCGACGACCCGGAGATGTCGGTTTACATTTAACAACTGCCATTGTATTACTCCTCCGACTTACTCAGCGCCGCCAACGAAGTCCAGGTTCTGGCCTTCTTTCAGGGTGACGTAAGCTTTTTTCCAGTCGCTACGACGACCGATACGCTGTCCGTGACGTTTAACTTTCCCTTTAACAACCAGGGTGTTAACGACTTCGACTTCGACTTCAAACAGTTTCTGCACAGCAGCTTTGATTTCTGCTTTGGTCGCGTCTTTAGCAACTTTGAGCACGATGGTGTTAGATTTTTCCATCGCAGTAGACGCTTTTTCAGAAACGTGCGGTGCACGCAGCACCTTCAGCAGACGTTCTTCACGAATCATGCCAGCATCTCCTCAACTTGCTTAACAGCATCAGCAGTCATTACGACTTTGTCGAAGGCGATCAGGCTAACCGGGTCGATACCAGTTGCATCGCGTACGTCAACCTTGTGCAGGTTGCGCGCAGCCAGGAACAGGTTCTCGTCCAGCTCACCGGTGATGATCAGCACATCTTCCAGAGCCATGTCTTTCAGTTTCTGTGCCAGCAGCTTAGTTTTCGGTGCTTCTACAGAGAACTTCTCGACAACGATCAGACGATCCTGACGTACCAGTTCGGACAGGATGCTTTTCAGCGCGCCGCGGTACATCTTCTTGTTAACTTTTTGACTGTGGTCCTGCGGACGAGCAGCGAAGGTCACGCCACCAGAACGCCAAATCGGGCTCTTGATAGAACCAGAACGCGCACGGCCGGTGCCTTTCTGGCGCCACGGTTTTTTACCGGAACCAGTTACTTCAGCACGAGTCTTCTGAGCACGAGTACCCTGACGAGCACCGGCTGCATAAGCAACAACAACCTGGTGAACCAGCGCTTCGTTGAAATCACGACCGAAGGTAGTTTCGGAAACAGTCAGCGCGCTCTGCGCGTCTTTCAATACTAATTCCATTGCTATCTCCTTACGCCTTCACAGCTGGTTTAACGATCAGGTCGCTACCGGTTGCACCCGGGACAGCACCTTTCACCAGCAGCAGGTTGCGCTCAGCGTCAACGCGTACTACGTCAAGGCTCTGAACGGTTACACGTTCGTTACCCATCTGACCTGCCATTTTCTTGCCTTTGAACACTTTGCCCGGAGTCTGGTTCTGACCGATAGAACCCGGTACGCGGTGAGACAAGGAGTTACCGTGAGTAGCATCCTGGGTACGGAAGTTCCAGCGCTTAACGGTACCTGCGAAACCTTTACCTTTAGAGGTGCCAGTTACGTCAACTTTTTTAACGTCAGCAAACAGTTCAACGCTAATGCTCTGACCTACAGTGAACTCTTCGCCTTCAGCCAGGCGGAATTCCCACAGACCACGGCCAGCTTCTACGCCAGCTTTAGCAAAGTGGCCAGCTTCAGGCTTGGTCACACGGTTAGCTTTTTTAGCACCGGTGGTTACCTGAATAGCACGGTAGCCATCGTTAGCCAGGTCTTTAACCTGAGTAACGCGGTTTGCTTCAACTTCGATTACGGTTACTGGGATAGAAACGCCGTCTTCTGTGAAGATACGGGTCATACCCACTTTTTTACCGACTAAACCAATCATTGTTTCAACCTCTCAATCGCTCAATGACCTGATTAACCCAGGCTGATCTGCACGTCTACACCGGCAGCCAGATCCAGACGCATCAGAGCATCAACGGTTTTCTCGGTTGGCTCAACGATGTCAACCAGACGCAAGTGAGTACGGATTTCGTACTGATCACGCGCGTCTTTGTTGACGTGCGGAGAGATCAGAACAGTGAAGCGCTCTTTGCGTGTCGGCAGCGGGATCGGACCACGGACCTGCGCACCAGTGCGCTTGGCAGTCTCGACGATTTCCGCGGTTGCTTGATCGATCAGACGATGATCAAACGCTTTCAGGCGGATACGGATTCTTTGGTTCTGCATGAGACCAGAGCTCCAATTATTTTATAAACGAAAATGATTACTCCTCAGACCCATTACGATTGATGGGAGAGTGTAACCGTTCTTACGTAGCTCCCCGATTGGGAGCATTGTTAGGTAGCCAAAATCAGCTAACTGAGGTTCAGATTGAACCTGCTGTCAACTACGACAAGCCCGCGCATTATACGTAAATCTGAGCCTGACGCAAGCATCGCGTAGAAATTAATCGTAGTGAGCATATTGCGAACTACATTCCACCAAATATGTAAGGTTGTGAAGAGAGAATTTTTCGCCGGAACCAGGTTAACAAAGTCGGCAATTCTTTGTTGCTGATTATCTGGACTTATTCGAAGGTGATACTCCATTTACAGAGGATGCTTTATGGATGCCACCTTTCCTTTTCTGATTTTATACATTTGTTTATCGTCCCTGCTTTTTTTCTATGATGCAAAACATGGCTTGCTGCCTGACAGGTTTACCTGCCCATTACTCTGGTCCGGGCTTCTTTTTTATCAAATTTGTCACCCTAGCGGTTTAGCCGATGCGTTATGGGGGGCCATTATCGGTTACGGTGCATTCGCCATTATCTACTGGGGTTATCGCATACTGCGCCATAAAGAAGGATTAGGCTATGGCGATGTGAAGTTTCTCGCAGCCCTCGGAGCCTGGCATACATGGGCATTTCTGCCACGGCTGGTTTTTCTTGCTGCGTCATTCGCCTGCGGAGCTGTTGTTATTGGTGTGCTCATGAGGGGAAAAGCATCATTAAAAAACCCGCTGCCTTTCGGACCATTTCTGGCGGCTGCGGGTTTCGTTGTAGGCTGGGATAGTCTGCTGACGGGCAGTTAATCATTAACTTTAATTTGTGATTGCAGGTAATTCTGTAGGCCTATTTTATCAATGAGATCAAGTTCAGTTTCTAGCCAGTCAATATGGCCTTCTTCATCAGCAAGAATTTCGATCATCATATCGCGGCTGACATAGTCACGGACATTGTCGGCGTAGGCGATGGCCTCACGAAGATCCTTTGCCCCTTCCAACTCTAAACGCAGGTCGGACTGCAGCATCTCTTCGACATCTTCACCTATTCCCAGCTTACCCAGATCCTGTAAATTGGGGATTCCTTCTAAGAATAAAATACGCTCGATATATTTATCAGCGTGTTTCATCTCATCGATGGATTCATGGTATTCGACGTTATTAAGGCGCATCAGGCCCCAGTTTTTAAACATCCGGGCATGAAGAAAATACTGATTGATTGCGACAAGCTCATTTCCCAATAGTTTATTGAGATAATTTATGATTTTAACATCACCTTTCATTTTATAGTCCCTCCGCTTCCACTATTAGAGCGTAGATGGGGCTAGCGGGATGTCAAAAAATAAGCGCGGGCTTCAGGCAATCTCTTTAAATTCGGGCATCTGCATCAACTCATCCTGCATCACTTCGCGTGCGGCGCGAATGCACTTACCACATTGATTTCCCACAGGAATAAACTTACGTAATTGTTGAAAAGACTGAGGATGAAATTGACGTACCGCCTGACGAATTTTTTTGTCACTTACACCATTACACAAACAAACGTACATGATTACTCCCGTTCAAATTCTGCGCAAAGTGTAAATGAGAATAGTTATGATTACAATAGCACAATTTTATTTGCACCACGGTACAGCGAGCAAGAATTACGACTAAATATTTCCAGAATAAATTACGGACAGCAAAAAGGGCGCCGAAGCGCCCTTTTCAATTCAAAACTAATTAACGAGTAATTAGCTCAGAACTTTAGCTACAACGCCCGCGCCAACAGTACGGCCGCCTTCACGGATTGCGAAACGCAGACCGTCGTCCATCGCGATCGGGTGGATCAGGGTAACAACCATTTTGATGTTGTCGCCCGGCATTACCATCTCTACGCCTTCCGGCAGTTCGATAGTACCAGTCACGTCAGTAGTACGGAAGTAGAACTGCGGACGGTAGCCTTTGAAGAACGGAGTATGACGGCCGCCTTCATCTTTGGACAGAATGTACACTTCAGATTCGAACTTGGTGTGCGGCTTGATGGTGCCCGGCTTAGCCAGTACCTGACCACGTTCGATTTCTTCACGTTTGATACCACGCAGCAGAACACCTACGTTCTCACCAGCACGGCCTTCGTCCAGCAGTTTGCGGAACATTTCAACGCCAGTACAGGTAGACTTCTGAGTCTCTTTGATACCAACGATTTCAACTTCTTCGCCAACTTTGATGATACCGCGTTCCACACGACCGGTAACAACAGTACCACGACCGGAGATGGAGAATACGTCTTCGATCGGCAGCAGGAACGGCTTGTCAATCGCACGCTCTGGTTCCGGAATGTAAGAATCCAGGAAGCCAGCCAGTTCCAGGATTTTCGCTTCCCACTCTGCGTCGCCTTCCAGCGCTTTCAGTGCAGAACCACGAACGATCGGAGTGTCGTCGCCCGGGAAATCGTACTGAGACAGAAGTTCACGAACTTCCATTTCAACCAGTTCCAGCAGCTCTTCGTCATCAACCATGTCGCATTTGTTCAGGAACACGATGATGTACGGAACGCCTACCTGACGACCCAGCAGGATGTGCTCACGGGTCTGCGGCATCGGGCCGTCAGTCGCAGCAACAACCAGGATCGCGCCGTCCATCTGAGCAGCACCAGTGATCATGTTTTTAACATAGTCGGCGTGCCCCGGGCAGTCTACGTGTGCGTAGTGACGGGTCGGGGTGTCGTATTCAACGTGAGAAGTGTTGATGGTGATACCACGAGCTTTTTCTTCCGGCGCGTTATCGATCTGGTCGAATGCACGAGCAGCACCGCCGTAGGTTTTAGCCAGTACGGTGGTGATTGCAGCGGTCAGAGTAGTTTTACCGTGGTCAACGTGGCCGATAGTACCAACGTTAACGTGCGGTTTTGTACGTTCAAATTTTTCTTTAGACACGGCTATATTCCTTACTATAGTGCTCTCCCCTTCAGGAGAGAGCACGGGACTTTGGTATTAACCCTGAGGCTTATTTACCACGGGCTTCAATTACGGCCTGAGCAACGTTACTCGGCGCTTCATCATACTTCAGGAATTCCATAGTGTATGATGCGCGACCTTTGGTCAGAGAGCGCAGCTGAGTTGCATATCCGAACATTTCAGACAGCGGTACTTCAGCGTGGATCTTAACGCCAGTAACTTCAGATTCCTGACCTTTGAGCATACCACGACGACGGCTCAAGTCACCGATAACGTCACCGGTGTTCTCTTCAGGAGTTTCTACTTCAACCTTCATGATCGGCTCAAGCAGAACTGGTTTCGCTTTCTTAAAGCCTTCTTTAAAGGCGATAGAAGCAGCCAGTTTAAACGCCAGTTCAGAGGAGTCAACGTCATGGTAAGAACCGAAGTGCAGACGAATACCCATGTCTACTACCGGGTAGCCTGCCAGCGGGCCAGCTTTCAGTTGTTCCTGGATACCTTTATCAACGGCCGGGATGTATTCGCCAGGGATTACACCACCTTTAATGTCGTTGATGAACTCGTAGCCTTTCGGGTTTGAACCCGGCTCCAGCGGGTACATGTCGATAACAACATGACCATACTGACCACGACCACCAGACTGTTTCGCGTGTTTACCTTCAACATCGGTAACTTTCTGGCGGATAGTTTCACGGTAAGCAACCTGCGGTTTACCTACGTTCGCTTCAACGTTGAATTCACGCTTCATACGGTCAACGATGATGTCGAGGTGCAGCTCACCCATACCCGCGATGATGGTCTGGTTAGATTCTTCGTCAGTCCATACACGGAAAGACGGGTCTTCTTTAGCCAGACGGCCCAGAGCCAGACCCATTTTTTCCTGGTCAGCTTTGGTTTTCGGTTCTACTGCGATGGAGATTACCGGCTCAGGGAATTCCATACGTTCCAGAATGATCGGCGCATCCGGGTCACACAGGGTGTCACCAGTGGTTACGTCTTTCAGACCGATTGCAGCAGCGATGTCGCCCGCGCGAACTTCTTTGATCTCTTCACGTTTGTTAGCATGCATCTGAACGATACGGCCGAAACGCTCACGTGCAGCTTTCACGGAGTTCAGTACGGTATCACCAGAGTTAACCACACCGGAGTACACACGGAAGAAGGTCAGGTTACCAACAAACGGGTCGGTAGCAATTTTGAACGCCAGTGCAGAGAACGGCTCGTCATCACTTGCGTGACGTTCAGCCGGAGTGTCTTTACCGTCGTCCAGGATACCGTTGATCGCAGGTACGTCAACCGGGGATGGCAGGTAATCAATTACCGCATCCAGCATCGCCTGAACACCTTTGTTCTTGAACGCAGAACCACAGGTTACCAGGATGATTTCGTTGTTCAGAACGCGCTGACGCAGAGCACCTTTGATTTCTGCTTCAGTCAGTTCTTCACCACCCAGGTATTTTTCCATCAGCTCTTCAGAAGCTTCAGCCGCGGATTCGATCAGGTTCTGGTGCCATTCGTTAGCCAGTTCAACCATGTCTGCCGGGATATCTTCGTATTCGAAGGTTACGCCCTGGTCAGCATCGTTCCAGTTGATAGCTTTCATTTTCACCAGGTCAACAACACCGGTGAAATGTTCTTCAGCACCAATCGCCAACTGCAGCGGAACCGGGTTCGCGCCCAGACGGGTTTTGATCTGGTTAACAACTTTCAGGAAGTTCGCACCCATGCGGTCCATTTTGTTAACGAACGCAATGCGCGGAACTTTATATTTGTTTGCCTGACGCCATACGGTTTCAGACTGCGGCTGAACACCACCAACTGCGCAGTAAACCATTACCGCACCATCGAGAACACGCATGGAACGTTCTACTTCGATTGTGAAGTCAACGTGCCCCGGGGTGTCGATGATGTTGATGCGATGCGGCTCATACTGCTTAGCCATACCAGACCAGAATGCAGTAGTCGCAGCGGAAGTGATGGTAATACCACGTTCCTGCTCCTGCTCCATCCAGTCCATGGTTGCAGCGCCGTCATGAACTTCACCGATTTTATGGTTTACACCGGTGTAGAACAGAATACGTTCGGTAGTAGTGGTTTTACCGGCGTCGATGTGCGCACTGATACCAATGTTACGGTAGCGTGCGATGGGTGTTGTACGAGCCATTTGTTTCCTCGTTTATCTTTTAGGCGTTCAATTTAAGTAGCCCAAAGCGGGCTGCTTACTGGAAGCGCCCGCCTGGTGACTAAAACTCCGAAGGGATTACCAACGGTAGTGTGCGAACGCCTTGTTGGCTTCGGCCATACGGTGAACGTCTTCACGTTTCTTAACTGCAGTGCCTTTGTTTTCTGCAGCATCGGAAAGTTCGTTCGCCAGGCGCAGAGCCATGGATTTATCACCGCGTTTACGAGCAGCTTCAACGATCCAACGCATTGCCAGAGCATTACGACGAACCGGACGGACTTCAACTGGGACCTGATAAGTAGAACCACCAACGCGGCGAGACTTAACTTCGACAGTCGGGCGCACGTTTTCGAGAGCTACTTCGAATGCTTCCAGTTCAGATTTACCAGAACGCTGAGCCAGGGTCTCCAGCGCGCTGTATACGATAGATTCAGCAGTAGATTTTTTACCATCTACCATCAGGATATTTACAAATTTAGCCAGCAGTTCTGATCCGAACTTCGGATCTGGCAGAATTTTACGCTGACCAATGACGCGACGACGTGGCATGGAAATACTCCGTTGTTAATTCAGGATTGTCCAAAACTCTACGAGTTTAGTTTGACATTAATTTAAAACGTTTGGCCTTACTTAACGGAGAACCATTAAGCCTTAGGACGCTTCACGCCATACTTGGAACGAGCCTGCTTACGGTCTTTAACGCCGGAGCAGTCAAGCGCACCACGTACGGTGTGGTAACGAACACCCGGGAGGTCTTTAACACGACCGCCACGGATCAGGATCACGGAGTGTTCCTGCAAGTTGTGACCTTCACCACCGATGTAGGAAGTCACTTCGAAACCGTTAGTCAGACGAACACGGCATACTTTACGCAGTGCGGAGTTCGGTTTTTTAGGAGTGGTAGTATATACACGAGTACATACGCCACGTTTTTGCGGGCATGCTTCCAGCGCAGGCACGTTGCTTTTCGCAACTTTGCGAGCACGTGGTTTGCGTACCAGCTGGTTAACTGTTGCCATTAAATAGCTCCTGGTTTTAGCTTTTGCTTCGTAAACACGTAATAAAACGTCCTCACACAATATGAGGACGCCGAATTTTAGGGCGGTGTCGAAAAGGTGTCAAGAAATATACAACGATCTCGCCGTCACCAGGCCATCTGACTGGTGTGCTTAACCGTAAGTCTGACGAAATCAGTATAGTCAATTCGGATGATATCGTTCGAAATTTGACCACTCAAACCGCGAGCAATGAGGTCTTCGTTCAGGGCATAGACCTTAATGGGGGCATTACGTAGACTTTCAAGGTAGCGGTTACCGTCAACTGCGGCAGTTACGCCATCCTGCAATAACAGCAGTTCGTCGCCCTCACCGAGCAGACGCAGCAGTGCAGAAAAATCCGTCAACCAGGGGGAGCGATGTAATGTGTGCAGCATGGACGCCTCAAAATCTTAAAATAACATCATAATTGCCAAGCTCACGACGTAATGTTTCAGCTTCGAGCGGCGTGGCTTCCACGACCAATGGTGTCTCCGGATTTAACCCGCGTTCACGTAGTGAAGCCGCACAAACCCAACACTGTTCAATGTCGTAAAGCCCCAGCAGTTTAAAGGTAGCGATGTAATCACGCGCCAGCACTACATCGGGCTTTTGGCCTGGCAGAATTTGAAAAACGCCATCGGCAATAAAGAAAACTGCAATATCGTCAGTTAATGCGGAGGTTGCGAGTAATGCATCTAATCCTTCACGGCCAGCCGCAGTGCCGTGAGGTGCAGTAGAAAAGACAAACGCAATTCGTTTCATCAGAACTGTACCACTCTGTCGCAGGTCAGCGAGGCTTCCGCCAGAGCGCCAAGGCCACTTAAGGTAAAGCCCGGCTGGAGATTAGCTGATGCCAGACCTAATCTTCCAGCCTCAGTTTCATCGACAATACCGCGACGTAATGCTGCCGCCACACAGATATTCAGCATCACGCCGTGTTGTGTATTCAATTGCTGCCAGCCGCGCACAAGGTCAAATTCATCACTCGCGGGAGAGGTCAACTGGTTGGCGTTGTAGACACCTTCCCGGTAGAAAAAGACGCTACTCAGCTCATGACCTTCGGCTATCAGCGCCTGCGCAAACTGAAAAGCACTACTCGCCTGTTGCGTACCGTATGCTGGCCCGGTTACCACGATGGCAAAACGCATTACTTATCTTGCCCCTGGAAATCACCGCTCTTGAACTGACGGATATAGAGATAGACAGTATGTTTGGAGATATTCAGACGGTCAGCCACCTGGTTGATCGCGTCTTTGATGTCGAAGATGCCTTTCTCGTAAAGATTCAGCACGATCTGGCGATTTTTGGCGTTATTAGAAACATTGCGATCGGCGTTCACTTCTTCAATGGTGAACTCCAGCGTTTGGGTAACCAGATCTTCAACAGAAGAGGCAAAGTTGACGCTTGAACCGACATCCGGGGTTTCTGGCGGCACAAAAGTGCTCATAATCTGCGAGAAAGGAACATCAAGATTCATATTGATACATAGCAGACCAATCACTCGCTGTTCGCGGTTACGAATGGCGATTGTCAGGGACTTCATTAATACTCCGCTTTTGGCGCGAGTAAAGTAGCATTTAGAAACGCTGCTATCCGCCCCCGTCATATCGTGCAGCATACGCAGCGCCAGATCGGTAATTGGCGAACCAATCTTCCGGCCTGTATGTTCACCGTTGGCAATACGAATGGCTGAACATTTTAAATCCTGCAAAGAGTGCAAAACGATTTCACAGTGGGAGCCAATGAGCATCGCTAACCCGTCCACCACCGCTTCGTAGGATTTCAGAATATCAAAATCGGTCTGGTCGAAAGGACGTTGATCCAGTAAATCCAACTCACTGGTTTCGTTGGTTAAAAGCGACCTGGACATGAAAAAAAACACTCCTTTTCAGGAGCCTGTCGTTAACTTTTCAGGGCAGGCTCATTAATGATGCGGGTAATTAAATTAATACAGCGGAGGTTCCGCTTTCCAGCACTAATTATATCCGGCCTGCAATAAAAAAACCGCCGCCTGGTCAGGCGGCGGTTTTTAATGCTTATTTTTTAGCAGAATCTGCTGCTTTAGCATCTGCTTCTGGCTTCGTATCAGCCTTCGGCGCTGGTTTCACATCCAGCAGCTCTACGTCAAACACCAGGGTAGAATTCGGTGGGATCCCCGGAACACCCGCTTTGCCGTAAGCCAGTTCTGGTGGAATAACCAGCTTAATCTTGCCGCCTTTCTTAATGTTCTTCAGACCTTCAGTCCAGCCCGGGATTACACCATCCAGACGGAAGGAGAGCGGTTCACCACGGGTGTAAGAGTTATCGAACTCTTTACCGTCGATCAGCGTACCTTTGTAGTTCACCACAACAGTGTCGCTGTCTTTCGGTGCTTCACCTTTACCGGCATCCAGGACTTGATACACCAGGCCAGTAGAAGAGGTTTTCACACCTTTCTCTTTGGCAAATTTCTCGCGGTACTCTTTACCTTTCGCTTCGTTATCAGCCGCATCTTTTTCCATCTTCGCCTGAGCGGAGGATTTCACGCGTGCTTCAAACGCTTGCAGAGTCTGTTCGATCTCTTGATCGGAAAGTTTGCTCTTATCAGCAAATGCATCCTGAACGCCAGCGATCAGCTGATCTTTATCCAGTTTAATGCCCAACTTTTCTTGTTCTTTCAGAGAATTTTCCATGTAACGACCCAGCGAAGCGCCCAGTGCGTAAGCTGATTTCTGATCGTCATTTTTGAACGCTGCTTTGCTGTCAGCAGTTGTAGCAGGTTTCGCCGCTTCGGCAGCAAAAGTGATTGGTGTATGCAGGGCAACAGCCATTGTGGTCGCCAGCAGCGTTACTTTAAACAGTGATTTCATCCATATCTCCAGGATCGGGGCATCTCACCCCAGGGTTAACTATTATCAGAAGGGTACTATAAAGCGTTGTCGGATAAATCTACATACAGACACGCCCTATTATCATCTATTTTCAGACTCTTTTTGTTTAAATTAGTTTCGATGCCACAAAATGAGTGCTGTCTCTGGCAACAAAGTTAAGTAGAATCCGCGGCGACCATTCGACAAAAGAGGTGAATCATGCAGGATTTATCAATGGAAGCACGCCTGGCAGAGCTGGAGAGCCGACTGGCTTTTCAGGAAATCACCATTGAAGAACTGAACGTCACGGTGACCGCTCATGAAATGGAGATGGCAAAACTGCGCGATCATCTGCGTCTGCTGACCGAGAAGTTAAAAGCCAGTCAGCCGTCGAACATCGCGTCACAGGCTGAAGAAACGCCACCTCCGCACTATTGAGGCGAAAAAAAGCGGGGAATTCCCCGCTTTTTTGTCACCTGTTCTGCCTTAGTGGCAACCGCAACCGCCGTTACCTTTACCGCCACAGCAACCTTCGCCACCGTGTTCATGACCGTGATCGTGGCCATGACCGCCGCAGCAACCGTCGTGGTCGTGATCGTGGTGATGATCGTGCGCACCATGAACGTGACCGTGAGCCAGTTCCTCTTCGGTCGCTTCACGAATCGCCACAACTTCAACGTTGAATTTCAGATTCTGACCAGCCAGCATGTGGTTACCGTCAACCACAACGTGATCGTCTTCAACGGCAGTGATTTCAACCGGTACTGGACCCTGGTCGGTTTCAGCCAGGAAGCGCATACCCACCTGCAGTTCGTCAACGCCCATAAATACGTCTTTAGGAACGCGCTGAACCAGGTTTTCGTCGTACTGACCGTAAGCGTCGTTCGCGCCAACAGCGACATCAAATTTGTCGCCAACTTCATGACCTTCCAGCGCCGTTTCCAGGCCAGAGATCAGGGAACCGTGACCATGCAGGTAGTCCAGCGGCGCACTCACCGGAGACTCATCAACCAACACACCGTCTTCTGTACGTACCTGATAGGCCAGGCTGACCACCAGGTCTTTTGCTACTTTCATGATATCTCCTGAGCATGGGAAGAATTGTGGCGCAGATTGTAGCGGAATTCTGCAGCCGTGTACTCACTAGCTTAAAAAAACTCAGCGCATATCGCTAGTCCGGATAAAAAATCCCGATAACTTGCTCATCTTTGCGAACGTGATCGCGGGCTTCTTTATCCGCTTCCCGCATTTGGTGTCCGCACTTAACGCATTCAACAATATCAATATTATTTTCGCGCCACATCGCCATTGAATCCTGCGCCTGACAGGCTGGACATTTTGCACCAGCGATAAAGCGTTTTCGTATTGCCATATTCACCCTCTACTCAAATTCATCCCAGCCGTCGAACTGACGTCGTTCTTGTTGCATCTCACGCTGGAAAATCTCTTCCAGTTCGCGTCGGGCTTCCCTGGCGCGAGAAATTTGTACGGTATCGGCATGCATCGGGATTAACTCCCGCAACATACGCATATCCAGGCGACGAAAATGGAGCTGTGCCCGCTGTGCCTGATGCGGGTGCATCCCAAGCGTAACCAGCGTTTTGCGCCCCAGCTCTAACGCACTGGAGAATGTTTCACGGGAAAACTGCGTCACCCCTGCCTGTAATAACTCATGCGCTTCCACACGTCCGCGCGCTCGCGCAAGAATATGCAAATGCGGGAAGTGTTGCTGGCATATTTCCACCAGTTTCATGGTGTCTTCCGGTTCATTGCAGGTAATGACGATGGATTCTGCGGCTTCTGCACCCGCAGAGCGCAACAGGTCAACTTGCGTAGCGTCGCCGTAATATACTTTGTAGCCATATTTGCGCATCAGGTTAACCGCGCTGATATCCCGCTCCAGCACGGTAATGCGCATTTTATTCGCCATCAGCAAACGACCAATCACCTGACCAAAACGTCCGAAGCCCACCACAATCACTTGCGGTTTATCATCGTTTACCCACGGTTTTTCATCCTCTTCTTCCGGGGCGTTGAACTGGCGGGATAGCCACTTATCCACAAGCTTCATCAACAGCGGTGTGGTCATCATGGAAAGTGTAACTGTCACCAACAACAGCGCCATCTGATCGCCCTGAAACAATCGTTGTGAAGAGGCTGTAGAAAAGAGCACAAAGGCAAACTCACCGCCCTGACTCAGCACACCAGCAAACTGCATCCGCTCGGAGCTGCGCACGCCATACAACCTCGCCAGCAGATACAGCACGAGAATTTTCACCGCTACCAGCACAACCACACTTATCACCACCCACAGAAGATGGGTATAAAGCACCCCAAGGTTGAGCGACATCCCGACGGAGATAAAAAACAGTCCAAGCAGCAAGCCTTTAAACGGATCGATAGCCGTTTCCAGTTCATGGCGATATTCGCTCTCCGCCAGCAACACGCCCGCAATAAACGTACCGAGCGCCATCGACAGCCCCAGCGCATCCATAAATAACGCAGACCCCAGCACCAGCAGTAACGTCGCGGCGGTGAATACTTCCCGCACACCTGAAGCCGCAATAAAGCGAAATACCGGGCGCAGCAAATAGCGCCCGCCGATCAACATGCCGACAAACGCCAGCACCTTCATGCCGACCTTCATCCAGTCGAAATGTTCGTCTGCCGATCCCGCCAATAACGGCACTAACGCCAGCGCCGGGATCACCGCCAGATCCTGAAACAGCAACACCGAGAAACCTAACTGACCGGATTCGCTGCGATTCATCCCTTTCTCGCGCATTAGCTGCAACGCCATTGCGGTTGAAGACATCGCCAGACCAATTCCCCCCACAACTGCCGCCTGCCAGGCGAAATCCGTCAGCATCAATAATCCTGCCAGCAACGCCGCGCTTAACAGCACCTGCGCTGCGCCGACGCCAAAAATGGAGCGCCGCAATTGCCAGAGCTTGGAAGGATTCAACTCGAGCCCGATGATAAACATCAGGAACACCACGCCAAGTTCCGAAAAGTGGAGGATCTCATCGACGTCGCTAATAAACCCCAGTCCCCACGGACCAATCGCAATTCCAGCCAGCAAATATCCCAACACCGCACCAATGCCCAGCCGCGATGCCAGTGGCACCGCAGCCACCGCCGCGAAGAGAAACAGCACTCCTGCAAGTAAAAAATCGGAACCTTCCATCAGCGACCTCCCACGGGCAGCGGATTTGCCAGCCAGTCGCTGTAGGCTCTGGCGTGACTCGCCAGCTCCTGTGCGCTTTGCCGTCTCGCCCAGTAAATAATGATGGGGCTTAACCAATGCATCCGGCACATGCCCGCCGCCAGTTCAAAGGGGCGCAGAACATCGCTCATCGGATAACGATTCAGCGCGTCATAACGGTAGGCACTTTCTGGTTCGCCGGTGGTGATCACGCTACGCCAGTACTTTCCCGCCAGTTGGTTTCCTCCCGGCCCGCTGGCAAACCCACGGCTTAACACCCGGTCAAGCCACTCTTTCAGTAACGCCGGGCAACTGTAGGTATAAAGCGGATGCTGAAAAACAATCACCTCGTGCTCACGCAGTAATGCCTGCTCACGGGGAATATCAATAAAAAAATCGGGATAGTGCGCGTAAAGGTCGTGCACGGTAACATTGCTGAGCTGCGTGGCCGGTTTAAGCAGTACCCGGTTTGCCACCGAGTCCTGAGATTCCGGATGGGCATACAGCAGCAAAACTTTCGCTGGCTGAGACATCATCCCCCTCCCGGTATGGTTTTGTGTATAGTCGCTGTTTTGGGCTACCATTGCGCCCGGAGCGGCAGCTCGCCCATACACTACATTATCATAATGATAATTTAACATAGTCTGAACATACGGCGCCTTATGATTGTTTTCTCCTCGTTACAAATTCGTCGCGGCGTGCGCGTCCTGCTGGATAATGCCACCGCCACTATTAACCCTGGCCAGAAAGTCGGCCTGGTGGGTAAAAACGGCTGCGGTAAATCTACCCTACTGGCATTGCTGAAAAATGAAATCAGCGCCGATGGCGGCAGCTACACCTTTCCTGGTAGCTGGCAACTGGCGTGGGTGAATCAGGAAACGCCGGCGCTACCGCAAGCGGCACTGGAATATGTCATTGATGGCGACCGCGAATATCGCCAACTGGAAGCGCAACTTCAGGATGCTAACGAACGTAACGACGGACATGCCATTGCGACCATTCACGGCAAGCTGGATGCTATCGACGCGTGGAGTATTCGCTCCCGCGCCGCCAGCCTGCTGCATGGCCTCGGTTTCAGCAATGAGCAACTGGAGTATCCGGTGAGCGATTTCTCTGGTGGCTGGCGAATGCGCCTTAACCTCGCCCAGGCACTGATTTGCCGTTCAGACTTGCTACTGCTCGACGAACCGACTAACCACCTCGATCTCGATGCAGTTATCTGGCTGGAAAAATGGCTGAAGAGCTATCAGGGCACGCTGATCCTTATCTCTCACGACCGTGACTTCCTCGATCCGATCGTCGATAAAATCATTCATATCGAACAGCAAAGCATGTTCGAGTACACCGGCAACTACAGTTCGTTTGAAGTGCAGCGCGCCACCCGTCTGGCGCAGCAACAGGCGATGTACGAAAGCCAGCAGGAGCGCGTGGCGCATCTGCAAAGTTATATCGACCGTTTCCGCGCCAAAGCCACCAAAGCGAAGCAAGCCCAGAGCCGCATTAAGATGCTCGAGCGCATGGAGCTGATTGCCCCCGCGCACGTCGATAACCCTTTCCGTTTTAGCTTCCGCGCGCCGGAAAGCCTGCCTAATCCATTGCTGAAGATGGAAAAGGTCAGCGCGGGTTATGGCGATCGCATTATTCTCGACTCGATCAAACTGAATCTGGTCCCCGGTTCGCGCATTGGTCTGTTAGGCCGCAACGGCGCAGGTAAATCAACATTAATCAAATTGTTAGCCGGTGAACTTGCGCCGATTAGCGGTGAAATTGGCCTGGCGAAAGGGATTAAACTCGGTTACTTCGCCCAGCATCAACTGGAATACCTGCGCGCAGATGAATCGCCCATTCAACATCTGGCGCGTTTAGCACCGCAAGAGCTGGAACAAAAACTGCGAGACTACCTCGGCGGCTTTGGTTTCCAGGGCGATAAAGTAACGGAAGAAACCCGCCGTTTCTCCGGTGGGGAAAAAGCACGGCTGGTGCTGGCGCTGATCGTCTGGCAGCGTCCGAATCTGCTGCTGCTCGACGAACCGACCAACCACCTTGACCTCGACATGCGCCAGGCACTAACCGAAGCGTTGATCGAGTTTGAAGGCGCGCTGGTTGTCGTTTCGCACGACCGTCACTTACTGCGTTCCACCACTGACGATCTCTATCTGGTTCACGATCGTAAAGTCGAACCGTTCGATGGCGATCTGGAGGATTATCAACAGTGGTTGAGCGACGTTCAGAAGCAGGAAAACCAATCTGACGAAGCGCCGAAAGAAAACGCTAACAGCGCCCAGGCACGTAAAGATCAGAAGCGTCGGGAAGCAGAGCTGCGTGCGCAAACCCAGCCGCTACGTAAAGAAATCGCCCGTCTGGAAAAAGAGATGGAAAAGCTGAATGCACAACTGGCACAGGCAGAAGAAAAATTGGGCGACAGCGAGCTATACGACCAGAGCCGTAAAGCAGAACTGACCGCTTGTCTGCAACAGCAAGCCAGCGCCAAATCCGGGCTGGAAGAGTGCGAAATGGCATGGCTGGAAGCCCAGGAGCAACTGGAACAAATGCTGCTGGAAGGCCAAAGCAACTAATGGCGCAAGTAACGACGACCGATCTTAACGACGCCAGCAGTAGTGCTGAATTCACCCCCATGCGCGGCTTCAGTAATTGCCATTTGCAAACCATGCTACCGCGTCTGTTTCGTCGTCAGGTGAAATTCACCCCACACTGGCAGCGGCTGGAATTGCCTGACGGTGATTTTGTCGATCTCGCGTGGAGTGAAGATCCCACACAAGCGCAACATAAACCGCGTCTGGTGGTTTTTCATGGTCTCGAAGGCAGTCTGAATAGCCCTTACGCACATGGTCTGGTCGAGGCAGCGCAAAAGCGTGGTTGGCTTGGCGTAGTGATGCATTTTCGCGGTTGTAGCGGTGAACCAAACCGGATGCACCGCATTTATCACTCTGGTGAGACGGAAGATGCCAGTTGGTTTTTACGCTGGCTACAACGCGAATTTGGTCATGCGCCAACGGCTGCCGTGGGCTATTCGCTTGGCGGTAATATGCTGGCTTGTCTGCTGGCTAAAGAAGGCAATGACGTCCCGATTGAGGCGGCGGTAATTGTCTCCGCGCCGTTTATGCTGGAAGCCTGTAGCTATCACATGGATAAAGGCTTCTCCCGCGTTTATCAGCGTTACCTGGTGAATCTGTTAAAAGCCAATGCAGCGCGTAAACTGAAGGCGTACCCCGGAACACTGCCGATAGATCTCTCGCAGTTGAAATCGGTGCGCCGCATCCGCGAATTTGACGATCTGATCACCGCCAAAATTCACGGCTATGCCGACGCCATCGACTATTATCGTCAGTGTAGCGCCATGCCGCTGCTCAATCGGATCGCCAAACCGACGCTAATTATTCATGCCAAAGACGATCCGTTTATGGATCATCAGGTGATCCCTAAACCGGAAAATTTACCCACGCCGGTGGAGTATCAACTGACCGAACATGGCGGTCACGTTGGCTTCATTAGCGGTACGTTACTCCACCCGCAAATGTGGCTTGAGTCACGCATTCCTGACTGGTTATCAATGTATCTGGAGGCGAAATCATGTTGATTCCCTGGCAAGACCTCTCCCCCGAAACGCTGGAAAATTTAATTGAAAGTTTTGTGTTACGCGAAGGCACAGATTATGGTGAACATGAGCGTACACTTGAACAGAAAACCGCCGACGTCAAACGCCAGCTACAATGCGGAGAAGCGGTGCTGGTATGGTCGGAGCTGCACGAAACGGTCAATATCATGCCGCGTAGTCAGTTTCGCGAATAACCTGCAACCGTCGGCGGACAAGATAATAATGATAGCCAGGTCATGGAGTTACTATGTCTGCCAAACATCCGGTCATTGCAGTAACAGGATCCAGCGGCGCGGGGACCACCACCACCAGCCTCGCGTTTCGTAAAATATTCGCGCAGTTAAATCTGCATGCAGCCGAGGTGGAAGGCGACAGTTTTCACCGTTACACCCGCCCGGAAATGGACATGGCGATCCGCAAAGCGCGCGATGCCGGGCGGCATATCAGCTACTTCGGTCCCGAGGCCAACGACTTCGGCCTGCTGGAACAAACCTTCACTGAATACGGGCTGAGCGGCAAAGGCCAGTCGCGCAAATATCTGCACACCTACGATGAAGCCGTGCCGTGGAACCAGGTGCCCGGTACGTTTACCCCGTGGCAGGCGCTGCCAGAACCGACCGATGTGCTGTTTTATGAAGGATTGCACGGCGGCGTGGTTACGCCACAACATAACGTCGCGCAGCATGTAGATTTATTGGTTGGGGTCGTGCCTATCGTTAACCTGGAGTGGATTCAAAAACTCATCCGCGATACTGGCGAGCGCGGACACTCACGAGAAGCAGTGATGGACTCGGTAGTGCGCTCAATGGAAGACTATATCAACTACATCACGCCGCAGTTTTCCCGCACTCATATCAACTTCCAGCGCGTCCCCACTGTTGACACGTCTAACCCTTTCGCTGCAAAAGGCATCCCGTCGTTGGATGAAAGTTTTGTGGTGATTCATTTTCGTAATCTGGAAGGGATCGATTTCCCCTGGCTGCTGGCGATGTTACAAGGCTCATTCATTTCCCACATCAATACGTTAGTGGTGCCGGGAGGTAAAATGGGTCTGGCAATGGAGTTAATTATGCTGCCGCTGGTACAACGACTGATGGAAGGGAAGAAAATCGAGTAAATGTTCTTATATGCCGGATAAAATAATATCCGGCATCATATTTTAATCATTAAATCACGCGGCTATCACTTCATAGGAGTGGGTAATATTCACGGCTTTCTCTAGCATCAGCGCTACCGAACAATACTTCTCGGCAGAGAGATCCACCGCTCGCGAAACCGCCGCGTCCTTCAGGTCGCGACCTGTGACGATAAAATGCAAATTGATGTGCGTAAACAGGCGCGGTGCCTCTTCGCGACGTTCAGAGGTCAATTTTACTTCACAATCGACCACATCCTGACGCCCTTTTTGCAGGATAGAAACCACATCAATGGCGCTGCAACCGCCTGCCGCCATCAACACCATTTCCATCGGACTTGGCGCTTTATCGCCAGAGTTACCGTCCATTAAAATCTGGTGACCCGAGGCGGACTCGCCCAAAAAAGTTAACCCTTCGACCCACTTCACACGCGCTTGCATAATCGGAACTCCATTGCGTCAATTTTCCTGACAGAGTACGCGTACTGACCAAATCGCGCAACGGAAGGCGACCTGGGTCATGCTGAAGCGAGACACCAGGAGACACAACGCGAAAGCTATGCTAAAACAGTCAGGATGCTACAGTAATACATTGATGTACTGCATGTATGTAAAGGACGTCACATTACCGTGCAGTTCAGTTGATAGCCCCTTCCCAGGTAGCGGGAAGCACATTTCGGCAATCCAGAGACAGCGGCGTTTTCTGGCTCTGGAGAAAGCTTATAACAGAGGATAACCGCGCATGGTGCTTGGCAAACCGCAAACAGACCCGACTCTCGAATGGTTCTTGTCTCATTGCCACATTCATAAGTACCCATCCAAGAGCACGCTTATTCACCAGGGTGAAAAAGCGGAAACGCTGTATTACATCGTTAAAGGCTCTGTGGCAGTGCTGATTAAAGACGAGGAGGGTAAAGAAATGATCCTCTCCTATCTGAATCAGGGTGATTTTATTGGCGAATTGGGCCTGTTTGAAGAAGGCCAGGAACGTAGCGCATGGGTACGTGCGAAAACCGCCTGTGAAGTAGCTGAGATTTCCTACAAAAAATTCCGTCAATTAATTCAGGTGAACCCGGATATTCTGATGCGTCTCTCCGCACAGATGGCGCGTCGTCTGCAAGTCACTTCAGAGAAAGTGGGCAACCTGGCATTCCTCGACGTTACAGGTCGTATTGCACAGACACTGCTGAATCTGGCGAAACAACCCGATGCCATGACTCACCCGGACGGTATGCAAATCAAAATTACCCGTCAGGAAATCGGTCAGATTGTTGGCTGTTCTCGTGAAACCGTGGGACGTATTCTGAAGATGCTGGAAGATCAGAACCTGATCTCTGCACACGGAAAAACCATCGTCGTTTACGGCACCCGTTGATCCCATCGGAGTGGCGCGTTACCTGGTAGCGCGCCGTTTTGTTTAAGCCGATGTGGCGCAGACTGATTTATCATCCCGACATCAACTACGCACTACGACAAACACTGGTGCTATGTTTGCCCGTGGCCGTTGGTCTATTGCTTGGCGAATTAAGACTCGGGCTGCTCTTTTCTCTCGTCCCCGCCTGTTGCAATATTGCGGGGCTTGATACTCCTCATAAGCGTTTTTTCAAACGCTTAATCATTGGTGCGTCGCTGTTTGCCACTTGTAGCTTGCTAACGCAACTGCTGCTGGAAAAAGATATCCCCCTACCCTTTCTGCTGACGGGGTTAACGTTGATACTTGGCGTCACTGCTGAGTTAGGGCCATTGCACGCAAAATTACTTCCCGCATCGCTACTCGCCGCCATTTTTACCCTCAGTCTGGCGGGATATATGCCGGTCTGGGAACCGTTGCTCATCTACGCGTTAGGCACGCTCTGGTATGGACTGTTTAACTGGTTCTGGTTCTGGCTCTGGCGTGAGCAACCGTTACGCGAGTCGCTTAGCCTGCTGTACCGTGAACTGGCGGATTACTGTGAAGCCAAATACAGCCTGCTTACTCAGCACACCGATCCCGAAAATGCTCTGCCACCATTGTTGGTGCGTCAGCAAAAAGCGGTCGATTTAATTACCCAGTGTTATCAGCAAATGCATATGCTTTCCGCGCAAAATAATACGGACTACAAGCGGATGCTGCGTATTTTCCAGGAGGCGCTGGACTTACAGGAACATATCTCGGTCAGTTTGCATCAGCCGGAAGAGGTGCAAAAGCTGGTCGAGCGGAGCCATGCGGAGGAAGTTATCCGCTGGAATGCACAAACTGTCGCCGCCCGCCTGCGCGTGCTGGCTGATGACATTCTTTATCATCGCCTGCCGACACGTTTTACGATGGATAAGCAAATTGGCGCGCTGGAAAAAATCGCCCGCCAGCATCCGGATAACCCCGTGGGACAATTTTGCTACTGGCACTTTAGTCGCATCGCCCGCGTGCTACGAACGCAAAAACCACTTTATGCCCGCGATCTGCTGGCAGATAAACAGCGGCGAATGCCGTTACTCCCGGCGCTGAAAAGCTATCTTTCCCTGAAATCGCCAGCGCTGCGTAATGCCGGACGATTGAGTGTGATGCTAAGTGTTGCCAGCCTGATGGGCACCGCGCTGCATTTGCCGAAATCCTATTGGATATTAATGACGGTATTATTGGTGACGCAAAATGGTTATGGCGCTACTCGCCTGCGGATTGTGAATCGTTCTGTGGGAACCGTGGTCGGGTTAATCATTGCGGGTGTTGCGCTGCACTTTAAAATTCCCGAAGGTTACACCCTGACATTGATGCTGATTACCACGCTCGCCAGCTATCTGATATTGCGTAAGAACTACGGCTGGGCGACGGTCGGTTTTACCATTACCGCTGTGTATACCCTGCAACTGCTGTGGCTGAATGGTGAGCAATACATCATCCCACGCCTCATTGATACCATCATCGGCTGTCTGATTGCCTTCGGTGGCACGGTATGGCTGTGGCCGCAGTGGCAGAGTGGTTTACTGCGCAAGAACGCCCATGACGCCTTAGAAACTTACCAGGAAGCTATTCGTCTGATCCTCAGTAAAGATCCGCAACCCACGCCACTTGCCTGGCAGCGAATGCGGGTGAATCAGGCGCATAACACCCTGTATAACTCGCTGAATCAGGCGATGCAGGAACCGGCGTTTAACAGCCATTATCTGGCAGACATGAAACTGTGGGTAACACATAGTCAGTTTATTGTTGAACATATCAATGCCATGACCACACTGGCGCGGGAACACCGGTCATTGCCGCCGGAACTGGCGCAGGAGTACTTGCAGTCTTGTGAAATCGCCATTCAGCGTTGTCAGCAACGACTGGAATATGATGAACCGGGTAGTTCTGGTGACGCCAATATCATCGACTCGCCAGAGATGCTGCCACACGAAGGTGCGTCCGGCACGCTGGAGCAGCATTTACAACGCGTTATTGGCCATCTGAATACGATGCACACCATTTCAGCAATGGCCTGGCGGCAGCGACCACACCACGGGATTTGGTTGAGTCGCAAGTTGCGGGATTCGAAGGCGTAATTTATTCATCGCCAGAACAAAATCGAGGGTCAGATAAGGCACATACGCCGTATCCGACGCCCTTTGCCTGGTGCGACGCTTACCGCGTCTTATCAGGCTTACTCCCGTTTTACGCCGCAATCACCTTCGCCACTGCGCGGGCAAAACGCTGCATCCCTTCGTCGATATCCGCATCTTCCACCACCAGCGACGGCGCAAAACGCACCACATCTGGTCCGGCGTTCAGCACCATTACACCTGCATCCGCACCCGCATAAAGGAAATCACGCGCCTTACCTTTGTATTGTGGTTTCAACTCCGCACCAATCAACAGCCCCATGCCGCGAATATCGCTAAACACATCGTACTGCTGATCAATCTTCTGCAAATGCTCAACAAAACGCTGACGTTTCGCCTGAATGCCTTCCAGCACGACCGGCGTATTGATGATATCAAACGCCGCCCCAGCGACCGCACAGGCTAGTGGATTACCACCGTAGGTGGAACCGTGCGAGCCAGGATGAAACGCAGACGCAATCTCCGCCGTGGTCAGCATGGTGCTAATCGGGAAACCACCGCCTAACGCTTTGGCGGAGGTCAGAATATCCGGCGTCACGCCGTAGTGCATATAGGCAAATAAATCGCCTGTCCGCCCCATCCCGCACTGCACTTCATCAAATACCAGCAATGCCTGATGTTGATCGCACAGTTCACGCAAGCCCTGCAGAAACTCCGGCGTCGCAGCCGTCACGCCGCCCTCGCCCTGAATCGGCTCAACAACCACTGCGCAGGTATGATCATCCATCACTGCTTTCACCGCGTGGAGATCGTTAAAGGGAACATGAATAATGTCTGCCGGTTTTGGCCCAAAGCCGTCAGAATATTTCGGCTGGCCGCCCACCGAGACGGTAAACAATGATCGGCCATGAAAGGCGTTATGGAAGGCAATAATTTTGGTTTTGAACGGGCTATGGCGCACACAAGCGTAATGACGTGCCAGTTTAAAGGCAGTTTCGTTGGCTTCCGTCCCGGAGTTCATAAACACCACTCGTTCGGCAAAGGTTGCCTCAATCAGTTTACGCCCAAGACGTAATGCTGGTTCATTGGTGAAAACGTTGCTGATATGCCACAAGGTTTCGCCCTGGGTTTTTAACGCTTCCACCAGCGCCGGATGGCAATGACCTAACGCCGTAACCGCAATCCCCCCCGCGAAATCGACATACTCCTTACCCTGTTGATCCCAGATTCGGCTACCCTGGCCTTTTACTGGAATAAACTCTGCCGGTGCATAAATCGGCAGAATCACTTCATCGAAAGTCGCGCGTGTAATTGCTGTTTGTTCAGTTGCCATCTCATGATCACCCTGTTACGCATAAATCATTATGAAATTATAATCACAAAATATGCATAAAAAATCATTAAATGGCAACCAGAAATCAGCGATGCAGGAAATTAGCCAGCAACTGATGCCCCTGTTCGCTAAGAATACTTTCCGGATGAAATTGCACCCCTTCGAGATCCCACTGGCGATGGCGAATCCCCATAATCTCGTGGGTCTCGCTCCAGGCGGTCACTTCAAAACACTCCGGCAGCGAGTCGGGGTCCACCACCAGTGAATGGTAGCGCGTCACGGTTAATGGATTTGCCAGCCCCTGAAATACGCCTTCGCCGTTATGCGTAATGGGTGAGGTTTTGCCGTGCATTACCTTTGCGGCGCGTACCACTTTAGCGCCGAAAACCTGCGCCATCGCCTGATGCCCCAGGCAAACGCCAAGAATCGGCAACCGTCCGGCATAGTGACGAATAACCTCAAGGGAAATCCCGGCTTCATCTGGCGTACAGGGTCCAGGCGATATGACAATTTTCTGCGGTTTAAGGGCGTCAATATCCGTCAGCGTCAACGCATCGTTGCGCTTAACCAGCACATCCGTCCCCAGTTCACAAAAATACTGGTAGAGGTTCCAGGTGAAAGAATCGTAGTTATCAATAAGCAGGATCATGGCGGCTCCGGTACGAAAGAACCGCGCTATTTTACTCAGATTCCCCGGCTTCGCTTACCACTTTGCTAAATATCGTCTTCAGCGCAGAGAGATCGCCCATTGCCCCGCTCTGATTAGCCTGATTCCACACCTCTTTTTCGATGCCCAGCCAGCTCAATTGATAGCCAGCATGAATCGCCAGTTGTTCGAAGAAGATACGCTGCGCAAGGCCACTTCCCGCGCGGAATGGGTGCAGGACGTTGATTTCACAATAGTAGTGTGCCAGCCGCTCAACGAACTTCTCTTTCTCAAGGCCGACCAGATAACCTTCTTCCTCCAGATCCTGCATCAGGGCATTGCCCTCTTTTTCGATATAGGCAAAGTGGCAGAATGGTGTATCTCCTTGATAAATGTCAACTTCGCGTAATTGGCCCGCCCAGTCGAAAATATCCTGATAAAGCTGGCGATGAATAGCACGCAAATGGGGTAAACCGCGCATCAGCGGACCAAGCTCAATGGTCGCGGCGCGCAGCGCCGTCATTTCGTAAGCGGCCTGCTCCAGTCGCTGCTGTTGGCGGATATCCAGTCGGTTACGCATGATGTCGAGGCCAGGATAAAGATACGGGTCGCGCCCTTCTCCGAACTTATCGCTCATAGTGCCTCCTTAGCTCTTCAAGGCGCACCAAAGCCTCAGCGGCAGTAAGCGTCACCAAGGGGCTCTCGACACCTTCGAGACGGCGGCTGGCCTGGAAATTACGATTACGCTGAAGTTCCCAAAGACGGGACTTTTGCTTATCGGTGAGTTTCTTCACTTGATGCCTCCCTGAACGTGTCCGTTTGCCACAAGTATAAGCGGCAAATGCAGGTTACGCCGGGAGAGCAGATGCGCGGACAATATTGCCCGCGCGAGAAATCGTTACGGCAGGACTTTAGCGGAAAGGATAACGACCGGCTTTGACGGCACATTCTGGTATGGACCAACATCATGAGTCGGCACCTGGGAAATCTTGTCTGCGACATCCATCCCTTTTACCACTTTACCAAAGACGGCGTAGCCGAAATCACGCTGGCCGTGGTCGAGGAAGGCGTTATCGGCAACGTTAATAAAAAACTGGCTGGTTGCGCTGTCTTTATCAGCAGTACGCGCCATAGCAATCGTGCCGCGCGTGTTGCGCAGACCGTTATCAGCTTCATTTTTGATCGGCGGATTCGGTTTTTTCTGCTGCATCTGCTCGGTGAAACCGCCGCCCTGAATCATAAAGCCCGGGATCACCCGGTGAAAAGTGGTGTTGTTATAAAAACCGCTGTTCACATAATCGACAAAGTTTTGCACTGATACCGGTGCTTTCTGGCTATCCAGCTCCAGTTCGATATTACCAGCAGAGGTTGTTAACAATACGTGCGGGTCCCCTTTCGCTGCCATTGCTACAGGTGAGAGAGCAGAAAGAGCGAAAACAGCTACAAAAGCTGCCAGGGTCGATTTGAACATGAGATTTCCTTAACAGAGCAGAAAAAAAGCAAGTGAAGAGATTCTAAATAGCCTTCAATGACAAGGCCATTCCTTTACCTAATTTTACGTACTTGAAATATATGTAACCTGATGATCACTTATATTCCGTGATCAGAATCACTTTAAATATTGCAAATTAGCAACCGTTTGCAATTAGATATTTAATCAGATCACAAAATCACCTAAAATCGCCCGCTCGCGGCATACCCACTATGCCATTTTCTCTTTCAACGCAGGCCAATCATGACTAACAGCAATCGCATTAAGCTCACATGGATTAGCTTTCTTTCCTACGCACTCACTGGTGCGTTAGTTATTGTCACCGGGATGGTGATGGGGAATATTGCAGATTATTTCCATCTGCCCGTTTCCAGTATGAGTAACACCTTCACCTTCCTCAATGCCGGAATTTTAATCTCTATCTTCCTCAACGCCTGGCTGATGGAAATCGTCCCGCTGAAAACGCAGTTACGTTTTGGCTTTCTCCTGATGGTGCTGGCGGTTGCTGGTTTGATGTTCAGCCACAGTCTGGCGTTGTTCTCGGCGGCGATGTTCATCCTCGGGGTGGTCAGTGGTATCACCATGTCGATTGGTACGTTCCTGGTTACACAAATGTATGAAGGGCGTCAGCGCGGTTCTCGCTTGCTGTTTACCGACTCCTTCTTCAGTATGGCCGGGATGATTTTCCCGATGATCGCGGCATTTTTGCTGGCACGTAGCATTGAGTGGTACTGGGTTTATGCCTGCATCGGGCTGGTGTACGTCGCTATTTTTATTCTGACCTTCGGCTGTGAGTTCCCGGCACTGGGCAAACATGCGCCAAAAAATGACGTTCCGGTAGTGAAAGAAAAATGGGGAATTGGCGTGCTGTTTCTCTCCATTGCGGCGCTGTGCTACATCCTCGGTCAGTTAGGTTTTATCTCCTGGGTGCCGGAGTACGCCAAAGGTCTGGGCATGAGCCTGAACGACGCAGGAACGCTGGTAAGCAACTTCTGGATGTCGTACATGGTCGGCATGTGGGCCTTCAGCTTTATTCTGCGTTTCTTTGACCTGCAACGTATTCTGACCGTGCTGGCAGGACTGGCCGCGATTCTGATGTATGTCTTTAACACTGGAACACCGGCACATATGGCGTGGTCTATTCTCGCTCTGGGCTTCTTCTCCAGCGCGATCTATACCACCATCATCACCCTGGGTTCACAGCAAACCAAAGTGCCGTCCCCAAAACTGGTTAACTTCGTCCTCACCTGCGGAACCATCGGCACCATGCTGACCTTTGTGGTTACTGGCCCGATTGTAGAGCATAGCGGTCCACAGGCGGCGCTGCTCACTGCAAATGGTCTGTACGCTGTGGTATTCGTGATGTGCTTCCTGCTGGGTTTTGTCAGCCGTCACCGTCAGCATAACACCCTGACCTCTCATTAATTGCCAATATCGGGCGGCGCTTTCGTCGTCCGGTTTTTTCCTCTCTTCCCCTCAACCTATCCTCATATCTTTAAACTCTCTTATTTTGTCTACTTTTTGCACACACACGAAATGTCAGACAATTCCGTAACTTAAGAATATTTATACAAATCAGTAATATACTCCTTAAGAGGTATATAAAGGTGAATTTGATTTGCATCAATAAGTGGGGTTGCTGAATCGTTAAGGTAGGCGGTAATAGAAAAGAAATCGAGGCAAAAATGAGCAAAGTCAGACTCGCAATTATCGGTAACGGTATGGTCGGCCATCGCTTTATCGAAGATCTTCTTGATAAATCTGATGCGGCCAACTTTGATATTACCGTTTTCTGTGAAGAACCGCGCATCGCTTATGACCGCGTACACCTCTCGTCTTACTTCTCTCACCACACTGCCGAAGAGCTGTCGCTGGTGCGCGAAGGCTTTTATGAGAAACACGGCATTAAAGTTCTGGTCGGTGAGCGCGCGATTACCATCAACCGTCAGGAGAAGGTGATCCACTCCAGCGCCGGACGTACCGTTTATTATGACAAGCTGATCATGGCGACCGGTTCCTACCCGTGGATCCCGCCGATCAAAGGTTCTGATACCCAGGACTGTTTTGTCTATCGCACCATTGAAGACCTCAACGCCATTGAATCCTGCGCCCGTCGCAGCAAGCGCGGTGCCGTTGTTGGTGGCGGCCTGTTAGGTCTGGAAGCCGCTGGCGCGCTGAAAAACTTAGGCATTGAAACCCACGTTATCGAATTTGCCCCTATGCTGATGGCGGAACAGCTTGATCAGATGGGCGGCGAACAGCTTCGTCGCAAAATCGAAAGCATGGGCGTGCGCGTTCACACCAGCAAAAACACCCTCGAAATTGTGCAGGAAGGTGTCGAAGCACGTAAAACCATGCGTTTTGCCGACGGTAGCGAGCTGGAAGTTGACTTTATTGTCTTCTCTACCGGTATCCGTCCGCGCGATAAGCTGGCGACTCAGTGTGGCCTGGACGTGGCTCCGCGTGGGGGTATCGTTATTAACGATTCCTGCCAGACTTCCGATCCGGATATCTACGCCATCGGTGAATGCGCAAGCTGGAACAACCGTGTGTTTGGTCTGGTAGCACCGGGCTACAAAATGGCTCAGGTGGCTGTTGACCACATTCTTGGTAGCGAAAACGCATTTGAAGGTGCAGATCTTAGCGCCAAGCTGAAACTGCTGGGCGTAGACGTGGGCGGTATTGGCGATGCGCATGGTCGTACACCAGGCACGCGTAGCTATGTTTACCTCGACGAAAGCAAAGAGATTTACAAACGTCTGGTTGTCAGCGAAGACAACAAAACGTTGCTCGGTGCGGTACTGGTGGGCGATACCAGCGACTATGGCAACCTGCTGCAACTGGTACTGAACGCCATTGAACTGCCGGAAAACCCGGACTCGCTGATCCTGCCTGCCCACTCTGGCAGCGGTAAACCGTCTATCGGTGTTGATAAACTGCCGGACAGCGCGCAAATCTGCTCCTGCTTCGACGTCACCAAAGGCGATCTGATTGCTGCCATCAACAAAGGCTGCCACACCGTTGCAGCGCTGAAAGCCGAAACCAAAGCGGGTACAGGCTGCGGTGGTTGCATTCCGTTGGTTACTCAGGTGCTGAACGCCGAACTGGCGAAACAGGGCATCGAAGTCAACAACAACCTGTGCGAACACTTCCCATATTCGCGCCAGGAACTGTTCCATTTGATTCGCGTTGAAGGCATTAAAACCTTCGAAGAACTGCTGGCAAAACACGGCAAAGGCTACGGTTGTGAAGTGTGTAAACCCACCATCGGTTCGCTGCTGGCGTCCTGCTGGAACGAATACATTCTGAAACCGCAGCATACTCCGTTGCAGGATTCTAACGATAACTTCCTCGCTAATATCCAGAAAGACGGCACCTATTCGGTGATCCCACGTTCTCCGGGCGGTGAAATTACCCCGGAAGGTTTGATGGCTGTAGGTCGTATCGCACGTGAATTTAATCTCTACACCAAAATCACCGGCTCCCAACGTATTGCGATGTTTGGTGCACAGAAAGACGATCTGCCGGAGATCTGGCGTCAACTGATTGAAGCGGGATTCGAAACCGGTCATGCCTATGCGAAAGCGCTGCGTATGGCGAAAACCTGCGTGGGTAGCACCTGGTGCCGCTACGGTGTTGGCGACAGCGTCGGCCTCGGCGTAGAACTGGAAAACCGCTACAAAGGCATCCGCGCACCGCACAAAATCAAGTTCGGTGTCTCTGGTTGTACCCGTGAATGTTCAGAAGCGCAGGGCAAAGACGTAGGTATCATCGCCACTGAAAAAGGCTGGAACCTGTACGTTTGCGGTAACGGCGGCATGAAACCGCGTCATGCGGATCTGCTGGCAGCGGATATCGATCGCGAAACGCTGCTCAAATATCTCGACCGCTTCATGATGTTCTACATCCGTACTGCCGACAAACTGACCCGTACCGCACCGTGGTTAGAAAACCTCGAAGGCGGCATCGATTACCTGAAAGCGGTGATCATTGATGACAAACTGGGTCTGAACGCACATCTGGAAGAAGAGATGGCGCGCCTGCGTGAAGCTGTAGTGTGTGAGTGGACTGAAACGGTCAATACGCCGTCTGCACAGACTCGCTTCAAGCACTTCATCAACAGCGACAAGCGTGACCCGAATGTGCAGATGGTGCCTGAGCGCGAACAGCACCGTCCGGCAACGCCGTATGAACGTATTCCGGTAACTCTGGTGGAGGACAACGCATGAGCCAGTGGAAAGACATCTGCAAAATCGATGACATCCTGCCTGAAACCGGCGTCTGCGCGCTGTTAGGTGACGAGCAGGTGGCAATTTTCCGTCCGTATCACAGCGACCAGGTGTTTGCTATCAGCAATATCGATCCGTTCTTCGAATCCAGCGTACTGTCACGCGGGCTGATTGCGGAACATCAGGGTGAGCTGTGGGTAGCCAGCCCGCTGAAAAAACAGCGTTTTCGCTTAAGCGATGGCTTGTGCATGGAGGACGAACAGTTCTCCGTCAAGCATTACGAAGCACGAGTGAAAGACGGCGTAGTACAACTGCGCGGTTAATGTTTTAACGGGAGGCGCAATGCCTCCCCTTTTTGCATTGTCCTGTAATAACCTTCGGTATATTGCAGGACATTTTTTAAACTCTTTGTTTTATTTTTTGTTTTTATTTTTTAAGGATAATCAAATGTTTACAGACACTATCAATAAGTGTGCGGCGAACGCTGCGCGCATCGCACGCCTGTCGGCAAATAACCCGCTTGGCTTTTGGGTCAGCTCCGCAATGGCGGGAGCTTATGTGGGTCTTGGGATCATCCTGATTTTCACGCTCGGTAATTTGCTCGATCCGTCCGTGCGTCCGCTGGTGATGGGGGCAACTTTTGGTATCGCCTTAACGCTGGTGATTATCGCCGGTTCTGAACTGTTCACCGGACACACCATGTTCCTCACCTTTGGGGTGAAAGCAGGCACCATCAGCCACGGGCAAATGTGGGCAATTCTGCCGCAAACCTGGCTGGGTAATCTGGTCGGTTCCATCTTCGTAGCGATGCTCTATAGCTGGGGCGGCGGTAGCCTGCTACCGGTGGATACCAGCATCGTCCATTCTGTCGCGCTGGCCAAAACCACCGCACCGGCGATGGTACTGTTCTTCAAAGGCGCATTGTGTAACTGGCTGGTTTGCCTGGCAATCTGGATGGCGCTGCGCACCGAAGGCGCGGCGAAATTTATCGCTATCTGGTGGTGTCTGCTGGCGTTTATCGCCTCCGGCTATGAGCACTCCGTTGCCAACATGACGCTGTTCGCCCTCTCCTGGTTCGGCAACCATAGCGAAGCCTACACTCTGGCGGGCATTGGTCATAACCTGCTGTGGGTGACGCTGGGTAATACTTTATCTGGCGCCGTATTCATGGGATTGGGTTATTGGTATGCTACGCCGAAAGCTAATCGTCCGATTGCGGACAAATTTAATCAAACTGAAACGGCTGCAGGTTAATCAGTAAGGGGTTTTACGTGGATCATTTGCCTATATTTTGCCAATTACGCGATCGCGACTGTCTGATTGTCGGCGGCGGTGATGTCGCGGAACGCAAAGCCAGGTTGCTGTTGGACGCAGGCGCTCGCTTAACGGTGAATGCATTAGCGTTTATTCCGCAGTTTACCGCATGGGCAGATGCTGGCATGTTAACCCTCGTCGAGGGGCCATTTGATGAAAGCCTTCTCGATACCTGTTGGCTGGCGATTGCGGCTACTGATGATGATGCGCTTAACCAGCGCGTCAGCGAAGCCGCTGAATCTCGTCGTATCTTCTGTAACGTGGTAGATGCACCGAAAGCCGCCAGTTTCATTATGCCGTCCATTATCGACCGCTCACCGCTAATGGTAGCGGTCTCCTCCGGCGGCACATCTCCAGTCCTGGCGCGCCTGCTGCGCGAAAAACTCGAATCACTACTGCCTCTCCATCTGGGTCAGGTGGCAAAATATGCCGGACAGTTACGCGGTCGGGTGAAACAGCAGTTCGCCACAATGGGTGAGCGTCGCCGTTTCTGGGAAAAACTGTTCGTCAATGACCGTCTGGCGCAGTCGCTGGCGAACAACGATCAGAAAGCCATTACTGAAACTACAGAACAGTTAATCAATGAGCCGCTCGATCATCGTGGTGAAGTGGTGCTGGTTGGCGCAGGTCCAGGCGATGCCGGGCTACTGACGCTGAAAGGCCTGCAACAAATTCAGCAGGCTGATGTGGTGGTCTACGACCGTCTGGTTTCTGACGATATTATGAATCTGGTACGCCGCGATGCTGACCGCGTTTTCGTCGGTAAACGCGCGGGATACCACTGCGTACCGCAGGAAGAGATTAACCAGATCCTGTTGCGGGAAGCGCAAAAAGGCAAACGCGTGGTGCGTCTGAAAGGCGGCGATCCGTTTATTTTCGGGCGTGGCGGCGAAGAGCTGGAAACGCTGTGCAATGCAGGCATTCCGTTCTCGGTGGTTCCGGGCATTACCGCAGCTTCTGGTTGCTCTGCCTATTCGGGTATTCCGCTAACACATCGCGATTACGCCCAGAGCGTGCGCTTAATCACCGGGCACTTAAAAACGGGTGGCGAGCTGGACTGGGAGAATCTGGCGGCAGAAAAACAGACGCTGGTGTTCTATATGGGGCTGAATCAGGCCGCGACCATTCAGCAAAAGCTGATTGAATACGGAATGCCAGGTGAAATGCCGGTGGCGATTGTCGAAAACGGTACGGCGGTTACGCAACGCGTGATTGACGGTACGCTCGCGCAACTCGGTGAACTTGCGCAGCAAATGAACAGCCCGTCTTTGATTATTATTGGTCGGGTCGTTGGCCTGCGCGATAAATTAAACTGGTTCTCTAACCATTAATTTAAAAAAATTATCTAAGGCCGGATATTTCTGGCCTTTTTATTTACAATAATCACCATATTAATTTTTATTTTCAGCAGACATAAAACAACTTTTTAACTAATTTGTTTTTTAACAACTCCCCACAGTTACAGTGGCTTACAAATATAATTGAATTATTAATAGTCCACTCACTGACGTGTCATAGATATTCCTGTATTGTCTCTAACGAGCTGTTTGCTTATATTCACATAATTAATGAATATTACTCGATATATTTTACATAGGGAATGAGAATGAACAAGTTTATTAAAGTAGCATTGGTAGATGCGGTACTGGCAACGTTAACTGCATGTACTGGTCATATTGAAAACCGTGACAAAAACTGCTCTTATGATTACCTTCTGCATCCGGCAATTTCTATTTCTAAAATCATTGGCGGCTGCGGTCCGACTGCACAGTAATCTCTTAACAGAGATCGGTTAATGCTGTTTTAATTACCTGACGCCCTCTATTTTTACCAGAGGGCGTATTTGTTTTTACCTTGCCTTTAAAAATATCGTTCACAGCAGTTAAATACAGGCAATACTCTCGCGCAAAATACGCAGCACTGTCTCCTCACCACTACGATTAGGATTAATACGAATCGCACAATGTTCTAATTGTGGATTCGCCTGACGAAATGTCCCGGAAAGACGATAAAAGAGCGGCGGAATTTCATATTTCGACTCCGCACCAACTGGATATGGCAATGCACCGCGTTTCTGCGCTTCTTCCAGCACCCTTGCAGCAATCGGCTGATGGAACTCCACAATCAACACCTTCGACTGCGCATTGGCAATGACGGCGCTTTTAACTTGTGGCACTGCGCCACCGTTGAGCAAGATCAGCAACCTTTCAGATACTCTCGCCTGTACTGCATGCATCACTGGCGCAAAAACCAGTCCGCGCAAGACTTCCAGCGCCTGAGCGCCCTGAATCTGGCTGCCTCCGGAGTAAAGCGTGGCACGAATACGGTTGATGGTATCAGCATCGCCTACCACCGCACCAACACCCTCCGGCCCAAACAGCTTGAAGCAGGAAAAAGTTGAGACATTCGCCCCGCATTCGCAGCCAATCCGCGCCACCTTCATCACCGCATAGTTGTCATCAGTTAACGCTGGAACACCCGCCAGGCGCAACGTTGCCAGCACATCTGCCAGAATGTAGCGATCCTGCGGCTGCTGGCGTGTATGTTGCACCAGTGCTGCATCTGGTTGTTGCTCTTCGACGATTTGCTTAAGTGCCGACAGGTCATTGAAATCAGCGGTAATAAGCGTCAGCCCCATCTGCTCAATAATGACCCGCGTAGTCGGATAAACAGGCGCATCATGTACCAGAAGACGCTGCCCGGGCTTGAGCAAAGCTGCCAGCCCGGCACGGATCGCCCCAGTGCCAGCGCCTTGCACCAGCGCCGCCGCTTGCGCATGAAACACACCCGCCAGTACCTGTTCCACACGTTGAGTAATGCGCGGTTGATTCAACCCCGGCGTTAATCCCAAATCACCACAGGTAAGGAACTCACCGCCAGGGAAATAGCGGCAAATCGTGTCCACCAGCGCAAACTGCTTTTGCTGTGCTTCAGCAAGAGTCAGGCTTTGCAAGGGAAACGTCTTCATAAGTGCATTCCTTAAGCCGGAACAAACAAGCCAAGCCAGTAAAGAACATTCAGCAGAATGCCGGTGATCATCACTGCCACCACAGGTGCCGCCATTTTCTGTACCGGACGCCCCAGAGATTCGTTGAGGAAGTAAATGGCGACCGCAATAGAGAATCCGGTATAACCCGCCATTTTGATTGCCGCGAAAATCGAACCGACCAACAGAGCCACTTCCATCAGCATATTCATGGCGTTACGAATGTTATCCGACGCATTACGCACTGACGGGTAGCGCCCCAGCCATTTACCTATCGACCGTAACAACAAAACTTCCGCCGAAATAACCACTGCGCCCAATACCGCCGCAACCATCGGATTAGGCGAGAGATAGCCCACCGCATAGACAAAGGTAAAGCCAGCAACCGCATACACCCCCGTGGCTAACGCAGTGGTGGCAATCAACGGCACAAAACCCAGCCCGCGCATAAATTCTGCCAGCGCCGCCTGATTGATCAGCGTTTGCGATTGCTCCGGCGTGACGCCTGCGGAGTACGCTTTCTCAAGGGTGAAGATCGACACTTCGCTACCAGCAAAAATTTTCATACTGGCAACAGCAGCGATCAGCGCTCCGACAATGGCGATATACGGAAGATTTTTGATAATCCGCGACGTGCGCTCTTCAAAGACCGAAAATCCGCTGGCATCGATATCATTTTCATCACGATGACGCAGGTCGTGAGTTATCGCGATCCCCAGCAGCATTACCATGCCAATAAAGATTTCGATGGATTCCGGATTAAGATGCGGGAAATAACGCACCACCACGACGCGAGTCATCAACACGACGGCGGCAGCGATCAGGCTTTGCTTCCAGCCAAACTGGTAGAAAATCGCCACCAGCGGGAAGAGTGCAAAAGCAGAAACTACCGGAGAGCTTAATTCCCCCAGACTACCTAAAACATCAACCGGCAGCGCAGTCAGCAACTGGTTTACCGGCAGCAGGCAGGTGAGGATCAGTATCCCCCAGATTGCGCCAAGGCCAAACGCCATCAGGCTGTTTATCGCCAGTACGCCGAGGATATCGGTAGGAAGAAAAAGTAACCATGCGTTGAGCAGGCCGGTTTTCAGGGTAAAGGAGATCCCCACCGATGCCACAAAACCAATACTCAAACCGAAAGCGATACTCCCCGCCTCGCGACGGTTCATATAGCCTTCAATCAATTGTGGCAGGATCGGGCGAATACCATCATGAAATACGGCCGCCGAGCGATGTGCCAGAAGTGATGTCATACCGGTCAGGCACGCCACCACGATAATCTGAATATACAGATCCATAGTCGTGCCTTTTATTTCAGATGGTTAATCAGCATCGGAATCGCGTGTTCAACGTGCTCAACGGAAAGCCCAAACGCCACCTTTCCTTCAGCGATCATTTTGGCGATATGCTCGTCTTTCGCTTTAATACCAGGCCTGGCAATGGTGCAACTTTTGTTATAACCAATCACCGCGATAGCAATCGACAATGCCGCACCTGCGCCGGTATTACACGCGCCGATGTAGTAATCCAGTTGCCCGGATTTCACTTTCATTGCCGCTTCCATGTCGTTATAAATGAAAACTTCAAAACAGCCAGGAGCCGTCGTTTCAATGGTTTTTTTAATCTGCTCACGCTGTAAGCCTGCAACGCCAATCTTTTTCATGAGTCTGTCCTTATTGGAAAAATTGAGAGGGAGTTTCACGTAACATCACATCCACATCGGCCTGACTGAATCCTGACTGGCGCAACTGCGGAATAAAGGTGGTAAATAAAAAGTCATAGCCATAACCACCGTTGGCTTTTAAATGGGAACGACGAGTAATATCCATCGACAGCATGACGCGGTTAAGCAATCCACGGTCGCGGAGCGCGTGAAGCATCGCAATACGCTTCTCATCCGGGTAGTAACTGTTCTTGCCAATGGTGTCGAACTGCACATACGCGCCGAGATCGATCATCTTTAAAATGTTGTCGAGGTTGTCTTTAAGATCGCAGTGCCCGAGGGTGACCCGCGAAAGATCGACTCCGTGGGATTGCAGTAGAGCCAGTTGTTCCAACCCCATAGTGCTAAAAGATGTATGAGTGGAAATGGGCCGTCCGGTCTGGTTATGCGCCAACGCGGCGGCAATGAAAACTTTCTCTTCCAGCGGCGTGATTTTGCCCTCACTGGAGCCAATCTCCGCGATGACCCCGGCTTTCAGTTCCGTGCCATCGATACCCTGTTCAATTTCATCGACCATCTCTTGCGCCAGCTCCTGCACGCTGCGGGTCACCACATGCTCCGGGAAAAAGGCATCCTGGTAATAACCAGTACAAGGCACCACGTTGATTCCCGTCTCACGCATCACATCGAGCATAAATTGCGCATTGCGGCCCATGTAACGATTGGTCATCTCAATCACATTACGAACGCCCTGCGCCATCAGGTCGTTCATCTCCTGGCAAATGAACGCATATTGATCAAGGCGGCAATCCACGTTGTTTTTAAAGCCGGAGAGATCAATATGCAGATGCTCATGAGCAAGGGTGTAGCCGGTCGAATCGATGGTCATAAAGAGTCACCCTGAAAGCGAAGGGAAGATAAAAAAGAGCTGCCGTTTTGTGGCGGCGAAGCACGGAAAAATTCACATACCGTGGCTCCAACATCAGAGAGCGTGGGATACACACCCAGACGAGTGGCAGCCAATCCACGCTGATAAACCAGCACAGGCACTACTTCGCGGGTATGGTGGCTGTGGCCGATAGTCGGGTCGTTACCGTGATCAGCCATGACGATCAGGCAATCATCCGGCTGCATCGCCTCAACAAGCCGGGCAAGATTACGGTCAACGACCTGCAAACGTTCGGCATAACGTGCGACGTCTTCTGCGTGGCCGGCGAGGTCGGTTTCCTGAATATTGGTGCAAATAAAGGCTGTCGGATGGGCGTTAAATTCGTCGAGAGTGATATCCATAATCCGTTGGCTATCCACCAAATTTTGCCAGCTCATTCCATGAGGATTGCTGACGATATCCGCCACCTTACCCACCAGCACCGTAGGTACGCCTACCTGATGCAGTTGTTGCGGCACCTGCACTTTTTCATCGACACCGTAGCCCATATGTACAACCTGGAAACCGCTGTCATAAGCGCCGGAACGCGGTGCATTTATGCCAATAAAACGCCCTTCCTTGCTTTCTGCGGCATCAAGAATGCGCTGGCTGTCCTGCAACAGGCCGCCAAAAGTAATAACCCTGCCAACCTGTACCTGCTCACGCACCACACGACCAATCTTGACAACTTCATCGAACGGTATCGCAGAGAGATTGGCAGTAACGTTATAGACCTGGCCTAAATCCGCTTCGAGATTGTCGCCAACTGCCACGGCCTGGTTTACCCACAGAAATTGCAACGCATCGCCACGGCGTTCGACCTGCCAGCCCGCAGCCATTAAGGCTCGTTCAACACGATCAATAACGTCGCGAAAGGGCATCCGCAGCGGCGGCAAGGGGCGCGTACCTAAAATTTCCTGATGCCCCATAAAGGTATCGCCACCTTCATGTTGCAGTTCTGCTACGCCCCAGACTGCGCAATCCGATGGCTGCATATCACCCGGCGCATAACCCAATGCATTGATTAGCCCCAGCTTCTCAAGAGTCGGCAACTGTAAATGCGGCAACTGGCTAAGAATGTGACCACAGGTATTCGCCCCGGCATCCTGTGGGCGTACCCGCGCAACATCTTTCATTGCGCCTACGCCAAAACTATCGATCACTAACACCACAAATCGCGCCATTTACGCCTCCAGAAGGTTGCCGAGGCTGTCATAGCGACCAACAATTTCCGCCGCGCCGCGCTGAATACCGGACACCAACACCACATCGCTACGGGTGACAAAAATCTGCGTACGAAAACAGAGCACCACCGCGCTACTTACCGGAAACTCACCAGCCAACGGCAGGTAATAGTCGATACTGTTGTCATCCACTGTTTTGAGAAGTGTTTCTGTGATGCTTTGATTTTCTGGAGTAAAAATAAGAGCGTGATGTGCATGACCACGGCGATAGTAACCACCGCCATAGCAATAACTGTCGCCACGGAAGTGGTGGGAAATTTCACTTAACCAAAGCATGGCGATACGTTCGGGTTGATCGCCCTGCTGGTTTGCCGGAATAGTGCCGGTCAGCGCATGACCAGGTTCGGCATGGGTAACACCATATTGCGCTAACACCGGCAACGAAGTGCAACTGGTCGCTGAAGGCGCGTTTAGTTGCTCAAGGGCAGTGCCAGATTTAGCCAGTTGATCCCGCGCCTGTACCAGCGTGTGAAGATTCGGCGTGGGTAAAACTTTCCCGCTTGTTTCATCCCAAAGCAGGCAAGGGAAATGGGTAAGTCCCGCTAAATGTAGTCCTGGTAGTTTTTGGATTTCAGCGACAATGTCATGCAGCGTATTTTGGGTAAAACCGCTCTCCTGCCCTGGATAAAGGAAATCATCGTCGCTATAAACTTTGAGCAGCACAGACTGTACGCATCCAGCCTTCACCGCTGCCGCAGAAATTTCCCGTGCTTTATCGAGGGTAAACACAGTGATAACACCGGTTCCCTGTTCAACGGTGTCAGATACCTGGTGACAAGGGATTTGTACCAGATGCCCCTGATGCGCCACCGGCAAACCGGCGCGACGCATCACTCGTGCCTCTTTGTAGTCCACCGCCACAATGCCGCTGTAGCCCAGCGCCAGCAGCTTTTCCGCCAGCCACGGGTTACGACCGAACTGCTTAGTCATCAGATACAGTTCAATACCGTAAAGCCGTGCTGTCTCAATGAGTCGCTTACCGTTTTCCAGTACCTGATCCACGTCGATCACCCAACAGTCCGGGGCGATCTTGCCCTGCTGCCACAGGCTTAATGCGGCAGAAATCAGCGCCGGGTTCTGGCGTTTCAATGCTTCTACAAACATCTTGTTGCCTCGTTTCTGTTCCTTAATTCAAATATTCATTTTTTTGAATATTTAAGATGTACGACGTGGATTTGCCATGTGCTTCAAAGGTCTTCGTTAGCGGCCATCCATAATCCATAAAGGTTGGCCAGCAGATATCCTTCTTCACACGGGTTAACTTCCAACGCGAATCCCTGCAATAACACCCGATGCAACTGCATGATCGCTGGCCAGTGGCTGGATTGCGCCAGTTCCGTCAGTAATTCGTCATCCAGCGGCAGTATCTGTTCACCGCGACGGCTGCGCATCAGCGCACTCGCCATATGCGTCATCGCCATCGTTCCCTGCTCGCTACGTATGGGCAGATGACATTCTGTTTCCAGAATCTTGACAACCTGCATCATGCCTTTACAGATGTCCTTATCTATGACCCCTGCATCGCAAAGCAGGTTGAGTCTGGTTTCCATTTTAGATGCCTTTTATTTAATAACTGGGTTCCTGTTCCCCGCTGACCACCCGCTGTTGATGGGCAAGCAGGGCGTGTTTATCAACAACCGCACGCAGTAATTGTTGCATTGGGTAATCATCAGCTCGCGTCAGGATCACGGCTTCGGTGGCCTGCAAAAATCGCGGATCGTCTGTGAGCGGCGTCGCTTCTAATCCAAGCATGGCCAGTTCGCTTTCTGCCACCACATTCCAGATCACCGCATCGACATCACCTTTGACAATGCGCTGCAAACTCTCGTGATAGGAGAGATCGACGCGCTCCACACTGCGATCACCAAAAAAGACATCGGTCATGATTTTCTGATCCGCCGAGCGACTATCCAGCCCAACACGCTGCACATTACCGGATTCACCTTTGCGACAAATCAACTGGTGCTCACCAACGTAGGTGTGCGGCCCCAACTCCAGTGCGAGGCATAAACCTTTTTGTGTGAGATAACTTTCTGCCGCCAGCCGGGAAACCACTGCCATGTCATACACACCGTTAAGCAAACACTCCACGCGAATATCCGCGCCGCGCATATGCGCATAGTAAAAAGGAATGCCATCAAACTGGGCTTTTAACCCGCTCGCCAACCCTTCGTACAGACGGGTATAAGGCAGAGGCATCGCACAGACTACATTGTTGATATCGACATGGCTCAACAGCGCTTTGTTATCCATCTCCGCCAGGAAACTGCCATTACGCCCGCGACGTTCAATGCGTATCGCGCCGCTTGATTCCAGCGTTTTTAGCGCGGCCTGCGTCAGGCCAACGGACGAGCGGCATTCAGTTGCCAGCTCATCAATCGTTTTCAGGCGATTACCGCATTTTTCACCCAACAAATAACGGGCCAGCGTCGTGATGACGACACCTTCTTTTTTGATAAACGTTTGGCGCATAGTAAATTTTCAATAAAGTGAATATTTATATATTCATTAAAATGAAGATAAGTGGCAACCACGAGAGATGGAAACGGCGAGATGCTTCACATTTTTCCGGATTACTGCGAAAAAGGGACAAAAAAACCGGGTTTCCCCGGTTTCAGAGTGATGATAAAAGCAAAACTGCATGATGCGCTACACTTTCCTTCAACATGTTGAATTTACAACATTTTATAGGCCAGATAAGGCGTTCACGTCGCATCTGGCATAAACAAAGCGCACTTTGCCAACAATGTTGAATTACGGCTTCGCTACAAAACCAATTGCTTCGTAAACCGCTTTCAGCGTGCGGGAAGCGTGTGCGCTGGCTTTTTCTGCGCCGTCTTTCATCACCTGTTGTAGGAAGGCTTCGTCATTGCGGAAACGGTGATAACGCTCCTGCAATTCAGTCAACATTCCGGAAACCGCTTCTGCCACTTCGCCTTTCAGATGACCATACATTTTGCCTTCGAACTGTTTTTCCAGCTCCGGGATGCTCTGGCCAGTCACTGCAGAAAGGATATCCAGCAGGTTAGAAACCCCCGCTTTGTTCTGCACGTCGTAGCGAACTACTGGCGGCTCGTCGGAATCAGTGACCGCACGCTTGATTTTCTTCACTACCGATTTCGGATCTTCCAGCAGGCCGATAACGTTATTGCGGTTATCGTCAGACTTGGACATCTTTTTGGTCGGCTCCAGCAAAGACATTACGCGCGCGCCAGATTTCGGAATATACGGCTCTGGCACTTTAAAGATATCGCCATACAGCGCGTTGAAACGCTGGGCGATATCACGGCTCAGTTCCAGGTGCTGTTTCTGATCCTCACCGACCGGCACCAGGTTGGTTTGATACAGCAGGATATCTGCTGCCATCAGCACCGGATAGTCAAACAGACCAGCGTTGATATTCTCAGCGTAACGTGCAGATTTATCTTTGAACTGAGTCATGCGGCTCAGCTCACCGAAATAGGTATAGCAGTTCAGCGCCCAACCTAACTGTGCGTGTTCCGGTACGTGGGACTGAACAAAGATGGTGCTTTTCTCAGGATCGATGCCACAAGCCAGATACAGTGCTAACGTATCCAGCGTCGCTTTACGCAGCTTCTGTGCATCCTGGCGCACGGTAATAGCGTGTTGGTCAACGATACAGTAAATGCAATGGTAGTCATCCTGCATGTTTACCCACTGACGCAGCGCACCCATGTAGTTACCAATGGTCAATTCACCTGAAGGCTGTGCGCCACTAAAAACGATGGGCTTAGTCATTTTTCGATTCCTGATTTTCGCTTTGCGGAAGCCCTAATGCGGGCAGAAGGTCATTGAGAGACTGATAAATTACATCAGGCTGGCTAAGTTCGATAGCCTCGCCGTAGTTATATCCATAGGTTAAGCCAACAGAAGGACAACCGGCCGCTTTTGCCGCCTGAATATCATTGCGAGAGTCGCCAACAAACAGCATTTGTTGTGGAGCAATGCCCATACGTTCAGCCACCAGTAACAGCGGATCCGGATGCGGCTTTTTGTTTTGTACGTCATCGCCACCGATGACCACGCTAAAGTATTTGGCGATATCTAAAGCTTCAAGCAATGGCGCAACAAACGGCGTCGGTTTGTTCGTGACCAGACCTAACGGCAAGCCTTTGGCCTGCAACGCACCGAGCGTATCGGCAACGTGTGGAAACAAAAACGTCCCTTCTTCAGCAACCTCGCCATAGTAGCGGTCAAACAGCTTACGCATAATACGCACCTGTTCTTGCAATGGGATGTCGTCATCAACAGGCGGCTTACCCATCGTTTTACGCAGGGTCGCACGTTCCTGACGCGCCCAGGTCAGTGCTCGTTCCATCAGAACATCTGCGCCGTTACCAATCCAGGTAATAACTCTTTCTTCGCCTGCGACAGGTAACTCCAGCGCGTACAGCGCCATATCTACCGCGGCAGCAAGACCGGGAGCACTGTCAACCAGCGTGCCATCGAGATCGAAGGCAACGCCCCGAATATCTTCAAACTTATTCATGACTTACCTTTGCCAGTTCACTGCGCATTTCATCAATGACTTTTTTGTAGTCTGGCTGGTCGAAAATGGCCGAACCAGCGACGAACATATCCGCACCCGCCGCAGCGATTTCGCCAATGTTATTAACCTTCACTCCGCCATCCACTTCCAGGCGGATATCAAAACCAGACTCGTCGATGCGGCGACGCACTTCGCGTAGTTTATCTAACGTTTGCGGAATGAAAGACTGACCGCCAAAACCGGGGTTAACTGACATCAGCAGGATCACATCCAGCTTATCCATCACATAGTCCAGATAACTCAACGGCGTGGCCGGGTTGAACACCAGACCCGCTTTACAGCCATTTTCTTTAATCAGTTGCAGCGTGCGATCAACGTGCTCTGAGGCTTCAGGATGAAAGGTAATGATGCTGGCACCTGCGGCAGCGAAATCCGGCACAATGCGATCAACCGGTTTCACCATCAAATGTACATCAATAGGGGCGGTAATGCCGTAGTTACGCAAGGATTTCAGCACCATAGGTCCAATCGTCAGGTTGGGAACGTAGTGGTTATCCATGACATCAAAATGCACGACATCAGCGCCGGCTGCCAGGGCTTTTGCGGTATCTTCACCCAGGCGGGCAAAATCAGCCGACAGAATTGAGGGGGCAATCAAATACTGTTTCATCCGCTTCTCCTTGAGAATTATTTTTTCGCGGGTGAAACGACTCCTGGTTTGTACAAAGCCAGCAGTTCGTCCACCTTTTTACGTGTGCCGCCGTTGCTGCTTATACTGCGTCGAACTTTGACGACATGCAATTTTGCGCGCTGATACCACTCGCGCGTTAGCGCAGTATCATGATTGGAAATCAGTACCGGGATCTGGCGATCAACCAGACCTTCAGCAATCTCCGCCAGATGCGCTTGTTGTTCAAGAGTAAAACTATTTGTGTGATACGCCGTAAAGTTGGCGGTTGCAGAAAGTGGAGCATAAGGCGGATCGCAATAAACGACGGATGCATCATCCGCGCGCGCCATGCTGTCGGCGTAAGACTCACAATAGAAAAAGGCATTCTGCGCTTTTTCGGCAAAGTGATACAACTCTGCTTCCGGGAAATAGGGTTTTTTGTAACGGCCGAATGGCACATTAAATTCACCGCGCAGATTGTAACGGCACAGACCGTTGTACCCGTAGCGATTCAGATATAAAAACAGTACCGCCCGGCGGAAGGGATCCTGACTTTTGTTGAACTCTTCGCGGAACTGATAGTAGACCTCAGCGCAATTTGTCTCAGGAACAAACAGCTCGTGAGCAGCCTGTACGTACTCATCGGTACGCGTCTTCACAATGTTGTAGAGGCTGATCAGGTCGCTATTGATATCAGCAAGGACATAACGAGAAAAGTCGGTGTTGAGAAACACCGACCCGGCACCCACAAAAGGCTCAACCAAACATTCGCCCTTAGGCAAATGTCGTTTAATATCATCAAGCAGGGGATATTTGCCCCCTGCCCACTTCAAAAAAGCGCGATTTTTCTTCATGCTGACTAACTAATTACACCTTCTCCGGCTGTGGAGAAAGCTCCGACAGCATCCAGCGCTTCAGGCAGTTCCCGCAACGGTAAACCATTGCGGGAAATAGCCTTGATTACTTCAAATCGGCCTGTACCTGACGCAGCGGTTTCGCCCACGGGTTTTTGGCCTGAACATCGGCTGGCAATGTAGATACCGCTTTTTTCGCTTCTTCTTTCGAAGCGTACACGCCAGAAACCAGGACATACCACGGCTGACCGTTACGCGTCGTTTCATAGACAACGTAGTTTTTCAGATTCTCTTTCTTCGCCCAACCGTTCAGGTTGTCGTAGTTAGAAGAACTGCTTAGCTGCAGAGTGTAATGGCTGGACGGTGCCGATTTCAACGAGCCGACATTGCCTGTGGTCTTCGCCCCAGCGGCTGGTGTTGCCGTGGTTTGCGCCGGAGATGCCGTTTGTGCAGGCTCCGTGCTGGCGGTCGCTTTCGGCGCAGGCGTTGCTACTGGCGTAGAAGTCGCAGCAGGTGCCCTGGTGCTCACCACTGGCGCAACCGGTTCAGTATGCTTCGGCTGTTGTGCTACTGGCTTCGGTTCCGTTTTCACGGTTGCTTGCGGTTTCTTCGGTTCAATCACCGTCTGCTGACGTGCCGGACGCGTGGTGGTCGGACGTTCAGCAGTTTGCGTTTTCGCCGTATCACGCGATGCATTGCCATTGCGAACTGGGGCTACAGTCGCAGGTTCGGTCGGCAGCGTGGAGTTGACCGCCACATTGTTCAACTGCTGCTGATTTTGTGGTTGTGTCAGCGCGTTATTCAGATCGCCCTGCACTTCAACACGTTGCTGCCCATCCATTGCCGCCGGGGATTGCCCCTGGGTCGGCGTAGAAGATATCGGTGGCAGAGAAACATCCTGCTGGGTATTTTGCGCAGACGTGGTTCCCGGCGCTGGCTGCACACCATTCGCCTGATCGACCGCATTACCAGAAAGATCAATACTCTTCTCACCAGACGCAGTTTGATCGCTGGAAGAGGTCGAGGGGGCTTTTAGCGCAGAACCGATACCGATGATCAACAACAACAGAACCAGAATGCCGACGCCCATCATCATATACTGACGAGAAGCCGGTTTGCTGGCTGCTTTTTTACGCTTACGCGGACGACGCTCTACGCGCTCTTCATCCACAGCTTCATCTTCGGAATCATCAATTTCTTCTTCGATTTCCGGTTCCTCATTGCGCTCTTTTTGCGCACGAGTCGGACGGCGATCGTCAGTGTCATCAAGTTCAATATCATCAAAATTGATCTGCGGTTCGCCACGTTCAGTACGTTCTGAACGCTCAGAAGATTGACGAGAACGACCAGTACGACGATCGCTGGGATCGGGTTTCAGCTCGTCTTCTGGTTTGAATTCATCCATTTAACACCCCACTAAAAGGTTAATGCTTACCACGTTGCAATTAACCTGAAGCTAATAGACCACTTAATAAGCGGCCTGACCTTTCTTGTTGTTACGCTGATTGACAATCGGCAATAGCATTAAGAACAAGCTCGTGCGATACGCCGCCGCGAACTTCGCTCTTACCAATTGCCAACGGAAGAATTAAGCGCATTTCTCCCGCAAGGACTTTCTTGTCACGCAGCATATGCGGTAAATATGCCTGCGCGGACATTTCGCGCGGCCCATTAACCGGTAACCCAGCCCGCGTGAGCAGAGTAATAATACGCTGCGTTTCGGCAGAACTGAACTGCCCAAGACGTTCCGACGTCCGCGCCGCCATCACCATACCTGCAGCAACCGCTTCGCCGTGTAACCAATTGCCATAGCCCATTTCAGCTTCAATGGCATGACCAAAGGTATGTCCCAGATTCAGTAAAGCACGTAAGCCGGATTCGCGCTCGTCGGCAGCAACAACTTCTGCTTTCAGCTCGCAACAACGACGAATACAGTACGCCATTGCCGAACCATCCAGACCGAGCAATGCATCCAGATTATCTTCCAGCCAGTTGAAAAACTCACCGTCAAGAATAATGCCGTATTTGATGACTTCCGCCAGCCCCGAAGCTAACTCTCGCGGGGGGAGCGTTTTCAGACAGTCGAGATCCACCACCACGGATGCTGGCTGATAAAAAGCGCCAATCATATTTTTACCGAGGGGATGGTTGACTGCGGTTTTGCCGCCGACGGAAGAGTCCACCTGCGACAGCAGTGTCGTCGGGACTTGAATGAAGCGAACACCGCGCTGATAGCTCGCCGCTGCAAAACCGGTAAGATCGCCCACTACACCGCCACCAAGCGCTACCAGCGTCGTATCGCGACCGTGCGGCTTTTGCAACAACGCCGTAAAAACGGTGTCGAGCACTGCCAGGCTTTTATACTGCTCGCCGTCAGGAAGGATAACGCTATCAACGTTAACACCCGCCTGTTCAAGTACGCCGCGAACCTTATCGAGATACAAGGGAGCCAGGGTTTCGTTGGTGACCAACATCACCTGCTCGCCCGATTTCAGCGGTAAGAATGAAGCTGGTTCGTTAAACAAACCAGATGCGATGGTAATTGGGTAACTACGTTCCCCGAGAGTAACGACTATCCTCTCCATAACGCGACATCCACCTTAATTACTGTACCCGCAGACGAGTGTATATAAAGCCAGAATTAGTTGCTTTCCAGCATGTGAATAATCTGGTTTGCGACCACTTTGGCGCTTTGATCATCAGTACGAATGGTCACGTCGGCAATCTCTTCATACAGCGGATTGCGTTCATTAGCCAACGCTTCCAGAACTTCACGCGGCGGCGTTTCAACGTGCAGCAACGGGCGTTTTTTATCACGCTGCGTGCGCGCAAGTTGCTTTTCGATGGTCGTTTCAAGATAAACGACAACACCACGTGCGGAAAGACGGTTACGCGTTTCGCGGGATTTCACAGAGCCGCCGCCAGTAGCCAGCACAATACCCTGCTTCTCGGTCAACTCATTGATGACCTTTTCTTCGCGTTCGCGGAAGCCTTCTTCGCCTTCTAAATCGAAAACCCAGCCCACATCAGCTCCGGTTCGTTTCTCAATCTCTTGATCGGAATCGTAAAATTCCATATTGAGTTGTTGAGCTAACTGGCGCCCAATAGTGCTTTTTCCGGCACCCATAGGCCCAACCAGAAAGATATTGCGTTTCTCTGCCATTTTTTCGGTACTACTAAGACTATTCGTTAATGATAAACCCGCTTCGCTCAGAGAGCGCCGCAGGACATGAACTGAAACCTCATAAGATATTGCGAGAGTCAGACTGAAAATTATCTCAATACTCCAGCGGGTTTGGCAACTGAATAAATCGCCCCTCCCTCTGCATATCTGGTCGTTGCAGGTGCACTGCCTTGCTATCACCGCTCTGGCGATAAATCACCGGGTAAGATTAGCGTAAAAAAGACAGCAAAATGCCGCGTGAAAGATAAATCACCATCATATAACGCAGGCAGCAAGGAACACCGACTCTCAAATCGGTACTCCTTGTATGCTAAATACCTGCGCACGTCAAATAGATGAAACATGTTCAGCATAAAAACATCGCCGTTTTTGCGGTGATTTACTCACTGGAAACCAACCGTGGCGTGATAAACACCACTAACTCACGTCGTTCATCTTCTTTTCCGTCATGACGAAATAATTGCCCGAACCAGGGGATATCGCCCAGCAGCGGTACGCTATCCTGTCCCGATTTATTTTTACGGGTAAAGATGCCGCCCAGTGCCAACGTTTCTCCGCTTTTGACCTCGACTTGCGTTTCGATCTCCTGCTTATCAATTGCCAGCACTTCGCCATCGGCTTGTTGAAGGACCTGCCCCGGAACGTTCTGGCTGATGTGTAATTTCAGCCGGATGCGACCTTTTTGTAACACTGTAGGCGTGACCTCCATTCCCAGTACGGCCTCTTTAAATTCCACCGACGTCGCGCCGCTTTCACCGCTGGAAACCTGATACGGGATCTCGCTTCCTTGTTTAATGCTGGCAGGCTGGAGATGCGAGGCCAGCAGACGCGGGCTGGCGATAATATCCAGTTGCTGTTTTTGTTCGAGTGCGGAAAGCTCCAAATCCAGTAAACGCCCGTTGATGCGCCCAATGTTAAACCCGATATGCGTCGTCGCCGTCGCCACGGAAAGATCGCTTCCAAGTGCGGTCACTTGCCCAACGCCGCCAGCTTGTTGCGCATCTGCCAGCGTCCATTTCACCCCCAATTCCCGCAAACTTTTTTCATTAATAGTGACAATATGCGCCGACAGTTCAACTTGCCCGACCGGCAAATCCATTTGCGCAACCCACTGTTCCAGCGCAGTTAACGCAGCTTTGTTATCACGTAGCAAAAGGCGATTGGTGCGTTTATCGACGGTCATACTGCCTTTGGCGCTAAGCAACTTCTCCCCTGCTTTCGCCAGCTCTCCGGCATCTGCGTATTGCAGAGTAATATTGCGATTTTCCAGCGGAAGATTCGCCTGCGCCCGCGCCTGTTCAGCCTCCTGACGGGCGATATTGTCATTCTGCCAGGCAACAGAATGCACCGAGAGAATGTTGCCTTCCTGGCGCGTTATCAGCCCGGCGCTTTTCACTACGGTTTGTAGTGCCTGCTTCCAGGGAACGTCAGTGAGATGTAATGACACCGTACCGTTGACGTCAGGCGAGACCACCAGGTTTAACTTTTCCTGTTCAGCCAGTGCCTGTAAAACCTGAGCTACCGGAACATCATCCACCATCAGCGTGACTTTTTGCGGCTTTGCCGCCTGTACGATGGGTATCATGATTATCAGCAGTAGCGCGGCTATCCATTGCTTCATTTTTATCTCCTTGCCGTTGCCACAACCACTGTGGCGGTTCGCAGTTTTTTCCGGTTCTCAGCGTTAATGTTTCTGGCGTCAGTTGAAAAATCGTCCAGCCATTCTCCAGCACATCGTTTTGCTGTACCCGTCGCCATTTCTTTTGGCCATCTTTTATTACGCCAATAACGCGGTCGCCTCGCCCTATTATTCCCTGATAACGCCACTGGCTGAGTTCGCTAATCCGGCATATATCCTCCGGCGGTTTAAAAGGGTCACGCATCCCCGTTAAAAGGCATAATGCAACACCCGCCAACAACCAGCGTTTACCCCTCATGTGGCGTCTCCAGTTGTAGCGTGAACAAAAGTTCATCACCTTCCACGCTTAACGAAAAACGGCTCACGCTGACATTGCGTTCTGCCAGGCGTGTAAATGCAGACGGCACCGCTTCCCAAAGCGTTTTCAACGCCAACTCGCCTCCCTGGGCGGACGGGTGCCAGTAAACCAGTTGCGCGCCGGGCAACTGAAAATCCAGCGGCGAAAATGGCAATGTCTTTTCTTCGCTGATGAGAGTGGTATCTACCAGGCGATACAGTGCGACGGATTGCTGGTGATTCGTTGCTCGCAGTCGGGTTAATGCATCGCTCTCTTCCTGGCGTGCCAATGAAAGAAAGAGGAGCGTGAATAACACCAGCAACCAGAGCGTCCACCCAAACAGGCGGATACGGGGTGATGTGGCATACCACCAGTCAAAGAACGTGTTCATCGCTAACTTTCCTTGTTAACCGATACTCAAATTGCCAGCGTCCTTGTGCATCCTGCTGCGTGGCCCCACGCTGGTTGAGCTGAAAAGTAGCATCCTGACGAAGTGACGTTTCCAGCGCATTTAACGCGGTAATGTTCGCCGTAAGTCCCTTTACCTCCAGCGTTCCCTGCTGCCAGCTTATCGTGGTCAGCCAGGCGTGCTCCGGTAAAAGCGTCGCCAGTGACTCCAGTGCAGATTGCCAGTCGCGGGTAAATTGTCGCTGGCGCTGACGTTGCAAACGCTGTTCGCGAAATTGTTGGCGCTCCAGCAAACGCGGCTTAGTAACCTGTAAGCCACGGGCAAGTTGCTGTTCTGCCTGAAGTAAAACAGCATCTACGCGAGCTTCGGCGTTGCTTGTCAGACGCAGCATTTGCGTTATCACAACAGCCAACAGCAAAGGAGCAACGAACATCAGCAACCAGAAGCGAAAAAAGGTTGTCCGGCGTTGCTGTCGCCAGGGCAAAAAATTGATTGGCGGATTCATCAGCGCGTCTCCCCAAGCGCCAGACCCAGCGCAATAGCGAAGTCTCCACCAGGCGGCGGTAACGGCGGCTGACGAACAGAAACCGCGTCCCAGGGGTCAAATCCACCTTCACCACATATCGCGACACTTTCGGGGTCAACAGCTAACGCCGCCGCCAGCTCATTCGCGCTTGTCATCCCTACCGCCAGTTTGCGCCCCCAGCTATAACGCGTCGCCCATAGCCACTGTTCGTTATCACGCCAGGCCAGGCACCGCTGATGAGAGGGTAAAAAAGGCAGGAATCGCTGCAAAGCGCAGGCGTCTGGGGTAATCGCACTAACGTGAACACGCAATCTTTCTGCCAGGGTAAGCAGCGTCGCCAGCTCTTTGCTTTGCGCAGCGGTCACGTTATAAGCAGGGCTTAGCGAATCTTCGCTGTAATCAAAGCGCAGGGAGTCCGGTTCCATATCCAGCTCGCGGGCCATCGTACCTGTCAGCCAGGCCGTTTGCTCCCGTTCACCGAGGGACATCGCCGGACGCGGTATTGCCCTCTGTAACGTGCGGCTGGCAGGAAATGCCAACATAATGTGATGACGGCGCGGCAGTTCACGACTCCACGGTAACAACGTTTTGGCCAGCCGTTCCGCGTCAATAATGCGCCCATCTTTGATAATGTCTGTTGCCAGCGGCAAGCGCCACCAGCGTTGTAAAAAGCATTCTTTAGCGCCACGCACGATAGCAACCGCCACCGCTTCTTGCTGTTGTAAATGCAAACCAATTTGCCAGATCTTAAATGCCATTGTGATGATCTCCTTATCCCCCGTCACTCTGACGGGTATATCAATGCGTCTGGCTTGCCTTTATACTACCGCGCGTTTGTTTATAAACTGCCCAAATGAAACTAAATGGGAAATTTCCAGTGAAGTTCGTAAAGTATTTATTGATCCTTGCAGTCTGTTGCATTCTGCTGGGAGCAGGCTCGATTTATGGCCTCTACCGCTACATCGAGCCACAACTGCCGGATGTGGCGACATTAAAAGATGTACGCCTGCAAATTCCGATGCAGATTTACAGTGCCGATGGCGAGCTAATTGCTCAATACGGTGAAAAACGTCGTATTCCGGTTACGTTGGATCAAATCCCGCCGGAAATGGTGAAAGCCTTTATTGCGACGGAAGACAGCCGCTTCTACGAGCATCACGGTGTTGACCCGGTGGGGATCTTCCGTGCGGCAAGCGTGGCGCTGTTCTCCGGCCACGCATCACAAGGGGCGAGCACCATCACCCAACAACTGGCGAGAAACTTCTTCCTGAGTCCAGAACGCACGTTGATGCGTAAAATTAAGGAAGTCTTCCTTGCGATTCGTATTGAACAGTTGCTGACGAAAGACGAAATCCTCGAGCTTTATCTGAACAAGATTTACCTCGGTTACCGCGCCTATGGTGTCGGTGCTGCGGCACAAGTCTATTTCGGTAAAACGGTCGATCAATTGACGCTGAACGAAATGGCGGTGATTGCCGGGCTACCGAAAGCCCCCTCCACCTTCAACCCGCTCTACTCTATGGATCGTGCCGTTGCGCGACGGAACGTCGTGCTGTCGCGAATGTTGGACGAAGGGTATATCACTCAACAGCAGTACGCTCAGACACGCACTGAGCCGGTTAACGCCAACTATCACGCTCCGGAGATCGCCTTCTCAGCGCCGTATCTCACCGAAATGGTACGCCAGGAGATGTATAACCGTTACGGCGAAAGCGCTTATGAAGACGGTTATCGCATTTACACTACCATTACCCGCAAAGTGCAGCAGGCCGCACAGCAAGCAGTACGTAATAACGTTCTGGACTACGACATGCGTCATGGCTATCGCGGCCCAGCCAATGTGCTGTGGAAAGCAGGTGAGTCAGCGTGGGATGACAAAAAGATTACCGATACGCTGAAGGCGCTGCCGACCTATGGTCCGCTGCTGCCTGCCGCGGTCACCCGCGCCAACCCGCAGGAAGCGACAGCAATGCTGGCGGACGGAACATCTGTAACGCTGCGAATGGAAGGAGTGCGCTGGGCGCGGCCTTATCGTTCAGATACTCAGCAGGGACCGACGCCGCGTAAAGTGAGCGATGTTGTGCAAACAGGTCAGCAAATCTGGGTTCGCCAGATGGGCGATGCCTGGTGGCTGGCACAGGTGCCGGAAGTGAACTCTGCGCTGGTATCGATCAATCCACAAAACGGCGCGGTTATGGCGCTGGTCGGTGGCTTTGACTTCAACCAGAGCAAATTTAACCGCGCCACCCAGGCGCTGCGTCAGGTTGGTTCGAATATCAAGCCTTTCCTCTACACCGCAGCGATGGATAAAGGTCTGACGCTGGCAAGTATGTTGAACGATGTGCCGATTTCCCGCTGGGATGCAGGCGCGGGTTCAGACTGGCAGCCGAAAAACTCACCACCGCAGTATGCCGGTCCAATCCGTTTACGCCAGGGGCTGGGTCAGTCGAAAAACGTGGTAATGGTACGAGCGATGCGTGCGATGGGCGTGGACTATGCCGCAGAGTATTTGCAACGCTTCGGCTTCCCGGCACAAAACATTGTCCACACTGAATCGCTGGCGCTGGGTTCTGCTTCCTTCACGCCGCTACAGGTGGCGCGTGGGTACGCAGTGATGGCTAATGGTGGCTTCCTGGTTGACCCCTGGTTTATCAGCAAAATTGAAAACGACCAGGGTGGCGTGATTTTCGAAGCTAAACCGAAAGTAGCCTGCCCGGAATGTGATATTCCGGTGATTTACGGTGATACGCAAAAATCGAACGTGCTGGAAAATAGCGACGTTGAAGATGTTGCTACCTCTCGCTCGCAGCAGAATGTTTCCGTTCCAATGCCGCAACTGGAGCAGGCTAATCAGACATTAGTGGCGAAGACTGGCGCGCCAGAGTACGCACCGCACGTCATCAGCACACCGCTGGCATTCCTGATTAAGAGCGCCCTGAACACCAATATCTTTGGTGAACCAGGTTGGCAGGGCACCGGCTGGCGCGCAGGCCGTGATTTACAACGTCATGATATTGGCGGGAAAACCGGGACAACCAACAGCTCGAAAGATGCGTGGTTTTCGGGTTACGGTCCAGGCGTTGTGACCTCGGTATGGATTGGCTTTGACGATCACCGCCGCAATCTCGGCCACACCACGGCTTCCGGCGCGATTAAAGATCAGATCTCGGGTTATGAAGGTGGAGCGAAGAGCGCGCAGCCAGCATGGGATGCTTATATGAAAGCCGTGCTGGAAGGCGTGCCGGAACAACCGTTAACACCGCCACCAGGCATTGTGACGGTGAATATCGATCGCAGCACCGGGCAACTGGCCAGCGGCGGTAACAGCCGCGAAGAGTATTTCATCGAAGGTACGCAGCCTACACAGCAGGCGGTGCGCGAGGTAGGTACAACCATTATTGATAATGGTGAGGCGCAGGAATTGTTCTAAAAACGACGCCCGGCAGCGTTAATGTTGCCGGGCTTTTTTACTATGGAAGATATCAACGAAAATGGAAATTCACTCCCCTTCTCTTTCAGAGAATTGCAGCGAAATCAGTCGTCAGTTCACCAGGCAATATGCCCCGTTCAGCCTCAACCAGACTGATTTTCTAACCATCAATGGCCTTGTTCTACGAAGATATCATCCAGATAAAGTGCCACGCCTGCACAAAGCGACTCTCTATGACATCATTGCTGTCACGTTTTTCTTGCTATTCCCTGCATCTCTCGTGATTTTAGGGATATTTAATATAGAAATTGAATTATCAGTCTGGAATAACATCACCGATGACCTTCTGTTTATACTCAACAAAAACAAAGTATTAATTATCGTATTTTGGCTACATGGTATGTTTTTTTCAGTAAAGACCTACTGGACAAGACATAAACTGAAGAAAGCGCAATCTGCTCTCTACAATCAAACAGCAATGAAGGAAGGATTGAACTTTAAAATCGATGAGACTGGTGTTAAATGCTGGAAAAAATCTGGCACCCACAGCTTTTGTGTCTGGTCAGAGATAAATGACCTTATCCCCTATAAAGATATATTTGTATTGGTTATGAACAAGTCAAGTTTTATATGGCTGAGTGATAAAGAAGAGGAAGCACTGGCGTTTATTCACGAAAAACTCGCCCAGTCACGCCAGCCTGCATAACCAGGGGCTTTACAACCGCCCCTGCCCCTTCAACCACTCGCGCACGAGGAACAGCGCACTGACATTGCGCGCTTCATTGAAGTCAGGCTCTTCGAGCAAATCCATCATATGCGCCAGCGGCCAGCGAACCTGCGGTAGCGGCTCTGGCTCATCGCCTTCCAGCGATTCCGGGTAGAGATCCTGCGCTACCACAATATTCATTTTGCTGGAAAAGTAAGACGGCGCCATGCTGAGTTTCTTCAAAAAAGTCAGATCGTTCGCACCAAATCCCACTTCTTCTTTTAGCTCGCGGTTAGCTGCTTCGTAGACGCTTTCACCGGGATCAATCAGCCCTTTCGAAAACCCTAACTCGTAGGATTCAGTTCCCACCGCGTACTCACGAATCAGGATCAGATGGTCGTCCACAATAGGCACAATCATCACGGCTTCCCGGTTGGTTGGACGCATTCGTTCATAAACACGCCGCACGCCGTTGCTGAACTCCAGATCCACGCTTTCGACGGTAAACAATCGGGAACGGGCTACAGTTTCAACATTCAGAATGGTGGGTTTTTGTAATGATTTGCTCATCGTGGAATCTATGCTGTGAAATCAGCAGTTATTGTGCGATATCGGACACGCTTTCGGCAATGTGAATTGCATGTTATTTACATTTACGTAACCTAATAAATAATCATTCTCAAATCAAATAAAAAGTCAATAGGTTGAAATAAGTCCAGGAATTTGCTGATATTCCGCCCTCAGAGGGTTTGCTATGATCAGCGGTTACTGGGATGCGCTTAATGATGCTCAAGTTCAACTCCACGCTTGCCGATAGCCAACCGCAGAATCCTATATTGTGTCCAGGATGCGACTAACCACACCTGACAAATTAAGTAAGATGGGGAAAGCATGAGCACCATTGTGATTTTTTTAGCTGCTTTGCTGGCCTGCTCACTACTTGCAGGATGGCTGATAAAAGTACGCTCCAGGCGACGTCCACTGTCCTGGGCTAACGCCTTCGCTGATGCGCAAACGCGCAAACTCACTTCTGAAGAACGTAGCGCCGTTGAAAATTATCTCGACAGTCTGACGCAGGTTTTGCAGGTTCCCGGCCCAACGGGTGCCAGCACGGCTCCCGTTTCTCTGACCCTTAACGCCGAAAGCAACAACGTCATGATGTTGACGCACGCCATCACGCGTTATGGCATTTCTACCGACGATCCAAACAAATGGCGTTACTATCTCGATTCGGTGGAAGTCCACCTGCCCCCGTTCTGGGAGCAGTACATCAACGATGAAAATACCGTTGAACTGATCCATACCGATTCGCTGCCGCTGGTTATTTCACTCAACGGTCATACGCTGCAAGAGTACATGCAGGAAACTCGCGGCTATGCGTTACAGCCAGTCCCGTCAACGCAGGCGTCGATTCGCGGAGAAGAAAGCGAACAAATTGAATTACTCAATATTCGCAAAGAAACGCACGAAGAGTATGCGCTTAGTCGCCCGCGTGGGCTGCGTGAAGCGTTACTGATTGTCGCCTCCTTCCTGATGTTCTTTTTCTGCCTGATTACCCCGGATGTCTTTGTTCCGTGGCTGGCTGGTGGCGCATTACTGCTGCTGGGAGCAGGCCTGTGGGGGCTATTTGCACCGCCGGCAAAATCATCCCTGCGGGAGATCCACTGTCTGCGTGGTACGCCGCGTCGTTGGGGATTATTTGGCGAAAACGATCAGGAACAAATCAACAATATCTCGCTCGGTATTATCGACCTGGTCTATCCCGCGCACTGGCAGCCTTATATTGCCCAGGATCTGGGGCAGCAAACGGATATCGATATCTACCTTGATCGGCATGTGGTACGCCAGGGACGCTATCTTTCGCTGCATGACGAAGTGAAAAACTTCCCGCTGCAACACTGGCTACGCAGTACGATTATCGCTGCCGGATCGCTGCTGGTGCTGTTTATGCTGCTGTTCTGGATCCCGCTGGATATGCCGCTGAAATTCACCCTCTCCTGGATGAAAGGCGCGCAGACCATTGAGGCCACCAGCGTTAAACAACTGGCAGATGCCGGAGTACGTGTAGGCGATACCTTACGTCTTAGCGGTACAGGGATGTGTAATATCCGCACTTCCGGAACCTGGAGCGCGAAAACTAATTCACCGTTTTTGCCATTTGACTGCTCGCAGATCATCTGGAATGACGCCCGTTCATTGCCATTACCAGAGTCTGAACTGGTCAACAAGGCCACGGCACTGACCGAGGCAGTAAACCGCCAGTTGCACCCGAAACCGGATGATGAATCTCGCGTCAGCGCCTCATTGCGTTCAGCAATTCAGAAATCCGGCATGGTACTGCTTGATGACTTTGGCGACATTGTGCTGAAGACGGCTGATCTCTGTGCTGCCAAAGATGATTGTGTACGGTTGAAAAATGCGCTGGTAAATCTCGGCAACAGTAAGGACTGGGACGCACTGGTAAAACGCGCCAACGCCGGAAAACTCGACGGTGTCAATGTGTTACTCCGCCCGGTGAGTGCAGAATCACTCGATAACCTGGTGGAAACCTCTACAGCACCATTCATCACTCATGAAACGGCGCGAGCGGCGCAATCACTGAATAGCCCGGCACCGGGAGGATTCCTGATTGTCAGCGACGAAGGCAGTGATTTAGTCGATCAACCGTGGCCTGCGGTTTCGCTTTATGATTATCCGCCACAAGAGCAGTGGAACGCCTTCCAGAAGCTGGCACAAATGTTGATGCATACGCCTTTTAACGCCGAGGGGATCGTCACCAAAATTTTCACCGACGCCAACGGCACGCAGCATATCGGCCTGCACCCCATCCCGGATCGCTCCGGACTGTGGCGCTATCTGGGCACGACATTGCTGTTGCTAACGATGCTGGGCAGCGCCATCTATAATGGCGTACAGGCCTGGCGGCGATGCCAACGTCACCGTACCCGTATGCTAAAAATTCAGGAATACTACGAAAACTGCCTGAATTCGAAACTGCTGACATCTTCAGAAAGCCTCATCGAATAACACGTTTGCGCGGCAGGTTATGCTACCCTGTCGCGCAAATTGCTTCACTCTGGAGATTCCCCCATGCATATCAACATTGCCTGGCAGGACGTAGACACCGTTCTGCTGGATATGGACGGCACACTGCTCGACCTCGCTTTCGATAACTATTTCTGGCAAAAGCTGGTGCCCGAAACCTGGGGCGCGCAGAACGGTGTCACGCCACAAGAAGCGATGGAATATATGCGCCAGCAATATCACGACGTGCAGCATACGCTAAACTGGTACTGTCTTGATTACTGGAGTGAGCAACTGGGCCTGGATATTTGCGCGATGACCACCGAAATGGGGCCACGCGCCGTGCTGCGTGAAGATACCATTCCGTTTCTTGAAGCTCTGAAAGCCAGCGGCAAGCGGCGAATTTTGCTCACTAACGCCCATCCGCACAATCTGGCGGTAAAACTCGAGCATACCGGTCTGGACGCACACCTTGATTTATTACTTTCCACCCACACATTTGGTTATCCGAAAGAGGATCAGCGGTTATGGCATGCGGTGGCCGAAGCTACGGGTCTGAAAGCTGAAAGAACGCTGTTTATTGATGACAGCGAAGCGATTCTCGACGCTGCCGCGCAATTTGGTATTCGTTACTGCCTCGGCGTTACTAATCCCGACTCAGGGATTGCTGAAAAACAGTATGAGCGCCATCCGTCACTGAATGACTACCGCCGCCTGATCCCCTCGCTAATGTGAAGGAGACGCCATGAAAGAAAAACCTGCTGTTGAGGTTCGACTGGATAAATGGCTATGGGCCGCCCGTTTTTATAAAACCCGCACGCTGGCCCGCGAAATGATTGAAGGCGGTAAGGTGCATTACAACGGGCAGCGCAGCAAGCCGAGTAAAGTCGTCGAACTGAATGCCACGCTCACACTGCGCCAGGGAAATGACGAGCGAACAGTAATTGTGAAGGCGATTACTGAGCAGCGTCGCCCCGCCAGCGAGGCGGTCTTGCTGTATGAAGAGACTGCGGAAAGTGTAGAGAAACGCGAAAAAATGGCGCTGGCACGTAAACTTAATGCCTTAACCATGCCGCACCCGGACCGACGCCCGGACAAAAAAGAGCGCCGCGACCTGTTACGATTTAAACACGGCGACAGTGAATAACTGTCACCTGCAAGAGAGATGATTATGCCGCAACATGACCAATTACATCGCTATCTGTTTGAAAACTTTGCCGTGCGCGGCGAACTGGTAACCGTTTCGGAAACCCTGCAACAGATCCTTGAGAATCACGATTATCCGCAGCCGGTGAAAAACGTGCTGGCAGAACTGCTGGTCGCAACCAGCCTGCTGACCGCTACACTGAAGTTTGATGGTGATATCACCGTGCAACTACAAGGCGACGGCCCGATGAATCTGGCGGTCATCAACGGAAACAACAAACAGCAGATGCGCGGCGTCGCACGCGTGCAGGGCGAAATTCCAGAAAATGCCGATCTGAAAACGCTGGTCGGTAACGGTTATGTGGTAATTACCATTACGCCGAGCGAAGGCGAACGCTATCAGGGCGTCGTTGGTCTGGAAGGTGATACCCTGGCAGCTTGCCTGGAAGATTACTTTATGCGTTCTGAACAGTTGCCGACGCGCCTGTTTATTCGCACCGGCGAAGTAGATGGTAAGCCTGCCGCTGGCGGCATGCTGTTGCAGGTGATGCCTGCGCAAAATGCCCAGCAGGATGACTTCAATCACCTGGCGACACTGACCGAAACCATCAAAACCGAAGAACTGCTGACCTTACCGGCAAACGAGGTTTTGTGGCGTTTGTATCACGAAGAAGAAGTGACGGTTTACGATCCGCAGGATGTTGAGTTCAAATGCACCTGCTCGCGTGAACGTTGCGCCGACGCGCTGAAAACGCTGCCGGATGAAGAAGTAGATAGCATCCTGGCGGAAGAAGGCGAAATTGACATGCATTGTGATTACTGTGGTAACCACTATGTGTTCAATGCGATGGATATTGCCGGGATCCGCAACAACGCATCTCCGGCAGACCCGCAGGTTCATTAATTAGTAAATCCGGCAGAGACAACTCTGCCGGATTTTTTGTCTTAATAGCCTGATGCGCTGCGCTTATCAGGCCTACGGTATAAATCGCAAGTTATTGTAGGTCAGATAAGGCGTTCGCACCGAATCCGGCAAAAATCAGATGCGCGTTGTCACTCATTCAGATTCAAATCCAGCGTTTCACCATCCACCGTAAGATCGCGCCACGCTTTAGGCTTCGTCCCCAGTTTTCCCTCCTTCGCAGCAGTGAGTAATTTTTCTTTCGTTATTTCGCGCGGAAGTAAACTCATCGTAAGCTCTTGCCATTCTTTCTTGTCAGGATCAAAGCCATAAACAATATATCTTTCACTATTAAAAGCGAAAAGAATCCCCTCTGCCCTGCCATCACTATTCAGATCTTGCTCAACCAGTACACAGGCGTCTTTTTCAATACATATCATTGCGTTATAGAGATTTTTCATCACTGCCGACCAGAATGTCGCATCCGGTTTGCCAGAACCTGGGGCAATTAATACATTATCGGCTAATGCTTTTTCCGATATCCGCTGCTGAAGACGCTGGACTCCATCAAACGCCATAAGCAGACTCCGTCTGCGTTTCGGGTCTTTCATATACTCGACATCGCTTTTCAGCGACTCGAGCGCCGCACGTCCATAGCGACCGCTCTGTTCGAGCATGTAGATACTCACCTGGTCTGGCGTGTTTTTGCCGCTCTGATAACGCGCCATATGACTGTTCACGCTAATGCGCATACTGTCCAGCACTGGAGAATTAAGCAATACCAGTATCACCAGCACCAGCAACGAAACCGCAAGATTCACTTTACCCTGAAGAACAAGGGGATTTTGCCCTTTACGCCAGACAATACTGACAAAATATCCCAGCGACCAAACCAGTAACACCACCACAGCCAGCGCACCATGCAAGCGTTCGGCAGTCCAGCCGTACTGAGCAACCCGCAACCATAACGCCCAGGCGGCGATCAGCACATACAGCGGCGTAACCAGCAGAGCGGTTTTAATCAGGTAACGCAACGGGCCAGCCCAGGGAATTGATGCTTTTTGCGGATCGCGGACAACGGCCATTAAAAGCAGTTGCAAAAAGGCCAGCGTCAAAAGCAACCCGGCGGCAGAGATATGGCGAGAAATCGCATTCAGGCCCGCAAACGGCAGGGTGATAATAAACAGCAGCGTCAGCAATGACACCAACGGCAGTAAACCCGTGGCAATTAACGTGAACAACTTTTGAATTGAGTCAATTAAACGTGACTGTGTCCGCGCCAGGATCACCGCCAGCGCAGTAACCAGCCCCAGCGTAAGATAAATAAACCAGTCGGTTGAAAAAAAGAGCGTTTTGAAAAACGTGATGCCAACAAGTTTAAATAACTCACTCCACAGTAAAAGCACCAGCCACGTCAGGCCATTGGTGATAAAAATCACTAATAATACAAGTACGTTATGCCATACCGACTGGTAAAAATAGCTATAGCGGGTAATGTCATTGTGCACACGCAGGCTCTGTTGTATCCACGGCAGCAACATCACTCCCATCAACAGCAGATAACAACCAAAATCCCAAAGCGCCTTTTCCGCTCTCCAGGGACTCATGCCATCAATTTGCCACTTCAGCCAGCCGCTCATCCCGAGAGTGGCAATCAACACTATCGCCAACCATCCCCAAAGTCGCTTCTGTTTGAAGGACACCACGGTGAAGAGTAAAACAGATGAAAGCGCCAGGGTCGCAGGCACGCCATAGACAATCCAACTGTTATTTTTTCCGGCAAGCCAGGTTATCAGCAAGTAGCAAACCAGCCCCTGGAGTAATCCGGTAGCAACCATTCCCCAGCGTGTTACGGGTGAAAGTTCAACGTTGTCCATGTTGGTATCCAGATTCGAAAGGAGAGTTAATTATCGCATCCAGGCAGGACTAATTTGCTTTTTTCAGAAAATAATCAAAAAAAGTTAGCGTGGTGAATCGATACTTTATCTATTGAATTTTCATCAGTTTCATAAATGAATGCGATTACGCTCACAATATCCCTGCCATATAAACCAATTTTTAACCTTTTAAGAACATTTTCCACACCGGGAATGCTATTTCTGCGATAATAGCAACCGTTTCGTGACAGGAATCACGGAGTTTTTTGTCAAATATGAATTTCTCCAGATACGTAAATCTATGAGCCTTGTCGCGGTTAACACCCCCAAAAAGACTTTACTATTCAGGCAATACATATTGGCTAAGGAGCAGTGAAATGCGCGTTAACAATGGTTTGACCCCGCAAGAACTCGAGGCTTATGGTATCAGTGACGTACATGATATCGTTTACAACCCAAGCTATGATCTGTTGTATCAGGAAGAGCTTGATCCAAACCTGACCGGTTATGAGCGCGGGGTGTTAACTAACCTGGGTGCTGTTGCCGTCGATACCGGGATCTTCACCGGCCGCTCACCAAAAGATAAGTATATCGTCCGTGACGATACTACCCGCGATACCTTCTGGTGGGCCGACAAAGGCAAAGGTAAGAACGACAACAAACCTCTCTCTCCGGAAACCTGGCAGCATCTGAAAGGCCTGGTGACCAAACAGCTTTCCGGCAAACGCCTGTTTGTCGTTGACGCTTTCTGTGGCGCTAACCCGGACACTCGCCTTTCCGTGCGTTTCATCACCGAAGTGGCCTGGCAGGCGCATTTCGTCAAGAACATGTTTATTCGCCCGAGTGATGAAGAGCTGGAAGATTTCAAACCAGACTTTATCGTCATGAACGGCGCGAAGTGCACCAACCCGCAGTGGAAAGAACAGGGTCTGAACTCTGAAAACTTCGTTGCGTTTAACCTGACTGAGCGCATGCAGTTGATTGGTGGCACCTGGTACGGCGGCGAAATGAAGAAAGGGATGTTCTCAATGATGAACTACCTGCTGCCGCTGAAAGGCATTGCCTCCATGCACTGCTCCGCCAACGTTGGCGAGAAAGGCGATGTTGCGGTGTTCTTCGGCCTTTCCGGCACCGGTAAAACCACCCTTTCCACCGACCCGAAACGTCGCCTGATTGGCGATGACGAGCACGGCTGGGATGATGACGGCGTATTTAACTTCGAAGGCGGCTGCTACGCGAAAACCATCAAGCTGTCGAAAGAAGCAGAACCCGAAATCTACAACGCCATCCGTCGCGATGCGCTGCTGGAAAACGTCACCGTGCGTGAAGATGGCACTATCGACTTTGATGATGGTTCAAAAACCGAGAATACCCGCGTTTCTTATCCGATCTATCATATCGAAAACATCGTTAAGCCAGTCTCCAAAGCGGGCCACGCGACTAAAGTGATCTTCCTGACCGCAGATGCTTTTGGCGTACTGCCGCCGGTTTCTCGCCTGACTGCCGATCAAACCCAGTACCACTTCCTCTCAGGCTTCACCGCCAAACTGGCCGGTACTGAGCGTGGCATCACCGAACCGACGCCAACCTTCTCTGCCTGTTTCGGCGCGGCATTCCTGTCGCTGCACCCGACTCAGTACGCAGAAGTGCTGGTGAAACGTATGCAGGCGGCGGGTGCGCAGGCATATCTCGTTAACACCGGCTGGAACGGCACTGGCAAACGTATCTCCATTAAAGATACCCGCGCCATTATCGATGCCATCCTGAACGGTTCGCTGGATAACGCAGAAACCTTCACCCTGCCTATGTTTAACCTGGCGATCCCAACCGAGCTGCCGGGCGTAGACACGAAGATCCTCGATCCGCGTAACACCTACGCCTCTCCGGAACAGTGGCAGGAAAAAGCTGAAACGCTGGCGAAACTGTTTATCGACAACTTCGATAAATACACCGACACCCCTGCGGGTGCCGCGCTGGTCGCTGCTGGCCCGAAGCTGTAATCAGTTAAGTTAAGAGACAAAAGCCCCCGTTTCGCAAGATACGGGAGCTTTTTTATAGTAGAAAGGAAGCATCAATGAGCTACGATTTAATGGTGTTTGAACGTAGTGCAGCCCCACAAGATCTGGCTGTTTTTATGGAATGGTATGAGAAGCAAACTTCGTGGAGTGAACAACACGACTACAATAATTCAGAAATAAGCAGCCCCGCCCTTAGAAATTTTTACTCAACTCTGATTCAAACCTTCCCTAATTTAAATGGGCCGGATGCCCCCGATGACGAACAGTTCGATAAGCTGGATGAGTCAGGATTAGATGTTTATTTGACCGACTATTCAATTGGAAAAAATATTATCTATATGGCATTTAGCTGGTCTGTAGCAGATGACGCATTGAAAAAAGTTCGTGAAATAGCTCACCTTCATCAAGTTGGTTTTTGCAATGTAAGTAGCAATATGGAAGTTGAATAATCTTATCAACACGATGAGTCTATATTCTCGTGTTGTGAGCATAATGTATTAGAAGCGAAAAAAACGGGAGGCTCATCGCCTCCCATTTTTTTACCCTTCTTTTGTCGTGCCCTGCGCTCGCGTGACCGGTACAGGCAACCAGGCGCGAATGGAAAGCCCGCCTCGCTCGCTGGTGCCGAGCTCCAGCATCCCGTTATGGTTATCGATGATACGCTGCACAATTGCCAGCCCTAACCCCGTTCCGCTAATGGTGCGCGCGCTGTCGCCGCGGACAAACGGCTGGAATAAGTGCTTACGCTGCTCTGGTTCAATACCAGGACCATCATCTTCCACCTGGAACCAGGCGCGATTCGGCTCCGTACCGCTACTGACTTTAATCCAGCCATTGCCGTAACGGGCGGCGTTCACCACCATATTTGCCACTGCGCGTTTGATGGAGAGCGGATGCATTTTTACTTCAATGCTGCCCGGCTCAAGCGCGGTTTCAATTTCCCGCTCATAGCCACTTTCCGCAGCAATCACCTCACCAAGCACGGCATTAAGATCGGCCAACTCCATCGGCATCTCCTGCCCGGTGCGTAGATAGTCGATAAATTGCTCAATGATGGCATTGCACTCTTCGATATCCTTGTTGATCGATTCCGCCAGGTAGCCATCCTGCTCACTCATCATCTCCGTTGCCAGGCGAATACGCGTCAGCGGCGTGCGCAGGTCATGACTCACCCCTGCCATCAACAACGTGCGGTCATCCGCCAGTTGCTTGACGCCAGCCGCCATATGGTTGAAGGCACGGGTAACCGAACGCACCTCCGAAGCACCATATTCACGCAGCGGCGGAGGAATAATCCCCTTACCCACCTGCAAAGCCGCATGTTCGAGATCGACTAACGGTCGGTTCTGAATACGAATAAACAGCCACGCGCCGCCTATCGCCAACAGCATTATCGCCAGCGTATAGCGGAACAGCGGGGAGAAATCACCCTGATGAATTTCGGTCAGCGGCACACGCACCCAGATATTGGGCGACAGCCAGGTTTTCAGCCAGACGACAGGCGAGCTTTTGTTGACCTCGACGCGAACTTCCGTCGGACCGCCCAGTTGCTGCGCCATCTGATGGCTTAAGAATTCATAGTGTTGCGCCCAACGCAGCCCTGCCTCTTCGGCAGCTTCGTTGGAATAGAGAGAGATCCCCAGCTCACGGTAGATCTCCCGACGAAAAGCGGGAGGCACAACCAACTGCGTGCCGTCCTCCAGTTGCAGTTTGTCGGTCATCAACATACGTACTTCGTATGCGAGGACTTTATTAAACTGCTGAAGGCTCGGCAAAATCGCGAAGTTCAGTACCACCAGGTAAGTCGTCACCAGGCTGACGAACAGCAAGGTGACGATGAGCAATAACGTGCGGGCAAATGAACTTCGTGGCGAGAAGCGCAATCGCCTCATGCTTTAGAACCGTCCGGCACGAAGACGTAGCCCAGACCCCAGACGGTCTGAATGTAACGTGGGTGCGCCGGATCTTCTTCCACCATGCGGCGCAGACGCGAGATCTGCACGTCGATGGAGCGTTCCATTGCGGAATATTCACGTCCACGGGCAAGGTTCATCAATTTATCGCGGGAGAGCGGCTCACGCGGATGACTGACCAGCGCCTTCAGTACCGCAAATTCACCGCTGGTGAGCGGCATCGGCTCATCTTCACGGAACATTTCGCGCGTACCGAGGTTAAGTTTGAACTTACCGAAAGCAATTACCGCTTCTTCCTGCGACGGCGCGCCCGGCAACTCGTTCGCCTGACGACGCAGTACCGCACGAATACGAGCCAGCAGTTCACGTGGGTTAAACGGTTTCGGAATGTAATCGTCAGCGCCAATCTCCAGGCCAACGATACGGTCAACTTCTTCCCCTTTCGCCGTCACCATAATGATCGGCATCGGGTTACTCTGGCTACGAAGACGTCGGCAAATCGACAAGCCATCTTCACCAGGTAACATCAAATCCAGTACCATAAGATGGAAAGATTCACGGGTGAGCAGGCGATCCATCTGTTCTGCATTAGCGACGCTTCGAACCTGGAAGCCTTGTTCGGTGAGATAACGCTCCAGCAGCGCGCGCAGGCGCATGTCGTCATCGACCACCAGAATCTTGTAGTTCTCTTGCATTGTTTATACTCCCAAAGGTTCGCAACAATTTGTAAGCGTGTATTCTTAAAAAAGCTTACGTTCGTCACCAGCTAAATCTGGTATAAATTTCAGCCTAAATTGTTACAAAGCATATTAAACAGCAGTTTAAGTATACAATTTATTCGGCGGAACATTATTGATTCTGTTGATATGATCACGTTATACCCAATGTGCGCATTATCAAACAGACAAAGGGAATCAACGAGATGAAAACGCCCCTGATTACCCGGGAAGGGTATGAAAAACTCAAACAAGAGCTCAATTATCTCTGGCGTGAAGAACGCCCCGAGGTCACAAAAAAGGTGACCTGGGCTGCAAGTCTGGGCGACCGCAGCGAAAATGCTGACTATCAGTATAATAAAAAGCGCCTGCGTGAAATCGACCGCCGCGTGCGCTACCTCACTAAATGCATGGAAAATCTCAAAATCGTCGATTATTCCCCGCAGCAGGAAGGCAAAGTGTTCTTTGGCGCGTGGGTGGAGATTGAAAACGACGATGGTGTTACCCACCGTTTTCGTATCGTCGGCTACGATGAAATTTTTGGCCGTAAAGATTACATCTCTATTGATTCCCCAATGGCCCGCGCATTGCTGAAAAAAGAGGTTGGCGATCTGGCGGTGGTGAATACCCCTGCCGGGGAAGCGAGCTGGTATGTTAATGCCATCGAGTACGTGAAACCGTAAGGAAGAGTCTTAACCTCCTGCCGATGGCTGGCATTTTTGCCAGCCAGTCCGTATAACTATCCCCTGATTTTTGATCCGAAAAGATGAACTCAAACCATGATGAATGATTCGTTCTGCCGCATTATTGCGGGTGAAATTCAGGCGCGCCCGGAACAGGTTGAAGCCGCCGTTCGCCTGCTTGACGAAGGGAATACCGTGCCGTTTATCGCACGTTATCGTAAGGAAATCACCGGCGGTCTGGATGACACGCAGTTGCGTAATCTGGAAACGCGTCTGGGATATTTGCGCGAGCTGGAAGAGAGACGTCAAGCGATCCTCAAGTCCATTTCTGAGCAAGGTAAACTCACCGATGAGCTGGCGAATGCCATCAACGCCACTTTAAGCAAAACCGAACTCGAAGACCTCTATCTGCCCTATAAACCTAAACGCCGCACCCGTGGGCAAATCGCCATTGAAGCAGGTCTTGAGCCGTTAGCTGACCTGTTGTGGAACGATCCATCGCAAACGCCGGAAATTGCCGCTGCGCAATTTGTTGATGCTGATAAAGGCGTAGCGGATACCAAAGCCGCGCTGGACGGCGCGCGCTATATACTGATGGAACGTTTTGCCGAAGATGCCGCCCTGTTGGCGAAAGTGCGTGATTATCTGTGGAAGAACGCACATCTGGTCTCAACCGTAGTAAGCGGTAAAGAAGAGGAAGGGGCAAAATTTCGCGACTATTTCGATCATCACGAACCGCTGTCAACGGTGCCCTCTCACCGCGCGCTGGCGATGTTCCGTGGGCGTAATGAAGGCGTACTCCAGCTTTCGCTGAATGCCGATCCGCAGTTCGACGAGCCACCGAAAGAGAGCTATTGCGAACAAATCATTATGGATCACCTCGGCCTGCGCCTGAACAATGCTCCGGCGGATAGCTGGCGCAAGGGCGTGGTGAGCTGGACCTGGCGCATCAAGGTGCTGATGCATCTGGAAACCGAACTGATGGGCACCGTGCGCGAACGCGCAGAAGATGAAGCAATCAACGTTTTTGCCCGTAACCTGCATGATCTGCTGATGGCGGCTCCTGCCGGGCTGCGTGCGACGATGGGCCTCGATCCGGGTCTGCGTACCGGGGTAAAAGTAGCGGTAGTCGATGCGACCGGTAAACTGGTGGCAACCGACACCATTTATCCGCACACCGGGCAGGCCGCAAAAGCAGCGATGACCGTTGCTGCTCTGTGCGAAAAACATAACGTTGAACTGGTGGCGATTGGTAACGGTACGGCTTCCCGCGAAACCGAGCGTTTCTATCTCGACGTTCAGAAGCAGTTCCCGAAAGTGACGGCGCAAAAAGTGATCGTCAGCGAAGCAGGCGCATCGGTTTACTCTGCTTCCGAACTGGCAGCACAGGAGTTCCCGGATCTCGATGTTTCTCTGCGTGGCGCGGTATCTATCGCCCGTCGTTTGCAAGATCCGCTGGCGGAGCTGGTGAAAATCGATCCGAAATCCATCGGCGTGGGTCAGTATCAGCATGACGTCAGCCAGACACAACTGGCTCGCAAACTGGATGCAGTGGTGGAAGACTGCGTAAACGCCGTTGGCGTCGATCTCAACACCGCTTCTGTTCCGCTGTTAACTCGCGTGGCGGGTCTGACGCGCATGATGGCACAAAACATCGTTGCCTGGCGCGATGAGAATGGGCAATTCAAAAACCGTCAGCAATTGTTAAAAGTTAGCCGTTTAGGGCCTAAAGCCTTCGAGCAGTGTGCGGGCTTCCTGCGTATTAACCACGGCGATAACCCGCTGGACGCGTCTACCGTTCACCCGGAAGCCTATCCGGTGGTCGAACGCATTCTGGCGGCAACGCAACAGGCACTGAAAGATCTGATGGGTAACAGCAGCGAACTGCGTAACCTGAAAGCCTCTGACTTTACCGATGAGAAATTCGGTGTGCCGACGGTAACCGACATTATCAAAGAGCTGGAAAAACCGGGTCGCGACCCGCGTCCGGAATTTAAAACCGCTCAGTTTGCCGATGGCGTCGAGACAATGAACGACCTGCAACCGGGTATGATCCTCGAAGGTGCAGTCACCAACGTCACCAACTTTGGCGCGTTTGTCGATATCGGCGTACATCAGGACGGTCTGGTTCACATCTCTTCCCTGTCGAATAAGTTTGTGGAAGATCCGCACACCGTGGTGAAAGCGGGTGACATTGTGAAGGTGAAAGTGCTGGAAGTGGATCTCCAGCGTAAACGTATCGCCCTGACCATGCGTCTGGACGAACAGCCTGGTGAAACCAATGTCCGTCGTGGCGGCGGTAACGATCGTCCGCAAAACAACCGCCCGGCAGCAAAACCGCGTGGCCGTGAAACGCAGCCTGCCGGTAACAGCGCGATGATGGATGCGCTGGCAGCAGCAATGGGTAAAAAGCGTTAAACACTATGACTGGCCTACGGTTCAGCTTTGCACGGGTTCGTAGGCCAGATAAGGCGTTCACGCCGCATCTGGCAATAAACGCCTTAACTGACATAAAAGTGCCGGAGAACATCTCCGGCATTTGAGATTGCTGACAAACTCGCTTACGGGTCAAAACAGGCACAACTTTCCCCCCTCTCCCTAGCCCTCTCCCCGATGGGGCGAGGGGACCGTCCGTGCACTTGCCTGGCTCCGGTATTTTTATTCCACAGCCAAAACCACAATATATTCCGCTAATATTTATCACATCATTAACAACTGAAACCTTAATTAAACATCAAGCCGCCCTAATAATTCGTCACTCGAATTTTATTTTGACCAAGATATAACCTTGAGCCACATCAACATTGGCGCAAATTATTATCTAAACCAACATTCGCACACATTTTAAGTATTGCTGATAGAAACCATTCTCATTATCATTGTGCTGTTGATTATTTAATCTCTCCTTCGTTGGCGAATCATCTGGTCTCATGTCGCTGTCAAACGCCCCATGAGGTAGTTAACCAGTTTTACTCTAAATAATTCGAGTTGCAGGAAGGCGGCAAGTGAGAGAGTCCCCAGGTACTTACTCCAGTAAGTAACTGGGGTGAGCGACCGAAGCCGCAGCACATGCAATTTGAATTATGACGAGTATAGCGAGAAACAAGTAGGCACCTATGCAATACACCCCAGATACTGCGTGGAAAATCACTGGCTTTTCCCGTGAAATTAGCCCGGCATATCGTCAGAAGCTGCTTTCTCTTGGCATGTTACCTGGCTCCTCTTTTAATGTGGTGCGCGTCGCTCCACTCGGTGATCCTATTCATATCGAAACCCGTCGTGTAAGCCTGGTATTACGGAAAAAAGATCTGGCCTTATTAGAAGTGGAAGCGGTTTCCTGTTAATACGGTGAGAATAACAATGAAAAAATTAACCATTGGCTTAATTGGTAATCCAAATTCTGGCAAGACAACTTTATTTAACCAGCTCACCGGGGCTCGTCAGCGTGTAGGAAACTGGGCTGGTGTTACCGTCGAACGTAAAGAGGGCCAGTTCACCACTACCGATCATCAGGTCACCCTGGTGGATCTGCCCGGCACTTATTCTCTGACCACCATCTCTTCGCAGACTTCGCTGGATGAGCAAATCGCCTGTCACTACATTTTAAGCGGCGATGCCGATCTGCTGATTAACGTGGTGGATGCGTCTAACCTTGAACGTAACCTTTACCTGACGCTGCAACTACTGGAGCTGGGTATTCCGTGCATCGTGGCGCTGAACATGCTCGACATTGCCGAGAAGCAAAATATTCGCATTGAAATTGATGCCCTGGCGGCGCGTCTTGGCTGCCCGGTGGTTCCACTGGTCTCCACTCGTGGTCGTGGTATTGAAGCGCTGAAACTGGCAATTGACCGCTACAAAGCCAACGAGAATGTAGAACTGGTGCATTACGCCCAACCGCTAATCAATGAAGCCGACGCACTGGCGAAAGTGATGCCGTCCGACATCCCGCTGAAACATCGCCGCTGGCTGGGTCTGCAAATGTTGGAAGGCGATATTTACAGCCGCGCCTACGCTGGTGAAGCATCGCAGCATCTGGATGCTGCTCTCGCCCGTCTGCGTAATGAGATGGACGATCCGGCGCTACACATTGCCGATGCGCGTTACCAGTGTATTGCCGCCATCTGTGATGTGGTGAGCAACACCCTGACGGCAGAACCCAGCCGTTTCACCACTGCCGTAGATAAAATCGTGCTTAACCGATTCCTTGGTCTGCCGATTTTCCTCTTTGTGATGTACCTGATGTTCCTGCTGGCTATCAATATCGGCGGGGCGCTACAACCGCTGTTTGACGTCGGTTCCGTGGCGCTGTTTGTACATGGTATTCAGTGGATTGGTTACACACTCCACTTCCCGGACTGGCTGACTATCTTCCTCGCCCAGGGCCTGGGTGGTGGCATTAACACCGTTCTGCCACTGGTGCCGCAAATTGGCATGATGTACCTGTTCCTCTCCTTCCTGGAAGACTCCGGATATATGGCGCGTGCGGCGTTTGTGATGGACCGTCTGATGCAGGCGTTGGGATTACCGGGTAAATCTTTTGTGCCATTGATTGTTGGCTTCGGTTGTAACGTGCCGTCGGTGATGGGCGCGCGAACCCTTGATGCACCGCGTGAACGCCTGATGACCATCATGATGGCTCCATTTATGTCCTGCGGCGCACGTCTGGCAATCTTCGCGGTATTTGCGGCTGCGTTCTTTGGGCAGAACGGCGCGCTGGCTGTGTTCTCACTGTATATGCTGGGTATCGTGATGGCTGTGCTGACTGGCCTGATGCTCAAATACACCATCATGCGCGGTGAAGCGACGCCGTTTGTCATGGAGTTGCCGGTATACCACGTACCACACGTTAAGAGCCTGATTATCCAGACCTGGCAGCGTCTGAAAGGTTTCGTTCTGCGCGCCGGTAAAGTGATTATCATCGTCAGTATTTTCCTGAGTGCCTTCAACAGCTTCTCGCTAAGCGGGAAAATCGTCGACAACATCAACGACTCAGCGCTGGCTTCTGTCAGCCGTGTGATCACCCCGGTCTTCAAGCCGATTGGTGTACATGAAGATAACTGGCAGGCAACGGTTGGCCTGTTCACGGGTGCCATGGCGAAAGAAGTGGTGGTGGGTACGCTCAACACCCTCTACACCGCAGAAAATATTCAGGACGAAGAGTTCAATCCGGCGGAATTCAACCTTGGTGAAGAGCTGTTCAGCGCGGTAGATGAAACCTGGCAGAGTCTGAAAGACACCTTTAGCCTTAGCGTACTGATGAACCCAATTGAAGCCAGCAAAGGCGACGGTGAAATGGGCACCGGGGCGATGGGCGTGATGGATCAAAAATTCGGTAGCGCGGCAGCAGCTTACAGCTATCTGATTTTTGTCCTGCTGTATGTACCGTGCATCTCGGTAATGGGCGCCATCGCTCGTGAATCAAGCCGTGGCTGGATGGGCTTCTCCATCCTGTGGGGGCTGAATATCGCTTACTCGCTCGCCACCTTGTTCTATCAGGTTGCCAGCTACAGCCAGCACCCAACCTACAGTCTGGTGTGCATTCTGGCGGTGATCCTGTTTAACATCGTGGTCATTGGCCTGCTGCGTCGCGCGCGTAGCCGGGTTGATATCGAACTGCTGGCAACGCGCAAATCGGTAAGCAGTTGCTGCGCAGCCAGCACCTCTGGCGATTGCCACTAAGGATACGGCAATGGCTTCGCTCATCCAGGTGCGTGATTTGCTGGCGTTACGGGGCCGTATGGAAGCGGCCCAAATCAGCCAGACGCTGAACACTCCACAACCGATGATTAACGCAATGCTGCAACAACTGGAAAGTATGGGCAAAGCCGTGCGGATTCAGGAAGAACCTGACGGCTGCCTCTCCGGCAGTTGCAAAAGCTGCCCGGAAGGAAAAGCCTGTCTGCGTGAGTGGTGGGCGTTGCGTTAACATTGTTCCACCACCTGTTTTGAAAAGCCCGGTATGCGTTTGCTACCGGGCTTTTTTGCGTGCCACTTTCCATAAAAATGCAACTCTTGCAGCACGACGTAAATTCCTCTGAAAGAGTCTCGCAGGGATGAAAACTGGCTAATGCACAGGTGTGGAGTGGCGCGTAGAGTCGCGGCATTCAAACAACAGGTGAAGGAACGCCATGAGCAAAAAGCAGAGTTCCACCCCACACGATGCACTGTTCAAACTCTTTTTACGCCAACCGGACACGGCGCGCGATTTTCTTGCGTTCCATTTACCGGCCCCCATTCACGCGCTCTGTGATATGAAAACCCTCAAGCTGGAGTCGAGCAGTTTTATTGATGACGATCTGCGTGAAAGCTACTCTGACGTGCTGTGGTCGGTGAAAACCGAGCAAGGACCAGGATACATCTATTGCCTGATTGAACATCAAAGCACCTCAAACAAACTGATCGCATTTCGCATGATGCGTTACGCCATTGCCGCAATGCAAAATCACCTGGATGCCGGATACAAAACGTTGCCGATGGTGGTGCCGTTGTTGTTTTACCATGGTATTGAAAGCCCCTATCCCTATTCGCTGTGTTGGCTGGATTGTTTCGCCGATCCCAACCTGGCCAGGCAACTTTACGCCTCTGCATTTCCGCTGATTGATGTCACCGTCATGCCTGATGATGAAATCATGCAACACCGACGCATGGCGCTGCTGGAGTTAATTCAAAAACATATTCGTCAACGCGACCTGATGGGACTGGTAGAGCAAATGGCCTGCTTATTAAGTAGTGGATACGCTAATGACAGACAAATCAAAGGGCTGTTTAATTACATACTACAAACAGGCGATGCGGTACGTTTTAACGATTTTATCGATGATGTGGCCAAACGTTCACCGAAACACAAGGAGAGTTTAATGACTATTGCGGAAAGATTGCGGCAGGAGGGACATCGTCAAGGGGTACAACAAGGTGTACAGCAAGGTGTACAGCAAGGACGACGCCTGGAAGCCCTGGATATTGCCCAAACGATGCTGAAAGCGGGTATCCCCCACGAAGACATAATCTTATTTACCAGCCTGACGATGGAGGAGCTTAAAGAAATTATCCATTGATAAAAAAAAGGAGAGTTTAATGACTATTGCAGAAAGATTACGGCAACAAGGAGGAGCCATGATCGTTACTATCCCACGAGATCTTGCCACCGCTCCTGGCTGGTCACCGGGCACAGAGATTACCGTGGAGAAAAAAGGCGATAGCGTTAATTTGCGCGCCACAGAGCACAAGCCGCGTGGGCGTCTTACCGTCGCGCAATTGTTGAGCCAGATCGATGAAAGCGAAATTACGGAGCTAAATCAGTCGACAGAAGGATGGGCAGAAGGGAAAAAAGGTAATGAAGCATGGTAAAGGCACGGACGCCACATCGTGGTGAGATCTGGTATTTTAACCCTGCTCCGGTTGCCGGGCATGAACTTCGGGGTCCACATTATTGCATTGTGGTAACAGACAAAGAACTCAACAATGTCTTAAAAGTTGCTATGTGCTGTCCGATTTCAACAAAGGCAAATGCAGCACGTTCCACAGGGGTGACGGTGAACGTCCTCCCCCATGATACGCAAACCGGTAACCTGCATGGCGTTGTGCTTTGTCACCAGCTAAAAGCTGTCGATCTTATTGCCCGTGGCGCTAAATTTCATACCGTTGCCGATGAAACATTGATTAGTAAGGTACTCGGTAAACTGGTAAATTTAATCGACCCACAATAATTTGCCCTTACTTACCACCTACACCCTCTGCTTCAACGCCACCAGCAGGTGACAAAACTCATCCGGATGCGAAATAAACGGCGCATGAGCCGCTTTGGCGAAGATATATGATTTGCTGTGAGGCCATAGTTCATCCAGCATTGGCACTACTTTGCGCGGCACCAGACCGTCAAGATAGCCATATAAGCGCAAAAACGGCATTTGTACGCTTTGCAACGGCTGACGGAGATCGACCGTTTTCAGAATTTCCAGCCCACCATTAAGCACGTCAACCTCCGGCATCGGTAACGCCAGAACGGTTTTCTTCAGCGCTCGCGCATCCTGACGCGCCGTTTCCGTGCCCATCGTTTGTAGTGCAAGGAACCGTTCCACTGTACGCTGAAAATCTTCACTTAGCTGCTGCTGAAAACCCGCCAGCACGTCCGGTTTTATCCCCGGCCACTCATCACGAGCACTGAAACACGGTGACGAAGCTACGGTAACCAGCGCCTGAACACGCTCGGGATGGGTTAACGCAATCTGACTTGCCACCAGCCCCCCCAGACTCCAGCCCAACCAGATGGCTTTATTCGGTGCCCGTTGCAGCACGCATTCCGCCATGTCAGAAAGCGACATCGCGCCATATCCCTGGCTGCGCCCGAAGCCAGGCAGATCAACAAGATGCAGCGTAAAATGCGAGCTGAGTTCCTCATCGATGCAACGCCACACTTCGGCATTCAGTCCCCATCCGTGCAACAGCACAAGATGAACATTCCCCTGACCTTTGGTCTGCCACCAGATGTTATTCATCCGCTATTGTTCTCTTTTGACTCACAAGGATGAATATATGCTAACAGTACCGGGATTATGCTGGCTATGCCGAATGCCGCTGGCGTTAGGTCATTGGGGAATCTGTTCTGTCTGCTCCCGCGCCGCACGTACACATAAAACGTTATGCCCGCAGTGTGGATTACCGGCTTCACACTCACATCTTCCCTGCGGTCGCTGCCTGAAAAAACCGCCACCGTGGCAAAGACTGATCACTGTTGCCAACTATGCACCTCCATTAAGCCCGCTCATTCACCAGCTTAAGTTTTTGCGACGTAGTGAAATCGCCAGCGGCCTGTCACGTCTGTTACTATTAGAAGTCTTACACGCCCATCGGACTACCGGATTACAACTGCCGGATCGTATCGTCAGTGTTCCGTTATGGCAGCGCCGCCACTGGCGTCGGGGATTCAATCAAAGCGATTTGCTGTGCCAGCCTTTATCGCGCTGGCTGCACTGCCAATGGGATAGCGACGCCGTCACGCGTATAAGAGCCACTGCGACCCAGCATTTCCTCAGTGCCCGGCTGCGCAAGCGCAACCTGAAAAATGCCTTTCGCCTTGAATTGCCCGTGCAAGGTCGCCATATGGTGATTGTGGATGATGTCGTTACCACCGGAAGTACCGTCGCAGAGATTGCGCAGTTGCTTTTACGCAATGGTGCGGCGACAGTCCAAGTCTGGTGCCTTTGTCGAACCTTGTAGAGCCTCGATGATGGGCGTATTATAACCAACTAAAATAGTCAACTATTAGGCCATTACTATGATCCGTATTTCCGATGCTGCACAAGCGCACTTTGCCAAACTGCTGGCAAACCAGGAAGAAGGGACACAAATCCGCGTATTTGTGATTAACCCTGGCACGCCTAACGCTGAATGTGGTGTATCTTATTGTCCGCCAGACGCCGTAGAAGCCACCGATACCGCCCTGAAATTTGACCTGCTGACCGCGTATGTTGATGAACTAAGCGCACCTTACCTGGAAGATGCAGAGATTGATTTTGTTACCGACCAACTGGGTTCTCAGCTAACGCTGAAAGCCCCGAACGCCAAAATGCGTAAAGTGGCTGACGATGCGCCGCTGATGGAGCGCGTGGAGTATATGCTGCAATCGCAGATTAACCCGCAGCTTGCCGGTCACGGTGGTCGTGTCTCGCTGATGGAAATCACCGAAGACGGTTATGCCATTCTACAATTTGGCGGCGGCTGTAACGGTTGTTCCATGGTCGACGTGACGCTGAAAGAAGGGATCGAAAAGCAGTTGCTGAACGAATTCCCGGAACTGAAAGGTGTACGTGACCTCACCGAACACCAGCGCGGCGAACACTCTTACTACTAAGTTATCCCCCTCTTTTGTAGATTGCCCGATGCGACGCTAAAGCGTCTTATCGGGCTACGTTGAACATGTGCCAGACGTTGGCACGGCATTACCTCAGTAAATCTAATCCCTTCATTTCCCCACGATAATATGACCAACCTCTCATAATTTAAATTTACCCCGCTCTGGTGATTCTCAAGCGCATAATGTTACCCGTATCATTCTCATGGGCACCAAACACACTCATAACATTTGACGACACTAATTCGTTTTAGGAGTCATCAGCCGTGGTGCCGTTATATCTCTGTTCCCAGTTGGGACAACCAGGATTTGTCGTCAGAAACCTGACGTTACCCATAACAAATTAAAGGCCAGGTAAATCATGCCATTAGTCATTGTTGCTATCGGTGTAATCTTGTTATTACTCCTGATGATCCGCTTCAAAATGAACGGCTTCATCGCTCTCGTCCTGGTGGCGCTTGCTGTTGGATTAATGCAAGGGATGCCGCTGGATAAAGTTATTGGCTCTATCAAAGCCGGTGTCGGCGGAACGCTCGGTAGCCTTGCCCTGATCATGGGTTTTGGCGCAATGCTGGGCAAAATGCTGGCAGACTGCGGCGGCGCACAACGTATCGCCACCACGCTGATCGCCAAATTTGGTAAAAAGCACATTCAGTGGGCAGTGGTACTGACCGGTTTTACCGTCGGTTTTGCCCTGTTCTATGAAGTGGGCTTCGTACTGATGCTGCCGCTGGTGTTTACCATCGCCGCTGCTGCAAATATCCCGCTGCTGTATGTTGGTGTACCGATGGCCGCTGCGCTTTCCGTAACCCACGGCTTCCTGCCACCGCATCCTGGCCCGACTGCGATTGCAACCATTTTCAATGCCGATATGGGTAAAACCCTGCTGTACGGTACTATTCTGGCAATCCCGACCGTTATTCTCGCGGGTCCGGTTTACGCTCGCGTGCTGAAAGGCATTGATAAGCCGATCCCGGAAGGCCTGTACAGCGCGAAAACCTTTAGTGAAGAAGAGATGCCGAGCTTTGGCGTCAGCGTCTGGACTTCTCTGGTTCCGGTTGTACTGATGGCAATGCGCGCCATCGCTGAAATGATCCTGCCGAAAGGTCACGCTTTCCTGCCGGTAGCAGAGTTCTTAGGTGACCCGGTAATGGCAACGCTGATTGCCGTACTAATCGCGATGTTCACCTTTGGTCTGAACCGTGGTCGCTCAATGGATCAAATTAACGATACGCTGGTTTCTTCGATCAAAATCATCGCCATGATGCTGCTAATCATCGGTGGTGGCGGTGCGTTCAAGCAGGTGTTGGTAGACAGTGGCGTGGACAAATATATCGCCTCCATGATGCACGAAACCAATATTTCCCCGCTGCTGATGGCCTGGTCTATTGCCGCCGTACTGCGTATCGCGCTGGGTTCCGCAACCGTTGCGGCAATTACTGCGGGCGGTATCGCTGCGCCGCTGATTGCAACAACTGGCGTCAGCCCAGAGTTGATGGTTATCGCGGTTGGTTCCGGTAGTGTGATTTTCTCTCACGTGAACGATCCGGGCTTCTGGCTGTTCAAAGAGTACTTTAACCTGACTATCGGTGAGACCATCAAGTCCTGGTCGATGCTGGAAACCATTATCTCGGTGTGCGGTCTGGTAGGCTGCCTGCTGCTGAATATGGTGATTTGATAACACTGACTGCCGGATATGGCGTGAATGTCTTATCCGGCTGCTCTAATGAGTAGGCCGGATAAGACGCATCAAGCGTCGCATCCGGCATTAACCGCACTCTACGTCTTCTTCCCTGCCGCCCTGCGCCGTCTGTCCAAATCCTTCAGTAACTTGTTCACGCCATTATCGGAAAACATCGTCTCAAGGGTTGTAGACAGCTTGCGCCGCCAGTTTTTGTACTGGTAACTGGTGCCAGGAATATTCACCGGTTCCGCCATATCCAGCCAGTCTTCCGGCTGTAGCCCTAACAGAGCGCTGTTACTGTCGGCAATATACCGCTGCAAACCACGATTAAGCATCGGCGTCATCGACATCAGCGATGCCTTATGTCCGGCACGTTTTGGCAGACAACCATATTTATGCAGCGCATCCAGTAGCCCTTGCTTCGCCAGCTCGCGATCCTGATACAAACCGCGCAGCACTACTTCATCCGGGTACAGCCCCAGCGTTTTGCCCAGCGTTAAATCCCCGCTCTCCCAGTAACCACGCAGCGTTGGCAGGTCGTGCGTTGCTGCTACTGCCATCGACTGTTCCGGATACGCTTTCGGTGCGCGGAACGTCTTCTCATGGTCACTTTCGAAATAGAGCACTTTGTAGGAGTAAACCCCGCTACTGCGCAGCTTACCGACAATCTCTACCGGAACAGTGCCGAGATCTTCGCCAATCACCATGCAGCGATGGCGTTTGCTTTCCAGCGCCAGAATAGCGAGCAGATCATCCACCGGATAGTGAACATACGCTCCCTGATCCGCCGTTTCGCCATACGGTATCCACCACAAACGCAGCATCGACATCACATGGTCAATTCGCAATGCGCCGCAGTTTTGCATGTTCGCGCGCAGCAGTTCGATAAACGGTTCATAGGCGCGCGCGGTGATGATATGCGGGTCCATCGGCGGCAAACCCCAGTTTTGCCCTAACGGGCCAAGGATATCTGGCGGTGCGCCAACCGATGCTTTCAGGCAATACAACTCACGGTCACACCAGGTTTCTGCCCCACCTTCCGCTACGCCAACCGCCAGGTCACGATACAAGCCAATCGGCATTTCATAGCCCTGGCTTATCTCCCAGCAGGCGGCAAACTGGCTGTAGGCCAGCCACTGCAGCCAGAGATAAAAATCGACGTCATCACGATGTTCTTCACAGAACTGACGCACTTCTGGCGAGTCTACGTTCTGATACATCTCGGGCCATGCTAGCCAGCCCCAGCGCATTTCGTCTTCTTTTACTTGTTGTGCATGTAGCGCATCAAACGCCGCCTGCCAGAACAGGCTGTCGCCCTGTTCAGCAACAAACTGGCGAAACGCTACCATTTGTCCATCATCACGTTGTGCGAAGACTTTCCACGCCATCCGCAGTGCGGTCATTTTCAGTGCGGTGACGGTAGAGTAATCGACCCAGTCAGTATCCCGCGCCTGTTGCAGCGCCTGTTGCGTAGTCGGCATGTGCCACCAGGCCTGCGCCTCCTCGCTAAGATGGAAATCTTCAACGGCGTTAACATCAATATAAATCACGTTCAGCCAGCGGCGAGAAGACGGGCTATACGGGCTGGCACTTTCCGGGTTTGCCGGATAGAGCGCATGAATCGGGTTCAGGCCAATGAACGACCCGCCGCGTTTCGCCACATCCACCAACATGGCTTTGAGATCGCCAAAATCACCGATGCCCCAGTTTTTTTCCGATCGCAGGGTATAAAGCTGAACGCAAGCGCCCCACAGTTTTTGTTTATTCAACAATGCCTGCGGTTCGTAGCAGCGTTTCGGTGCGACAATCACCCGACAATGGGCGCGCTGTTCGTCCTGGGTAAGCGTCAGCGTGTGATAACCTTCCGGCAGCTTCGCCGGAAGATTGAAGGCTTTGCCACCACTCACGTGGCCTTTGTACTGTGTTCCTTCTTCGGTAGTCAGCAGCCAGCTAAATTCGCCGCTGCCCTCCACCGCCATTGGCATTTTTTTACCGAAGGTATACACCATGACGTTGGGTACTGGCGTTACCGCCACTTTCGTGGCGGTACTCCGATGCATCGCGTCAAGCAAACGCCGTTTGGTTTCGGCGCCAATCGACTGCGGTTTACCGTGGGCATTGATGTAATTGGGGCTGATCCCCGCCGCCAGCGCGGCATTATCCAGACGTTTGCTTTCCATCGAGCTTCCTTAGCGTTTTGCCTGCCAGATACGAGCCTGATAATCGCGAATAGAGCGATCCGAGCTAAACATACCGCAGCGGGCGGTATTGAGGATCGCCGCGCGTGTCCAGGCTTCCTGGTCGCGGTACAGCACATCTACCTGCTTTTGTGCCTCTACATAGGCTGCGAAATCCGCCATCACCAGATATGGATCGCCGCCCTGCTTACCGATACTGTGCAGCATCTGGTCAAACGCATGTTTATCGCCGTCGCTGTATTTACCGCTTTCCAGCTCTTTCAATACTGCATCGAGCTGCTTGTCTTTCTTACGCCATTTGAGCGGATCGTAGCCCTTCGCTTTCAATGCCTTAACCTGCTCCACGGTATGACCGAAGATAAAGATATTTTCTTCACCGACTTTTTCAGCAATTTCGACATTTGCGCCATCCAGCGTACCGACAGTGAGCGCACCATTAAGAGCCAGTTTCATATTGCCCGTGCCAGAAGCCTCTTTCCCAGCAGTCGAGATCTGCTCAGAGATATCCGCCGCCGGGATCAGCATTTCCGCCGCCGAGACACAGTAATCCGGCAGGAACACCACTTTCAGCTTGTCACCCACTTTTGGATCGTTGTTGATCACTTCAGCCACTTTATTGATCGCAAAAATAATGTTCTTCGCCAGATAGTAGCCCGGCGCGGCTTTCGCCCCGAACAGGAACACGCGCGGTACGCGGTCAGCTTGCGGGTTTTCGCGAATCTCTTTGTACAACGCCAGAATATGCAGCAGATTCAGGTGTTGCCGTTTGTACTCGTGCAGACGTTTAATTTGGACGTCGAAAATTGCCTGCGGGTTGATTTCAATACCAGTACGCGCTTTTACAAACTCTGCCAGACGAACTTTATTCGCCTGTTTGATTTCGCGATATTGCTGGCGGAATTTCGCGTCATCAGCGAATTTTTCCAGATTAATCAACTGATCGAGATCGTTAGCCCACTCTTTTTTCAGCGATTTATCCAGCAGCGCCGCCAGTGCCGGGTTGCACTGTTTGATCCAGCGACGCGGAGTAATACCATTAGTGACGTTATGGAATTTGTTCGGCCACAACTGGTGGTATTCCGGGAACAAATCTTTCACCACCAGATCCGAGTGCAGCGCCGCCACGCCATTCACCGCAAAGCCGCTAACCACACACATATTGGCCATACGAACTTGTTTGTCATGTACCACCGCCAGTTTCGCCCATACCGCCTTGTCGCCCGGCCAGGTTTGTTCCACCAGCTTCTTAAAGCGGTTATTGATTTCGTTGATTACCTGCATATGGCGTGGCAACAGCGCTTTAATCAGCTTCTCATCCCAGCATTCCAGTGCTTCTGGCATCAGGGTATGGTTGGTATAAGCGAAGGTTTTACTGGTGATTGCCCAGGCGTCATCCCAGCTCATTTGGTGCTCATCTATCAGCACACGCAGCAGTTCAGGAATGGCAATAGTCGGGTGTGTGTCGTTAAGTTGAATGACTTCGTAATCCGCCAGCTCGTGCAGTTTACGCCCCGCCAGATGATGGCGACGAAGAATGTCAGCAATCGAACAGGCGCACTGGAAGTATTGCTGCATCAGGCGCAATTTTTTACCGGCGGTATGGTTGTCGTTTGGATAGAGAACTTTAGTCAGTTTTTCCGCGTTGATGCCCTGTTGTTCAGCACGCAGGAAATCACCGTCATTAAATTTGGTAAGATTGAACGGATGAGCATGAGTCGCCTGCCACAAACGTAGCGGCTGTGCTACGCCGTTACGGTAGCCCAACACCGGAAGATCCCACGCTTGCCCGGTAATGGTAAATTCCGGTTCCCAGCGTCCATCTTTCGTCACTTTGCCGCCAATGCCCACCTGCACATCCAGCGCTTCGTTATGGCTAAACCACGGATAGTTGCCACGATGCCAGTCGTCTGGCGCTTCAGACTGTTTGCCACCGACAAAGGACTGACGGAACAGACCATACTGGTAGTTAAGACCATAGCCAGTAGCTGACTGCCCAACGGTTGCCATTGAGTCGAGGAAACACGCAGCCAGACGCCCCAGGCCACCGTTCCCCAACGCCGGGTCGATCTCTTCTTCCAGCAGGTCTGTCAGGTTGATGTCATAAGACTTCAATGAATCCTGAACAGCCTGATACCAGCCGAGGTTTAACAGATTGTTGCCTGTCAGACGACCAATCAAAAACTCCATTGAGATGTAGTTAACATGACGCTGATTCGCCGCCGGTTTGGCAAAAGGCTGGGCCCGCAGCATTTCCGCCAACGCTTCACTCACAGCCAGCCACCATTGGTGAGGGGTCATCTCAGCCGCTGAAGTTAAACCATAACGCTGCCACTGGCGTGACAGGGCTTCCTGAAATTGCTTTTCATTAAAAATGGGTTGTGACATAGGAGTTCCAGTTTTCTTAGATATTAAACACAACGTTATCGTTAGTTTGCCAGGCTCCATGTTGACCTTCCTCATCCTACGGGGGATTAGGCGGGGAGGAGTGACGGGGATGAGCAAGAAAATGTGATCGCGCCCACTTAAAGGTAGTGCAATCAACTGCAAAAGTATCAGCTCAGTGCCAGAGAGCGCAGAAAACCTGTTATTAACAGTCAGAAATGGCCGTTGCGTATTATCAAAAAGCGGAAAGTAACTCTATAAATTAAGTAAAGCGGCGAAATAGTTTCAACAATGAAATATCCATCAAAGGGCATCTCATTCTTAATAGATTTATTAAGATCATCTTTCCAGAGAGACCTTTCATCAGGAATTAAGGAGGTTTCATTGCTTTAATGAACCTTTTGGATTAAGGGAAAACACCCTAAGATCCAATATCCACACTGCATTTGCGTTGTTTTAAGATGAGGCATTAATAAACGTTTGGAATTGTGACAGAGTGCAAATTCAGACACATAAAAAATTGTCATCGCTTGCATTGCACAGGTTTCTGGCCGAACTTATAACTATTAATTACGAAGCGCAAAAAAAATAATATTTCCTCAATTTCCACAGTGAAGTGATTAACTATGCTGATTCCGTCAAAATTAAGTCGTCCGGTTCGACTCGACCATACTGTGGTTCGTGAGCGCCTGCTGGCTAAACTTTCCGGCGCGAACAACTTCAGGCTGGTGCTGATCACAAGTCCTGCGGGTTACGGAAAGACAACACTCATATCCCAATGGGCGGCAGGAAAAAACGATTTGGGCTGGTACTCGCTTGATGACGGCGATAACCAGCAAGAACGTTTCGCCAGCTATCTGATTGCCGCCGTGCAACAGGCAACCAGCGGGCACTGCGTCATCAGTGAAACAATGACGCAAAAACGGCAGTATGCCAGCCTGACGTCACTGTTTGCCCAGCTTTTCATTGAGCTGGCGGAATGGCATAGCCCACTTTTCCTGGTGATTGACGATTACCATCTGATCACCAATCCGGTTATCCACGAATCCATGCGCTTCTTCATTCGCCATCAACCAGAAAATCTCACCCTGGTGGTGCTGTCACGCAATCTTCCGCAATTGGGCATTGCCAATCTGCGCGTACGTGAACAACTATTAGAAATTGGCAGCCAGCAACTGGCGTTTACCCATCAGGAAGCCAAGCAGTTTTTTGATTGTCGTCTGTCATCACCGATTGAAGCGACCGAAAGCGGTCGGATTTGCGATGATGTGTCCGGTTGGGCGACGGCGTTGCAGCTAATCGCGCTCTCTGCGCGGCAAAATACCCACTCGGCCCATAAATCAGCGCGCCGTCTGGCGGGCATCAATGCCAGCCATCTTTCTGATTATCTGGTCGATGAAGTGCTAGATAACGTTGATCTGGCGACACGCCATTTCCTGCTAAAAAGCGCCATTTTGCGCTCAATGAATGATGCGCTAATCACCCGCGTGACCGGCGAAGAAAACGGGCAAATGCGTCTTGAAGAAATTGAGCGCCAGGGGCTGTTTTTGCAACGGATGGATGATACTGGCGAATGGTTCTGCTATCACCCGCTGTTTGGTAACTTCCTGCGCCAACGCTGCCAGTGGGAGCTGGCGGCGGAGCTGCCAGAAATCCACCGTGCCGCCGCAGAAAGCTGGATGGCACAAGGCTTTCCCAGCGAAGCTATTCATCATGCGCTGGCGGCAGGCGATGCTTTGATGTTGCGCGATATTTTGCTTAATCACGCCTGGAGCCTGTTCAACCATAGTGAACTGTCGCTGCTGGAAGAGTCACTCAAAGCCCTGCCGTGGGATAGTCTGCTGGAAAATCCACAGTTGGTGTTATTGCAGGCCTGGTTGATGCAAAGCCAACATCGCTACGGCGAAGTGAACACCCTGCTGGCGCGAGCCGAACACGAGCTCCAGGACATCAGAGAAGGCACCATGCATGCAGAGTTCAACGCCCTGCGCGCCCAGGTGGCCATTAACGACGGTAATCCGGAAGAAGCCGAACGACTGGCAAAACTGGCTCTGGAAGATCTGCCTCCGGGTTGGTTCTATAGCCGCATTGTTGCGACCTCTGTGCTTGGCGAAGTGTTGCACTGTAAAGGTGAGCTGACCCGCTCGCTGGCATTAATGCAACAAACTGAGCAGATGGCGCGTCAGCACGATGTCTGGCACTACGCCTTGTGGAGTCTGATTCAGCAAAGCGAAATTCTGTTTGCTCAAGGATTCCTGCAAACTGCGTGGGAAACGCAGGAAAAAGCGTTCCAGTTGATTAACGAACAGCATCTGGAACAGTTGCCGATGCATGAATTTTTAGTACGTATCCGCGCGCAACTGTTATGGGCATGGGCACGGCTGGATGAAGCCGAAGCCTCGGCGCGTAGTGGGATTGAAGTCTTATCGTCTTATCAGCCACAGCAACAGCTCCAGTGTCTGGCAATGTTAATTCAATGTTCGCTGGCTCGTGGCGATCTGGATAACGCCCGTAGCCAACTTAACCGCCTGGAAAACCTGCTGGGGAATGGCAAATATCACAGCGACTGGATCTCTAACGCCAACAAAGTTCGCGTTATTTACTGGCAGATGACCGGCGATAAAGCCGCCGCAGCAAACTGGTTGCGCCATACTGCGAAGCCGGAGTTTGCCAATAACCACTTCCTGCAAGGTCAATGGCGCAACATTGCCCGTGCACAAATCTTGCTGGGCGAGTTTGAACCTGCGGAAATTGTCCTCGAGGAACTCAACGAAAACGCCCGCAGTCTGCGGTTGATGAGCGATCTGAACCGCAACCTGCTTTTACTCAATCAGTTGTACTGGCAGGCAGGGCGGAAAAGTGACGCCCAGCGCGTATTGCTGGACGCATTAAAACTGGCGAATCGCACAGGATTTATCAGTCACTTTGTCATCGAAGGCGAAGCCATGGCGCAGCAGTTACGCCAACTGATTCAGCTCAATACGCTGCCGGAACTGGAACAGCACCGCGCGCAGCGTATTTTGCGGGAAATAAACCAACATCACCGGCATAAGTTCGCTCACTTTGACGAGACCTTTGTCGAACGTCTGCTAAATCACCCGGAAGTGCCGGAACTTATCCGTACCAGCCCGCTAACTCAACGCGAATGGCAGGTGCTGGGGCTGATTTACTCCGGTTACAGCAATGAACAAATTGCGGGCGAACTGGAAGTGGCAGCGACCACCATCAAAACGCATATCCGCAATCTGTATCAGAAACTCGGCGTTGCCCACCGTCAGGCTGCGGTACAGCACGCACAGAAACTGCTGAAGATGATGGGATATGGGGTGTAAGTTTGGTCGGATAACATTCCTGCTCCGACTTACATCCCTGCATTATTCAACGCTAACTCGCGTTACATCGTCTGTTTCAGTCAGAGTAAACCGCACAGGTAAGAACCGTTCCACCACCGCGATATTGGTCAGCAGATGGCATGAGGGATGCGCGACCGTAAACGCCCCCGCACCCGCCAACGCCATGGGCAACACCAGTTGATCTGCGAGATATTCACCTACTGCCGCCGGACTTGCCAGGTAACGTTTCACTTCTTTAACCAACTGCGCTGCTACCACTTCGGCACTGACGCGCTTTTCACCGACGGCAAAAAAGCGTTCGGTAATATTTTCGCTTTCCACTTCTAGCGAGACGGTATTTCCCGGTCCCTGCTCACGCGGCAAGAGATGGATATTCTGCTCATACAGCGAAAAACTGGCTGCCAGCGCAACGAGTTCACGTTCTCCGACATGCCGCGGCACACCAGCTAATAATACTTCGCCGCGTAATCGCATAACGGTGCCCCGCTCGCCCAGTTGTAACGCGTTTAGTGATGCCACGGGCGTGACTTCCGCTACCACCACACCGCCTCCGGCAGGGTAAAAACCGTGGCGTAACAGCGTGGTTTGCTGATGAATCCCCATTTGTGCCAGCAGAGGTTCCAGCACGCGGCAGATAAAACCCGCGGGCGGCGCCGACGGGTTTTCGGTGCCACCGCTGACTTCTACGCGAGAAGGTCCATCGGCAAACCACAGCGCAGGCAGCACCGTTTGTAGCACCAGCATGCAGCTTCCGGCACTACCGATAGCAAAGCGATAATCGCCGCCACGCACATTACCGGGCCGGAAGACCAGGCGCTGCGAACCCAGTTCCGCGCCGTCTACTATAGCTCCGCAAATTTCCGTCGCCGCCTTTACCGCGGTCAGATGCTGGCGCAACAGCCCCGGTTTCGCCCGTCCGGCACGAATGCCTGTGATGGTAAACGGCTTACCGGTTATCATCGACAGACTTAACGCCGAGCGCAGGATCTGCCCGCCGCCTTCGCCCTGTGCACCATCCAGCGCAATCATCCTTTTCATCATTTATCCTTTTACGCACACCACCTGACGCAGGGTGTAGACGACTTCCACCAGATCGCTTTGTGCTGCCATTACTGCATCAATGTCCTTATACGCCATCGGGATTTCGTCGATCACCTCGGCATCTTTACGGCATTCCACATGTGCTGTAGCACGGATCTGATCTTCCACACTAAACAGTTTTTTCGCTTTGGTACGGCTCATCACGCGACCTGCACCGTGGCTGCATGAGCAGAAAGACTCTTCATTTCCCAGCCCACGCACGATAAAGCTTTTCGCCCCCATCGACCCAGGAATAATTCCGTACTGCCCGGCACGCGCAGACACCGCGCCTTTCCGCGTCACATAGATCTCTTCGCCAAAGTGCAGCTCTTTTTGCACATAGTTGTGGTGGCAGTTGATCTCTTCCATTGCCAGCGTTTGCGGCTGTCTCACCGTTTTATGCGTAATGCTCTGCAACGCCGATACCACGTTTTCCATCATCGCATCACGGTTGAGGCTGGCAAAAAGCTGCGCCCAGGCTACTGCTTTCAGGTAATCGTCAAAATATTCCGTTCCTTCAAGGAAGTACGCGAGATCACGTGACGGCAACGTTTCAAGCTGTTCCTGCATCTCTTTTTGCGCCAGGTCGATAAAGTAAGTTCCGATGGCGTTACCAATTCCGCGTGAACCGGAGTGCAGCATAATCCACACCCGATCCGCCTCATCAAGGCAGATTTCAATAAAGTGGTTACCCGTTCCCAGCGTTCCCAGGTGTTTATAGTTATTGGTATTCAGGAAACGCGAGTATTTTTGCGTTAACCATTGATAACCGGCTTCCAACTCGGCCCATTTAGCATCGACGTTAACAGGCGGATTTTCCCATGCACCTTTATCACGTTTACAACGCCCGGTAGTACGCCCGTGTGGCACGGCAGTTTCAATTGCCTGACGCAGCTCCGCCAGGTTTTCAGGCAAGTCTGCCGCCGTTAACGCGGTACGCAGTGCGTTCATTCCACAGCCGATATCCACGCCCACCGCCGCCGGAATAATCGCCCCTTTGGTCGGGATCACGCTACCAATGGTGGAACCTTTCCCCAGGTGCACATCGGGCATCACCGCAATATGCTTGAAAATAAACGGCATCTTCGCCGTATTTATCAGTTGCTGGCGCGCATCGTCTTCTACCGGCACGCCTTTGGTCCACATTTTTACCGGGGCATTTTCAGTGGTCAGTAATTCGTAATTCATTTTCTTTTTCTCGTTTCGTTGTTTGCTGTCCTGATAATTGCAACCGTCGTGCCAGAAAATTAAATCAGCAGATTAAATCTATAATTAATTGTTTTTATTTAATTAAAAGTACAAAGTCCGTATACGGAGATTTTCTATAAAGCCACTTAACCGATAATGAAATATCGTCTTTTATAAGGATATCTAAGATGCGTAAAACAGTGGCTTTTGGTTTTGTCGGAACCGTACTGGATTATGCCGGGCGCGGTAGCCAACGCTGGTCGAAATGGCGGCCGACACTCTGTTTATGCCAGCAAGAATCATTGGTGATTGATCGACTGGAATTATTACACGACGCCCGCTCACGCTCGCTGTTTGAAACGCTTAAACGCGATATCGCCAGCATTTCACCAGAAACGCAGGTTGTAGGTGTAGAAGTGGAACTCCATAATCCGTGGGATTTCGAAGAGGTCTACGCCTGCCTGCATGATTTCGCCCGTGGTTACGCTTTTCAACCTGATAAAGAAGACTATTTAATTCACATCACCACTGGCACCCACGTAGCGCAAATTTGCTGGTTTTTGCTGGCAGAAGCGCGTTACCTGCCCGCCCGACTGGCGCAAACTTCCCCGCCGCGTAAGAAAGAACAGCCGGATAGCGCAGGCGCAGTGACGATTATCGATCTCGATTTAAGCCGTTATAACGCTATCGCCAGCCGCTTTGCCGAAGAACGCCAGCAAACGCTCGATTTTCTTAAGTCAGGCATCGCCACGCGTAACCCACACTTCAACCGCATGATTGAACAGATCGAAAAAGTAGCGATTAAATCCCGCGCGCCAATCCTGCTTAATGGCCCGACCGGCGCGGGCAAGTCGTTTCTGGCACGACGCATCTTCGAATTAAAACAGGCACGGCATCAGTTTAGCGGCGCGTTTGTTGAAGTGAACTGCGCCACGCTGCGCGGTGATACCGCCATGTCGGCGCTGTTTGGTCATGTGAAAGGTGCGTTCACCGGCGCGAGAGACGCGCGGGAAGGGTTATTACGCAGCGCCAACGGCGGCATGTTGTTTCTTGATGAAATTGGCGAACTGGGCGCAGATGAACAAGCCATGTTGCTGAAAGCCATTGAAGAGAAAACTTTTTATCCGTTTGGCAGCGATCGCCAGGTGAGTAGCGATTTTCAGCTTATCGCCGGAACGGTGCGCGATTTGCGCCAGTTGGTCGCTGAAGGGAGATTTCGTGAAGACCTGTATGCGCGGATAAATCTCTGGACCTTCACTCTGCCAGGACTACGCCAGCGTCAGGAGGATATTGAGCCTAACCTGGATTATGAAGTGGAGCGCCACGCCTCACTCACCGGCGATAGCGTGCGTTTTAACACCGAAGCGCGGCGCGCATGGCTGGCTTTTGCGACATCCCCCCAGGCAACATGGCGCGGTAATTTTCGCGAACTTTCTGCCAGTGTTACGCGTATGGCGACGTTCGCCAATAGCGGACGCATCACTCTGGAAGCTGTGGAAGATGAGATTCGCCGTCTGCGCTATAACTGGCAGGAGAGTCGCCCTTCGGCACTTACGACGTTGCTGGGCGCAGAGGTGGAGAACATCGATCTCTTCGACCGAATGCAACTGGAAAACGTGATTGCCATTTGTCGCCAGGCAAAATCGCTTTCCGCCGCCGGACGTGAACTTTTTGACGTTTCGCGCCAGGGCAGAGCCAGCGTTAATGACGCGGATCGGCTACGCAAATACCTGGCGCGTTTTGGTCTGACGTGGGAATCGGTACTGACTCAGCACAGTTCCAGTTGAATATGATGGTCCGTCAGCACCTGCATCACCCCCGCAGGCGGCATGGTGTCGGTGTAAACGGCATCGACCATGCTGATGCTGCCCATGTTTACCATCGCATTACGGCCAAATTTTGAGTGATCGACAACCAGCATAACGTGGCGCGAGTTCTCAATAATGGCGCGTTTGGTGCGAACTTCATGGTAATCGAACTCCAGTAACGAGCCGTCGCTGTCAATGCCGCTGATCCCAAGAATGCCGAAATCGAGGCGGAACTGAGAGATAAAATCCAGGGTCGCTTCGCCAATGATCCCGCCATCGCGGCTACGCAATTCACCACCGGCGAGAATAATGCGGAAATCTTCTTTCACCATCAGCGTATTAGCGACATTGAGATTGTTGGTGACAATGCGCAAATTGCTGTGATTGAGCAGCGCGTGCGCCACCGCTTCCGGCGTGGTGCCGATATCAATAAACAGCGTCGAACCGTTGGGGATCTGCTCGGCCACTTTACGGGCGATACGCTCTTTTTCTTCGGTCTGGGTAGCTTTGCGATCGTGCCACGGCGTGTTAACCGAACTGGAAGGCAGCGCCGCGCCGCCATGATGGCGCAGGATCAGGTTCTGTTCCGCCAGTTCATTGAGGTCACGGCGAATAGTCTGCGGGCTGACGGAAAAATGCTCTACCAGCTCTTCGGTGCTGACATAGCCCTGCTGCTTAACCAGTTCGATAATACCGTTGTGTCGTTGTGTTTGTTTCATTTATAAATCCCTGGAATTATTTTCGTTTTCGCGCATTGAGCGAATCAACAAAAGCCATCGCTAAACCCACGGCTAACCCGGCGATGTGTGCTCCATTCGCCATCGACATCCCAAACAAATCAAACCATCCGGCAACAATCCAGATCAGCGCAAAGATGATTAACCCACGTTGCAGGTAAATACCGCTTTGTGGATCGCGCTCGCCGCGTAGCCAGACGTAGCCCATCAGTGCATAAACCACACCGGAAAGCCCGCCAAACCACGGCCCACTGAACTTTTGCTGCACATAGCCGCTTAACAGGGCGCTGATGAGAGTAATGACTATCAGCTTACCGCTACCGAGGCGTTTTTCCACTGCGCCACCGAGATACCACCACCAGAGCAGGTTAAAGAGGATATGCATCAGCGAGAAGTGCATTAACGCATGCGTGAAGTAGCGCCAGAACTCAAATTTCAGCGTCGGATCGAATGGCCAGGCCAGCCATAACATCACTTCCTGATCGCCAAGAATTTGCATGGCGATAAACACCAGCACGCAGGCAATCATCACTACCCAGGTGACCGGGCCTGCACGTTCACGCAAAGTGGCAAAGAAAGGAAAACGGCGATAGTGCAGGCCACTACCGGTATGACCTGACTGCCAACTGGCGGCGAGATAACGCGGGTCTGCCGGGTTTTCGAGAAAACGCGCCAGCTCTGCCCGCACGCGTTCGGCCTGGGATTCATCCGCCAGCCAGACATCGCTTTGGTTATGTTGTTGAATCGTGAGGATAACGCCCTGTGTCGCCATGTAATCAACAAATGCCTGCGCCACGCGGGGGTTAGCAAAAGAGGTAATCATCAACATCGTTGCTGTCGCTTATTCCACACAAAAGGGGACAGTATAAAGCGTTACGCGCCGTAAGCCACCTCTGCGGGAAACTGACGCTGCCAGGCTTCAAAGCCACCATCGATACTGTAAACCACATCATAACCCTGTTGCAGCAGATACTGCGCCGCGCCTTTGCTGCTATTACCGTGGTAACACATCACCATTACCGGGGTATCGAAGTCATTTTCGCGCATGAACGCACCCAGCGTGTCATTGGTTAGATGGAAAGCCTGCGCCGCATGCCCCATTGCGAAACTTTGTGGATCGCGAATATCGACCAGCACCGCCTCTTTTTCCTGCAACTTCTGGTGCGCGTCGGCAACGTTAATACATTCGAACTGATCCATGCGTCTCTCTTTCTTTACAAACAAGTGGGCAAATTTATCGCACAGTTTACGTCGGAGCGGCAGATAAACGCCATAATGTTATGCATATCACTCTAAAATGTTTTTTCAATGTTACTCAAAGCGCGTTTGTTTGCTATTATGTTCGATAACGAACATTTATGAGCTTTAACGAAAGTGAATGAGGGCAGCATGGAAACCAAAGATCTGATTGTGATAGGTGGCGGCATCAATGGTGCTGGTATCGCGGCAGACGCCGCTGGACGCGGTTTATCCGTGCTAATGCTGGAAGCGCAGGATCTCGCTTGTGCGACATCTTCCGCCAGTTCAAAACTCATTCACGGTGGCCTGCGTTACCTTGAACACTATGAATTCCGTCTGGTCAGCGAGGCGCTGGCAGAACGTGAAGTGTTGCTGAAAATGGCCCCGCATATTGCTTTCCCAATGCGTTTTTGCCTGCCGCATCGCCCGCATCTGCGTCCCGCGTGGATGATTCGCATTGGTCTGTTTATGTACGATCATTTGGGTAAACGAACCAGCCTGCCGGGATCAACCGGTTTGCGTTTTGGCGCAAATTCAGTATTAAAACCGGAAATTACGCGCGGATTCGAATATTCCGACTGTTGGGTTGACGACGCCCGTCTGGTACTCGCCAACGCCCAGATGGTGGTGCGTAAAGGCGGCGAAGTGCTTACCCGTACTCGTGCCACGTCTGCCCGCCGCGAAAACGGTTTGTGGATTGTGGAAGCGGAAGATATCGATACCGGCAAAAAATATACATGGCAGGCTCGCGGCCTGGTTAACGCCACCGGTCCGTGGGTGAAACAGTTCTTCGACGAAGGAATGCATCTGCCTTCACCTTATGGCATTCGCCTGATCAAAGGCAGCCATATTGTGGTGCCGCGTGTGCATACCCAGAAACAAGCGTACATTCTGCAAAACGAAGATAAACGTATTGTGTTCGTGATCCCGTGGATGGATGAGTTTTCCATCATCGGCACCACCGATGTGGAATACAAAGGCGATCCGAAAGCAGTGAAGATTGAAGAGAGCGAAATAAATTACCTGCTGAAGGTGTATAACGCGCACTTTAAAAAACAGTTAAGCCGTGACGATATCGTCTGGACTTACTCCGGCGTGCGTCCGCTGTGTGATGATGAATCCGACTCACCGCAGGCAATCACTCGTGATTACACGCTCGATATCCATGATGAAAACGGCAAAGCACCGCTGCTGTCGGTATTTGGCGGCAAGCTGACGACCTATCGTAAACTGGCGGAACACGCGCTGGAAAAACTGACGCCGTATTATCAGGGTATTGGCCCGGCGTGGACGAAAGAGAGCGTATTACCTGGTGGAGCCATCGAAGGCGACCGCGACGACTACGCAGCCCGCCTGCGCCGCCGCTATCCGTTCCTGACCGAATCGCTGGCACGTCATTACGCACGTACTTACGGCAGCAACAGCGAACTGCTGCTCGGCAATGCGGAGACGATAAACGATCTCGGGGAAGATTTCGGTCATGAGTTTTACGAAGCGGAGCTTAAATATCTGGTTGACCACGAATGGGTCCGCCGCGCCGACGATGCCCTGTGGCGTCGCACAAAACAAGGCATGTGGCTGAATGCGGAACAACAGTCTCGTGTGAGTCAGTGGCTGGTGGAGTATACGCAGCAGAAGTTGTCGCTGGCGTCGTGATTTAACGTAAGCTGCTGGGTCAGATTTCAATCTGACCTGAGACTGATGACAAACACAAAAACTGCCTGATGCGCTACGCTTATCAGGCCTACGTGGTTCATGCAATATATTGAATTTGCATGGTTTTGTAGGCCGGATAAGGCGTTCACGCCGCATCCGGCATGAACAAAGCGCACTAATTCCATTTGGTTGTCCTTTATTATTAACGGACAGTTTAAACTGTCAGGATAAACCTATCCTACAGATGATATCTATTCAAAATCCGTGCAATAAATAATAAAAAACTGTGCAAGGCTATTGAGAATGTCAGGAGTTTGTTGATAAATTCATTATTTCATAACGTTCATTCATTAACGCTATGTAGAAACACAGAAATATGGGACTCTATCCATCGTATCATTTCGTTGTGCCTGAAGCAGACATTCTCACCGTTAATTTTTCCACATAAACCAAAACCATCAAAATAGATATCACATTTTTTATTTTGATATGAAGTGATATTCACGCGCCACCTCAGATTAGTAACATTTTCCTCTTGTTCAGCATAATCCATCTGTAATAGCTCAACAATTTTTTTACTTTCTTTATCATCAAGCTCAGTGATTTCAACCTTGTATTTATAAATTTCATTCAGCCGTCCCTCATCAATTGAAACTGGCGAAGTGTATCCCTGCGGATAATTTGTAATCTCTAGTTTATCTACGCGATTACCTATGTGGCATAAATCGTTCACTTTGCCTTCGGCAACTGCGGATCCGGCGTAAATCATAAGCAAAACCGTTAAAGCTTTTTCTATTTTTTGTTTCATATTTTATTGAGTAACATTAACAGAGTCGTTTAGCGTTGATTTCTCCCTGTTGCCATCGTCACTCCAGTCAATTGATTTATCGATATTATAATCAGGGTAAACTGCATATGATGTTGAAATATTTAACCTGTCCTCAAACGGACTTTTCACGCTCACTCTCAATAAAACAGAAACTGATGGTCCTCTGACTTGATTCTCTATATCCGGGCAACGAAAAGCATAATATTGGTACAAGTCAAATTCATTTTCTGAATAATACTCAGACAAATTAATTCCGGGGTTAATTTGCTCTCTTTCACAAACTAATGTGTAATGCAGGAAAGGCGGTGAAATACTCTGGTGCGCAGCATTACTCTCAGGAAGAAAGAGTAAGCAACTGCTGATAGGTAATAAAATCTTCATATCCATATCTGCCCCCTGTTTACTTTATTATTTAATATCTGATAACGTTTTATACATCGGCACATATCCCACATCTTCTACCAGGCTCTGCCCTTGTGGCGTTAAAAACCACTCCACCAGTTTTTGTGTTTCTGACGTTGTATTTTCCCGCGTCACCATGAACGCATCGACGATGTACGGATATTTGCCGTTGCGAATGTTTTCCGCAGTCGGCGCAATGCCGTTAATCGCTAATAATTTTATATTCTTATCAGCATTCATTTGCGTGGCGTAATAGCGGAAGGTGTAACCAATTGCGTTGTTTGTATTACGGTATTCGGCAACGACTTTAATCATTCCTTCCATCACACTTGCTACTTCTGTTTCCTGCGGAGAGATCATGCGGATATTTTTCATGACCTGTGATTGCATCACCGTCTGACTACCCGAGTCTTCCGGGCGTTGCCAGGTCTGGATCTCCTGATCATTACCGCCAACCGTGCGCCAGTTGGTAATTGCGCCACTGAAGATGTCACGCACTTGTTGTTCAGTCAGGGAATTAACCGGGTTATCCGCATTGACGATGAAAACAAATGCTTCGCGAGCAAAAGGTGTGTACATCAAAGTAACACCTGATTCCTCTGCACGTTTTTTCTGCCCACCGGAAGGTTGAGCCACAAAAATAATATCAGCGTCTCCCTTAACGATTTTGTTATACGCCTCCGGCGTGCGAGAGTTCGCCAAATATTCCCGGGTGTGTAAATCTTCCGGTATTACGCTTAACGCATAAAATGCAGAGGCATAAATTGGGTACGCTGCCGTAGCGCCATCGAGTCGCGGCCAGTTTTGCGTGAACTGAATTTGCGGTTTACCACGCAGTGGCGTCAATTGATTATTGAGTTTATCGGGTTGCCAGGCCCAGGTATCAATATTTTCGCGTACACCAACGCCGGGATTGAGCTGTTTATATAAATAAGCCTGATAACCAGCGACAAAACCAAGCATGAGAAGGATAAACAGGAGAGAATTACGGCAACGTAGCCCGGATGTGCCGGTTAAAGAATGTCTGGTTGGCCAGGCGTATCCCAGCGAAAAACTGATATGCGCCCCAACGGGAATTATGACTATCCACCAGAACTCACCACCAACTAATGAGACTAACAAAACGCCCAGCCAGGGAAGCATAAGGTTTGCCAACCAATCTGCTCCCATCTGGCGAAATTGATAATCTGCCAGATGTAGCGTGATTATCCAGCCAACCAGGATTAATAGTGCCGGTAACAGAAAAAAGCATTGTCGCCAGGCGGCTATTTCTCTTTTTTCTGGAGCGCTATCGCCCGCCCATACTCGCCCCGAGAAAAATAGCATTATCGCGCCCAGCACCAACATAAAAATGTTAAGCAGAAGGTAAATTGTTGGCGTGAAGAGTAAATTGCAAACCTCAAGAATGGCGGTAAGTCCGCCCCCCAGCATGGCAACAACCGCTGCCAAAAATTGCGTCAGTATGGGGATGCCGAAAAAAGTCATTACCAGCGAGGTCAAAATCCATTTTCCGTTTTGCATATTATTCATCCTTGCTGTTACTGCGCTTTATTTTGCACCGATGGCTAAAAGCGGGCTAATCCGATTCTGTACTCACACACATTACTGATATTCCACCCGCAAAATAGCCAGGGCGTTATAACGACCCGCAGCAGGTAGTCGCCCTGTGGTACTGACGGGGAGAGACAGAAAAGTCACGTCTGCCGTCTGAGCTGACTCAGCCCGGTTTTCAACTAACTTAAATGGCACGCCAACATGCGCAGCCAGCTCATTCAAGTCTACGGACTCCTGTTGGCTATCCATAATCATAATGCCAACGTCTGGGTTATCCTCCGCCTGAATAATGCTTTGCCGACCATTAACATCTCTCGTTGATGAAATATTGCCATCAAAAACCAGCGTCATTACGGCATCAATATCTTTATTTGTACAGTTTATCGGAATAGTGGTTGCAACCGGGGAAACGCCTGTTGGCTTCACTCCAGCACCAGCCCGACTTAGCTCACTGGCCCAGACATCCGGCATATTAACGGTAAAACTGGTGCCCTCATTAATTGTGCAACCTTGTGGAACCTCAATATTTAAGTTACCAATATAAGCATTAAATACAGGAACTGGTCCGTGCTCCGTTGGGAACTGGCTGACATACAAAGAAACCAGCAACACGTTATTTATTGAGATGTCGGATATTATTTTTTTATCAAGTCTGATTTTTATATAGCCTTCTGTTCCCGATCCCCAATTCGATGGTTTACTTCTGTCTGCTGAATAATTGGTGCTGTAGTTGTCAAAAGGTACTGTCTTATCTGTCATTGTTTCATTTTTATTATAGAGTTTTATATGTGTTGAAACCGATATCTCATGAGTCAAGGGGATAAATATATCGCTTCCCTGATGATCACCAGACGCACCTGATTGATCTATGCCAGATGTGGCTGTAAAATAAACCTCGTAATTACCCAGGGAATTGCAATACGCTTTATAAACCCCTATATTCCAGTTCTGCACTGGTAGTACTTTCCCGGGAGAATTATTATTAACATCTGAGACAATAACAGTACCAAAATTATAAGAAAATGTCGCAGGAGTAGTATTATTTCCTGGCTTTCCAGGATAACAAAAAGCGCGACCCCGTCCCATATCTTCTGCATACACGATGTTATAGCAACTACTGATTAAAAGAAAAAACAATATACAAATTACTTTTATATTTCCCCAAGAATAAGTTAACATTCTACTTCTCCAGTTATCCATGTATCGCTACTGCACCCATAGCATTATTTTGCAAAACATTTAATTTCACGTTACATACAGGTAAGGCATTATTATAAAGATCCAACGTTTGCCAGTTAACCTCACAATATCCTTGCCGCAGACACCAATTCTGTTGACGATGGCTAAATGGTGCGACCATGCCACCATTTATGCTTTTACCATCAATAGATAAATTATAGAGTGTCACATACCAGGGGGTAGGGTTAAAAATAGTGACAGTTTCATTGTTTCGCGACCAACGTAACTGTTTATAAGCGTCAAGTGGATTACCTGATAATGTCTCCGGGCGATAAAATATTTTCATCCTATTGCGTACGGCTACCTGGAGTTGATTTTCGTTCTTAAGCTGTGAGTTTGGTTCCTGAGCAGGTAACGCTGCAATATTCAGTATAAATAAACTCTCACGATCTGCAGGTAACTGGCCACCCACGTGATTAATTCTTATTTTGGTATGTTTATCTTGTTTAAGTACTAATAATGGTGGCGTCGCAATAAATATCTTATCTGGAAGTAAAGGCTGGGATTCCACTGTCCCTTTTAACTGACGTCCATCATCAGGTGTCACGGAAATTTTAACCAACATATCTCTACTGGCAGTATTTTTAAGCTCGACCGATATTGATGACTGCTTTTCTGGGTAAACAAAACGGGTACTGCCAACGACAACCCCTGCTTGCGCATTTGTGCAACATATTAAAAAGAATATCAGCACATTAATCATAAGTGACGATAAAGGAAACTGATGCATTCGCATCTCCTGGTTGTACATCATTTTTTATGGCTTTATAAGCCGCAAAGAAATGCAATGTGTTATCTACCAATGGCGTAAGAGCATAACTGGTGCTTATTATACCATTACTAATACTTTGTCTGTTGTTATCAAAAATAGCCAGCGCTAACCCCTCAACAGATCCCTCATCCAGTTTATACAGGGTGGTATCTTCACTCACTGATGTTCCATCAAATTTGATATTGGCATTACTGACATCACTGCCACAGCGGGTTAATTTTATAGAGAAGTCAATTTTTTCAGTGACATCTCCTGAATTTCTAACCCTATAACTGGGTACATCTGGCATGTTGACCGTGAAATTTTTAGACTCATCGGCAACAATGCAAGTCTTTGCCGTTATTATTCCTTCTATACGTACAACACCTGTATGCGTTGTATCATCAGCAATGGATGATATTGATATCACAGAGAATAACAAAGCAATTAAATTACAATAGCGCGTCATATTATCCTCACTGATAGTCTATATCAAAGTACAACAGTGCATTTGCCTGCCCCGCATGTACGTTTTGCTGAGTTGACTTATAGCGGAGTTTAAAGTCTAAACTGGCATCGCCATTATTATCTAAAACTAATTCTTTGAAACCTGACTCATCATTAATTGCAATAACTTTATCATCGTTATCTAAAATTTCGACGCCCACTCCAGTTGCACTATCTGCACTGGAAGTAAGGCGTAATAAGGTGGTATTGATGGTGTCTGTATCCCCGCTAAACCGCACATTAGCACTGACTCCTGAACTATAAATAGTACTGGTTGCCGTTGGACATCCTTCCAGATTTATCGTAAATGTATGACTACCAGAAACATCCCCCACATTTAAAAAATCATTAACGTCATAAGTTCCCATGTTTACTGGCTGGTCTTTACTTCCAGTTGTAATATCACATGTTTTTGCTAATAACTGACCTGTAAATGTGACCACGACGGTATCGTTAGCAAGTGCATTACATGAAACCACCACCATGAATAATGAAGTAAAAATTAATAAAATAAATTTCTGTAATATATTCATTAGCGGCACTCCAGATTTGCATAGCTAATAGCATTATCTATCTCGCTTTTCGGTAATTGATAGCTTGCCTGACATTGCTGATAAGAACCGTCTCCCCACTGTATATTTATTATGCCTTGTAAAGGCAAACCGGAGAGATAAACCTGACCACTGTCGCCAACTATTCCTGTAATCTGAGTCGTCCCCTCAGTGGGTACACTGGCTGTCGCACCAAATGGAACAGGTTTATTACGATAGCGAACATTAAATAAACCACGAATACCGACATGGGCATTAAACTCAGCGCGAACTAAAGCGCCTTTACTGGGTATCACTTCCATGCTGGTAGCATCTAATTCTGTATGCATACTCATAGACATAGGATCTAAAGAGACATTATTACGCCTGTATTCCGTGGCATAAGGTACGACAGCATAGCCACGCCAGTCTGTCTTCACTCCCGTTCCACGTTCCACATTTACATTGTTTGCCCCAGGTGCTTTTATCAGTATATTTGTTTCACCTAACGGCTGGCTTAGCGTGAGACCATTTTCATGAACAACCAGGGCACCACTTAAACCATAGTTAAATTGCTGGTTACCATTATTATCGTAGCTGTATCCTGAATTTAGTGAACCATAAGCACCACGGTAGTTTAAACCTACCGATCCATTCCCACCATTATTCTGATTGGCGAAATTTTGTTGAATGTTATAGTTAAGATTATGTTGCTCCAGCAGTGAGCCTGATACTCCAGCATACTGATTCACATGGCCGCTATTATCCTGACTGTAACCATAAGTCGCAGTCATAGAATTTGATGCATTACGCCCATCAACGGCTGGTGATAGCCAATTGCTGATCGGCAATGAGACATTGACGGATAAGATTCTGTCAGCATCAGAACCCGGTGATTTGCTATAATTATAAGCAACATTTAAATAAACCCCATGCACGCTCGTATTATAGCCGACCTGATATAAGGTATCTTTATTATTCGTATTCCAGTAACTTTGCTGACTTGCCGCCAAATACATAGAACCATATTTACCTAATGGTTGCGATATATTTGCCTGAAACTTTCCTCTTTTGTTATAACGCAAATTGTAAAAATCATTCCAGTTATAAACATAGTCTTTTTCATTAAGAGTATCTGGATCGATAACTGTCCCCGACATTTGTTTATATGTGGTATCACTCAACGAATAAAATCCTTCCGTCGAGTAACGATAACCAATAATCTGAAAAGCCGTACCTGTTTGCACTAATGATTTTGAGTATAGAAAACGGTACGATTTCCCTTGATGTTTACTGCCATCGGCAAGCGTGCTATTGGCTTGCGTCAAATCGAATGACGTCGCTCCAAACATACCAAGGTTGAACCCCAGCCCGAGAGCTATTGCCCGATAATTATCAGAATATTGTATTCCTCCATATGCAGTAATATCCCAGGGTAATCCCCAAATCAAATCGCCCTGAAAGATATATGGATTATTTTGATTGTAGCTATTAGTACGATATTTACCGGCCGTCGCGGAATATTTTATATGGCCTTCGCGTTGAAGGATGGGAACAGCGGCGTAAGGAATGGTATAGATAGTTTCGGAATTATCAGACTCTTTGATCGTAACTTCCAAATCCCCTGCGGAAGACGTAGGGTTCAGATCGTTGATTTCAAAAGGTCCGGGAGGAATATAAGTCTGATAAATAACATAGCCATTTTGTTTAATCGTTACCTGAGCATTGCTTTTAGCAATGCCGCGCACAGTAGGGGCAAAACCACTTTGGCTATCGGGCAGCATGTTTTCGTCGGACTCAAGTTTAGCACCACGAATACTCACGCTGTCGAAAACATCTGATGAAGACCAGGTATCACCCAGTGTTAATTCACTTTTGAAAGGAATAATTACCCGTTGTAATGTACTACTCACATGTGCAATTTTCCCCGGTGAATTACCTGAACGACTCCATGTAGAGTAATCACGAAAACGCCACGCCCCTAAATTTAAACCTGAACGCAGATTTAAATAATAGCTATCAGACACGTAGTCGCCACGATCACTATTGCCAGAAAAATCATAATTAATAAGAACTGCCGGGATACCATTATCCCATTCTTCAGGTGGAATATAGCCACGTGCCTCATGCTTTAATATTGCCTGCGGGAAAGTCAGTTTGAGTCGTTGCGCATCAAGTTCAGGTGTATATTGAACTTCTGCAAACCATATACGCAAATCGAGACAATGATTCCCCTCATCTTGCGCCTGCTCCGGCAATGCACTTTTGTTAATTCCTAAAATGACTAATTCATCGAGCGAAAAACAGGGAATCAACTGATTCTGCTCATCAGCTTTGAAAGTGACCTTACGTGATGTCAAAGGCGAATCATTGACCCATATTTCAACCTCATAACTACCAGGTAGATAAGTCATCCCTTTCTCAAAACGAGATAAATCAGCAACAGCTTCAGTATCACCCGACAGAAAGGCAGGGTTAAAGCGCATACCCGCCGCTGAATACGCAGGCAAAAGTGTCAGTAGAAGCGGTATACACTGCCCCATCTGCTTGTTCCTTGCCATCCAGTGTTCGAGTTTTTTGAGCTTTAGGTTCATATCCCTGACCTGAGTTGCTTTAACGTTTTAATCTTCCAGGTTTATTGCATCGTTCCCTTTTGCCTGGCCGTTGTGGCACCGTAATCATTGATAGTTTGATAAGTAATTTCGCCCGCTAACGTCACCGGAGAAGATACTGTGATGTCGCTTTTTGGGGGAACAAACGTATTGGGTAATTTTGCCCCTTGCACCCTGATTCCTGTCACCGTCAGATAATAGGGAGAAGGATTAATGATTTTCAGTTGTTTACCTTCGTATTTAAATCGCAGCATATCCCGTGCTTTACCAGCCTGAACGGGTAAGTTAGTCGGACGGTAAAATAATTTAATCCTGTTTTGTAACGCCAGTTGTAATGTGTTTTTCTGGGTATTCTTCTCATCCGTCGGCGGAATCGCTTTCACGTTCATCCAGAATAGTGTTTCACGGTCAGTCGGTAACTGTGTTTTACCAATAAACATTATCCGCAGTGATGCTTCTTTTCTGGTTGGTAACATAAATAATGGAGGCGTAACCACAAAGTTTGGACTTTTCTTACCGCTTTGATTGTCATCCACCCATGACTGAATTAAATAGCTGGTATTGGCCCCACCATTCTGCACACTTAACGTAATTTGCTGACTGTCAGATGGATAAACCAGACGCGTAGAACCAAGACCGAAACCACCCGCTGCAATAGCGTTGATAGATATGGCGGACAGTAAAAATAGAGCACCGACCCTTATGGCATATTGAGTCTTCAGCGAAGGTTTAATGTTTCTATTTGCAAAAAAATTATTTTTTGAAATCCATCTCATACTGCATCCTTGTAGATGAAAATTAACTGCAATTATTAACTCGTGTATATTTATTATAAATAAACACGTAGTATTAATTTCAGGCTACAAATAACTGTAACCTGAAATTATATTGCTGTAATTATTCGTACAGCACGACGAAACTGGCCGTAGATTTCACCAGACCTGGTGCAACGGTACTACCGTTCTGAGCATAGCCCGCGGTAAATGCAGCGATAAAATCATGGGCGGTTGCATCGCCAGGAATCACGTAAGCCGCCGAAGAACTACTCCCCTGAGGAGATTGTGTATTCAGTTTAACCAGGCCATCAGTTGTCGTGTTTTTAGAATAAATACGAATCCCTACTCCAGTTGCTCCCGCTTCGCCAGTACCATCAGCATCAGCAGCCCCTTCCACTTCATTGGCAAGCGTCTGGTTGGCACCGTCCGCTGCACCAGTAAAACGGAATTCAATATTTTGACTGGTCGTATTGCTACAATCGGTTAGTTTAATGTTGAAGTTAGTCTGGTTACTGGCACCCGTTGCTTCAGTATCGATGCCCGTGAAAGCGTTAGAAGGTACGACTGGCAGTACCACTTCAATCTGTTTCGATTCTGTTGCAATCTTACACGTCGCTTTAACCACGCGACCAGTAAAACGAATGTTTCCGCCCATCGCATCGGTGTTGTCATCCATATCGGTAAGTTTCGGATAATCAACGGTGCTCCAGTCTGTATCGGCACCACCAAATTGTGATGCATCGCCTGGCGCAGCGGTTACCGCAGTTGACATCAGCATACCTGATGCGAGTAAAACTACGGATAAATTAGATAGATTGAATTTCATTTATACCTTTCCTTTTGTTAAAAAATCCAAGCAATATTGGCGATTATTATTACATTCAGCTTTAACAAGTCACATTATTAAGATGAGCAAAGCTGGCGTTGGTGAATCCCAGGGGGATTATATTAAGGGATAGATTGACTTAAAAATATTATATGTGCTGTTTAGCAATGTAACTAAAAAATCCCATACTCGCAATGAGTGACTTTATATAAACATACAGTAGATTGAAAATAAAGGGTTTTATTTTAAACAGAATAGCTGAGGAGTGGTGAAACATATAAATATAACGAATGATTTATTGGTTATTTATTTATGGTGTTTATTATATGATGCGTACTCAGATGAAATTTTTTATTAAAAATTTATTATTAATAGATGCTGTGTGTAAATCGTCATGACATATTATTTATCTGATATAAAAATGCCGTATGCCCATTAACGATAGTTTTAAATGGAACACACGGCAGTTATCACTTTGCGAAATTACAATCTCACTGGATCAATATGCCAGATAAGATCGGCGTACTCTTTGATGGTCCGGTCAGAAGAGAAGTAGCCCATATTGGCGATGTTCAGCATCGCTTTGGCTGTCCACTCTTCCGGACGCTCGTAAAGTTCGTCAACCTTATCCTGGCAATCGACATAGCTGCGATAATCCGCCAGTACCTGGTAGTGATCGCCAAAGTTGATCAGCGAATCAACCAGATCGCGGTAGCGGCCCGGATCTTCCGGACTGAACACGCCGCTGCCGATTTGCGTCAGCACCTGATGCAGTTCTTCATCTTTCTCGTAGTATTCACGCGGTTTGTAGCCCTGACGACGCAGTTCTTCCACTTCTTCCGCTGTGTTACCAAAGATAAAGATGTTGTCCGCACCGACATGATCCAGCATCTCAACATTCGCGCCGTCCAGCGTTCCGATAGTCAGCGCACCGTTAAGTGCAAACTTCATGTTGCTGGTGCCAGAAGCTTCTGTCCCTGCCAGTGAGATCTGTTCGGAAAGATCGGCCGCCGGGATGATCAACTGCGCCAGGCTGACGCTGTAGTTCGGGATAAACACCACTTTCAACTTGTCGCCAATCTGCGGATCGTTGTTGATCACCGTCGCTACATCGTTGATCAAATGGATAATGTGCTTCGCCATGTAATAGGCCGATGCTGCCTTACCGGCAAAAATATTCACACGCGGAACCCATTTCGCATCAGGATCGGCCTTGATACGGTTATAGCGGGTGATAACGTGTAACACATTCATCAATTGACGTTTGTATTCGTGAATACGTTTAATTTGCACATCAAACAGCGCTTTCGGATTCACCACCACATTCAGTTGTTGTGCGATGTACTCCGCCAGACGCTTTTTGTTATCCAGCTTCGCCTGATGAACAGCATGATTGACCATCGGGAAATCACAGTGCTGTTGTAGCTCGTTTAATTGGCTCAGGTCGGTACGCCAGTTACGCCCCAGGTGTTCGTCCAGTACGGCTGAAAGCGACGGGTTCGCCACCGCCAGCCAACGACGCGGCGTCACACCGTTGGTGACGTTGGTGAAACGCCCTGGGAAGATTTTCGCAAAGTCGGCAAACAGCGATTGCACCATCAGATTAGAGTGCAACTCCGACACACCGTTAACTTTGTGACTGACCACAACAGCCAGCCAGGCCATCCGCACACGACGCCCATTAGATTCATCAATGATCGACGCCCGTCCCAACAAGTCGGTATCGTTCGGATACTGCTCCTGCAAGGTTTTCAGGAAATAGTCGTTGATCTCAAAGATAATCTGCAAATGACGCGGCAGAATTTTACCCAGCATATCGACCGGCCAGGTTTCCAGCGCCTCGCTCATCAGCGTGTGGTTGGTGTATGAGAAGACCTCACAGCACACTTCAAAAGCGTCGTCCCAGCTAAATTTGTGCTCATCAATCAGCAGGCGCATCAGCTCAGGAATCGACAGCACCGGATGGGTGTCGTTGAGATGAATCGCGATTTTATCCGCCAGATTATCGTAGGTTTTATGCAACTGATAATGGCGACTTAAAATGTCCTGAATGGTTGAGGAGACCAGGAAATACTCCTGACGCAAACGCAGTTCACGCCCGGAATAGGTGGAATCATCCGGGTAAAGCACGCGGGAAACGTTCTCGGAGTGGTTTTTGTCCTCCACCGCCGCGAAGTAATCGCCCTGGTTAAATTTACCGAGATTAATTTCGCTACTGGCTTGTGCGCTCCACAGACGCAAGGTGTTTGTCGCGTCAGTATCATAACCTGGGATGATTTGGTCGTAAGCCACGGCCAAAATTTCTTCGGTTTCAATCCAGCGCGTTTTCTTGCCTTCTTGCTGAATACGACCGCCAAAACGCACTTTGTAGCGCGTATTGTGGCGTTTAAATTCCCACGGATTGCCGTACTCCAGCCAGTAGTCCGGAGACTCTTTCTGACTGCCGTTAACGATGTTCTGTTTGAACATACCGTAGTCATAACGGATTCCGTAACCGCGTCCCGGCAACCCTAAAGTCGCCAGTGAATCCAGGAAGCAGGCCGCCAGACGCCCCAAGCCGCCGTTACCGAGGCCCGGGTCATTTTCCTCATCAATCAACTCTTCGAGATTTAATCCCATCGACTCCAGCGCACCCTGGACATCGTCATAAATACCTAACGACAGCATGGCATTGGAGAGAGTTCGGCCAATCAAAAACTCCATCGACAGGTAGTAAACCTGTCGAGTTTCTTGCGATAGCTGGGCACGATTCGAGCGTAACCAGCGCTCCACGAGACGATCGCGCACAGCAAATAACGTTGCGTTCAGCCATTCATGTTTATTGGCTACGACCGGATCCTTTCCAATCGTAAACATCAGCTTATAAGCGATAGAGTGCTTAAGAGCTTCTACGCTAAGCGTGGGCGATGAATATGTAAACGGAGCATTCATATAGGCGTTTCCTGAAAACTATTTCAAGCGATAGTAAAGCTCACGGTACGACTTCGCCGCGACCTGCCAGCTAAAATCCATTGCCATAGCCTGACGTTGCACAAACCGCCACAGCGAAGGGCGGGACCACAGAACAAAAGCGCGCCGAATAGCCCGTAACAACGACCAGGCATTACTATCTTCAAAGACAAACCCACTGGCGACGCCATCTGCAAGGTTCTCAAGAGAACAGTCAGAAACCGTATCAGCAAGCCCACCGGTACGCCGCACCAATGGCAGCGTGCCGTACTTCAATCCATAAAGTTGCGTTAAGCCGCACGGTTCAAAACGACTGGGCACCAGAATGACGTCCGCGCCGCCCATAATGCGATGCGAAAATGCTTCGTGATAACCAATCTGTACACCAACCTGCCCGGGATGTTCCGCCGCTGCGGCAAGAAAACCTTCCTGCAACACCGGATCGCCCGCGCCAAGTAACGCCAGTTGTCCCCCCTGTTCCAGAAGGCCCGGTAAGGCCTCCAGCACCAGGTCAAGACCTTTCTGGCTGGTCAGACGGCTCACCACTGCAAAAAGCGGCACTTTATCGTCAACCTTAAGCCCCATTGCGATTTGCAACTGGCGCTTATTCTCCGCTTTATCCTCCAATGAATCGCGGGTGTAACGCGAGGCTAAAAGTAAGTCCGTCTCTGGACTCCATATTTTCTCGTCCACGCCGTTCAGTATGCCGGAAAGCCGCCCTTCACGATGACGTTGCTGGAGCAGACCTTCCATACCGTAGGCAAACTGAGGTTCAGTAATCTCACGAGCGTAGGTCGGACTAACCGCGGTAATGTGGTCAGAGTAATACAATCCGGCTTTCAGGAAAGAGATTTGCCCGTTGAACTCCAGTCCGTGAACATTAAAGAATGACCATGGCAATTGGATGTCATTCATGTGATGTGCATAAAACATGCCTTGATAGGCCAGATTGTGCACAGTAAACACCGACTTCGCCGGACGCCCACTTGCCGCCAGATACGCAGGCGCAAGGCCCGCATGCCAGTCGTGCGCATGCACCACATCGGGACGCCAGAATGGGTCAAGCCCGCTTGCCATCTCTGCCCCAACCCACCCCAGCAGTGCAAAACGCAATACGTTGTCGGTGTAGGCAAATAAGTTGGTATCGTGATACGGGCTTCCGGGACGATCGTAGAGATGTGGCGCATCAATCAGGTAAATGCCAACCCCGTTGTAATGCCCGAACAGCAGCGTGAAATGCCCGGCAAAGGTATCACGACGAGATACCACCTTTGCATCGGTCACGCCGCGGCGAATATCGGGAAATGCAGGCAACAGTACGCGAGCGTCAACGCCGTCTGCGATTTGTGCTGCGGGTAATGCCCCAATAACATCAGCCAGACCGCCGGTTTTAAGCAGCGGGAACATCTCTGAACATACATGTAAAACCTGCATTATCGCTCCTGTTTATACCCTAACTTCCGTAGCATTTCGCGCGTAACCAGCACGATGCCTTCTTCTGAACGATAGAAACGACGTGCATCCTCTTCTGCATCCTCACCAATCACCATGCCTTCCGGAATAACACAAGCGCGGTCAATGACACAGCGACGCAGACGGCACGAGCGACCTACCCATACTTCTGGTAGCAATACGGCGGAATCAATGTTGCAGAATGAATTCACGCGAACGCGTGAGAACAGAACGGACTGCACCACCACCGAACCAGAGATCACACAACCGCCAGAAACCAGGGAGTTAAGGGTCATCCCGTGGCTACCGGAGCGATCCTGAACGAATTTCGCTGGCGGCAATGATTCATTGTAGGTACGAATCGGCCAGTTGCGATCGTACATATCCAGTTCCGGCACGACAGAGGCCAGATCGAGGTTCGCTTTCCAATAAGCTTCCAGCGTCCCCACATCGCGCCAGTACGGCTCGGCGTCCGGGTCGGACTGTACACAAGAGAGCGGGAATGGATGCGCATAGGCGAGGCCTTCTTCGGTAATTTTTGGAATCAAATCTTTACCAAAGTCGTGGCTGGAGTTTTCATCGCGATCGTCTTCTTCCAGCAGTTCATACAGGTAGTCGGCGTCAAAGACGTAGATCCCCATACTCGCCAAAGATTTGCTCGGATCGTTTGGCATTGACGGTGGGTTAGCCGGTTTCTCAACAAATTCGATAATTTTATCGTTTTCATCGACTGCCATAACACCAAATGCAGAGGCTTCTTCAATTGGGACTGGCATACAAGCAACGGTACAACGCGCACCTTTTTCGACGTGGTCGATAAGCATTCGCGAATAGTCCTGCTTGTAGATATGGTCACCCGCCAGGATCACTACATACTCCGCTTTATAACGGCGAATAATGTCGAGGTTTTGGGTAACTGCATCTGCCGTACCGCGATACCAGTTTTCCCCTTTCATTCTCTGCTGCGCTGGCAGCAGATCGACAAACTCGTTCATTTCTTCATTGAAGAACGACCAGCCGCGCTGAATGTGCTGCACCAGGGTGTGAGACTGGTACTGGGTGATCACGCCCATACGGCGGATACCGGAGTTGATGCAGTTGGACAGAGCAAAGTCGATAATGCGGAACTTGCCGCCGAAGTGTACGGCAGGCTTTGCTCTCTTATTGGTTAAATCCTTCAGGCGAGTACCGCGTCCCCCCGCCAGAATCAAGGCAACAGACTTCAATGGCAGCTGGCGTGCCAACATTAAGTGATCGTTCTTCTCTAAACTAATCATGACTAACTCCTTTTTTATCATCTCTGGAACACACACAATCCGTGTGCAGGTCCCGGCCAGACAGCCGTAATCACTGGGTTATCCTCTCCAGCGAATGGGGGAATGGCATGCCACTCCCCTGCAGGTAAAACAATCTCTGTTACCTCAAGCGTGGCGTTTATTGCGATCAAGAAACGATCCGAAAGCAAAATTTGCAGTTGCTTCGGCCCGTTCTGCCACTCATCCGAGCTTAAAGATTGAGCATATCGATTTAGCCAACGGACATTGCCGTCGCCTTCTTCCCACCAGCGATCCTCTACCAAAGCAGGAATGCGCTTGCGCAGATGGATTAACGCGGCGGTAAACGCGATTAAACCACTGCTTGCTTGCGACCAGTCCAACCACGTTAGTTGGTTATCCTGACAGTAAGCATTGTTATTGCCATGCTGGCTGTGACCATGTTCGTCACCGGCCAGTAACATCGGCGTACCCTGGGAGAGCAACAACGTTGTTAACAGGGCGTGAATGCTGTCGCGCCGCCGTTCAACCAGATCAAGAGTACCGCCTAATCCTTCTTTACCATGATTGTTACTGTAATTGTTGTTGGTTCCGTCGCGATTTTCTTCTCCATTTGCTTCATTGTGTTTATGGTTGAAACAAACGCAGTCGCGAAGCGTAAAACCGTCATGTGCTGTGACCAGATTAATCGCAGCACTCGGCAGACGGCCATTACGTTTAAAAACATCACTGGATGCGGCAAAGCGTCCGGCAAACTCTCCCAGAGGTAAATCATAATGCAGCCAGAAACGGCGGGCGGCATCGCGGAAATGATCGTTCCACTCGGCAAACAGCGGAGGGAAATTCCCCACCTGATAGCCGCCGGGTGCGATATCCCACGGTTCAGCAATCAGCTTCACTTGCGAAAGCACCGGGCAATTCTGGATAGCGATAAACAGCGGCGCATCCTGACGAAACTCCGGCGTTCTCCCCATGACTGTTGCGAGATCGAAACGGAAGCCATCAACGTGACAGGTTTCCACCCAATAGCGTAGACAGGCGCTGGCGTATTCCACCACTGCCGGATGGCTCAAGTTGAGCGTGTTGCCACAGCCGGTCCAGTTGTGATAATCGCCGTCTTCTCTTATCCAATAATAGCTACGGTTATCGATCCCGCGCAGTGAGAATACCGGACCGTCGAGATCCAGTTCCGCACTGTGGTTGAGCACGATGTCGAGAATGACCTCAATGCCCGCTTTATGCAGGGCTTTGACTGCATCACGAAACTCATCCAGCGCCGTTTCTGGCGAGCAGGCATACGCCGGATGCAGCGCAAACAGCGCCACCGGGTTGTAACCCCAGTAGTTGCTTAGCCCCATGCGTTGCAAACGCGGCTCACTGGCAAATTGCGCCACCGGCAGCAGCTCCAGTGCGGTAATGCCCAACCGTTTTAAATAGTTGATCATCACCGGATGCCCCAGGGCTTTATAAGTGCCGCGGATCTCTACCGGGATCTCCGGGTGCAAGTAGGTTAATCCTTTGACATGGGCTTCATAAATGATAGTGCTGCCCCACGACGTGCACGGCGGGGCATCATCTTCCCAATCATAGTGGTCCACTACCACGACACATTTCGGCGCAATGGCAGCATTGTCGCGATAGTCAGGTTCACTATGGCCAGCGTGCAGCAGCGGGTTATCTTTAAATTCCCCGACAATTTGCCGCGCGCAAGGATCAATCAACAACTTCGCCGGGTTAAAGCGATGCCCCATGGCGGGTTGCCATGGGCCATGAACGCGATAACCATAACGCAAACCCGGGCGCGCATCCGGCAGATAACCGTGCCAGATATCGCCACTTCGTCCTGGCAAGTCATACCGATGTTCTACGTCCTGGGCGTCAAACACACACAGCTCTACCCGCTCGGCATGAGCGGAGAAGAGCGTGAAGTTGACGCCATGGCCGTCGTAATGCGCGCCAAGGGGAGCGGGTTTGCCAATGGCAAGTTGTGTCATTCTCCCTCCCGAACCAGCCAGATAGTGGCCAGCGGCGGTAGTGTAAGGCTTAATGAATGCTGACGACCGTGGCTGGCAATCTCATCGCTGTGTACCGCGCCGCCATTGCCGGCATTACTACCGTGGTAGTGCATAGAATCAGTGTTGAGGATTTCACGCCATTTACCCGGCTGATTAATGCCAAAGCGATAGTCATAGCGCGGCACCGGCGTAAAGTTACTGGCAACGATAATTTCATTCCCCTCTTTATCGCGGCGAACAAAAATCAGCACCGAGCGTTCATGGTCATCCACCACCAGCCATTCAAAGCCATACGCGTCGAAATCCAGCTCATGCAGTGCTTTATGATGACGATAAGTGTGGTTCAGATCGCGTACCAGACGCTGGACACCGTGATGCCAGTTGTCACCGCCTTCCAGCAGATGCCAGTCGAGGCTGGCATCGTGGTTCCACTCTCGCCCTTGGGCAAATTCATTACCCATGAACAGCAGTTTTTTGCCCGGAAACGCCCACATCCAGGCATAGTAGGCACGCAAATTGGCAAACTTCTGCCATGCATCACCCGGCATTCTGTCGAGAATCGATTTTTTGCCGTGCACCACTTCGTCGTGCGACAACGGCAGGACGAAGTTTTCAGTGTAGTTGTAGAGCATCCCGAAGGTGAGTTTATCGTGATGGTATTGACGATAAATCGGGTCGAGCTTCATGTAATCCAGGGTGTCGTGCATCCAGCCCAGGTTCCATTTGTACCAGAAGCCCAGGCCGCCAATATCCTGAGGACGAGAAACGTTCGGGAAGTCGGTAGACTCCTCCGCCATCGTTACCGCGCCAGGAACTTGCTCACCGATAATACGGTTGGTATTGCGCAGGAACTCAATCGCTTCCAGATTCTCGCGTCCACCAAACTCGTTGGGGATCCACTCACCCTCTTTACGGCTGTAATCACGATAAATCATCGACGCTACTGCATCGACACGCAGCGCATCAATACCAAAACGTTCAACCCAGTACAGCGCGTTACCGACGAGGAAATTGCTGACTTCACGACGTCCATAGTTGTAGATCAGGGTATTCCAGTCCTGGTGGTAGCCTTCACGCGGATCGCTGTGCTCATACAGGTTCGTACCGTCAAATTCGGCAAGCGCAAAGTCATCAGTCGGGAAGTGCCCCGGCACCCAGTCGAGAATAACGTTCAAACCGGCTGCGTGTGCGGCATCAATGAAATAACGGAAGTCATCACGAGTACCAAAACGACGAGTTGGCGCATACAGACCCGTCGGCTGATAGCCCCAACTGCCATCGAACGGATGTTCATTAATCGGCAACAGTTCGAGGTGGGTAAAGCCCATCCACTTGGCGTAAGGCACCAGTTGATCAGCCAGTTCGCGATAGCTTAGCCAGAAGTTGTTGTCGGCGTGACGACGCCAGGAGCCCAGGTGAACTTCATAGATAGAGATTGGCGCATCAAACTGATTCGCTTTTTTGCGCTCTTCAGTCTGTACGACTTTTTCAGGCAGTCCGCAAATAAGGGAAGCGGTTTCCGGGCGCATCTGCGCTTCGAAAGCATAGGGATCAGACTTCAGACGGAGATTACCGTTAGCATCAATCATCTCGTATTTATAGAGCTGACCGTTATGCGCGCCAGGGATAAACAGTTCCCAGATACCGCTTTCTTTACGCAGACGCATTGGGTGACGGCGGCCATCCCAGTAGTTGAATTGCCCAACGACCGAGACTCGTCGGGCATTTGGTGCCCAGACAGAAAAACGCGTGCCGGTAACGCCATCCATAGTATCAGCGTGCGCGCCTAAGGTTTCATATGGGCGCAGGTGAGTACCTTCAGATAACAGCCAGGCATCCATTTCCTGGATTAAAGGACCAAAACGGTAAGGATCATCAATCAGGTTCTGCTGACCATGCCAGACAACAGCCAACTGATAACGGAAAAAATTCTTACGCCGCGGTATGACGCCGCTAAAGAATCCACGAGAGTCGAGACACTCCAGTTTAGCGACTTTGCGTCCGGTTTTTGGTTCAATCACCCACACATCGGTGGCATCAGGTAAAAGGGCACGGACTTCCAGTCCCGCTGTAGTTTTATGCATTCCCAGTACGGAAAATGGGTCTGCAAAATGGCCTGCAATTAGCGCGTTTATCACGTCTCTATCGATACGAACGGACATGCTTGTCTTCCTGTTTTATTGTGTCACCCCATCCAACTGATTTTTGACATCTGGTTGTGACATTTTTTTGACCTGAACGACGCAGCACTCTGTGCATCCTCTCTGCGTCGTCCTCCCTTCAGGTAAGGCAGTGAATACCCAGGTATTCTGCCACCCTTAAAGAATAGCCAATGCTTTATCTAACTCCCGGTAAATCATGAAACATCTGCGCTTACTCCTGTATTACGCACTAAAAGGGGCGGCATCGCGCCCCAAATTTAATGAATAAAGATTACGCCAGTTGACGAAGCATCCGACGCAGCGGCTCCGCGGCCCCCCACAGCAACTGATCACCCACGGTAAAGGCTGACAGGAATTCTGGTCCCATATTCAGTTTACGCAGGCGGCCTACAGGCGTGGTCAGCGTGCCGGTAACGGCTGCTGGGGTTAGCTCACGCATCGTGATTTCACGATCGTTTGGTACTACTTTCGCCCACGGATTGTGCGCAGCCAGCAGTTCTTCCACGGTCGGAATGGATACATCCTTTTTCAATTTAATGGTGAATGCCTGGCTGTGGCAGCGTAGTGCCCCGACACGCACACATAAGCCATCTACCGGGATCACGGAAGATGTGTTGAGGATCTTGTTAGTTTCCGCCTGCCCTTTCCACTCTTCGCGGCTCTGACCATTATCGAGCTGTTTGTCGATCCACGGAATCAGGCTACCAGCCAGCGGCACGCCAAAGTTATCAACTGGCAGTTCGCCGCTGCGGGTTAGCGTCGTAACTTTGCGTTCGATCTCGAGAATAGCAGAGGAGGGGGTCGCAAGTTCATCCGCCACATGGCCATACAACTGACCCATCTGGGTTAATAACTCACGCATATGTCGCGCACCACCGCCGGAAGCCGCCTGGTAGGTCGCAACGGAAACCCAATCAACAAGATTATTAGCGAATAAACCGCCCAACGACATCAACATCAGGCTGACAGTACAGTTACCGCCAACAAAAGTCCTGATGCCTTTATTTAATCCGTCGGTAATGACGCCCTGATTAACAGGGTCAAGGATGATGATGGCGTCATCTTTCATGCGCAGAGACGATGCTGCGTCAATCCAGTAACCTTGCCATCCGCTTTCACGAAGCTTTGGATAGATTTCGTTGGTATAATCGCCGCCCTGACAGGTCACGATGATATCGAGAGCCTTCAGCGCTTCCAGATCAAAAGCATCCTGAAGTGTGCCGGAGGTGCCGCCAAAGGACGGCGCAGCCTGGCCAGACTGGGAAGTCGAAAAGAAGACAGGGCGAATGGCGTCGAAATCGCGCTCTTCAACCATGCGTTGCATGAGAACGGAGCCGACCATACCGCGCCAGCCGATAAAACCAACATTTTTCATAAGCGTTTTTTTCCTGCAAAGATGTGTGCTGTATAAATGTGCCTGTGTCCTCATGGCACATCTTTCACCATACAAAAAGCAGCCAAAGTCGCAAGTGAAATTAATCAATGATAGCGAAGCCATCAGTAATGCGACTTATCCTGCTTTAACAGCACGCAGAAAGTCCACCGCAATTATCAGGGAACTTGAGTTATGAATGAAATCATTTCTGCAGCAGTTTTATTGATCCTGATTATGGATCCGCTCGGAAACCTACCTATTTTTATGTCCGTACTAAAACATACTGAACCGAAAAGACGCCGGGCAATCATGGTGCGAGAATTGCTCATCGCGCTATTGCTGATGTTAGTGTTCCTGTTTGCGGGCGAGAAAATTCTGGCATTTCTTAACCTGCGGGCAGAAACCGTCTCTATTTCTGGCGGCATCATTCTTTTTCTGATTGCCATTAAGATGATTTTCCCCAGCGCCTCGGGTAACAGTAGTGGACTTCCGGCAGGTGAAGAGCCGTTTATCGTGCCGCTGGCAATTCCACTGGTGGCGGGGCCGACTATCCTCGCCACGCTGATGCTGCTGTCACACCAGTACCCGAATCAGATGGGCCATCTGGTGATTGCCCTGCTGCTGGCATGGGGCGGCACATTTGTCATCCTGCTACAGTCATCGCTCTTTTTGCGCCTGCTGGGCGAGAAAGGGGTAAACGCACTGGAACGCCTGATGGGGTTGATTCTGGTAATGATGGCAACCCAGATGTTCCTCGACGGTATTCGGATGTGGATGAAGGGGTAATGTTCAAACAGGTGCTGCGCACAACCAGCATTTTTCGCCGCTGATTAACCACAGCATCTATAGCTTCCCATTGCCCTTCCCTGAAGGTAGCGGTGGCGTTACTTAACATCCGTTGTAACAGCAATTCAGCTCCGTGTTTCTCCATCATCTTCTCCTGCGTCCGTTAACGCAGTGATTAGAATGGATAATGAGCCAGTGTTTTTGCGAGAGAGATCAAAAAGATGAAGAGAGGGGAAAAGAGAAATGAATTACTGCGAGCAAGCTCGCAGTAATTTGTCGCGGTAATTAACTCAACAACTGAAACGCAATCATCCCGACGATGGCACCGACAGTACCAAGAATGGTTTCCATCATGGTCCAGGTTTTCAGCGTTTCGGCTTCGGTCGCGCCGGTAAATTTACCGAACAACCAGAAACCGGCGTCGTTAACATGGCTGACTACAATCGAACCACCAGCGATACAAATCGACAGCGCCGCCATTTGCGCACCGGAGTAATTCAGTTGTTCAATAACCGGCATCACCAGCCCCACCGCCGTTAAACAGGCAACGGTTGCAGATCCCTGAATGATGCGCACCGCCGCTGCCAGCACGAAGCAGGTGATCGCAATCGGCAGGCCCATCCCGGTTAACGCTTCGCCCAGCGCCGGACCTACGCCAGAGTCAACCAGCACCTGTTTGAACACACCGCCCGCACCAATCACCAGCAGAATAATCCCCGCAGGTTGCAGCGCGTGACCGCAAATCTCCATCACTTTGTCTTTCGGCATACCCTGACGCATCGCCAGACCATAAATCGCCACCAGACAAGCAACCAGAATCGCGGTAAATGGATGGCCAACAAACTCAAACCATTCATAAGCCGTTGACCCTTCTGGCACAAAACGTGCAGCAATGGTTTTCAGCCCAACCAGTACTAACGGCAGCAGGATCAGCGACAAACTGAATCCGAAGGACGGCATTTTGCCTTCGCCAAGATGCGGTTCACTGATGTCGTCAGGAATATGCAGCTCAACGTAACGGCTGATGAAATTACCCCACAGCGGGCCGGCAATAATCATCCCCGGAATTGCCGCACACAGGCCAATCAGGATCATCCAGCCAAAGTCGGCATTCATCTGCGATGCCAGCAGCATTGGCGCTGGCCCCGGCAGCAAGAACGCCGCTGCCGCTGCTACGCCTGCAAACAGCGGGATAACCAGCTTTACCAGGTTTGTGCCCGTGTGGCGCGCCATTGAGAATGCAACGCTAATCAGCAGAACAATCGCCACTTCAAAGAACAATGGTAACGCACAGACCAGACCCGCAAGGCCAATGGCATAATGCGCGCGGCTGTGACCGAAGGATTTGAGCATTTTGACGGCAATCTGATCGACTGCGCCGGTTTCATGTAAGATCTTGCCAAACATGGCTCCCAGGGCGACAACCACCGCCAGGAAACCAAGGGTACCTCCCATCCCTTTTTCCATCGTCGCTGCGATTTTATCGAGCGGCATACCGGAAAAAAGGCCAGCCCCCATAGACACCACCATCAAAGCCAGGAAAGCATGCATACGCGCCTTCATGACTAAAAACAGCAGCAGTAAAACAGCCCCTACTGCTGTTAAAACAAGCGTTAATGTAGTCACTACTTATTTGCCTTTTTTAATAACCTCAATGGTGCTTGCCACAACACCTTCCAGCGGCTGATCGATATCTACCACCAGTACATCGGTTTCGTCCGCACCCGGTTCCTGCAGCGTTTCAAACTGCGTCACCAGCATTTGGGTTTTAAAGAAATGGCCTTTGCGCGCTTTCAGGCGGCTTTCAATCACATCAAAATCGCCTTTCAGGTAGATGAAAGAGAGATTTGGATTACCTTCACGCAGCAGGTCGCGATAGTGCTTTTTCAGTGCAGAACAGACGATCAGCGACACTTTATTGGTACGCTGCATGGCAAACGCGGCGTCGTTCAGCGCCTGTAACCACGGTTTACGATCATCATCATTCAACGGTTCACCGGACGCCATTTTTTCGATATTGCGACGCGGATGGAGGAAATCGCCATCAAGAAACGCGGCATGAAGTTGATGCGCCACTTCACTGGCGACCGCAGATTTGCCGCTGCCCGATACGCCCATCAGAACGTAAATGTGGTGATCATGGTTAGTCGTGCTCAAAGTGGTGCCCCCACAGTACAAGAATTAAAAATGTTACGGGTAACTGTTATCGGTAACATTGTCCGGCCGGACAAAAACAGAAGCAATATCCATCCGTGCCTTAAGTGTATAAGTGTGAGCTACTTCAAATTTGTGAGCTTAAATAGATCCGCCCGGTGACAAGGTGAAACCTAAATCTAACATTTTCGGTGTCACCGCTTCGCCACGAATACGCGCCAGCAGGCGCTCAGCGCCAATGCTGCCCATCCGCTCACGCGGCGTCAGCACGCTCGCCAACCGTGGCTCCATCACCTGACCAATATCGTGACCGTGGAAACCGGCGATCGCCATATCATCAGGGATTTTCAGCCCCAGGCGCTGACATTCAAATGCCGCGCCAACGGCCAGGTCATCGTTGGTACAGAACACGCCATCTAACTGCGGATATTCCCGCCGCGCCTGGCGAATCAGTTCAATACCAGAAGAGTAAGAAGAGGATTGCTCGACCATCACGCTATACGGCACCAGGCCGGCATCCAGCATCGCCTGCTCATATCCCTTCTGTTTGATGATAGTACGTTCATCGAGGCGCGCACCAAGATAAGCCACATGACGATGCCCACGGGCAATGATAGCGGCGGTCATCTGCCGTGCCGCTTCAAAGTTATTAAATCCGACGGCGATATCGAGACACGGCGACTGGCTGTCCATCAGTTCCACCACCGGAATACCTGCCACTTCAATCATCTTTAATGTGCGCGGCGTGTGGGTACGTTCGGTGAGGATCAGCCCGTCGATATTCCACGAGAGCATCGATTCGAGGCGTTCTTGCTCCATTTCCGGTTTATAACCGTAGTGAGCCAACATGGTTTGATAACCGTGTGCGTCGGTAACGCTTTCAATTCCGCGTAACACTTCGGCAAAAACCTGGTTAGTCAGAGAAGGTAGCAGGACGCCAATCGCCCGACTGGTGGCGTTTGAGAGGATATCGGGTGCGCGATTGGGAATATAACCCAGTTCATCAAGAGCGGCAGCGATCTTGCCGCGCAGGGCGACGGAGACTTGCTCCGGGTTGCGTAAAAAACGACTGACCGTCATTTTGGTCACGCCTACACGATCAGCCACATCCTGAAGTACGGGTCTTTTCTTTTTCATCGTCCTGAAAGGTACAAAAGGGATAGATTCCTTTAGTTTACCACGGACGCATCAGAACCTTCCCGATTCCTCGGGAAGGTTTGTGAGATAAATTTAGACTGGCGGTAAATCGAACAGCAGAATTTCACTGTCGCTATCGGCGTGGATGGATATCGCCTGCTCATCACAAATTGCCAGGCCATCGCTGGTCGAGGCTTTTACGCCGTTAATGGTGACGTTGCCTTTCACCACCTGGATCCAGACGCGGCGTTCAGCGGCAATCTGATGTATTGACTGTTCATCTTTCACCAGCGCCCAGCGGTACAGCTCCATATCCTGATGCACTTTCAACGAACCGTCACGCGCATCCGGCGAGAGCACCAGTTGTTTGCCCTGTACGGCATCGAAGCGACGCTGTTCATAACGCGGCGTAATGCCGTTTTCTTCCGGCATGATCCAGATCTGATACAGATGCAGACGCTCGGTGCTACTTGGGTTGTACTCTGAGTGACGAATACCCGTACCCGCACTCATAATCTGAAACTCGCCCGCCGGAACCTGTTCTTTGTTCCCCATGCTGTCCTGATGCTCAACCGCACCTTCCAGCACATAGGTCAAAATTTCCATATCTTTATGTGGGTGAGTGCCGAAGCCCTGCCCTGCTTCAATCACGTCGTCGTTAATCACACGCAGCGCGGAGAAGCCCATAAAGTTCGGATCGTAATAGTTGGCAAAAGAGAAAGTGTGCCAGGAGTCCAGCCAGCCATGATTCGCATGGCCACGTTCATTTGCTTTGCGTAAGTAGATCATTTGTATTCGCCCCCTGAATGATTTGATGGGCTTAGTGTGGACCCGATCCGTCCGGGATGATAGAGGGTGAAAATTGACCCCTCTGTTCAAAAAAATTGAACTATTTGAGGGGGCATAAAACTTACTTCGCGAGAGTTACCGTGGAGGGTGAAGTTTGCTCAAAACCGCGCTCAAGGATTTCCAGATTAGTAAGAACTTCAGATTCCTTGACGTAATTTGGCGCACCGGTAGTAATGGTTTGATACAGCGCATCGTAGACGCGTCCGTAATCTCCCACTTCCGGCTTCATTTCCTCTCTTACCGTAACGCCCTCGTCATTGACATACTCCAGCACACCGACCGAATCATCCGCCGCGAATCCCGCTTCGCCCGGCATAATATTAGCCTTCAGGCTGGTTTCCTGCTGGTCAATACCGTATTTAATAAATGTACCTTTCTTACCGTGAACGATAAATTTCGGATAATCGATTTTCACCAAATGGCTGGTTTTGACGATGGCTTTCAAATCACCATAAAACAACTGCGCTTCGAAAGTGTCGTCCGGATTGGCTTTATTACGCAGGCTGCGAATATCGTAAGCCACATGATCCGGGCGACCAAACAGTGAAATAATCTGGTCGAGGGTATGCACGCCAAGACCATAGAACGCGCCATCTTGCGGTAGTCCGGGTTTAGTTTCTGCCACCGGGCGGTAGTAGTCAAAATGGCTTTCCACTTCGACAATCTCTCCCAGCTTGCCGCTTTCAATCGCTTTTTTCGCCGTCAGGAAGCAGGAGTCAAAGCGACGATTCTGATACGGCGTGACGGTCAGCCCTTTACTTTTTGCCAGCGCAAACAGCTCTTTCGCTTGCGCAAGCGTAGGGGTGAACGGTTTTTCGACCAGCACATTTTTTCCGGCCTCCAGCGCGCGCTTCGCATACTCGAAGTGGCTGTCAGCATGGGTGCAGACGACAACCAGCTTAACGTCGGGATCATTTAATACTTCGTCGAGATCGCTGGTGAAATGAATATGGGAATAGATGGGAGCCTGTTCTTCCGGCCTGGCATGGCGGCGAAAAATATGCGCGACATGCCAGCTATCCTTGCGGTTAAGTACATACGGCAGATGGTAACGGGTGGTGCTTTTACCGAAGCCAATGAAGGCGCAGTTAATGACCATAGTTTCGTCCTTTTTAAGGTGGTTAGTGACACCTTAGCGCAAAGCGGACGTGGTTCCTATGCCTGTGTTTCAGTACGTCAGATTGTTGGCAAAGTGCACTTTGATCATGCCGGATGCGGCGTGAACGCCTTATCCGGCCTACACAAAATGGCATCGGTTTGTAGGCCTGATAAGCGTAGCGCATCAGGCAATTTTGCATTTGTCTCAACACGAGCACTTCCCGTGGGCAAAATAGCAAGTCAGCCTGGCTGAAACGAAAGCAAAAAAAAGCCAGCACCCGGCTGGCTAAGTAATACTGGAAGCAATGTGAGCAATGTCGTGCTTTCAGGTTCTCCGCGAGGGTCTTCCTGATTGCGAGACAATAATAATCATTCTCATTCGCACTTGTCCAACACTTTTTGCAAAAAAATGCATTTGACTCGCTTTTGAAAGTCAATGATGTTGAAAGGGACATTTACACCAAAGAGGACAGAGGAATGAATGAGATAGTGATACGCCACGCTGAAACGCGCGATTACGAGGCTATTCGGCAGATTCACGCCCAGCCGGAGGTGTATTACAACACGCTACAGGTGCCTCATCCTTCCGCTCATATGTGGCAGGAGCGACTCGCCGGGCATCCCGGCATCAAGCAACTCGTCGCCTGTATTGATGGAGACGTCGTAGGTCATCTTACCATTGACGTACAGCAACGCCCGCGTCGCAGTCATGTTGCCGATTTTGGTATCTGCGTCGACTCCCGCTGGAAGAATCGCGGCGTCGCCAGTGCCCTGATGCAAGAGATGATTGAAATGTGCGACAACTGGTTGCGGGTAGATCGCATTGAGCTAACGGTGTTTGTCGACAACGCCCCGGCAATTAAGGTCTATAAAAAATACGGCTTTGAGATTGAAGGAACTGGCAAGAAGTACGCATTGCGAAACGGTGAATATGTTGATGTGTATTATATGGCGCGGGTGAAATAGAAAATTTGCAATCTAAGTTTGTCATTTAAGCCCTCACCTACCGGGAGAGGGCTTAACATATTAATACCCCGCCGTTAAATCATCTACCGAACGTGGATCAGATGCGCCGTACAACTCACCGTCCGAAGCAACCATAATGCTTTGCGTGCTGCCCATCGCTTCTTTCAGCGCCACTTTCTGGCCTTTTGCTTCCAGTAGCTTGAGCGTATCCGGGCTAAATCCTTTCTCCACTCGCAACTCGTCCGGCAACCACTGATGGTGGAAACGCGGCGCATTAGTCGCTTCAGCGACGTTCATTCCATAATCGATACTGTTCACTACCATTTGCAGCACGGTGGTGATAATTCGGCTACCGCCAGGGCTGCCAGTGACCAGCCAGGTTTTGCCATCTTTCACCACAATGGTTGGTGACATCGATGACAGCGGGCGCTTGTTCGGCCCTACAGCATTGGCATCACCGCCTACCAGCCCGTACACGTTCGGTACGCCCGGTTTGGCCGAGAAATCATCCATTTGGTTATTAAGCAAAATACCGCTCTCGCCCGCGACAATACCCGTACCGAAGGTGGTATTCAGCGTATAGGTCACCGCCACCGCGTTACCGTCTTTATCCACCACTGAATAATGGGTGGTTTGATTACTCTCATAAGGCGCAAGCTTGCCGGGGCGAATTTCGCTGGACGGCTTCGCTTTATTGATATCAATTTGATCGGCAATAGATTTGGCATAGGCCTTATTCGTCAGCGCCTGCCACGGTACTTTGACAAAATCCGGATCGCCAAGGTATTCCGAGCGATCGGCATAGGCATGTTTCTCGGCTTCGGCCATGATTTGCATCGCATCAGCGCTACCAAAGCCATATTTCTTCATATCGAAGTTTTCCAGAATATTGAGGATCTGCACGATATGAATCCCACCAGAAGATGGTGGTGGCATGGAGTAAACCTGATACCCGCGATAATCGCCGCTAATCGGTGTGCGTTCGACCGCTTTATACGCGGCCAAATCCTCTTTGGTAATCAAACCACCGTTTTTCTGCATCTCCTGGGCAATCTGCTCAGCTATTGTGCCTTTGTAAAACGCGTCCGGGCCATTTTCGGCAATCATCTCCAGGCTCTTTGCCAGGTTCGCCTGCACCAACTTGTCGCCCTTTTTCAGCGGCTCCCCCTCTTTCCAGAAGATAGCCTTGCTGTTTTCGTGATTCGGCAGCACTTCGCTACCATAGGTTTTGAGATCGTCAGCCAACGCATCGTTAACGATAAAACCATCACGCGCCAGTTTAAACGCGGGCTGAACCACTTTGTTCAGCGGCATGGTGCCGTATTTATCCAGCGCCAGCGAGAAACCTGCTACCGTGCCCGGCGTGCCGGAGGCCAGATGCGAAGTGAGTGATTTTTTACTGTCCGGGTTGCCCTGGTCATCGAGGAACATATCGCGGGTCGCTTTGGCAGGTGCCATTTCGCGGAAGTCGATAGCGGTGGTGTTGCCATTTTTAGTGCGGATCAGCATAAAACCGCCGCCTCCCAGATTCCCCGCCTGCGGATGCGTTACCGCCAGCGCATATCCCACCGCCACGGCAGCATCCACGGCATTCCCACCCTCCTTGAGGATATCTACTCCCACCTGAGTGGCAGTGGCATCGACAGAAGCCACCATTCCCTGCTTCGCGCGCACCGGATGGAAGACATCCTCCTCCACGCCATACGAGACGGGCGGCGGCGCAGGTGGCGCGGCTGCCGCACTAAAACAACATCCTGAAAGTAAAGTAGCAATCGCCGCCCGGCGTAAAAACGTCGGTTTTATCATCGTTATTCTCCAGTTGTATGAGGGGCCTTCCCCACTTAAGCCTGGTGTATAACTCTGAAATAATCATCGTTTTGCCGGGAAACGAGTAAACTTAAAGGATATCTTCAGAGGAGGATACGCGATGAAACGACTTCTGCTTTTGACGGCACTCCTGCCGTTTGTCGGCTTTGCACAGCCCATTAATACTCTGAATAATCCTAACCAGCCGGGATATCAAATCCCCAGCCAGCAACGGATGCAAACCCAGATGCAGACTCAGCAAATCCAACAAAAAGGGATGCTGAATCAGCAACTGAAAACTCAGACGCAATTACAACAGCAGCATTTAGAAAATCAGATTAACAGCAACTCGCAGCGGGTATTGCAGTCACAGCCGGGGGAGCTAAATCCCGCCCGGCAGCAAATGCTGCCCAACAACAACGGCGGGATGTTAAACGGCAACCGTAATCCGGATAGTTCGTTGAATCAGCAGCATATGCTGCAAGAGAGGAGAAACGGCGACATGCTGAATCCACCCAGCACATCGCAGCCTGACCTTCCGTTGAAAACTATTGGGCCGTAAAATTTGGCCCGATCACGTCAATCGCATCAGTACAGATGCAATCCACGCCCCAGCGCAGCAACTCTGCCGCTCGCTGGGGTCTGTTGACGGTATAAACCAGAATCCGCAACCCAGCGTCTTTCAACTGCATCACTCGCGCTTTATCGAGCAACTTATGATTGAGATGAATAGAAACGCAGCCCAGCCGAGTAGTCAGTTCGCGCCAGTCGTCGCGCCACTCATCAAGCAACAAACCGCGCGGCAGTTCCGGTGCTGCCAATTGTGCGGCTTCTAAAGCATCAATCTCAAACGATGACAGCAGCGGCGGGGTCATCTCCGCCCAAAGTTCGCGTGCCGCCAGTGCCACCATTTTGCCCGTCGACGACCCGGTGCCGGTGGTGGGTTTGATTTCGATATTCGCCATCATCCCGTGTTCGCGACAGCGTTCCGCCACCTGCGAAAGCAACGGCAGCGGCTCACCTTTAAACGCTTTGCTGTACCAACTGCCTGCATCCACGCGCAGTAAATCCTGCCAGTTCAGTTCGCCCGCGACGCCCCAGCCGTTGCTGGTACGTTCGAGGTTGTCATCATGGAGCAAGAAGATCTCACCATCTTTCGATAACTTCGCGTCAAATTCGATCATCTTATGACCGTATTTTGCCCCCACGTCGATTGCCGCCAGGGTGTTTTCCGGGGCAAGTTTACCGCCGCCACGGTGGGCGACGATGCGGGGATAAGGCCAGTTACTCATACTCGTTGTCCTGTTTCACCATCAAAAAGATGTAGCTGATTTTCCGGCAAATGCAGCCACAACATGCTGCCTGCCGTCGGGCGTTCCTGATGCGCCAGTCGTACCACCAGCTTCTGATCGCCCCAGCGTCCGTGCGCCAGATTATCAGCGCCGAGGATCTCCAGCGTGTCCATCACCAGCGGCACGCCGCCTTCTGCCTGCGAGCTTAACGCAATATGTTCCGGGCGGATACCGAGGGTCATTTTACGCCCGGCATACTGCCGATAATAACCGTTCAACGGTAGTACGATGCCGCCGTCCAGCTCGAAGTGCGTACCTTCGTTATTCACGCGACCTGTCAGCAGGTTCATCGCCGGACTGCCGATAAAACTCGCCACAAACAGGCTGGCGGGTTTTTCGTACACTTCAACCGGCGTGCCAATCTGTTCGGCAACGCCGCCGTTCATTACCATCACTCGCTGGGCGAGGGTCATCGCTTCAACCTGATCGTGGGTGACGTAGAGTGATGTCGTTTTCAGACGACGGTGTAACTGTTGCAACTCAAGACGCATCTGTACGCGCAGCTTGGCATCGAGGTTAGAGAGCGGCTCATCAAACAAGAACACCGCCGGATCGCGCACAATCGCGCGCCCCATCGCCACACGCTGACGCTGACCGCCAGAAAGCTCGCGTGGACGGCGCTTAAGCAAACCGTCAAGTTCGAGAATGCGTGCTGCTTCTTTGACACGTTCAGCAATTTGCTGCTTGCCCATACCGCGAATTTTCAGCCCCCACGCCATATTCTCCTCTACGCTCATATGCGGATAAAGCGCGTAGTTCTGGAACACCATCGCAATCCCGCGATCTTTCGGCTCCATTTCGGTTACGCGCTGCTCGTTGATCCAGATATCGCCCTCAGTCACCTGCTCCAGCCCGGCAACCATGCGCAGTAGCGTGGATTTTCCGCAGCCAGACGGCCCAACCATCACAATAAATTCACCGTCTGCCACATCAAGCGTCAGCGGTTTAATGACCTGGGTTTTGCCATCCCAGCTTTTGGTTACTGCCTGTAATTTCAGTCCTGCCATCTTATTTCTCACTATCGACCAGGCCGCGCACAAAGGCACGCTGCATCACTAAAACAATCAATACTGGTGGGATCAGGGTTAACAACATCGCAGCCATCACCGAGTTCCATTCTGTCGTGCCTTCGCCAGTGGCGATCATCCCTTTAATCCCCGCCACGGTGGTGCCGAGATCAACATCGGTAATAATCAGCAGCGGCCACAGATACTGGTTCCAGCCGTAGATAAAGGTGATCACAAACAGCGCCGCCAGATTGGTTTTTGACAGCGGAAAGACAATGTCGCAAAAGAAGCGCATCGGTGACGCACCGTCGATACGAGCCGCTTCCACCAGCTCATCCGGCAGCGTCATAAAGAACTGCCGGAACAGGAACGTAGCGGTCGCTGAGGCCATCAGCGGCAGCGTTAAACCTGCGTAGCTGTCGAGCATCTTCAGATTGGCGATCACTTCTACCGTCGGGAAAATACGCACTTCAACCGGCAGCATCAGAGTAATAAAAATCATCCAGAAGAAGAGGTTACGCAGCGGAAAACGAAACCAGACGATGGCGAATGCCGAGAGCATCGAAACGGTAATTTTGCCCAGCGTAATGCTGAACGCCATCACGAAACTGTTAAGCAACATCCGCCAGAATGGCGCGCTATTCGTGCCTACTCCGTTTACCCAAATGTTATGGATATTCTCCAGCAGATGCGTGCCGGGGATCAGCGTCATCGGCGCGGCGTAGACTTCCTGTTTATCCAGCGTCGCTGCGACAAACGCCACGTACAGCGGGAAGAGGATCACCGCAATCCCAAGGATCAGCATGGTATGGCTGAATATCGTCAGCCACGGACGGTTCTCAATCATTGGTAACGCACCTTGCTTTCAACATAGCGGAACTGCACCACCGTCAACACGATGACGAGGAACATCAACACCACCGACTGCGCGGCAGACGAAGCCAGATCCAGTCCGGTAAAGCCTTCGCGGTAGATCTTATAAATCAGCGTGGTAGTGGCCTGTACTGGCCCACCGGACGTAGCGGCATCAATCACCGGGAAGGTGTCGAAGAAGGCGTACACCAGATTAACCACCAGCAGAAAGAAACTCACCGGAGCGATAAGCGGTAACGCGATCTTAAAGAAGCGGCGAATCGGGCCTGCGCCGTCAATGGCCGCCGCTTCGATCAGTGAACGGGGAATGGATTGCAGCGCGGCATAGAAGAACAGAAAGTTGTAGCTGATTTGCTTCCACACCGAGGCGAACACCACCAGAAACATCGCCTGGCCGCTGTTTTGCGCGTGGTTCCAGTCATAGCCGAACTCAGCAAGAAAATGAGTGATCAGCCCGCGACCGGGGTTAAACAGGAAGATCCACAATACGGCGGCAACGGCGGGAGCCACGGCATATGGCAACAACATTAAAGTTTGATAGAAACGGCTGCCGCGCACGATGTACTCCACCAGCGCCGCAAAGAACAGCGACACCAGCAAACCGCTGACGGTGACAAAGGTGCTAAATTTTATCGTCGTCCAGAAGGAGTCGAGATAGTAACTGTCATGGAACAGCGTGACGAAGTTATCCAGCCCGACAAACTGGCTGGAGAAACCAAACGGATCGACGCTTTGTAGCGAGTACCACAACGCTTCGCCCGCAGGCCAGATAAAAAAGATAACGGTGATGATGAGCTGCGGCGCGACCAGCAAATAAGGCAGCCAGCGCGAGCGGAACACCGGACGGGATGATGACATTACGGTTAATTCCTGAACTGTGCCGGATGCGCTTCGCTTATCCGGCCTACACGCGATGCCAGGTCAGATAAGCGAAACGCATCCGACATTACACTGATTAAGACTTCGTCGATTTCTCAAAGCGGCGCAGCAACTGATTCCCACGCTCAACGGCGGTATCCAGCGCCTGCTGTGGCGTCTTCTTACCGGTCCACACGCTCTCCAGCTCTTCATCCACAATTACGCGGATCTGCGGCATATTGCCCAGACGCAGTCCTTTGGTATACGGCAACGGCGGCTTGTTCAGCATCTGACGCGTCGCAGTATCCGCTCCTGGGTTTTTCTCGTAAAAGCCCTGCTCACGGGTCAGGTCATAAGCCGCTTTAGTGATCGGCAGATAACCGGTTTTCTGATGCCACTCAGCAGCGTTTTCTGGCTTCGCGAGGAAGTCGAGGAACTTCGCCACACCGGTGTAAGTATCCTTATCTTTGCCCTGCATCACCCACAGGCTGGCTCCGCCGATAATGGCGTTTTGTGGCGCATCTTTCGCATCGGCGTCGTAAGGCATCATGCCTACGCCATAGTTGAATTTGGCATACTCTCGAATGTTGGCAAGCGAACCGGAAGAGGCGGTCGTCATCGCGCAATCACCGTTATAGAACTTCTCGGTGGATTCATCCTTACGCCCGACGTAGCTAAAATCGCCCTTCTTGTTCATCTCTTCCAGCATGGCGATATGTTTCACCTGCTCCGGCTTGTTGAACTCCAGCACCGCATCTGTGCCGTCAAACCCGTTGTTTTTGCTGGCAAATGGCAGGCCATTCCAGGCGCTAAAGTTTTCCAGTTGGATCCAGCCCTGCCAGCCGCTGGCGTAGCCGCACTTCATACCGGAGGCTTTCAGTTTTGCGGCATAGTCAGCCAAATCCTGCCAGGTTTTCGGCGGCTGCTCCGGGTCTAACCCTGCTTTTTTGAAAGCATCTTTGTTGTAATAGAGAACGGGAGTCGAGCTGTTGAACGGTTGGGAGAGTAAATGTCCGGTTTTGCTGTCGGAGTAGTAGCCTGAAACCGTCGGCACAAACTGCGACTCATCGAAGTTAATCCCCGCATCTTTAAATACTTCATACACCGGTTTAATCGCTTTCGACGCCATCATGGTGGCGGTGCCAACTTCATAAACCTGCAAAATAGCCGGTGCGTTACCGGTACGAAATGCTGCGATACCCGCGCTTAAATTCTGTTCGTAGTTGCCTTTGTAGGTCGGTACAATTTTGTAATCCGGGTTTTCGGCGTTAAAACGTTGAGCCAGAGAATCCACCTCTTTACCCAGTTCCCCTTCCATCGAATGCCAGAACGGAATAGTCGTCACGGCCTGTGCATTCCCCATTAACGCCAATCCGAGCGCCAGTGCTGAAGCTGTATAATGTAACGGTTTCATTGATTATCTCTCTTGTTGTACCGGATGCGCGAATTCACGCGTTTTATGCTCGCGGGGTAACATGACATGCTCGAATTACAGAAAAATAACTCTTTTGTTACATTTTTAAGATAGTAAGGTGTCAGAAAGATGACAAGGCGGTGACGGTACGGGTGAGGGAAAATGGGAGATGGGGCACGGATAAGCGGGAAAATAGAAGGTCTGAGTCAAACTCTACAGATTGTAGATAATGTGCTCATCGTTTCATGCCGGATGCGGCGTGAACGCCTTATACGGCCTACAAGATCGTGCAAATTCAATATATTGCAACTCACCCAGTAGGCCTGATAAGCGCAGCGCATCAGGCAATTTTACATTTGTCACCTGTCTCAAAGGAGTCTTTTGACTCCTTATCAATCAACGCGTTATTACCCGCCTAAATACGCGCTTCTCACCGCTTCGTTCGCCAGTAGTGCGTCGCCGGTATCGGAGAGCACCACATGACCGTTTTCCAGCACGTAGCCGCGATCTGCCAGCTTCAGCGCCTGATTGGCATTCTGTTCGACGAGGAAGATGGTCATTCCCTGCTCGCGCAACTGCTCGATGGTGTCGAAGATTTGTTGGATGATAATCGGTGCCAGTCCGAGCGATGGCTCATCAAGCAGCAGCAAACGCGGATTGCTCATCAGTGCACGACCAATCGCCAGCATCTGCTGTTCACCGCCGGACATGGTGCCCGCCCGCTGAATACGGCGCTCATGCAGACGCGGGAACAGCTCATAGACCCACTTTATGCGCTCCTGAAACTGATCTCTTTCGGCAAAGAAACCGCCCATTGCCAGGTTCTCTTCCACCGTCATCCGCGAGAAGACACGACGCCCTTCCGGGACAATCGCCACTGCTTCACGCATGATTTTCGCCGTCTGCCAGTCGGTAATGTCTTTATCATCAAACACAATTCGTCCGCTGGTGGCGCGCGGGTCGCCGCATAACGTACCGAGCAAGGTGGTTTTCCCTGCGCCGTTCGCACCAATCAAGGTAACAATCTCTCCCTGATTAATATGCAGGCTCACCTCATGCAGCGCCTGGATTTTGCCGTAGTGGGCGCTGACTTTGTCAAAGGACAACATGACTTTTTCCATCTTATGCCTCACCTAAATAGGCACGGATCACGTCCGGGTTATTACGGATCTGCTCCGGCGTACCATTTGCCAGTGGCGTCCCCTGATTAACCACGTAGATTCTGTCTGAAATCCCCATCACCAGCTTCATATCGTGCTCAATCAACAAGATAGTGGTGTTGTGATGATTACGCAGCTCGGCAATCAGCTCATCCAGTTCTTTGGTCTCTTTCGGGTTAAGACCTGCCGCCGGTTCGTCGAGCATTAAAATCTCCGGCTGCGTCACCATGCAGCGGGCAATCTCCAGACGACGCTGGTCGCCATAGGCCAGGTTGCTCGCCTGGCGGTTGGCGTGTTCCAGCAAACCAATGCGCTCAAGCCAGGTTGCGGCGCGGTCGAGCGCTTCACTCTGGGCGCGACGGAAAGAAGGCGTTTTCAACAGGCCGGAAAACAGCCCGGTTTTTAGTTGCTGATGCTGCGCCACCAGCAGGTTTTCAATCACTGTCATTTCACGGAACAGACGCACATGCTGGAAGGTGCGCACCACGCCCATGCGGGCAATTTGCTGGCCGGGCAAACCTTCCAGATGCTGATCGCGCAGTAAAATGGTGCCGCCGGTGGGTTTGTAGAATCCGGTCAGGCAATTGAAGACCGTGGTTTTTCCGGCACCGTTAGGGCCGATTAACGAGACGATTTCCTGCGGGTACAGCTCGAGATTGACGTTGTTCACCGCCAACAGGCCGCCGAAGCGCATCATCAGGCCGTTAACAGATAATAATGGCTGACTCATGCCTGCTCTCCTTTCGCTTCGCCGTTCTTCAGCTTCAGTTGCGGGCGTGTCATGGGCAGCAAGCCCTGTGGACGCCAGATCATCATCAGCACCATCAGGCCACCGAGCATCAACATGCTGTATTCGTTGAAATCACGCATCAACTCGCGCGACACCACCAGCAGAACTGCCGCCAGAATCACCGCAAACTGTGACCCCATGCCACCGAGCACCACAATTGCCAGCACAAATGCCGATTCGGCAAAGGTGAAGGATTCCGGGCTGACAAAGCCCTGGCGCGCAGCAAACAGCGTTCCGGCGAAACCCGCAAACGCGGCGCTGATGGTAAAGGCTGTCAGCTTGATACGGCGCGGGCTTAAACCCAGCGAACGACAGGCGATTTCATCTTCACGCAACGCTTCCCATGCGCGACCCAGCGGCATCCGCAGCAGGCGATTAATGACGAATAAGGAAAACACCACCAGCAACAAGGCCACCAGGTAGAGAAAGATGACGCGATCGGACGGATCGTATTTCAGGCCAAAGAAATTACTGAAGGTATCCCAGCCGCCTTCACGGGCAGTACGACTGAACTCGAGGCCAAAAAAGGTCGGTTTAGGGATCTGGCTGATGCCGTTCGGACCGCCGGTAACTTCAGTATTATTGAGCAGCAAAATACGCACAATTTCACCGAAGCCGAGAGTAACGATCGCCAGATAATCACCGCGCAGACGCAACACCGGGAAACCGAGCAGGAAGCCCGCCGCCGCTGCCATCAGACCGGCAATCGGCAGACAGGTCCAGAAGCCAAGACCATAATAGTGATTGAGCAGCGCAAAGGTGTAAGCACCAATGGCGTAAAATCCGCCATAACCGAGCACCAGCAGGCCGGAAAGCCCTACCACCACGTTCAACCCGAGGCCGAGGATAATATAGATCATGGTCAGAGTGGCGATATCCACCGTCCCTCGCGACACCATAAACGGCCACGCCACCGCAATCACCAGCAGCGCCACGAGGAACAGCTTCTGTTTCACCGTGGAACCATCAATCGCTGGCAGGATGAACTTCGGCCCAGAAACGCTTTTCAACCCTTTCTGGAAAGCAGGTCGCACAAGCTGAAAGAAAAAGACCACCGCCGTGCCGATAAACACCCATTCCCAACGGACATCCGAAGCCGTGTCGACCACCAGTTTGGTGCCGTCCAGCTCCAGTTGCACGCCCATAAAGACGCCCGCCAGGACAAAGAACATGGCGGCAGAGAGCAGCGCCATTGCAATATGCATCGGTTTCATACTTTCTCTACCTCCGGACGCCCCAGAATACCGGTCGGCATCACCAGCAACACCAGAATCAGCAAGGCGAATGAAACCACATCTTTATATTCCGTACTCAGATAGGCAGAAGAGAGCGCCTCCGCAATCCCCAGGATCAGCCCGCCAATCATCGCCCCCGGAATGCTACCAATCCCGCCGAGTACCGCAGCAGTAAAGGCTTTCATCCCGGCCATAAAGCCAATATAGGGGTTAATCACGCCGTAGAACTGACCGAGCAGAACGCCTGCCACCGCCGCCATCGCTGCGCCAATCACAAAGGTCAGCGCAATCACCCGGTCGGTGTTAATGCCAAGCAGACTCGCCATTTTCAGATCTTCCGCGCAGGCACGACACGCGCGTCCCATACGGGAATAGCGAATGAAAATCGTCAGCGCCAGCATGGCGAGGAAGGTGACAATCCAGATCACCGCCTGCATGGTGGTAATAGACGCAGAGAAGTTTTCGCTATGACCCACTATCCACTGACCGTTAAACAGGCTGGGCAGCGCCACGTCGCGCGAACCTTCGGTCAGGCTGACGTAGTTTTGCAGGAAGATAGACATGCCAATCGCGGAAATAAGGGCAATCAGACGTTTAGAGTTACGCACCGGGCGATACGCTACCCGTTCGATACTCCAGCCGTAAGCGCTGGCAATGACTATTGCACCGACGAATCCCGCCGCCACCAGCAGCCAGCCGGTATCAATGCCCATCATCATCAGCGCAGCGATGATCATAAACGAGACGTAGCTGCCGATCATATAAACCTCGCCGTGGGCGAAGTTGATCATGCCGATAATGCCGTAAACCATGGTGTAGCCGATGGCAATCAGCGCGTAAGTACTGCCCAGCGTGACGCCGTTAAACATCTGCTGCAAGAAATACAAAAACTGCTCAGACATAAGGTAACCTTTCTAAACCTGCCCGCTTTTCACGGGCAGTGGGATGATTACTTGGCTGCCGTGGAAGAACCGTCGGCGTGCCACTGGAAGACACCAAAATCAAATCCCTTCAGATCGCCTTTTTCATCCCAGTTCAGCGGCCCAATCACGGTATTAGCACCGTTAGCTTTTAAATCTTTCACCAACGCCAGCGGTTCATCGCTGCCGGTACGCTCAAGGGCAGTCGCCAGAGATTGCACCGCTGCGTAGGTGATCCAGACATAGGGACCGGTTGGATCTTTCTTGTCGGCTTTCAGCGCATCAACAATGCCCTGGTTTGCCGGGTCCTGGTCATAGCGTTTTGGCATGGTGACCAACATACCTTCGGCAGCATCACCGGCAATGTTCGACAGCGACGCGTTACCGACACCTTCCGGCCCCATAAACTGGGTTTTCAGGCCGACGGAACGAGCCTGGCGCAGCATCTGCCCCATTTCCGGGTAGTAACCGCCGTAGTAAACGAAGTCGATGTTTTCTTTTTTCAGGCGGGCAACCAGCGCGGAGAAATCTTTCTCGCCAGCAGTAATGCCGTCGAAGAAGACGATATTGGCATTAGCCGCTTTCAACGCGTCCTGCACCGAACGCGCCAGCCCTTCGCCATACTGTTGTTTGTCGTGAATAATGGCGATGCGCTCGGGTTTCACCGTCTCAACAATGTATTTCGCGGCAGTCGGCCCCTGGGAGGAGTCCAGCCCGGCAGTGCGCATGATGTGTTGATAACCGCGTTGAGTCAGTTCCGGGTTGGTCGCCCCCGGCGAGATCATCAGAATACCTTCGTCTTCATAGATGTCCGACGCCGGCTGGGTAGAGGAGGAACAGAGATGACCAATAACGTATTTAATGCCGTCGTTAACGATTTTGTTGGCGACCGCAACGGCTTGTTTCGGATCGCAGGCGTCGTCATATTCCACGCCAACCAGCTTATCGCCTTTAATTCCTCCTTTCGCGTTAATGTCTTTGATTGCCTGGCGAGCACCGTTAAATTCCATATCGCCCCACTGGGCAACCGGGCCAGACATCGCGCCGACAACGGCAACTTTAATATCGTCGGCCAACGCGGTGTGTGATATTGCCAGTGCAATCATCCCTGCGATGATAGTTTTCGCATTCCGTTTCATTATTCAAAATCCCCACTCGTAATGTTGTGTTGCTTTGTTTTTATGTATTAAAAAATCTGGCTGTTCTTTTTTTATACTGCGCTGTTTTGCCTGTCTGATTAAGGGTTTAGCGCAGTATTTTGTGATAATAGCGATTAAAATCCCTATTTTTCAGTCGATTAAGAACAGATAATATTCTGAATTTATTGATAGATAAACAGAAAAAAGCGCCGTTGTCAGCATAAAATAACGACACAAAGGGCGGAATAATTCACTACCATTCAGGGGATTATGCTGGACAATTTTCATTCTCTAATGTTTTTAATTTGTAATTATTGCTGAAAAAAAATTAATCACCTGCCAAAAGAAATAAAAAAGAGAAAGCCTCCGATTAAATTATTTCGCTACACTGGTTCCACTTTTGTGATTTGTACGGGTTACCTATGAAGCTGACCATCATTCGATTAGAAAATTTTAGCGACCAGGACCGGATTGACCTGCAAAAGATCTGGCCGGAGTATTCCCCTGCGTCTTTACAGGTTGACGATAACCACCGTATCTACGCCGCGCGTTTTAACGAGCGCCTGCTTGCTGCCGTGCGAGTAACCTTAAGCGGCACTCAGGGGGCACTGGATTCCCTACGCGTGCGGGAAGTCACCCGCCGACGCGGTGTGGGGCAATATCTGCTGGAAGAGGTGTTACGTAACAATCCTGGCGTTTCATGCTGGTGGATGGCGGATGCCGGTGTGGAAGATCGCAGCGTGATGGCGGCGTTTATGCAGGCGTTGGGATTTAAGGAACAACCGGGCGGCTGGGAAAAGCATTAATATTCAGGTGTGATGACAAACGAGGGATTGCCTGATGCGCTACGCTTATCAGGCCTACACTGTGTATTTCAATTTACTGATTTCTGTAGATCTTGTAGGCCGGATAAGGCGTTTACGCCGCATCCGGCATGAAGCAATGAACTTGATATCAGCAATTTGACGGCAACCCTGGGTTGCCGATTAATGATTACTTCGCATCGGTCGCCGTGCCATTAGCGTGCCAGTCAAACACGCCGAACTCGAAGCCTTTCAGATCGCCTTTCTCATCCCAGGTCAGCGGCCCCATCACCGTATCAACCGGGTTCGCTTTCAGGTATTTGGCGATCTCAGCCGGATCGTCGGACTGGTTCAGACCCGCCTGTAAAGATTGCAGTGCCGCGTAGGTGGTCCACACGAATGCGCCGCTTGGATCCTGTTTTTTCGCTTTGATCGCGTCAACAATTGGTTTGTTCGCCGGAACCTGATCGTAGTTCTTCGGCTTGGTCACCAGCAGACCTTCCGCTGACTCGCCCGCGATATTAGACAGCGAGACGTTAGCCACACCTTCCGGCCCCATAAACTGGGTTTTCAACCCCGCCGCACGTGCCTGACGCAGGATCTGCCCCATTTCCGGGTGGTAACCGCCGTAGTAAACGAAGTCGATATTCTCTTTCTTCAGACGCGCCACCAGGGTTGAGAAGTCTTTTTCTCCGGCGGTGATGCCGTCAAAGAACACCACGTTAGCGTTACCTTTCTTCAGGCCGTCCTGCACCGCACGCGCCAGACCTTCACCGTACTGCTGTTTGTCATGAACGATAGCAATACGCTGCGGTTTCACTTTCTCAAGAATATATTTCGCCGCTGTTGGTCCCTGGTCAGAGTCCAGGCCAGTGGTGCGCATAATCAACTTATAGCCACGCGCGGTCAGTTCTGGCGCGGTTGCCGCTGGGGTGATCATTAAAATACCTTCATCTTCATAGATGTCAGACGCTGGCTGCGTTGATGAAGAACAGAGGTGGCCAATCACATATTTTATGCCGTCGTTAACAACTTTGTTCGCCACCGCTACCGCCTGTTTCGGGTCACAGGCATCGTCATATTTTACGATTTGCAGTTTGTTGCCTTTAACGCCGCCTTTGCCGTTAATATCCGCAACTGCCTGCTCTGCGCCAGTAAATTCCTGGTCACCATACTGGGCTACCGGGCCAGACATCGCTCCGACAACCGCGACTTTGATATCTTCCGCCAGAGCCATATTGCTGAATGCCAGCGCGATACATCCTGCCAGTAACGCTTTACCCTTTATATTCATCCTGAGAATCCCCATTCTTCTGGTTATTACGTGTATTGTGATGTTGTTGTACAGCACTTTATTTCGTTTTGTGTATGACTACCCGTGCCTTAGCAGCATACTCTGCTAAAACATACCCGATTTTTATGATTTTGGAACGAGAAATTTAGACGAAACACCACAAATTCATAACAAAAATTACCATCATTGAGAACCATATCTTCGCTTAGATATTTATAAATACATGAAATGTATATTAATATATTATTTGCTATATTTATGGCATATCTTAAATAAGATATTCAGTTCAAGAATAAATAAAACATTAATCATCATTTAAAACAATAAAATATAACCCACCCTTCCTCTTATTTATTACAAAAAGTTTATTAGCAATTTTAGCCAACGCTACCATCTGTGATCCTGTTAACATTTTAATTTATTAGAATTAATATAAAATCTTAGACCAAGGATTCATCCTTAATATGATAAGAAACATAACATTCGAATTATGAATATTTATTTCTTATCAGCCGCGCCATAACTATAAAAGGAACTTATCATTTGAATCAGTTCGATATTATAATTCTGACACACGGTGAAGCTGGTAATTATTTATTATCCAGCAGCGAAATGATTGTAGGTAAAACAAAAAATTCCACGTCGCTTTCTCTGCAGCCTGGAATGTCATCTGAAACACTTATGCTACAAGTAAAAGCGGTACTCAGGCCTGGTATTGATACGCTCATATTCACAGATATCTATGGCGGAACGCCATCAAATATTGCCCTCCTTCTTTCTAAAGATTTTCCCATTCGCTGTATCAGCGGTGTCAATTTGGCTATGTTAATCGAAGCCAACATGTTACAGGATTCTGACGAAATACTTACCTTTGAAGAATATGTTCAACATGTACATGATGCGGGTAAAGAAATGGTTCAAACTTATTACTTTAATAAAGGATGATAAACTATGAGTATAGTACATGCCCGTATTGATTACCGTTTAATTCATGGACAAGTTATAACAAAATGGTTAAAAAGAAGTGATGCTGATAAAATAATTGTCATTGATGACCCTTTATCACGCGATCCTTTTCTTGCCGAAGTCTATAAGATGGCAGCGCCAAGTGGCGTCGAAGTAATAATGACATCTATTGAAGATGTATTACAGCGCTGGAATAGCAATAACTTCTATGAAGGAAAGCTATTAATACTTTTCAAATCGATCGATTCTGCATTACAAACCATACAAGGTGGTTTAATACTAGAGGAATTACAGGTCGGCGGCGTTGAAAACACTCCAGGAAGGAAAATAGTTTTCAATCAAATATCACTCAATCATGAAGATGCCGACAAACTTCAAATCATCGAAGATAAGAATATAAAAGTTTATTTCCAAACTATTCCTGAAGAAGATCCTGCCAGCCTACAAAAAATCAAAAATAAGTTACCTTAATTAAGGAGAGGAACTTATGTCTATTTTTACCGCAGCAATTATTGCCCTGGTATATTGGATATCCCAGGCAAAAGTATGGTACGGTTTTTCTATTATGCGTATGCCATTATCGATAGCGCCTATTATGGGACTAATCTTTAATGATATGCCAACCGCTTTATCTGTTGGGGCCACCTTACAGATGATCTATATCGGGAGTATTGCCCCGGGAGGAAACCCTCCTGCCGATGAAGGTTTAGCCTCGTGTATCGCAATCCCAATTGCACTTACCGCAGGTATTAAACCAGAAATTGCTATCTCTTTAGCTATTCCTCTGGGATTGCTGGGCGTGGTTCTGGAAAACGTGCGCAAAACACTGAACACTACGTTTGTCCACATGGCTGACCGCTATGCAGAAAAAGGGGATATCAAAGGCATACAACGCGCAGCCACAATATATCCTCTCCTGTTAGCCTTTCCGATGCGTTTTGTACCGGTATTCATCGCCTGTTTGTACGGCCCGGATGCCATTGCCTCTTTTGTAAACCTGCTTCCCGCCTGGTCGACGAATGGACTAGCGATTGCCGGTAATATTCTGCCTGCACTCGGTTTCGCAATAACCATCATTGTCATCGGTAAAAAACAATATATCCCTCTGTTCATTATCGGCTTTTTCCTCGTGACCTATTCAGGTTTGAATACTATTGGCATCTCTATTTTTGGACTCTGTGCTGTCCTCTTATATATGCAGTCACAAAATGCAAAAGGAACGCAAAATGGATAATACAATTGAGTCAGGATACTCAGCATCCTCACCAATTACGCAAAGAGATGTTCAGATTGTTTGGCTAAAATGGCACGCGTTCTCTGAAACATCTTTGAATTTCGAACGCTTGCAAGCGCTGGCATTTTGTAACGCAATGACAGGGGTATTAGCGAAATTATATCCCGATGAAAAAGATCTCGCTAAAGCCCTACAACGCCATTTAACCATGTTCAACACTCAGGCGAACTGGGGATCGGTTATCGCTGGTATTAGTATTGCGCTGGAGGAAAAAGCAGCTCAGGAACCAGAAGAACAACGTGAAGCAACAACGCAGCTCGTTACGGGTTTAAAAACGGGTCTTATGGGGCCTGTATCAGGTATTGGTGACACGTTAGACTTTGGTACATTGCGCCCCATTGTTATTGGTGTCTGTATCCCGTTTGTTATTCAGGGATACGTTATTGCCGCACTTCTCCCCCTGATTTACCAGGTTGTTTACATGTTTTTCGCCAGTCGATTTGCACTCAATATCGGCTATAAAAAAGGGAAAGAATCAATCCTGGAAATCCTGCATTCTGGTAGCATTCATCGAATCATTGAAGGCGCAGGAATGTTCGGGTTGTTGATGATGGGGGCGCTTTCAGCAACATATGTAAAAATTAAGACGCCATTGCACATTACAACCGGTGGCGGTAATACCATCGTCTTGCAGGATATGCTGGATAAAATTGTACCTAACATGTTGCCGCTTATTGCCGTGTTGGGTATTTATTTTTACATACAAAAGTGTGGCCCACATTTCTTACGCATTCTGGTAACTATTCTGTTTTTAAGCCTGGCGTTTTCTTTCTTTGGAGTTTTATAAAATGAAAAAGATAACTATCACGCCAAGACCTTTTGTTGATAAAGGCAAAGTCTATATTGAAAAACTACAATCTGCAGGTTATGACATTGAATGTAATACCAGTGGAGGTCGATATAGCAAGGAAGAACTCATCGAGAAAATTAAATATGCAGATGCCATTATTACCGGCAACGATCCTTTAGACAGAGAAGTGATTGATCAGGCCAAAAACTTGAAGGTTATATCGAAATATGGTGTAGGGTTAGACAATATAGATGTCGATTACGCGAATAGAAAAGGCATCGTAGTGCACAAAGCTCTCAATGCCAATTCTATTTCCGTTGCAGAGATGGCCATCCTGATGATGCTCTCCAGTTGCCGAAAATATGTCGAAACCGAGAATCAAGCCAGAAATGGTCAGGATGTCAGGCTTGTCGGTCATGAGCTATATCAAAAAACGCTGGGATTAATTGGGCTTGGTGCAATTGGTCAGCATGTTGCCCATATTGCTCATTCTCTTGGAATGATTATCACCGCCTATGATCCCTATCTCGATAAAAATAAAGTTCCATCCTATATAGAGCTTAAATCACTGGATGATATTTATCATCATAGCGACATCCTTTCTCTACATTTGCCGTTACTGAATAATACTCGTAATCTGATCAACGAGACGGTATTCGATAAAATAAAACCCTCGGCCATTTTAATTAACACAGCAAGGGGGGGATTGGTTGATGAAGAATCTTTATATAGCGCACTTATTAATCAGAAAATAGCCTTTGCCAGCGAAGATATTGAGTTGAAGGAACGTTCAGCAAAAATTAAAGAACTAAAAAATTATTCTATTACACCTCATGCTGCTTCATTCACCAATGAGGCCGAGTATAACACCATGCAAATTTCTATTAAAAATGTCCTACAGGAACTGGAGAAAGAATAATGAAAGAGCTTAAAGGGATTATTACCGCAATGGTAACGCCTTTCGATGAAATGGAAAAAATGGACATTTCAGCAGCAAAAAAAATGGCACGTTGGTTAGTCGATAAAGGCGTACACGGCTTGTTTATTTGCGGAACGAACGGTGAGTTTCATTTGCTCTCCGATGACGAAAAAGTTGAACTAACAAAAGCCGTAGTTGAAGAGGTTGGCAATGAAGTGACTATTTGTGCAGGCGCAGGTTGCTGTAGCACAAAACAAACTATTGAATTAACAAGACGCTTAGTAGATGCAGGTGCCGATTACATTTCCGTTGTGACACCATACTACCTGGTACCTAACCAGGAAGATTTATACCGCCACTATTATGATATTGCCTTAAGCACAACAGCCCCCATTATTCTTTATAACTTACCGGGTCAGACAGGGTTGAGTATTGAATATGAAACGGCAAACCGTTTAGCCGATATTGAAAATATCGTAGCGATAAAAGATAGCAGTGGTAAATTTGAAGTTCAGAAACAATATCTGGAAATATCTAAACATAAAAACTTTAAGGTGTTAAATGGCTCAGACTCCTTAATGCTGGATGCATTTAAAGAAGGTTCTGTGGCTGCTGTTGCTGCAACGTCGAATGTTCTGCCTACTATTGAAGTCGATTTATATAACTACTTCATGGCCGGTGAACTGGATAAAGCACAGGAAGAGCGCAACAAGATGGATTCGCTACGCATGACCATTAAAAAAATGACTGCGCCTGCGGTAATGAAGGAAGCACTAAACCTGATGGGCGTGAAAGCCGGTATTACCCGTAGACCAATTCATATGCCAAACGACGCGATCGTCGAAGACATCAAGGAAATGCTAAAAGGCTATAAATTCCTGTAAATGATAAATGCCGGATGCACCTTATCCGGCAAGACAGCAGAAACAAAAACCCCCGGACTCGCTTCCAGGGGTTATCAGGTACAGCTCAACGCGTTGTGCAGTTACGCTTCAATAGCAGCGCGAAGTTTTTTCATCGCGTTCTTTTCAAGCTGACGCACACGCTCGGCGGAAACGCCGTAACGGTCAGCCAGTTCCTGCAACGTAGATTTGTTGTCTTCGTCAAGCCAGCGCGCGCGGATGATGTCCTGGCTACGTTCGTCCAGACCTTGCATCGCGTCGGTCAGACGGTTTGCCGCCTGCTCTTCCCAGTTATCATCTTCAATGCCGTCGGCAAAGTTAGATGATTTATCCTGCAGATAGAGCACCGGAGCCATCGGTTGGCTATCGGAATCGTCGTCGGAAGACATATCGAATGTCATGTCTTGTGCCGCCATACGCGATTCCATCTCACGCACGTCTTTGCTGGTAACGCCCAGTTCGCGAGCCACCATTTCGACTTCATCCTGATTAAACCAACCCAGACGCTGCTTGGTTTTACGCAGGTTAAAGAACAGTTTGCGCTGTGCTTTGGTCGTCGCAACTTTAACGATACGCCAGTTACGCAGAACGTATTCGTGGATCTCTGCTTTGATCCAGTGGACGGCGAAGGAGACCAGGCGCACACCCACTTCCGGGTTGAAACGGCGCACTGCTTTCATCAGGCCGATGTTACCTTCCTGAATCAAATCCGCCTGTGGCAGGCCATAGCCCGCATAATTACGAGCAATATGAACAACAAACCGCAGGTGAGACAGGATCAGCGTTTTAGCTGCTTCCAGATCGCCATGGTAATGCAGCTTTTCAGCCAGCGCCCGCTCCTCGTCAGCCGACAACATCGGCCACGCGTTAGCTGCCCGGATGTAGGAATCCAGGTTGCCAACAGGGGCTAAAGCTAAACTTTGCATTTTGTCAGTCATTCAAATCCTCTCAATCGATATCTTCTGGCGCCTCAGTGGTAGCAACAACTGTGCCAGAGCTTAAGAGCAACGAGATTATCATTCACAGTTTTATCAGACCGTGATTTTATCCACAAGTTCAATGCTGGCTTGTGAATAAATTACGCACAAAATGTGACATAGAGATGAAATACCGGGAAGAGACAACGGGGTCTCTTTCCCTGCTACGGAACCCATTGCAGGGAAAGAGTATAGCACGCTTTTATTATTCCGGCGTAAAGTGGCGTAAATGCTGCACCGTGGCAAGCCACGCTGCCACCCAGCCAATCATCGAACACACCAGCAACAACAACAGGCATTCATCGAAAGATAACCCATTGATATCAAACTTCGTTCCGAATACCTGTGCCACTTCTGCAACCGCCGATGACAAACGTAGCACCAGGATTTCTGACAAAATTAATGACAGCAATGCGCCAGAAAATCCCAGCAGCGCACCACCGTACAGGAACGGGCGAAGGATGAAACCATCCGTCGCGCCAATCAGTTTCTGCACGTTAATAGAATCACGACGGGCAAAAATGCTCAGACGCACACTGTTGCCGATAACAAGGAACACTGCCGCCACCATCAGCACGCCGATCATTGCCGAAACACGCCCAACCAGCCCAGTCAGCGCGGTCAGACGGGCAAACCAGCTATCGTCCATTCGCACTTCATCAATGCCGTTAATCTGGGTAATACGGTCACGTAGCGTATTCAGTGACTCCGTACCCTGAAAATCGAGTTTCGGGATCACCACCGCTACTGCCGGAAGCGGGTTTTCCTCCAGCATATCCAGCGCACCGCCAAAACCAGACCAATTACGGAACTCGCCCAGCGCGTCTTCACGAGAAAGATAATTCACTTTCTCCACGCCCTGCTCGGCCTGTAGCTGCGCAACCACCCCCGCTGCGGCATCATCGTCCAGCGTTTTTTGCAGATAAACGGTGATTTGCGGTGACGGATAATATTGCGTCGCCGCATGGTTGACGTTTTTGTACACCATATAACAAACGCTGGGCAGCGTCAGGGAGATGGCGATCACCATCACCGTTAAAAACGTGGCGAACGGTTTGCTTTTTAGATCCTGCAAAGCACCGTGGAACGCATAGCGCACCTGTTCGTTGAAAACATTGGTTTTGCGATTCGCCGGTTTCGGTGATGACTTCGCTCGTTTCGGCGCGTTACGACCACCGTCGCCAGAGCCGCCGACCGATTTACGGAAGCGATCCAGACGTCCACCGAACTGGCGAATATTATTAATTGCATCGCGCTTATTCATGGGTCACGCCTCCATGCAAGTGACCATCGCTCAGAGTGAGCATGCGATAGGAACGCCGCGAAATCAGGTTAATATCGTGCGTTGCCATTAATACTGTTACTCCAACGCGGTTAAATTCTTCAAACAAACGTAAAATCCCTTCTGACAGCGCGTCGTCCAGGTTACCGGTCGGTTCATCCGCCAGCAGTACCGCAGGTTTGTTAACCACCGCACGGGCAATGCCAACGCGTTGTTGTTCACCGCCAGAAAGCTGAATAGGAAAGTTCTTCGCTTTGTCCAGTAGCCCGACTTTATCCAGCGCCGCCGATACACGGCGACGGATATCGTCACCACTGGCACCGGCGATAATCAGCGGGATCGCCACGTTATCGTAGACAGTACGATCCATCAGCAGATGGTGATCCTGGAAAATCATACCGATCTGGCGGCGCAGAAACGGAACTTCACGGTTTTTCAGACGCGTGATGTCATGGCCGCTAAACCAGATTTTCCCGGCGCTGGGCCGCTCAATCCCACAGATCAGCTTCAGGAGGGTACTTTTCCCTGCGCCGGAATGACCGGTCAGAAACGCCATCTCACCCGGCTGCATATGGAACGTCACGCCCTGCAGCGCCTGCCTCCCACCGAGATAAGCCTTGCTGACATGTTCAAAGCGAATCATTTTTAGTCCTCTCGGGCAAAAAGTGCCTCAATAAAGTCGTCCGCTTTAAACGGACGCAAATCCTCAATACGTTCGCCTACACCAATATAGCGGATAGGAATACCAAACTGGTCAGCCACCGAGAAAATTACCCCGCCTTTCGCCGTGCCGTCCAGTTTCGTCAGCGTGATACCGGTTAAGCCAACCGCTTCGTGGAACAGTTTGGCCTGGCTTACCGCATTCTGCCCGGTGCTGGCGTCGATAGTCAGCATAACTTCATGCGGAGCTTCAACGTCGAGTTTCTTCATCACGCGAACGATTTTCTTCAGCTCTTCCATCAGGTGCGATTTGTTCTGCAAACGTCCGGCGGTATCGGCAATCAGGACATCAACATTACGCGCCTTAGCGGCCTGAATGGCATCGAAGATAACAGAGGCGGAGTCCGCACCGGTATGCTGGGCAATCACCGGAATATTATTGCGCTGTCCCCAGACCTGAAGCTGCTCAACCGCTGCCGCACGGAAAGTATCGCCTGCCGCCAGCATTACCGACTTGCCCTGCTGCTCAAACTGACGCGCCAGCTTGCCGATGGTCGTGGTTTTACCCACACCGTTGACGCCCACCATCAGGATCACGAATGGTGTTTTGCCTTCGACATTCAGAGGCTCATCAACCTTCGCCAGAATCTCACCCATCTCTTCTTTCAGCAGGCCGTAGAGCGCCTCAGCATCGCGAAGCTGCTTGCGTGATGCGCCTTCTGTCAGATTGGTGATGATTTTGCGTGTGGTTTCCACGCCCACATCGGCAATCAAAAGCTGTTCTTCCAGCTCTTCAAACAGATCATCGTCGATTTTTTTCCCACGGAACAGGCTGATAAATCCGGAACCGAGGTTTTCTTTCGTTTTTAACAGGCTGCGCTTCAGGCGCGCGAAGAAACCTTCTTTGGTTGGTTTTTCCTGTTCCTGAGCGATTTCTTTAACCGGCTGATCTTCTTCTGCCGGAGTAACCACCATCACCGCCTCTTCTACCGCTTCGGCGGCCAGTGCCTGCGCTTCCAGCTCTTCGTCAGTGATTTCTTCTTGCGCCGCTTGTTCTTCCGCCGCGTCGACAATCTCCACGGTTTCCGCTTCTGCCTGCCATTCTTCTGGCGAAACTTCCTGGGCTTTGACTTCTTCCGGCAGCGGCAGTTCTTCACGCTCAATAGCCACCGGTTCCGGCATGACTTCAGGTTCAACTACCGGCGCTGGCGCTTCTTCAACTATAGATTCCGGCTCTGCAATAACTTCCGGTTCGCTAACAGCTTCAGGCTGCACTTTCTCACTTTCGACAACCTGTTCGCTTACTTCCACCACTTCGGCAGCAAAAGTTTCCGCCCCGGCTTCAGTATGAACCTGCGGCTGCTCTTCAACAGCTTGTTCAGCTACTTTCGCAGGCTCTTCTGCCTGAACGATTTCTTCTACAACCTGTTGTTCATTTTGGACTTCTGTCTCTTTTTCCGGGGTCTGCTCTTTTTGACCAAAGCCCAGCCAGGAAAAAAAGCCACGTTTTTTTTCTTTCGCCATCTGCGACTATACTCCTCGCTGTTGCTTCATGGCACAGCGTTCACGCTATGTACATAGCAGCTAAAAAAATGATGAAATAGTCTATCACTTAACTTATTCCACATCACCGCCTGCAATTATGTGTTATCTGGCGGATTGAGCACTTTATCATGAAAAAACCGAATCATTCCGGCAGCGGTCAAATCCGCATTATTGGCGGGCAGTGGCGAGGCCGTAAACTCCCGGTTCCTGATAGCCCAGGTCTACGCCCCACCACTGATCGCGTACGTGAAACCTTGTTTAACTGGCTAGCGCCGATAATTGTTGATGCGCAATGTCTGGATTGCTTCGCAGGTAGCGGGGCTCTGGGGCTGGAAGCCTTGTCACGCTACGCTGCGGGAGCTACGCTGGTTGAGATGGATCGTGCAGTATCTCAGCAGTTAATCAAGAATCTGGCGACGCTGAAAGCAGGCAATGCGCGAGTCGTGAACACCAATGCGATGTCTTTTCTGATGCAAAAAGGAACGCCGCATAATATTGTGTTTGTTGACCCACCGTTCCGCCGTGGCTTGTTGGAAGAAACCATTAATTTACTGGAAAACAACGGCTGGCTGGCTGATGAAGCCTGGGTTTATGTTGAAAGTGAAGTAGAAAATGGCCTGCCCACCGTTCCGGCAAACTGGTCGTTGTATCGCGAAAAAGTGGCGGGTCAGGTCGCTTATCGGTTGTATCAGCGTGAAACACAAGGAGAAAGTGATGCTGATTAATATTGGACGTTTGTTAATGCTCTGCGTTTGGGGATTTTTAATCCTCAATCTTTTTCAACCATTCCCACGCCCGCTGAATATTTTCGTTAATGTCGCGCTGATTTTTACAGTTCTGATGCATGGTATGCAACTGGCGCTGTTGAAATCGACCTTACCGAAAGATGGCCCACAGATGACCACTGCCGAAAAGGTGCGTATTTTCCTTTTCGGCGTGTTTGAACTGCTGGTCTGGCAGAAGAAATTTAAAGTTAAAAAATAACCTTATTTCTCGCCAACAAAGCTGACAAAACGCGTTCCTTTAAAGCTCAACGTACCTTTATCACCCACCGTCAGGGCATGGTACTGTTGAGCGTCAAGACGGAACGTCTGCTCCAGTCCGCCGCTTTGCGGTTTGAAACTCGCCTCATAACGCAGACTGGTGCCAGCCGGTATCACTTCCTGCTGACGCGAACGACGATCGTTAATCGGTGTTTCTCGCTTATTGCTCACCACCACCAGTTGTTGCTGGAGCGGTGCCATATCATTATCAGCTTTTTCCCGTCGCTGCTGCATAAAGCGAAACGATGCGGCGACAATGATTAAGCCAATGATAACAATAAAGAAAAGAGGTGCCTTGCTCATCTTTATCCCTCATCGGAAAATGCGGAAATAAGCATACCCTGCCAGTTATGGTGTTGTCATCCGTCCACCCTCGCCACTAAACTGGAAGCAAGACTGTAGGCATTCCGCTTACGAAAAAATAACGAATTCAAGGAACTAAGATGCTTTGGTCGTTTATCGCTGTCTGTCTTTCCGCATGGCTATCTGTGGATGCATCGTACCGTGGGCCAACCTGGCAACGCTGGCTATTTAAACCGTTAACCCTTCTTCTCCTGCTATTGCTGGCCTGGCAGGCACCAATGTTCGACGCGATTAGTTATCTGGTGCTGGCGGGGCTGTGTGCGTCACTGCTGGGTGATGCGTTAACCCTGTTACCACGCCAGCGTCTGATGTACGCCATCGGCGCGTTTTTCCTCTCACACCTGCTGTACACCATCTATTTCGCCAGCCAGATGACGCTCTCCTTCTTCTGGCCGTTGCCGCTGGTACTGCTGGTGCTGGGCGCGCTATTACTGGCCATTATCTGGACGCGTCTGGAAGAGTTCCGTTGGCCTGTCTGTACTTTTGTCGGTATGACGCTGGTAATGGTGTGGCTGGCAGGTGAGCTGTGGTTCTTCCGCCCGACCGCTCCCGCACTCTCTGCTTTTATGGGCGCTGCACTGCTGTTCATCAGTAACTTTGTCTGGCTGGGTAGTCACTATCGCCGCCGCTTCCGTGCGGATAACGCCATTGCAGCGGCTTGCTATTTTGCCGGTCACTTCCTCATCGTCCGCTCACTGTATCTCTGATAAAACTTGACTCTGGAGTCGACTCCAGAGTGTATCCTTCGGTTAATGAGAAAAAACTTAACCGGAGGATGCCATGTCGACTCCTGACAATCACGGCAAAAAAGCCCCTCAATTTGCCGCGTTCAAACCGCTAACCACGGCACAGAACGCCAACGACTGTTGCTGCGACGGTGCATGTTCCAGTACGCCAACACTCTCTGAAAAAGTCTCCGGCACTCGCTATAGCTGGAAAGTCAGCGGCATGGACTGTGCCGCCTGTGCGCGCAAAGTAGAAAATGCCGTGCGCCAGCTTTCTGGCGTGAATCAGGTACAGGTGTTATTCGCTACCGAAAAACTGGTGGTTGATGCCGACAATGACATCCGTGCGCAAGTTGAATCGGCGGTGCAAAAAGCGGGCTATTCCCTGCGCGATGAACAGGCCGCCGAAGAGCCAAAAGAATCACGCCTGAAAGAGAATCTACCGCTGATTACGCTCATTGTGATGATGGCGATCAGTTGGGGACTGGAGCAATTTAATCATCCGTTCGGTCAACTGGCGTTTATCGCCACCACGTTGGTTGGGCTGTACCCGATTGCTCGCCAGGCGTTGCGCTTAATTAAATCCGGCAGCTATTTTGCTATTGAAACGTTAATGAGCGTAGCCGCCATCGGCGCGCTGTTTATTGGCGCAACGGCAGAAGCCGCGATGGTATTGCTGCTGTTTTTGATTGGTGAACGGCTGGAAGGTTGGGCCGCCAGCCGCGCACGTCAAGGCGTCAGCGCATTAATGGCGTTGAAACCAGAAACCGCCACGCGCCTGCGTAACGGCGAACGTGAAGAAGTGGCGATTAACAGCCTGCGCCCTGGCGACGTGATTGAAGTTGCTGCGGGCGGGCGTTTACCTGCCGACGGTAAACTACTCTCACCATTTGCCAGTTTTGATGAAAGCGCCCTTACCGGCGAATCCATCCCTGTGGAACGCACAACAGGCGATAAAGTCCCTGCAGGTGCCACCAGCGTCGACCGACTGGTTACATTGGAAGTGCTATCAGAACCGGGTGCCAGCGCCATTGACCGCATTCTGAAACTGATCGAAGAGGCCGAAGAGCGCCGCGCACCGATTGAGCGATTTATCAACCGTTTCAGCCGTATTTACACGCCTGCGATTATGGCCGTCGCCCTGCTGGTGACGCTGGTGCCACCGCTGCTGTTTGCTGCAAGCTGGCAGGAGTGGATTTATAAAGGGCTGACGTTGTTACTGATTGGCTGCCCGTGTGCGTTAGTTATCTCCACGCCTGCGGCGATTACCTCCGGGCTGGCGGCAGCGGCGCGTCGTGGGGCGTTAATTAAAGGCGGCGCGGCGCTGGAGCAGTTAGGTCGTGTTACCCAGGTGGCGTTTGATAAAACCGGTACGCTAACCGTCGGTAAACCGCGCGTTACCGCGATGCATCCGGCAACCGGTGTTAGCGAATCTGAACTCCTGGCGCTGGCGGCAGCGGTGGAGCAAGGGGCAACACATCCACTGGCGCAGGCCATAGTTCGTGAAGCGCAAGTTGCCGCACTCAGCATTCCTGGCGCAGAGTCACAGCGAGCGCTGGTCGGCTCTGGCATTGAAGCGCTGGTCAACGGCGATCGGGTGCTGATATGCGCCGCAGGGAAACATCCTGCCGAAGCATTCGCCGGTTTGATTAACGAACTGGAAAGCGCCGGACAAACGGTAGTGCTGGTGGTGCGTAACGATGACGTGCTTGGTGTGATTGCGTTGCAGGATACGCTACGCGCCGACGCCGCAACTGCCATCAGTGAACTAAACGCACTGGGCGTTAAAGGGGTGATCCTCACCGGCGATAATCCGCGTGCAGCGGCAGCAATCGCCGGGGAACTGGGGCTGGAATTTAAAGCGGGCCTATTGCCGGAAGATAAAGTCAAAGCGGTGACCGAATTGAATCAACATGCACCGCTGGCGATGGTCGGCGACGGTATTAACGATGCGCCAGCGATGAAAGCGGCCGCCATCGGGATTGCAATGGGCAGTGGCACAGACGTGGCGCTGGAAACCGCCGACGCAGCATTAACGCATAACCACCTGCGCGGCCTGGTGCAAATGATTGAACTGGCACGCGCCACCCACGCCAATATCCGCCAGAACATCACCATTGCGCTGGGGCTGAAAGGCGTTTTCCTCGTCACTACGCTTTTAGGGATGACCGGCCTGTGGCTGGCAGTGCTGGCAGATACAGGTGCGACGGTGCTGGTGACGGCAAATGCGTTAAGGTTGTTGCGCAGGAAGTAAAGGTGTTGCCTGATAGCCTCTGGCTATCAGGCTTAGTGCTGAGGTGGGAACGGCGGCATGGTCAGGAAAGCGTAATATAGCGCTAACATCAGAATGACGGAGATAACACTGAATGCAGCAACCAGGCGGGATGCTAATGATGGCCTTTTGAACATCAACCACAGGGCATAAGCAAGCCCGACGCCGTTGAGTAAAGGTAAAAATATCATTAGCCAGAGCCAACCACAGACAAGTACCCCCAGCCATCCTCCCATGAGGATAAAAACAGGGAGCAGCCAATTGGGGGTGAATATCGCGAGTAATCCCAGCAATACCAGACAAACTGGAATTAAATAATCCATTTGTGCATTCCATTACACTTGCTTGCCGGATGCGGCGTAAACGCCTTATCCGGCCTACACAGGGCATCGAACTCGTAGGCATGATAAGACGCGACAGCGTCGCATCAGGCATTGTGCACCATATCGCCAGATGCAGCTTAAACGCTTTATTCGTTCTACAAGCCGGTTGCAAGCCGCAAAATTGAGCGCGATCGGCCCCCTCGCCCCTCTGGGGTGAGGGTTAAGGTGAGAGGAAAAGGCGGCATCGAAGCCAATCTGCCCCCATCAGCCACCTTTGCGAATCAAATAACGATAAGGCAGTCCGTCCGTCTCTTTGGCCACTAGTTCGTGTTCCATAAAGGTACAAAACCCAGGAATATCGCGGGTCGTGGCCGGATCATCGGCAATAATCAGCAACGTTTCGCCAGGCTGCATATTACGCACGGTTTTACGCACCATCATCACCGGTTCCGGGCAGCGCAGGCCTAGTGCGTCAAGTGTGTGGTCAGGGCTGGAAAAGAGATCGGTCATTTTCTTCTCGTCACATAAAAAAACGGCGCTAGTTTACGCCTTGCGAGTCCGTAAGCAAACCAGGTTAACGATTGCGTGAAAATTAACCATTGCATTGTTAACACAAAGCAGTATCATGCGGCGGCTCGAAAAAAGGGTAAGCGCGTTATTATCTCACTATAAAATAACGTGCCGTACGTATTGGGTTCCCTCACCCCAATGGTTAATCAAAAAGGTACAATATGAACGCTTTCTCGCAAACTCAACGCTATAAGGCGTTGTTCTGGTTATCGTTATTTCATCTACTGGTGATCACCTCCAGTAACTATCTGGTACAGCTTCCGGTCTCTATTTTCGGTTTTCATACCACCTGGGGCGCGTTTAGCTTTCCGTTTATTTTTCTTGCTACCGACCTGACCGTGCGTATTTTTGGCGCGCCGCTGGCTCGTCGTATCATCTTTGCGGTGATGATCCCCGCGTTGCTGATCTCCTACGTCATCTCGTCGCTGTTTTATATGGGTTCATGGCAGGGATTCGGCGCTCTCGCCCACTTCAACCTGTTTGTCGCCCGTATCGCTACCGCCAGCTTTATGGCCTACGCGCTGGGACAGATCCTCGACGTACACGTCTTTAACCGTCTGCGTCAGAGTCGTCGTTGGTGGCTGGCACCGACGGCTTCCACACTTTTCGGTAACGTCAGCGACACATTGGCCTTCTTCTTTATTGCTTTCTGGCGCAGTCCGGATGCCTTTATGGCCGAACACTGGATGGAAATCGCGCTGGTTGATTACTGTTTCAAAGTGTTAATTAGCATCGTTTTCTTCCTGCCAATGTATGGCGTATTACTCAATATACTATTGAAAAGACTGGCAGATAAATCCGAAATCAACGCTTTGCAGGCCAGTTAAAGGTTCGTTATCAGACTTGTGATAAGATGGATGAATGAGCCGTTATGGCCGTTTATCAAAAGGAAGATGTCAATGCGCAATCTGGTTAAATATGTCGGAATTGGCCTGCTGGTTATGGGGCTTGCGGCCTGTGATGATAAAGACACTAACGCTACAGCGGAAAGCACAGTCGCGGAAAGTAACGCTACCGCGAATACCGTCAACCTGCTTGATGGCAAGTTAAGCTTCTCGCTGCCAGCAGATATGACCGACCAGAGCGGTAAGCTGGGAACACAGGCCAATAACATGCACGTCTGGTCCGACGCCACTGGGCAGAAAGCAGTGATTATTATTATGGGCGATGATCCGAAAGAAGACCTGGCTGTGCTGGCGAAGCGTCTGGAAGATCAGCAACGTAGCCGCGATCCACAACTGCAAGTGGTGACTAACAAAGCCATTGAGCTGAAAGGTCACAAAATGCAGCAGTTAGACAGCATCATCTCCGCTAAAGGCCAGACGGCGTACTCTTCCGTCATTCTGGGTAACGTGGGAAATCAAATGCTGACGATGCAAATCACGCTGCCTGCTGACGATCAGCAAAAAGCGCAGACCACCGCAGAAAACATCATTAATACACTGGTGATTCAGTAATTTTAAGATGATGAAACGGCCTCCGGTACTTGCTCCGGAGGCCGTTTTTTTAATCGCCACGTCAGCAATAACGCGATTGCTACCAATCCCGCCGCCGCCAGATAAATCACTGGCACACCTGCCCAACTCATCACCAGCCCAGCCAGCGGCCCGGTCACGCCCAGCGATAAATCCATAAACACAGTATAGGTTGCCAGCGCCGCCCCCTGATTCTGCTGAGGCACCGCTTTTACCGCCACCACGCCCAACGCCGGGAACACCAGCGAAAATCCCGCCCCCGCCAGTAGGACGCCGATTTTCGCCATCCACGGCATGGTCGCCACGCCAACCAATAGCAGGCCGATAATCTCAACGCTAAAGCAGATCATCGCCACGTTTAAGCCGCCAATACGATTAATACCGTTAGGGAATAACAGCCGCGTACCGACAAATGCACAGCTAAACAGCGTCAGCGCGAAAGCTGCGCCGTCCCAACCTTTAGCGTCATAAAACAGTGTGATAAAAGTGGCGATGACACCAAATCCGGCGGAAGCCAACGCCAGTGCCATGCCGTATAGCCAGACGCGCCCAAGCACCGCGCGAAACGGCAGCGGCTTGCCTTTGTTGGCTTTCACTGAAGGACGCGGGATCGCCAACAGAATTGCCACCAGTGCCACGCCCATAATGATTAACGCCAGCGCCTGCAAACCGCCCCAGTGATAAAACAGCACGCCCAACGGCGCGCCCATAGCCATCGCCCCGTAAGTGACAATGCCGTTCCAGGAAATGACTCGCCCGATATGCAGCGAACCAACCACGCCAACGCCCCACAGTGTCGAGCCGGTTCCGGCAAAACTTTGTCCAATGCCGAGAATTACACGCCCCAGACACAGTAATAACAGGCTGATGACGGGCAGACTGGCGGTTAATCCTGCCGTCAGATACCCCAGACCACTCAAAAAGCAGCCGCACAGACCAAAGATGACTATCTTTTTTGGCCCCAGCAAATCGGCGTAACGGCCGGCATGAGGACGACTCAGCAAGGTGGCGAAATATTGCAGGCTGATAACCAGCCCCGCCCAGAAGGCGCTAAAACCCATCACATCATGGACATAGCCCGGCAATACAGCGAGCGGCAACCCGATGGTAAGGTAGCTGGCGAAGTTAAACATGACAATGGAGACAATGCGCAAATTCAGGCGCAATCCGTTAAATGCCGGTTCGGCAACGGGTTCGGGCATGAGGATCACCACGTTTTTACAACAGTGTTTCATTTTTACCACGTGCTGACGTGGAAATCAGCAGTAAGAATCAGAATATTGCTGGCGTGACTCCCGCTACACTTAATACAAAAAGTCACAAGGAAGCCCCAATGGAAACCCCTCAACCCGATAAAACGGGTATGCACATCCTGCTGAAGCTGGCCTCACTGGTGGTGATCCTCGCGGGTATTCACGCAGCAGCAGATATCATAGTGCAACTGTTGCTGGCGCTGTTTTTCGCCATTGTCCTCAACCCGCTGGTCACCTGGTTTATTCGTCGCGGAGTCCAGCGTCCCGTTGCCATTACGATTGTGGTGGTAGTAATGCTGATCGCACTTACCGCGCTGGTCGGCGTGCTGGCGGCATCGTTTAACGAATTTATCTCCATGTTGCCGAAATTTAACAAGGAACTGACGCGTAAACTCTTTAAATTACAAGAAATGTTGCCATTTCTTAATCTGCATATGTCGCCGGAACGGATGCTTCAGCGGATGGACTCAGAAAAACTCGTAACGTTCACCACTGCGCTAATGACCGGACTTTCCGGGGCAATGGCGAGCGTGCTTTTGCTGGTGATGACCGTGGTTTTCATGCTGTTTGAAGTGCGCCACGTGCCTTACAAAATGCGCTTTGCGCTGAATAACCCACAGATTCACATCGCGGGATTACACCGCGCACTTAAAGGCGTTTCGCATTATCTGGCCTTGAAGACGCTGTTAAGTTTATGGACGGGCGTGATCGTCTGGTTAGGGCTGGCGCTGCTGGACGTACAGTTTGCACTGATGTGGGCAGTTCTGGCGTTTTTGCTCAACTACGTGCCCAATATCGGCGCGGTGATCTCCGCCGTGCCGCCGATGATTCAAGTGCTGCTGTTTAATGGCGTTTACGAATGCATCCTGGTCGGCGCACTGTTTTTAATCGTCCATATGATCATCGGCAATATTTTAGAACCACGGATGATGGGCCATCGCCTTGGAATGTCCACCATGGTGGTGTTTCTTTCATTGTTAGTCTGGGGATGGCTGCTCGGCCCGATTGGCATGCTACTTTCAGTACCACTAACCAGCGTGTGTAAAATCTGGATGGAAACCACGAAGGGCGGCAGCAAACTGGCGATTTTACTGGGACCAGGCAGACCGAAAAGTCGGTTACCGGGATGAGGCGACAAGTGATACGATACGCACTTTCCATCATAATTAAACGTTGGCCCTGATATGTATCGGATAGTTCTGGGGAAAGTTTCGACCTTAAGCGCAGCTCCACTGCCACCGGCTTTGCGCGATCAAGCACCGCAAGGCCCACGGCGAGAACGCTGGCTGGCGGGGCGTGCATTGCTTTCGCACACGCTTTCTCCACTACCGGACATCATCTACGGTGAACAAGGGAAACCCGCCTTCCCCCCGGAAACGCCGCTCTGGTTCAACTTAAGTCATAGCGGTGACGATATCGCCCTGCTGTTGAGCGATGAAGGTGAAGTCGGCTGTGATATCGAAGTGATTCGCCCGCGCGCCAACTGGCGTTGGCTGGCGAACGCGGTGTTCAGCCTCGGAGAACATGCCGAAATGGACGCTGTGCATCCTGACCAACAACTGGAAGTGTTCTGGCGTATCTGGACACGCAAAGAAGCCATCGTTAAACAGCGTGGCGGCAGCGCCTGGCAAATCGTCAGCGTAGACAGCACCTACCAGTCATCGCTGTCAGTCAGCCATTGCCAGCTCGACAATTTAAGCCTGGCAATCTGCACCCCTACTCCCTTTACGCTCACCGCCGACAGTGTGCAATGGATCGATTCACTTAACTGATCCGCCCGTCCGACTGCCTATCTCTTGATCCAGAACAGGTTATCAGTATGACGAATACTTAAAATCGTCATACTTATTTCCGCCATCTATTTTAATCCATTGGGGTTACCATGTTCTCCACACTCCGCCGCACTCTGTTTGCGCTGCTGGCTTGTGCGTCTTTTATCGTCCATGCCGCCGCGCCAGATGAAATCACCACCGCCTGGCCGGTGAACGTCGGGCCACTAAACCCGCACCTTTACACGCCTAACCAGATGTTCGCCCAGAGCATGGTTTATGAACCATTGGTGAAATATCAGGCAGACGGTTCGGTGACCCCGTGGCTGGCAAAAAGCTGGACCCATTCGGAAGATGGCAAAACCTGGACCTTCACCCTGCGTGATGACGTGAAATTCTCTAATGGTGAACCGTTCGATGCAGAGGCCGCAGCAGAAAACTTCCGCGCAGTGCTCGATAACCGTCAACGTCACGCCTGGCTGGAGCTGGCAAATCAGATTGTTGGTGTCAAAGCACTCAGCAAAACCGAGCTACAAATCACCCTGAAAAGCGCCTACTATCCTTTCCTGCAAGAACTGGCTCTGCCGCGCCCTTTCCGCTTTATCGCTCCGTCACAATTTAAAAACCACGAAACCATGAACGGGATTAAAGCCCCGATTGGCACCGGGCCGTGGGTTTTGCAGGAATCGAAACTGAATCAATACGATGTCTTCGTCCGTAACGAAAACTACTGGGGTGAAAAACCGGCAATTAAAAAGATCACCTTCAACGTGATCCCCGACCCGACTACTCGCGCGGTAGCTTTCGAAACCGGTGATATCGACCTGCTGTACGGTAATGAAGGGCTGCTGCCACTCGATACCTTCGCCCGCTTTAGCCAGACCCCGGCTTACCACACTCAACTGTCACAACCGATCGAAACTGTGATGCTGGCGCTTAATACCGCCAAAGCCCCTACCAACGAGCTGGCAGTGCGGGAAGCGCTCAATTACGCCGTAAACAAAAAATCGCTGATTGATAACGCATTGTATGGCACCCAGCAGGTTGCCGACACTCTGTTTGCCCCTTCTGTGCCTTACGCTAATCTCGGCCTGAAGCCGCGCCAGTACGATCCACAGAAAGCGAAAGATTTGCTGGAAAAAGCAGGCTGGACGCTGCCTGCGGGCAAAGATATCCGCGAGAAAAACGGTCAGCCGCTGCGCATTGAACTGTCGTTCATCGGCACCGATGCGTTAAGCAAATCAATGGCAGAAATCATTCAGGCCGATATGCACCAGATTGGCGCTGATATCACATTAATTGGAGAAGAAGAGAGCAGTATCTACGCCCGCCAACGTGACGGTCGATTTGGCATGATTTTCCACCGCACCTGGGGCGCGCCATACGATCCACACGCTTTCCTGAGTTCGATGCGCGTACCGTCGCACGCTGACTTCCAGGCACAGCAAGGATTAGCCGACAAGCCGCTGATTGATAAAGAGATTGGCGAAGTGCTGGCGACCCATGACGAAACACAACGTCAGGCACTATATCGCGACATTCTGACCCGTCTGCACGACGAGGCGGTTTATCTGCCAATCAGCTATATCTCGATGATGGTGGTGGCAAAACCGGAACTAGGCAACATCCCCTACGCGCCGATTGCCACTGAAATTCCGTTCGAACAGATTAAACCGGTGAAACCTTAATGTTGCGTTATGTATTGCGCCGCTTTCTGCTGCTGATCCCGATGGTGCTTGCCGCCTCGGTGATCATTTTTCTGATGCTACGCCTCGGCACCGGCGATCCAGCGCTCGATTATCTGCGTCTGTCCAACCTGCCGCCGACGCCGGAAATGCTGGCTTCTACCCGCACAATGCTCGGTCTGGATCAGCCGCTGTACGTGCAATACGGCACCTGGCTGTGGAAGGCGCTACATCTTGATTTTGGTGTCTCATTCGCCAGCCAACGCCCGGTGCTGGACGATATGCTGAATTTCCTGCCCGCCACGCTGGAACTGGCAGGCGCAGCGCTGGTGTTAATTCTGCTCACTTCCGTGCCGCTCGGTATCTGGGCGGCGCGCCATCGCGATCGCCTGCCCGATTTCGCCGTGCGTTTTATCGCGTTTCTCGGCGTGTCGATGCCTAACTTCTGGCTGGCATTTTTGCTGGTGATGGGGTTTTCGGTGTATCTGCAATGGCTGCCCGCGATGGGCTACGGCGGCTGGCAGCACCTCATTTTACCTGCGGTATCCATCGCCTTTATGTCGCTGGCGATAAACGCACGTCTGCTGCGCGCCAGTATGCTCGACGTCGCCGGTCAGCGTCACGTGACCTGGGCGCGGCTACGCGGTCTGAACGACAAACAGACCGAACGCCGTCACATCCTGCGCAATGCCTCGCTGCCGATGATCACCGCCGTGGGGATGCACATTGGCGAACTGATCGGCGGGACAATGATTATCGAAAATATCTTTGCCTGGCCGGGCGTCGGCCGTTACGCCGTGTCGGCAATTTTTAACCGTGACTATCCGGTCATTCAGTGTTTTACGCTGATGATGGTGGTGGTTTTTGTGGTCTGTAATTTGATTGTTGATTTGATCAATGCTGCGCTGGACCCGCGTATTCGTCGTCATGAAGGAGCGCACGCGTGAACTTTTTCCACTCTTCCCGCTGGTCGGTACGTCTGGCGCTGATCATTATCGCCCTGCTGGCGCTGATTGCGCTCACCAGCCAGTGGTGGCTACCGTATGATCCACAGGCGATTGATCTGCCTTCTCGCCTGCTTTCGCCAGATGCGCAGCACTGGTTGGGCACTGATCATTTAGGCCGCGATATTTTCTCGCGGCTGATGGCGGCGACTCGCGTGTCGCTCGGCTCAGTAATGGCCTGCCTGCTGCTGGTACTGACGTTAGGGTTGATTATTGGCGGTAGCGCCGGGCTGATTGGCGGGCGCGTCGATCAGGCCACCATGCGCGTTGCGGATATGTTTATGACCTTCCCGACCTCGATTCTGTCGTTCTTTATGGTCGGCGTACTCGGCACCGGGCTAACCAACGTGATTATCGCCATCGCCCTGTCGCACTGGGCGTGGTACGCACGTATGGTGCGCAGCCTGGTGATTTCACTGCGCCAACGCGAGTTTGTGCTGGCGTCACGGCTTTCTGGCGCGGGCCATGTGCGGGTGTTTGTCGACCATCTGGCAGGCGCGGTGATCCCTTCGCTGCTGGTACTGGCAACGCTGGATATCGGCCATATGATGCTGCACGTGGCGGGAATGTCCTTCCTCGGCCTCGGCGTGACCGCGCCGACCGCCGAATGGGGCGTGATGATTAACGACGCGCGCCAGTATATCTGGACTCAGCCGCTGCAAATGTTCTGGCCGGGGCTGGCGCTGTTTATCAGCGTGATGGCCTTTAACCTGGTGGGTGACGCACTGCGCGATCATCTGGATCCTCATCTGGTGACGGAGCACGCACACTAATGCCGCAACAGATTGAACTGCGCGATATCGCGCTACAGGCCGCAAAGCCGCTGGTGCACGGTGTATCGTTAACCCTGCAACGCGGGCGCGTGCTGGCGTTAGTTGGCGGTAGCGGCAGCGGGAAATCATTAACCTGCGCCGCGACGCTGGGCATTCTACCCGCAGGCGTTCGCCAGACGGCTGGGGAAATTTTAGCCGATGGCAAACCGGTTTCTCCCTGCACCCTGCGCGGTGTCAAAATTGCTACCATCATGCAAAACCCACGCAGCGCCTTTAATCCGCTGCACACCATGCACACCCACGCGCGGGAAACCTGCCAGGCGTTAGGGAAACCCGCCGATGACGCCACGCTTATCGCAGCCATAGAAGCAGTGGGGCTGGAAAACGCTGCGCGCGTGCTGAAGCTGTACCCGTTCGAGATGAGCGGCGGCATGTTGCAGCGCATGATGATTGCGATGGCAGTGCTGTGTGAATCACCGTTTATCATCGCTGATGAACCGACTACCGACCTTGATGTGGTGGCGCAGGCGCGCATCCTTGATCTGCTGGAAAGCATTATGCAAAAGCAGGCTCCGGGAATGTTGCTGGTCACTCATGATATGGGCGTAGTGGCGCGTCTGGCGGACGATGTAGCAGTGATGTCACACGGTAAGATTGTCGAACAGGGCGATGTCGAAACGCTGTTTAACGCGCCGCAACATCCGGTGACGCGCAGCCTGGTTTCCGCTCATCTCGCGCTTTACGGTATGGAGCTGGCATCATGACTTTACTTAACGTTTCCGGCCTTTCACATCACTATGCGCACGGTGGATTTAGCGGTAAGCACCAGCATCAGGCGGTACTGAATAACGTTTCTCTGACCCTGAAAAGCGGTGAAACTGTCGCCTTGCTGGGGCGCAGCGGCTGTGGGAAAAGTACTCTCGCACGGCTGCTGGTGGGTTTAGAGTCGCCGTCGCAGGGCACGATTAGCTGGCGCGGTGAACCGCTGGCGAAGCTCAATCGCGCCCAGCGTAAAGCGTTCCGCCGTGATATTCAGATGGTGTTTCAGGACTCCATCAGCGCCGTTAACCCACGCAAAACCGTGCGCGAGATCCTGCGTGAGCCGATGCGTCACCTGTTATCGCTGAAAAAATCGGAGCAACTGGCGCGCGCCAGCGAAATGCTGAATGCGGTAGATCTCGACGACAGCGTGCTCGACAAGCGCCCACCGCAGCTAAGCGGCGGCCAACTCCAGCGCGTCTGCCTGGCGCGCGCGCTGGCAGTCGAACCGAAATTGCTGATTCTGGATGAAGCCGTTTCTAACCTTGACCTGGTACTGCAGGCGGGAGTGATTCGCCTGCTGAAAAAGCTGCAACAGCAGTTTGGCACCGCCTGCCTGTTCATCACCCACGACTTACGCCTGGTAGAACGTTTTTGCCAGCGGGTAATGGTGATGGACAACGGGCAAATCGTCGAAACCCAGGTGGTGGGAGAGAAATTAACCTTTTCCTCTGACGCCGGACGTGTGCTACAAAACGCGGTATTACCCGCATTCCCCGTGCGCCGTCGCGCCACAGAAAAGGTTTAACGCAAATGCAACGAGTCACCATCACGCTTGATGACGATTTACTGGAGACGCTGGACAGCCTGAGCCAGCGTCGCGGCTATAACAACCGTTCCGAAGCTATCCGCGATATTCTGCGTAGCGCTCTGGCACAGGAGGCTACCCAGCAGCACGGCACACAAGGTTTCGCGGTGCTCTCCTATGTGTATGAACACGAAAAACGCGACTTAGCCAGCCGTATTGTCTCCACGCAGCATCACCACCACGACCTTTCGGTCGCCACGCTGCATGTGCACATTAATCACGACGACTGCCTGGAAATCGCCGTGCTGAAAGGTGACATGGGCGATATACAGCATTTTGCCGATGATGTTATCGCCCAGCGCGGCGTACGGCACGGGCATTTGCAGTGCTTGCCGAAGGAAGATTGATTTATTTCTGAAACGAGGAAAGAAAAGATATTAACTGAACTTAATTTATAAAATTAAGTTCAGTTGCATAGATAGATCCTGTAAAGGCAGATGTTCTGCGTAATGAACGCAGCTAAAATTTATGACTTCGCTTTATGACATCACAATATGAAGCCAGGTTTCCCTTCCTTACGCCATTGTCCCAATCGTCTTCCTGAATCGCAGTAGCGCGATGGTGAAAAACGCGCCGCCAATTGCCATCAGCGTCAGGAACTGCGGCCAGACGATTTCGAATCCGGCACCACGGTAGAGAATGGCTTGCGCGAGGCTAACAAAGTGTGTCGTCGGCATGGTCAGCATAATATCCTGCACCATCTGCGGCATACTTTCGCGCGGGGTAGAGCCACCGGAAAGCATTTGTAACGGTAGCAACACCAGAATCACCAGCAGCCCAAGCTGTGGCATCGAACGTGCTATCGTCCCCATAAAAATGCCGATTGACGTGGTGGCAAACAAACTGAGCGCTACACCCAGCATAAACAGCGGGATCGAGCCTTCAATCGGTACGCCCAGCACACCTTTCACCATCAGCACCAGCGATAATCCCGACACCACCAACACCACCAGCCCCATCGACCAGACCTTCGCCATCATGATCTCAAACGGCGTTATCGGCATCACCAACAAGTGTTCCACCGTGCCGTGTTCACGCTCACGGATCAGTGCCGATCCGGTGAGCACAATCGCCAGCATGGTAATGTTGTTGATGATCGCCATCACCCCGCCAAACCACGCGGGGTCGAGGTTCGGGTTAAAGCGCATGCGGGTTTCCAGCGATACCAACGGTTCGCTGTTATCACGGTAGCGCGCGACAAAGCTATTCACTTCACCGTTGATAATATTCTGGATATAACCGTTGCCAGTGAATGCCTGGCTCATGCGCGTGGCATCGACGTTCACCTGAATATCTGGCTGGCGTCCGGCGAGGACATCACGCTGAAAATTTGGCGGAATATTTATCGCGAAGGTATAGCGTCCGGCGTCCAGTCCGGCATCCATCTCATCGGCGGTGATCATCTCCGGTGGCAAAAACCACGGGCGATAGAAGCTGTTAACGATCCGGTTCGACAATTGCGATTGATCCATATCGGCAATAGCGATCGGCGCGAGGTTCAACGATCCTGGCGTAACGGTTGCCGACGAGTACACCGACACCGTAAACGAGAAGACAATCAGCGTCAGCATCGCTTTATCACCGAGCAGACTGCGCAACTCTTTGATACCCAGATTAAAAATATTGCGTAAATGGCGCATCATCCCTCCTGTTTTTTCAGTAGCAGGATGCTTAAGCCCATCACCAGCGGTATGGCTATCAGCAACGGGATGAAAAGTTGCCACAAATCAGTCAGATCCAGCGCCTTCGAGAATGTCCCACGGGCGATAGTCAGAAAATGGCTGGTCGGATAAACCTCGCCAATCCAACGTCCCGGCCCTTCCAGTGAAGCTACCGGATCGATCATCCCGGAAAACTGCGTCGCCGGAATCAACGTGATTATGGCAGTACCGAAAATGGCGGCTATCTGGCTTTTCATAAAGGTGGAGATCAGCAGCCCCATTCCGGTGGCGATGATGATATACAGCAGTGCCGCCAGGGTGAGCGTCAGGAAACTGCCTTTATGCGGCACGCCAAACACAAACACCGACAGGCCGCAGAGCAGGAAAAAGTTCAGCATTCCCAGCGCGATGTACGGTAACTGTTTACCGAGCAAAAATTCGCTGCGGGTAGTAGGCGTAACGTAGAGATTGATAATCGACCCCAACTCTTTTTCCCGTACCACGCTAAGGGCGCTTAGCATTGAGGGAATCATCATCAACAGAAGCGGGATCACCGCCGGAACAATCGCTGGCAGACTTTTTACGTCCGGGTTATAGCGATAGCGCGTCTCAATGTTCATCAGACCGCTTTGACTGGCTGGTGTCGATTGTTGGCTTGCCTCGTTCTGTAGCCAGTTCTGATGCATCGCCTGCACGTAACCTTTTACCGTTTCAGCGCGGCTGGGCATCGCGCCGTCGATCCAGACGCCGATTTCCACCGGCGTACCGCGTGCGATATCGCGGCCAAAATTGGGTGGGATCTCAATCGCTACCGTCACATCTCCTGCACGCATCCGGCGCTCAAGCTCATCGTAACTGGTGAGCGGCGGCTGTTCGATAAAGTAACGGGAACCGGAGAGATTGAGTGTCCACGCCTGGCTGCTGACAGTCTGGTCGCGGTCAAGCACCGCAAAGCGCAGGTTTTCCACATCCATACTGATGCCGTAACCCATTATCAGCATCAGGATCACCGTCCCCATCAGCGCCAGCGTTGAACGTACCGGATCGCGTCGCAGTTCCAGTGCTTCGCGGCGGCTGTAGCTAAACAGACGACGCAGGCTAAATCCCTGACGTGGCGCGTGAGTGGTGTCATGTCCCACGGGCGGTGCTTCAACTTCGTTGCTCTGCCCTGCCGCTTCCTGCAAATAGGCGATAAATGCCTCTTCCAGACTGGCAGCCCTGCGTTTCTCAACCAGCTCCTGCGGCGTGCCACTGGCGAGTACTTTTCCGGCGTGCATCAGCGAGATGCGGTCGCAGCGTTCCGCTTCGTTCATAAAGTGGGTGGAGATGAAAATGGTCACTTTGTCCTGGCGCGAGAGATCCACCATCAACTGCCAGAACATATCCCTCGCCACTGGATCGACGCCAGAAGTCGGCTCATCGAGGATTAACATCTCCGGGCGATGAATCACCGCCACAGCCAGCGAAAGTCGCTGACGAATACCGAGCGGCAGGGATTCCGGCAGTGCATCTTCAACATCGTTGAGCTTAAAACGCTCGCTCATCTCAGCAACTCGCGCAGGAATGTCCGCTTCCGGAATGTGAAACAAGCGGGCATGTAGCTCAAGGTTTTGCCGCACGGTGAGTTCGTTATAAAGCGAAAACGCCTGCGACATATAACCCACCCGCCGGCGGGTATCGATATCTTTTGGATCGACTGGTTGCCCAAACAACCACGCTTCACCTTCGCTGGCAGGCAGCAGCCCGGTGAGCATTTTCATGGTGGTGGATTTACCGCAGCCGTTCGAACCGAGAAACCCAAAAATCTCCCCGCGTGGAATGCGAAAATTAACGTGATCAACAGCGACAAAGGAACCAAAACGCATGGTCAGATCGCGCGCTTCGATGGCAATCTCTGCGTTTTCAGGTTGATACGGTGGGATGACTACCGCCTGATGCGCCTGGCGTTGCGCTTGCGGCAACAGATTTATAAATGCTTCTTCCAGCGTGGCGCTTTGCGTTTGCTGCCGCAGCTCTTCGGCACTTCCGGTTGCCAGCACTTCTCCGGCATTCATCGCTACCAGCCAGTCGAAGCGTTCGGCCTCTTCCATATAGGCGGTGGCAACCAGCACGCTCATATTACTCTGCCGCTGGCGGATGCTGTCGATCAGATCCCAGAACTGGGCGCGGGAGAGCGGGTCAACCCCCGTCGTAGGCTCATCAAGAATCAACAATTCCGGATCGTGGATTAACGCACAACACAACCCAAGTTTTTGCTTCATGCCGCCGGAGAGTTTACCCGCCGGACGATCGCGAAAAGGTGCTAACCCGGTGCTGGTCAGTAGTTCATTAATTCGCACTTCCCGCTCCGCTTTGTCGTGACCGAACAAGCGGGCGAAAAAATCGACGTTTTCATACACCGACAAGGTGTGGTAGAGGTTTTTGCCCAGTCCTTGTGGCATCCAGGCGATGCGCGGGCAGACGTCGCGGCGATGCTTCGGGTCGCGCATATCGCCGCCCAATACCATCACGCTGCCCTGCTCAATGACGCGGGCACCAGAAATCAACGACAACAAACTCGACTTCCCGACACCGTCAGGGCCAATCAGCCCGACCATACAGCGGGCCGGAATATCGAGAGTGATATTGTTCAGCGCAACGGTTTTTCCATAATGCTGGCTCACGCCCGCCAGTTGCGCGACAGGCGGGACGGGAACCAGTTCCAGATGCGTCATTGCGGCAACCTCACCGCCAGGTCTTCAGGCCACGGAAGTTCTTCATTCACCCGCACCCACGCCACGCCCGGCAAGCCAGTTTTGACATATTCCAGATGCTGCTGGAGTAATTCCGGTGGGATACGCGCTTTGACGCGGAACATCAGTTTCAGCCGTTCATCGCTGGTTTCGACGGTTTTTGGCGTGAACTGGGCAACGCTGGCGACAAAGCTGATGGTCGCCGGAATACGCAGATCTGGCGCGGCATCAAGGATCAGACGCGCTTCCCCGCCCAGTTTCAGCGTGCCAGCCTGTTCGGTTGGCAGGAAGAAGGTCATATAGACATCGCTCAGGTCGACCATATTCAGCACCCGACCGCCTGCCGCCAACACTTCACCAGGCTCAGCAACCCGATACTGCACACGTCCGTCGCGCGGGGCTTTCAGTTCACTATCGTCGATATCTGCCGCGATACGCCGTTCAGTGGCTTGTGCGGCTTCGACACGCGTTTGCGCCTGAATGATATTGGTGCGTGCCGCTTCTATAGCGGCTTTAGAGGCAGAAACCTGGGCTTTTGCCGATTCCAGCGCAGCACGGGCGCTTTCGGCAGCGGCGCGGTCATCATCCAGTTGTTGCGCAGAAATAGCCCCACTATGGGCGAGCGAGCGGGAACGGGTATGACGTTTGGCAACGGAGTCCAGTTCAGCCTGGCGTTGATTGACCAGCGACTGCGCGGCGCGAGTTTCACTTTGCCTCTGCTCCAGCAAGGCCCGGGCGGCAGCAACGGCGCTTTGTGCTTCTTTGATTTGTGCGATGGCTTCCAGCCGCTGCTCCTGCAACACGCGGGTATCCATTTTCGCCAGCACTTCACCTTCGCGGACAAACTGGCCTTCTTTCACCAGAATAGTGTCGATACGCCCGGCGATTTTGCTGGCGATATCCACTTCCGTCGCTTCAATGCGCCCATTACTGACGGCAAAACCTTCCGGCACACCTGTCGGGCGCAACAACCACCATGCCACGACGGTAGCAACCGCCAGAACCCCGACAACCCACCACGCCAGATGGCGTTTACTCTTATCCATAATCGATCCGCCATAATCCCTGTAAGCAAACGAAACGTGTTACAACTGCCACTGAACGACGTTCAGCGGATTCTTCCATCCGGGATAAGAAGGAAACGGCATATGCGGCCAGGGCGCTGCAAGATGAGCACCAACGGGGAAGGCTTAGTGAAAACGGGTAGTAATGTTGTCATCATCAGCATTCCTGGCCGTAAATGAAACACGCATACTCATAATTGAAATCAATTAAATACTAACAGTTATATTCATGTTGTCTATTTGATTACTATCAGCTTGTGATACACCACGATGTTCTACATTTCGATTACGTTCTTAACCAAAAATCCTTTTTACAGGTTCTCAGGTTGTGCGACATAAATTTTCACAACAGGAAATAATGTAACTATCACACAGAGTTATTATCCCCTTGAGTACGAATATTTCCCGAATGTGAATACGTTTTTTACGAAAAGGTGATGAATGAGAAAAGACTGCACCTTACGCAACGATGAAAATAAGAAAAATATATTAATTCAGAATTCATCGTAGGATAAATATTTAATTACCAGCTTTAATCCATCTCTAAAAGCCGATACTTACAACAATAAATCCAGCTATAGTAAAGTCACTTTTTACAATTAGTGGTATCTCATTGTTATATTTAACTAGCTGAAAATACTACTTATACGCTTTCTGATATTAGCAGAAAAACATATGGAGATAGAGATGAATATCTATATTGGATGGTTATTTAAATTAATCCCTTTGCTAATGGGGGTAATATGCATCGCATTAGGTGAGTTTGTATTAGCAGGTTCTGGACAAAGTGAATACTTCGTTGCAGGGCATGTTCTGATTTCTCTCTCTGCAATATGTCTGGCATTGTTCACTACCGCATTTATTATTATCTCTCAGTTAAATCATGGCGCGAATAAACTCTACAACACATTATTCCCTGTTATTGGTTATGCTGGCTCCATTGCAACTATGATTTGGGGATGGTCATTTCTGGCCAGCGATAATGTGATGGCAGATGAATTTGTCGCCGGGCATGTGATTTTCGGTGTTGGCATGATTGCCGCCTGCGTATCAACCGTGGCGGCCTCTTCCGGGCATTTTCTGCTGATCCCGAAAAACGCAGCGGGTAGTAAGAGTGATGGAACACCATTGCAGGCGTATTCTTCAACTATCGGTAATTACTTAATTGCTATCCCCGTTCTGCTCACTCTCTTCGGTTTTATTTGGTCAATAGTGCTGTTACGCAGCGCAAATATCACACCACATTATGTTGCAGGCCATGTGCTCCTGGGGCTAACAGCAATTTGCGCTTGTCTTATTGGTCTGGTTGCTACCATCATCCATCAAACGCGGAATACGTTCTCAGCGAAAGAACATTGGCTCTGGTGTTATTGGGTTATTTTACTCGGCTCACTTACCGTTATTCAGGGCATCTACGTATTAATCAGTTCAGATGAAAATGCCCGTCTGGCTCCGGGTATTATTCTCATTTGTCTGGGGATGATCTGCTACAGTATTTTCTCCAAAGTGTGGTTGCTGGCGCTGGTCTGGAGACGCACCTGTTCGTTAACCAACAGAATACCCATGATACCCGTATTTACCTGTCTGTTTTGCCTATTCCTCGCGGCATTCCTTGCAGAGATTGCGCAAACCGATATGGCTTACTTTATTCCCTCGCGGGTTCTGGTTGGCTTAGGTGCAGTGTGTTTTACGCTATTTTCAATCGTTTCTATATTAGAAGCAGGGTCTGCAAAAAAATAATAGAAAAGACTTCAGATAAGACGCTGAGCGTCTTATCTGGGCTTTATTCAGGTTGATTCCCCCTGATTTCACTGCGAAAATGAGGGGGTACTTTACGTCTTATTCTGCCGCCAAATCCTGCGCACAAGCCCACGCGCTGGACCACGCCCACTGGAAGTTATAGCCTCCCAGCCAACCTGTGACGTCCATCACTTCACCAATAAAGTACAGCCCAGACACTTTGCGCGCTTCCATCGTCCGTGATGAGAGTTCATTGGTGTCCACGCCGCCGAGAGTCACTTCGGCGGTGCGATAGCCTTCGGTGCCGTTGGGTTGTACGCGCCACTCGGTCAATGTGGTAATCAGCGCCTGTTGGTCACGCACGTTGAGCTGTTTTAGCGGGACGTCCGGGATTTGCCCAAGTTGTTGCAACCGTTCAACCAACCGTTTCGGCAGATGAACCGCCAACGTGTTCTTCAGGCTCTGATTCGGATGTGCACTGCGCTGCTCGTTAAGGAAGGCTTCCAGGTCGACATCCGGTAGCAGATTGATGCTGACAAATTCACCCGGTTGCCAGTAGCTGGATATCTGCAACACCGCCGGACCAGATAAGCCACGATGCGTGAAGAGTAAATTTTCACGGAACACCGTGCCGTTTTCAGCGGTGATCACTGAAGGTACTGCAACGCCTGCCAGCACCTGTAACTCTTCCAGCAACGGTTTATGCAGTGTGAATGGCACCAGACCAGCGCGCGTCGGCAACACGTTGAGGCCAAATTGTTCGGCAATCTTATAACCGAACGGCGACGCGCCCAGACCCGGCATCGAGAGGCCTCCGGTCGCAATGACCAGTTTATCGCAGCCGACGGTCATACCATTCAGTTCAAGCGTAAAACCCGTTTCATCCTTTGCCACACTCAGCACTTCGCTACGCAATCTGAAGGTCACATTACCCTTCTCACACTCTGCCACCAGCATGTCAACAATCTGCTGTGCGGAGTCATCGCAAAAGAGTTGCCCTAACGTTTTCTCGTGCCAGGCGATGCCGTGTTTATTGACCAGATCAATAAAATCCCACTGCGTAAATCGGGCGAGGGCAGACTTACAAAAATGCGGATTCTGGCTCAGATAGGCACCAGGCTCGACATAAAGGTTGGTAAAGTTGCAGCGCCCACCACCAGACATGAGGATTTTGCGCCCCGGTTTTTTACCATTATCGATCAGCAAAACTCTGCGCCCTGCCTGACCTGCCAGCGCAGAACAGAACATACCAGCCGCACCAGCGCCTATAATAATGGCATCAAACCTTTCCACGTTGCGCTCCTCTTAGAAAAAATGGGCGTGAATTGTAAAGATTCCTCAGTGGCCGCACCAGCATCAATATTACTTAGGGGAAGTATTTATCTGAATTATATAAGATAATTATTTTTTGAGTGAAATTCATACAGGAGGCAAATCAAAAAAATCTATATTTCACTTTGCCCGCGCCGCGAAAGTCACTGATAATGCGCCGCGTTCATGTCCTCAAAATGGCGTAACGTCCTATGCTACATTTGTTTGCTGGCCTGGATTTGCATACCGGGCTGTTATTATTGCTTGCACTGGCTTTTGTGCTGTTCTACGAAGCCATCAATGGTTTCCATGACACCGCCAACGCCGTGGCAACTGTCATCTATACCCGCGCGATGCGTTCTCAGCTCGCAGTGGTTATGGCGGCAGTGTTCAACTTCCTGGGTGTTTTGCTGGGTGGTCTTAGTGTTGCCTATGCCATTGTGCATATGCTGCCGACAGATCTGCTGCTTAATATGGGATCGTCTCATGGCCTTGCTATGGTGTTCTCTATGTTGCTGGCGGCGATTATCTGGAACCTTGGTACGTGGTACTTTGGTTTGCCTGCATCCAGCTCCCATACGCTGATTGGCGCGATTATCGGTATTGGTTTAACCAATGCGTTGATGACCGGTACGTCAGTAGTGGATGCACTCAATATCCCGAAAGTATTAAGTATTTTCGCATCTCTGATCGTTTCCCCTATTGTCGGCCTGGTGTTTGCTGGTGGTCTGATTTTCTTGCTGCGTCGCTACTGGAGCGGCACCAAGAAACGCGCCCGTATCCACCTGACCCCAGCGGAGCGTGAAAAGAAAGACGGTAAGAAAAAGCCGCCGTTCTGGACACGTATCGCACTGATCCTTTCCGCTGTCGGCGTGGCGTTTTCTCACGGAGCGAACGATGGTCAGAAAGGCATTGGTCTGGTTATGCTGGTACTGATTGGCGTCGCACCAGCAGGCTTCGTGGTTAATATGAATGCCACAGGTTACGAAATCACTCGTACCCGCGATGCTATCAACAACGTGGAAGCTTACTTTGAGCAACACCCTGCGCTGCTCAAACAGGCGACCGGTGCTGATCAGTTAGTGCCGACTCCGGAAGCAGGCGCAACACAGCCTGCGGAGTTCCATTGCCATCCGTCGAATACCATTAACGCGCTCAACCGCCTGAAGGGCATGTTGACCGCCGATGTGGAAAGCTACGACAAGCTGTCGCTTGACCAGCGTAGCCAGATGCGCCGCATTATGCTGTGCGTTTCTGACACTATCGACAAAGTGGTGAAAATGCCTGGCGTCACTGCGGATGATCAGCGTCTGTTGAAGAAATTGAAGTCCGATATGCTTAGCACCATCGAGTATGCTCCGGTATGGATCATCATGGCGGTCGCGCTGGCGTTAGGTATCGGGACGATGATTGGCTGGCGTCGTGTGGCGACGACTATCGGTGAGAAAATCGGTAAGAAAGGCATGACCTACGCTCAGGGGATGTCTGCCCAGATGACGGCGGCGGTGTCTATCGGTCTGGCGAGTTATACCGGGATGCCTGTTTCCACCACTCACGTACTCTCCTCTTCCGTAGCGGGGACGATGGTCGTTGATGGCGGTGGCTTGCAGCGTAAAACGGTAACCAGCATTCTGATGGCCTGGGTGTTTACCCTCCCGGCTGCAGTGCTGCTCTCCGGCGGGTTGTACTGGATCTCCTTGCAGTTCCTGTAATCGCACGCATAAAAACGAGCGGGTCAGTTTTCTGGCCCGCTTTTTTTATGCCTTATTGCCGTGGTACTTAATGCCAAATCATCAATGCAATCAGGCTTATCACCACCAGACCACACAATGCGCTGGTCAGGATAAACTGCCGACGCACACGCTCGCAGCGACGAATAAACTCATCATCGTGATGATCACGATACCTCTGAGCATAGATATACCAAACGAGACGAACCTGTTTGTTGGGTTGGCCATGTGAGGTAAAAAAGCCCCCTCCATCAACATATTGATAGAGCAATGGATCGCAATTACGCAGTACCACTAACAACGCGCGTAGTGATGAGAAATAGCGCGCCATGTTAACAATGCAAACGACACATAAAGCCCAAAATAATGCGACGGTGCTTATCATACCTCCTCCCCGGCGACCTGCCCACAGAGTTCCACCCCGGGGCTACCGCTCCCGATACGCTGCCAATCAGTTAACACCAGGTCCTGGAGAAACCGCTTTTGTCGTAACGAACATCCGAGCGGCTCTATAGATAGTGTAGGAGATCAGGTTGTTTTTTTTCCATAAGGTTAACCACTATCAATATATTCATGTCGAAAATTTGATTATCTGATTGGTAAGCAAGGCGGATTGACGGATCATCCAGGTCGCTATAAGGTAAGGATGGTCTTAACACTGAATCTTTACGGCTGGGTTAGCCCCGCGCACGTAGTTCGCAGGACGCGGGTGACGTAACGGCACAAGAAACGCTAGCTGGCCAGTCATCGACAACTTTATGGAAGGAGTAACACTATGGCTTATAAACACATTCTCATCGCGGTCGATCTCTCCCCGGAAAGCAAAGTTCTGGTAGAGAAAGCGGTCTCTATGGCCCGCCCCTACAATGCGAAGGTTTCTCTGATCCACGTAGATGTAAACTACTCTGACCTATACACCGGACTTATTGATGTGAATCTGGGTGATATGCAGAAACGCATTTCCGAAGAGACTCATCACGCGCTGACTGAGCTTTCCACTAACGCAGGCTACCCAATTACTGAAACTCTGAGCGGCAGCGGCGATCTGGGTCAGGTTCTGGTTGATGCGATCAAGAAATACGATATGGATCTGGTGGTTTGTGGTCATCACCAGGACTTCTGGAGCAAACTGATGTCTTCCGCACGCCAGCTAATCAACACCGTTCACGTTGATATGCTGATTGTTCCACTGCGTGACGAAGAAGAATAATCATTCCCCTCTACTTGCTCCTGAACGCCCGCTCATGCGGGCGTTCTGCTTTTTGTTTTGAGCCGATGTTAATCTGCAGTCAGAAAGCTCACCTGCGTAGCGAGCAATTCAAATTTACACCCCATAAAAAAGCATGTAACGCCATTACACATAAAAACATCAGCATGATTGGCTGGTTATTTTTGCTGTGATAGTGCATTAATGCATTCATTACATCAATATTAAGAATTTTAGACGCGTGTAAAATCTTTCGCGCGCAATCACTTACGCGTTCATACTTTTCAGGACGGTATTGGAAGGTTAATAAATATGAATACAACAACACCCACTGGGATGCTGCAGCAACCTCGCCCATTTTTTATGATCTTTTTTGTCGAATTATGGGAACGATTCGGCTACTACGGCGTGCAAGGCGTGCTGGCGGTTTTCTTCGTTAAACAGCTCGGATTTTCACAAGAGCAAGCCTTTGTCACCTTTGGTGCCTTTGCGGCGCTGGTCTATGGCCTTATCTCGATCGGCGGTTATGTTGGCGACCATCTATTGGGAACCAAACGCACCATTGTTCTCGGGGCAATTGTGCTGGCGATTGGCTACTTTATGACCGGGATGTCGTTACTCAAACCTGACCTGATCTTCATCGCGCTGGGGACTATCGCCGTCGGCAACGGCTTGTTTAAAGCCAACCCTGCCAGCTTGCTTTCTAAGTGCTATCCGCCAAAAGATCCGCGGCTCGATGGCGCTTTCACCCTGTTTTACATGTCAATCAACATCGGCTCGTTGATAGCATTATCGCTGGCACCAGTTATCGCTGACAGATTTGGTTATTCCGTCACCTATAATCTGTGCGGTGCGGGGTTAATTGTCGCGTTACTGGTCTACATCGCCTGTCGTGGAATGGTAAAAGATATTGGTTCTGCGCCAGACTTCCGACCAATGAGCTTCAGCAAACTGTTGTACGTGTTGATTGGCAGCGTGGTGATGATCTTCGTCTGCGCATGGCTGATGCACAACGTGGAAGTTGCCAACCTGGTGCTGATAGTCCTCTCCATCGTCGTCACCATTATTTTCTTCCGTCAGGCATTCAAGCTGGATAAAACCGGGCGCAACAAGATGTTTGTCGCCTTTGTGCTGATGCTCGAAGCGGTGGTGTTTTACATCCTCTACGCCCAGATGCCAACATCACTGAACTTCTTTGCCATCAACAACGTGCATCATGAAATCCTCGGCTTTTCCATCAACCCGGTCAGCTTCCAGGCGCTCAATCCGTTCTGGGTGGTCATTGCCAGCCCGGTACTGGCGACTATCTATACCCGTCTGGGCAGCAAAGGCAAAGATCTCTCGATGCCGATGAAATTCACCCTTGGCATGTTTATGTGTTCATTGGGTTTTCTGACTGCCGCCGCTGCGGGGATGTGGTTTGCTGATGCCCAGGGACTGACATCGCCGTGGTTTATCGTCCTGGTTTACTTGTTCCAGAGCCTGGGTGAACTGTTTATTAGCGCCCTGGGTCTGGCGATGATTGCTGCGCTGGTGCCGCAGCATTTGATGGGATTTATTCTCGGGATGTGGTTCCTGACGCAGGCAGCCGCATTCTTGCTGGGCGGCTATGTAGCGACATTTACCGCCGTGCCGGACAACATTACCGATCCGCTACAGACATTACCGGTCTACATCGATGTGTTTAGCAAAATTGGTCTGGTCACGCTGGGCGTTGCGGTGGTAATGCTGCTGATGGTGCCGTGGCTGAAACGGATGATTGAGACGCCAGAAAGCAATTAATTTTTCCTGCAGCAAACCGGGTAGCAGTAACGCTACCCGGTTTACTTTTACGCTGGTGTCCCGGCATAAATATCAAAGCGATGCCCTTTGGTAACGACCGCGTTAGGCGTGGCGACATTCGCCAGCGGCGGGGCGTAGTCCGGCCGTTTGACCACCACGCGTTTTGTCGCTAACTGGCGAGCAGGCTCCAGCAACCCATCCGCATCGAGATCCGGCCCAACCAGCGACTGAAACACGCGCATCTCTTTTTTCACTAACGCACTTTTCTGCTTATGCGGGAACATCGGGTCGAGATAGACCACCTGTGGGCGCGGGGTAATATCGGTCAGCGCCGTCAGGCTGGAGGCGTGAATTAACTGCAAACGTTCCTGTAACCAGCCGCCGATTTCCGCATCGGCATAGCCACGCGCCAGGCCATCATCGAGCAGCGCGGCAACCACCGGATTACGCTCCAGCATCCGCACGCGGCAGCCCACCGAAGCCAGCACAAAGGCATCGCGCCCCAAACCTGCAGTGGCATCGACTACATCCGGCAGATAATCACCCTTAATGCCCACCGCTTTTGCTACCGCCTCACCGCGTCCGCCGCCGAATCTGCGTCGGTGTGCCATCGCTCCACCAACAAAATCAACAAAAATACCGCCAAGTTTCGGCTCATCGCGCTTGCGCAGTTCCAGATGCTCCGGCGTTAACACTAAGGCCATCAGGTTGTCTTCATCGTGCTCCAGCCCCCAGCGGGTCGCCAGAACAGATAAGGCACCGTCTCCGGTGCCCGATTCATCAATTAAGCAGATTTTCACTGACTGATCAGCCCTTAATGCCGTAATGCTCCAGCATCGCATCCAGTTGCGGTTCACGACCACGGAAGCGTTTGAACAGCTCCATCGGCTCTTCTGAACCGCCACGGCTCAGAATATTGTCGAGGAATGACTGTCCGGTTTCACGGTTGAAAATACCCTCTTCTTCAAAGCGTGAGAAGGCATCCGCTGCCAGCACGTCGGCCCACAGGTAGCTGTAGTAACCTGCTGCATAACCTCCGGCAAAAATGTGGCTGAAAGCATGTGGGAAACGCCCCCAGGACGGAGACGGCACCACGGCAACCAGTTTTTTGATTTCTGCCAGCGTTTCGAGGATCTTCGCGCCTTGTTCAGGACGGAACTCCGCGTGCAGACGGAAATCGAACAGGCCGAACTCCAGTTGACGCAGAATAAACAGCGCTGCCTGGTAGTTTTTCGCCGCCAGCATTTTATCCAGCAGCTCTTTCGGCAGCGGTTCGCCGGTTTCATAATGACCAGAGATAAACGCCAGCGCCTCCGGCTCCCAGCACCAGTTTTCCATAAACTGACTCGGCAGTTCGACTGCATCCCACGGCACCCCGTTGATACCGGAAACGCCTGCGGTCTCGATGCGGGTCAGCATATGATGCAGGCCGTGACCGAACTCATGGAACAGGGTGATCACTTCGTCGTGGGTAAACAGCGCCGGTTTACCATTCACCGGACGGTTGAAGTTACAGGTCAGGTAAGCGACCGGTTTTTGCAGCGAACCGTCGGCTTTACGCATCTGGCCTACGCAGTCATCCATCCACGCCCCGCCGCGCTTGTTTTCACGGGCATACAGATCGAGGTAGAAGCTGCCGCGCAGTTCGTTGTTCTCGTCATAGAGTTCGAAGAAACGTACATCCGGATGCCAGACATCGACATCCTTACGCTCTTTGGCGGTGATGCCGTAAATACGTTTAACCACTTCAAACAGGCCGTTAACCGCTTTGTTTTCCGGAAAGTACGGACGCAGTTGTTCGTCGCTGATGCTATAAAGATGCTGTTTTTGTTTTTCGCTGTAGTACGCAATATCCCACGGCTGCAACTCATCGACGCCAAATTCGGCTTTGGCGAAGGCGCGCAGTTGCGCCAGTTCTTTTTCACCTTGTGGACGTGCGCGTTTTGCCAGATCGGTTAAGAAATCAAGCACCTGCTGCGGATTTTCTGCCATTTTAGTGGCGAGTGATTTAAAGGCGTAGTTTTCAAAACCCAGCAATTGCGCCAGTTCATGACGCAAGGTGAGGATCTCTTCCATCACTTTACTGTTGTCCCACTTACCAGCGTTCGGGCCTTGATCGGAGGCGCGGGTGCTGTAAGCGCGATACATCTCTTCACGCAGGGCCTGGTTGTCGCAGTAGGTCATTACCGGCAGATAGCTTGGGATATCCAACGTCAGCAGGTAACCTTCCAGTTCTTTCGCTTCGGCCTGAGCTTTTGCCGCAGCCAACGCACTTTCTGGCATACCCGCCAGTTCCGCTTCGTCGGTGACGAGTTTAGTCCAGCCCATCGTCGCATCGAGGACGTTGTTGCTGTACTGGTTGCCCAGTTCGGAAAGACGGGTAGCAATCTCACCGTAACGCTGCTGTTTTTCTTTCGGCAGGCCGATGCCAGAAAGTTCAAAATCACGCAGTGCGTTATCAACCGCTTTTTTCTGCGCTGTGTTCAGCGTGGCGTAGTAATCGCCATCGCGCAGGTCACGGTACGCTTTATATAGCCCTTCATGTTGCCCTACCCAGGTGCTGTATTCCGACAGCAGCGGCAGCGTTTGTTCGTAAGCTTCACGCAGTTCCGGGCTATTTTTCACCGAGTTCAGGTGGCTAACCGGGGAGAAAATACGTCCCAGTACATCATCGACTTCTGCAAGCGGCTGGCAGAGATTTTCCCAGGTGTACGGTGCCCCTTGCGCTACCACGCGCTCTACATTTTCGCGGCAGTCGTTCAACGCCTTAGTGACGGCTGGAACCACATGTTCCGGGAGGATTTTTGAAAACGGCGGGAGTTCAAAGGGAGTCAGTAACGGATTCGTCATAGGTACAGTCCTGGTTAAATAGGGGGAACGAAACGCTCGCAGGCGCTTTCGCCGGATGCGACGCAGGCGTCTTATCCGACCTACTTTGGTAGGCCGATGCCATCCGACGCGTAATGGGTAATAGCATGGGGTTAAGTGTAGTGAATTTCAATGAGAAACGTTACGCTTTCGCGGCAGCGGCCTCTTTTCGGTATACTGTTCTGATACGCTTTTGTGCGCCCCGAATACGGGCCGATTTTTACTTACCGGAACACCTTTACCCATGCTCAGTTATCGCCACAGCTTTCACGCTGGCAACCACGCCGACGTCCTTAAACATACCGTTCAGAGCCTGATCATCGAGTCGCTGAAAGAGAAAGATAAACCGTTTCTCTATCTCGATACCCACGCGGGTGCCGGGCGTTATCAGTTAAGTAGCGAACATGCCGAGCGTACAGGCGAATATCTCGAAGGCATCGCCCGTATCTGGCAGCAGGATGACCTGCCCGCAGAATTGGAGTCGTACATCAATGTGGTAAAACACTTCAACCGTAGTGGGCAGCTACGTTATTACCCTGGTTCGCCGTTGATTGCCCGTCAGTTACTGCGTGAACAAGACAGCCTGCAACTGACCGAGTTGCACCCCAGCGATTATCCGTTACTGCGTTCTGAATTTCAGAAAGACAGCCGTGCGCGCGTAGAAAAAGCCGACGGCTTCCTGCAGCTTAAAGCTAAACTGCCGCCGGTCTCCCGCCGTGGCCTGATCCTTATCGACCCGCCGTATGAAATGAAAACAGACTATCAGGCGGTGGTCAGTGGGATAGCAGAAGGCTACAAACGTTTCGCCACTGGCACTTACGCATTGTGGTATCCGGTAGTGCTGCGTCAGCAAATTAAGCGCATGATCCACGATCTGGAAGCGACCGGTATTCGCAAAATTCTGCAAATTGAACTGGCGGTGCTGCCAGACAGCGATCGCCGTGGCATGACCGCTTCTGGCATGATTGTCATTAACCCTCCGTGGAAGCTGGAACAGCAAATGAATAACGTGCTGCCGTGGCTACACAGCAAACTGGTTCCGGCAGGCACCGGGCACGCTACCGTAAACTGGATCGTACCGGAGTAATTGCAGCCATTGCTGGCACCTTTTACGTCTCGCGCTACAATCGCGGTAATCAACGATAAGGACACTCTGTCATGACTAAACACTATGATTACATCGCCATCGGCGGCGGCAGCGGCGGTATCGCCTCCATCAACCGCGCGGCTATGTACGGCCAGAAATGCGCGCTGATTGAAGCCAAAGAACTGGGCGGCACCTGCGTGAACGTCGGCTGCGTGCCGAAAAAAGTGATGTGGCACGCGGCGCAAATCCGTGAAGCCATCCACATGTACGGCCCGGATTATGGCTTTGATACCACCATTAATAAGTTCAACTGGGATACATTGATCGCCAGCCGTACCGCCTATATCGACCGTATCCATACCTCCTATGAAAACGTACTCGGTAAAAATAACGTCGATGTAATCAAAGGTTTTGCTCGCTTCGTTGATGCCAAAACGCTGGAAGTTAACGGTGAAACCATCACTGCTGATCATATTCTGATCGCCACCGGTGGCCGTCCGAGCCATCCGGATATTCCGGGCGTGGAATACGGCATTGATTCCGATGGTTTCTTCGCCCTTCCCGCTTTACCAGAGCGCGTGGCGGTTGTTGGCGCAGGTTACATCGCCGTTGAACTGGCTGGCGTGATTAACGGCCTCGGCGCGAAAACGCATCTGTTTGTGCGTAAACACGCACCACTGCGCAGCTTTGATCCGATGATCACTGAAACACTGGTCGAGGTGATGAACGCCGAAGGCCCACAACTGCACACCAATGCAATCCCGAAAGCGGTGGTGAAAAATGCCGATGGCAGCCTGACGCTGGAGCTGGAAGATGGTCGCAGTGAAACGGTGGATTGCCTGATTTGGGCGATTGGGCGTGAACCTGCCAATGACAATATCAACCTCGAAGCTGCTGGCGTTAAAACCAACGAAAAAGGTTATATCGTCGTCGATAAATATCAAAATACTAACGTTGAAGGTATTTACGCGGTGGGCGATAACACTGGCGCGGTGGAACTGACGCCGGTTGCAGTAGCAGCGGGTCGTCGTCTCTCTGAACGCCTGTTTAATAACAAGCCGGATGAACATCTGGATTACAGCAATATTCCGACCGTCGTTTTCAGCCATCCGCCGATTGGTACTGTTGGTTTAACAGAACCGCAGGCGCGTGAGCAGTACGGCGACGATCAGGTGAAAGTGTATAAATCCTCTTTCACCGCCATGTATACCGCTGTCACCACTCACCGCCAGCCGTGCCGCATGAAGCTGGTATGCGTTGGGCCAGAAGAGAAGATTGTCGGTATTCATGGTATTGGTTTTGGTATGGATGAAATGTTGCAGGGCTTCGCGGTAGCGCTGAAGATGGGCGCAACCAAGAAAGACTTCGACAACACCGTCGCTATTCACCCGACGGCGGCAGAAGAGTTCGTTACTATGCGTTAAATGTTAAAGGGCAAAGAGTGGTGTGCTCTTTGCCCTTAGCTACGTTTCCGCTATCAGTTCAGAAGCTGAAGCAGGAAGCGGATCAGTTCCAGCAACGCAATTAACGCCCCAAGAACAATGATTGCTTTATCAATCACCCGTTTTCTCTATGCTATGGAGTGAGAATGCATCCGCTTACTCATCCATTGCCTGTCACGGCGCATGTCTCATTGTTAGATAAGAACTCACTCCGACCAGAGCATCAATTAACGGCACCACCCGTACCACTGATCAGGACTTTGAAAGCGTTTATGCGCATTGCCAGAGTGAAAATGCCTCAGAGCTAACTGGATAATTATACAGCACTTATAGGTTATAAAAGCAGCATGTCCTTGCAATAGTTTCAGTATGGTATTAGCATTGATGCGTTAGATGATGACTATCTCACTCCGGCCAGGGCCACCAACTCTGGGCTGGAAAGTAAAAAACCGACGACAAGTCGGTTTTTTTACGTCCTGATTCAGACCCCTTTTCAAATAAATACCCAACTCTTAATTCACACCCATTACCTTCCTTTGCACCTATACATCCGTTAAATCATATATGTTTTTGACTTATTCATTTCGAAGAGAGACACTACCTGCAACAATCAGGATCGCAATATGTCAATTCTGTTACCCATCCAACTGTTCAAAATTCTTGCCGATGAAACGCGTTTGAGTATCGTTTTACTGCTCAGCGAGATGGGTGAGTTATGCGTCTGTGATCTCTGTACTGCCCTGAATCAGTCGCAGCCCAAGATCTCACGCCACCTGGCATTGCTGCGTGAAAGCGGCTTATTGCTGGATCGCAAACAAGGTAAGTGGGTTCATTACCGTTTATCTCCGCATATTCCTTCCTGGGCTGCGAAAATTATTGAGCAGACCTGGAGATGTGAACAGGAAAATGTTCAGGCAATTGTCCGTAACCTGGCCCGACAAAATTGTTCCGCAGACAGTAAGACCATTTGCAGCTAAAAAATTCACCCACACATATATGAATTTTCACATATGTTATTTCAGGGAGGCATTATGTTACTGGCAGGCGCTATTTTTGTCCTGACCATCATATTGGTTATCTGGCAGCCGAAAGGTTTAGGCATCGGCTGGAGTGCGGCGTTGGGCGCGGGACTGGCGTTAGTTACGGGTGTGGTACATCCGGGCGATATTCCTGTGGTGTGGAATATTGTCTGGAATGCGACTACTGCATTTATTGCCGTTATTATCATCAGCCTGCTGCTGGACGAATCCGGTTTTTTCGAATGGGCGGCGCTGCATGTTTCACGTTGGGGTCATGGGCGTGGCCGCTTGCTGTTTACCTGGATAGTCCTGCTCGGTGCGACCGTTGCGGCTCTGTTTGCCAATGATGGCGCGGCACTTATTTTGACGCCGATCGTTATCGCCATGTTGCTGGCTTTAGGTTTCAGTAAAGGCACAACGCTTGCATTCGTCATGGCGGCTGGATTCATTGCCGATACCGCCAGCCTGCCGCTTATCGTATCCAACCTGGTAAATATCGTTTCGGCAGATTTCTTTGGCCTCGGCTTTAGCGAATATGCCTCGGTCATGGTGCCGGTGGACATCGCCGCAATACTGGCCACGCTGGTGATGTTGCATCTCTACTTTCGCAAAGATATTCCACAGAACTACGATATGGCATTGCTGAAATCTCCCGCCGAAGCAATTAAAGATCCTGCCACCTTCAAAACGGGCTGGGTTGTTTTATTGCTTTTGCTGGCGGGATTTTTCGTTCTGGAACCGCTCGGTATCCCGGTAAGCGCCATTGCGGCAGTGGGCGCGCTAATTTTGTTTGTAATCGCTAAACGCGGCCATGCTATCAATACGGGTAAAGTGCTACGCGGCGCACCCTGGCAGATTGTCATCTTCTCACTCGGCATGTATCTGGTGGTTTATGGCCTGCGCAATGCGGGGCTAACAGAATACCTTTCTGGCGTACTTAATGTATTGGCAGATAACGGTCTGTGGGCCGCGACGCTGGGCACCGGATTTCTGACCGCCTTCCTCTCTTCTATTATGAACAATATGCCTACGGTACTGGTTGGTGCGTTGTCTATTGATGGCAGCACGGCGTCTGGCGTGATCAAAGAAGCGATGGTTTACGCCAACGTTATTGGCTGCGATCTGGGGCCGAAAATTACGCCAATTGGTAGCCTGGCAACACTGCTCTGGTTGCACGTACTTTCGCAGAAGAATATGACGATTAGCTGGGGGGATTACTTCCGTACAGGAATTATTATGACCCTGCCGGTGCTGTTTGTAACGCTGGTCACGCTGGCGCTACGTCTCTCTTTCACTTTGTAATGAGATACTGATATGAGCAACATTACCATTTATCACAACCCGGCCTGCAGCACGTCGCGTAATACACTGGAGATGATCCGCAACAGCGGTACAGAACCGACTATTATCCACTATCTGGAAACCCCACCGGCTCGTGACGAGCTGGTCAAACTCATTGCCGATATGGGAATTTCGGTACGCGCGCTGCTGCGTAAAAACGTTGAACCATATGAGGAACTGAGTCTTGCAGACGATAAATTTACTGACGATCAGTTAATCGACTTTATGTTGCAACACCCGATTCTGATTAACCGTCCAATTGTGGTAACACAGTTGGGAACCCGGCTGTGCCGCCCTTCGGAAGTAGTGCTGGAGATCCTGCCGGATGCTCAGAAAGGGGCGTTCACCAAAGAAGACGGTGAGAAAGTGGTTGATGATTCAGGTAAACGATTAAAATAAACAAAGGGGGCGACTCGTTGACGCAGCGCGTATCATTTCTTAGCGGATGCGAGATCGTGCAATTTCAGTAAATTGCGCTTCCTGCCCTCACAGATAAATAGTTTCCCTTTTAATAAACAGTTATCACCATAATGATAATAATTAGCACTCTATGTTCCATAAGAGAAAAAACAAATTAATTAAAATAGTTAAATAAAGGACTAGTATTATAAATAGACGGGTAATAACATCACACAGCAATGCTCTCTCTGGGACTAATGTTCAAGATATAAATATCAGACAGGTTTACATTACTATCAGGCATATCACCTGAGAATTGGATGAAAACCATAAAGAAATATCTATTATGGTTTTAACATTTGTTGATAAGGATAGTAACATGAACAAGACAAAAGGTGCACTCATCTTCAGCCTTTCATTTTTTCTTGCCGCATGTAGTTCGATTCCGCAAAATATCAAAGGCAATAACCAACCTGATATTCAAAAAAGTTTTGTTGCTGTTCATAACCAACCAAATTTGTATGTTGGTCAACAGGCACGCTTTGGCGGTAAGGTTATCAACGTTATTAACGGCAAAACAGATACGTTGTTAGAAATCGCCGTATTACCGCTGGATAGCTATGCCAAACCTGAAATTGAAGCCAACTATCAGGGTCGCCTGCTCGCCAGACAAAATGGCTTCCTTGACCCAGTGAACTACCGTAACCACTTTGTCACCGTTCTCGGCACGATTCAGGGCGAACAGCCAGGTTTTATCAATAAAGTCCCGTATAACTTCGTTGACGTGAATGTACAGGGGATTCAGGTGTGGCATTTGAGAGAAGTGGTCAACACCACCTACAACCTGTGGGATTACGGCTACGGCGCATTCTGGCCAGAACCCGGCTGGGGCGCACCTTATTACACCAATGCGGTTAGCCAGGTAACGCCAGAACTGGTGAAATAATTTAGTTTAAAGATGCAGATATTTTCCAAATATCTGCATCTTTAATATGAATATTAATATACAACTATAATTATAAGTCCTGCCCTGTTTATTACCTTTGGCAACCTGATTATGAAGTTAATGCTCGCAACAGGAGTCGGTTATGTTTCTTATAATTACCAAAGACATCATGTTTTTCACCGCAATGAAAAATATTTTGAGTAAGGGTAATGTCGTTCATATACAGAACGAAGAAGAGATTGACTTAACGTTGCATCAGAGTGCTTTGGTGATTATTGATACATTAATGAATAATGTATTCCACTCATCAATGCTCAACAAAATTGAACGTCTGCAACCTGTCCATGTCATTGTTTTCTCGCCGTTTAATATTAAACGCTGTCTGGGGAAAGTCCCGGTAACTTTTGTTCAGAGAAATATTACGATTATTGACTTTGTCGCGCTGCTCAATGGCAGTTACTGTTCTGCGCCAGAAGCGGATGTGTCACTCTCGCGCAAACAGCATCAGGTTCTGACCTGCATTGCAAATCAAATGACGACAGAAGATATTCTGGGAAAACTAAAAATCTCATTAAAAACATTCTACTGCCATAAACACAATATTATGATGATCCTCAACCTCAGGCGGATCAACGAACTGGTACGGCATCAACATATTGATTATCTGGTCTGAATTCTCCAGCCGATATTTATAAAGAGGCCCGGCGACAGCCAGACCTCCGGACAATGACACGTTACGCAGCAACGCCTTCTTGCGTCAGTGCCGCAATCTGTTTACGCCATTGCGCTTGCTCTTGTTCGCCTTCTGTACGTTGACCATAAAGTTGCGCAATCTGCGTACCATCATGGGCAAACAATTCCAGGCTGGTCACGTAGCCATCGCTGGTCGGTTTACGGGTAACCCAGGTTTCAGCGATGCTCTCTTCTAATAGATGAAGAGTAAATGTTGGGTTGAAAATATTCAGCCAGCCTTTCATTGGCACCACTTTTTCTACCACACCCGTGAAAATTTGTACGCAGCCACGGTTGCCAACAAACACCATGATCTCATTGCCATCTCGCTGGGCGGATTCCAGAATCTGCGCCAGCGCACTATTGGCGACTTTGCAGGCCAGATCGTCTGCCACCAGTTTAAACGCCTGTTGGCGCGTCAGGTTATGCCGCTTGAGCAGCGTAAAAAACTGATGAACATCCGTCATCGCACGCCACTCTTGCTCTACAGCACTGGCATCGACGTTGCTATGCGCAGCAGGTGCATCAACCGTTGTTAACTCAAGCGGCGTATTTTCCTCGACAATAAAACGCGCCAGAAGCTCGCTCCATGCCGCCATATCGGTATTGTCGGTGGCATAAACTTTCAGTAACGCATCGCCCTGATGATCAAAGAACTGAACACTCTGACGTTCGCCGCGAGCCGTGGTTTCTTTTATATGGAAAACACTGGCCCACTGGTTGAGAAACAGACGCAGATCCAGCGCGCGCGGATTGAGTATTAATCCGGCATGGCCGTTCAAATGCTGGTTGGTAAATGCCCCAACTTGCTCATGAACAGCATATTCATTACGACAGATACATTTGGTTTCGCCAACGCTTTCCAGCGCCGCGAGAATTTCGCGAATATCGCCGCGCATCCGCCACGCATCGTGCGTGACACGGGCAAATGCCAGTTCTGCTTCGCTGATATTCATTAAACCTGCGATGTCACGCGCGTACTTTCCGGGATTTTGTTCTTTTAACTCAAGCCAGCGTGTGTAGTGGTTCATTGTCTCTCTTCCTTCCAGATAAATGCCCCGAAATATCGGGGCTGATGATTACCATTGATAACTCACGAAAATTTTTCCGTTACGACCATCCTGCGGGATACCCTGCGGTGACCAGTACTCTTTATCGAAGGCGTTGCCCAGTACCAGAGTGGTGGTCATGCCTTTGAGCGCCTGCTGTCCTTGATAACTAACGTAGAAATCATTCACGCCGTAGCCTGGTTGTTTGCTGTAACTGCTGCTGACATGTGTTGAGCGATCGGCAAACGTACCAACCCAGCCGACAGAGAAGCCACTGTGGGCGATCGGAATATTCAGGGTGCTGGTAACGGTATCCGGGTTAATGCTGGAGATATATTCTCCGGTATCGGTGTCTTTGCCGCGGGTACGGTTATAGGCCACATCAAGGCTAAACAGGTCAGTGGTATATTTCGTCATTACATCCCAACCCCAGATTTTGGCGTTCGGGACGTTATAAGACATGGTTGTCGCCGCCGCGAAATCGACGGTTGTGGAGATGTAATCCTTCGCTTTGGTATCAAAGTAGCTGGCTTTAAATTCCAGGGCATCATTGGACAACATCAGGTCATCAAAACGCAGCCCAAAGCCGTATTCCTGAGTTTCGTTGGTTTCCGGACGTAAGTTCGGGTTCGGCACCCAATAGTTGGTATAGAAGCGACCAATCGAGAAGTGCTTAGAATCGTTGTACATTTCACCCATCGTCGGCGCACGGAATGCCTGGGCATACGAACCAAATAACATTAGCCAGTTGGTCGGGTTGATAGTCATCCCCGCGCGAGACGACCATTTGTCGGCATCAACATCTTTGTAACCATCACTGCTGCCGCGATAGCTGTCATAGCGGGTTCCGCCGAGCAGGGTAATCGGCAGATCGCGTAAGGTGATCTCATCCTGTAGCCAGCCGGAGCTGAAATCGATTTTCGCTTGCGGGAAGCCCGTTGTCGCACCGCCCGGATGCTGTTCCTGACGATAATACTCACCGCCATATGTCAGCAGGTGAGAAGCAAAACTATCGGCAAACAGCGTGGAGCGGTTCTCCAGTTTGGCACCTTTTGTTGTCTGTTCACGATATTCGCCGGAACTCCCCGTGTTCTGGGCATTAATACGGACTTCCGACCAGTAAACTTTTGCATCGGCATTTAACCAGTCGTTGCCCACTGGCGCGAGTTTATAAGCAAGTTGCGCATCACGTTGAATCGTTGAACGATCAACCATCGGATTACTGCTGTCAGAAGCTTCAACGGTCTGCGGATTTTTTGGTTCGCGCGCGTCGTTATTGTAATAACGCACTAATCCACTCAGAGCCTGGGCAGAATCAATTTGCCAGGTCCCTTTCGCCAACATGTTATTAATGGCCTCATCATTCGGCGCGGTTTCGCCATTGCTCTGGCGTAAATCACCACGATCGCGGCTGGACCAGGCCACAATACCATCCAGATTTTCCGTTCGCCCAAAAGCACTCGCGCCTAACCCCAAGCTATGATCTCCCGTGCCGCCAGTGCCAAAGACACGAAAACCGCTGCTTTGTCCTTCCTGCAATAAATCTTTTGCATCGACCGTATCGTAGGAGATAACCCCTCCCAATGCGCCACTGCCATACAGTAATGCCGAAGGTCCACGGACAATCTCAACACGTTTGATCAGCGCCGGATCGAGGAAAGTCCCATTCAGGTGCCCGGTATCGGTTCCCTGACGAACACCATCAACAAGAATCAACACGCCGCGATGGTCATAGCCACGCATATTCACATCCTGTCCATTTGTACGCCCAGTACCATCAAGGGTAATCCCTGGAACATGACGCAGTAGATCGGTGGCTGACGTAGCCGTTTGGTTTTCAGGGGCGGAAGTGTCGATAACACTGACCATCATTGGCGCTTCGAAGGAACTGCGTGCATTCCCTGTTGCCGTAACGGTCATGGTTTCAGTAGCAAAAGCAATCGTCGGCAAGCTGGCAGAAACAGCCAAAGCCAACAAACTCAAGCGCAACGAGGTAAATTGCGGACGTGACATAGCGATTCTCCATGAGGAAAATAAAAAATGCTGGCTGCCTGGGTAAAAACCGGGGTGGCTGGCGAAAAATAAATTTATTTGTGATTCAACGCGATAGTATTAGCCGGGTGAGTTAATTGGCGTTTATATCCCGTGAAATTACCTGGTATTTCTGACCATTGCGCAAAAGCACGCCCTCTTTGTCAGGCAAAGTGGTACACCACGTCTGAAGTGAAGAGTGCTGTGCGTTATCCTTCGCAAAAGCTATGATTTTGTTATCCATATAGTCATATTTTGTTAAAGCCAAGCGTGATAATGAGAATTATTATCGATCAATTTTTTATGATCAAGCTTTTTTTTAACCGCTATTAGCACAATAAACAGGGGGTTATGACATCTATCTTGTCTCCTGGAAACCATCCTGTTTTTGTGGTAATTCCCCACGGCGTCATCACGAAGCTTTGTCGTTAACGGCAATAATTTCCCCATCTCTTTGCTCTGTAAGCCGCAATATCTCTGAGATCTCCGCTTTTTCCCGCCCTGAAATTTAGTCGGCAACAATAACGTTAGCTGACGAAGCATCTTGATAAAAATCAAAAATAAATACGCTTGTAACACCTTGTGTATTGAATCGATGGTTGTGTTTCATATATAACTCAAATGATAATCATGATCATTCTCAATTTGATACGAGTTCTCATATGATGCCAAGGATCACCAACAGGCTGTTTCTTTTTTCCCCACTAACGTTATGTATTTCAGTTATGGCCTCCACCGCGAAGACCACTGTAAAACGTATCCCCATGAAAAAACTGTTTACGGCAGTGTTGGCACTTAGCTGGGCCTTTAGTGCAACGGCTGCCGAACGCATTGTGGTCGCAGGAGGATCACTGACGGAGCTGATCTACGCGATGGGCGCTGGCGACCGCGTGGTTGGTGTCGATGAAACGACATCTTATCCACCAGAAACCGCCAAACTGCCGCATATTGGCTACTGGAAACAGCTAAGCAGCGAAGGCATTTTGTCACTTCGCCCGGATAGCGTAATTACCTGGCAGGATGCAGGACCGCAAATTGTGCTCGACCAGCTACGGGCGCAAAAGGTCAATGTCGTCACTCTGCCGCGTGTACCCGCCACCCTTGAGCAGATGTACGCCAACATTCATCAACTGGCAAAAACGTTACAGGTTCCTGAACAAGGTGACGCGCTGGTGACACAAATCAATCAACGCCTGGAGCGAGTACAGCAAAGCGTGGCGGCAAAAAAAGCCCCGGTTAAAGCGATGTTTATCCTCTCTGCTGGCGGCAGTGCGCCACAGGTTGCCGGTAAAGGCAGCGTCGCAGACGCCATTTTGTCGCTTGCCGGAGCAGAAAACGTCGCTACCCACCAGCAATACAAAAGCTACAGCGCGGAATCGCTGATTGCGGCTAACCCTGAAGTGATTGTCGTAACCTCACAAATGGTCGATGGCGATATTAATCGTCTGCGTTCTATTGCCGGAATTACCCACACTGCCGCCTGGAAGAACCAGCGTATTATCACCGTTGATCAAAACCTGATTCTGGGAATGGGCCCGCGTATTGCTGATGTCGTTGAGTCGTTACACCAGCAACTTTGGCCGCAATAAATGGATTTGAATCAGACATATGAATACGAATACTACGTTAGATCTCAAGCCACATTTTGCTTTAGACGGTGCGCAGCCATTTAAAGACAGACGCGCCATGATGCCATTTCGCGGGGCTATTCCGGTCGCCAAAGAGCAACTGGCGCAAACCTGGCAAGCGATGATCAACCAAACAGCAGCACCACGTAAACGACTGGTTTATCTGCACATTCCATTTTGTGCGACACACTGCACGTTTTGCGGTTTTTATCAGACTCGTTTTAATGAAGATGCGTGTGCTCATTATACCAACGCCCTGATTCGAGAAATCGAACTGGAGTCAGACAACGTATTGCATCAGTCCGCGCCCATCCATGCGGTCTATTTCGGTGGCGGTACGCCTTCCGCGCTTTCGGCACGCGATTTGGCCAGAATCATCACCACATTACGAGAAAAGCTGCCATTGGCACCTGATTGCGAAATCACGATTGAAGGCCGGGTGCTGAATTTTGACGCTGACCGAATCGACGCTTGCCTTGATGCGGGAGCAAACCGCTTCTCGATTGGCATTCAGTCATTTAACAGCAAAATCCGCAAGAAGATGGCACGCACCTCAGATGGCCCAACTGCCATTGCGTTTATGGAAAGCCTGGTCAAACGCGACCGTGCTGCGGTGGTCTGCGACCTGCTGTTTGGCCTGCCTGGTCAGGATGCACAAACCTGGGGAGAAGATCTGGCTATTGCCCGTGATATCGGCCTCGACGGCGTCGATCTCTATGCGCTCAACGTCCTTCCCAACACGCCGCTGGGCAAAGCCGTGGAAAACGGGCGCACTACCGTGCCCTCTCCGGCAGAACGTCGCGATCTTTACCTGCAAGGATGTGATTTTATGGAAGACGCGGGCTGGCGCTGCATCAGTAACAGCCACTGGGGCCGCACCACACGCGAACGCAATCTCTATAACTTGCTGATTAAGCAAGGTGCCGATTGTCTGGCCTTTGGTTCCGGCGCAGGCGGTTCGATTAATGGTTACTCCTGGATGAACGAACGCAATCTTCAGACCTGGCATGAATCCGTCGCGGCAGGCAAAAAACCGTTGATGATGCTCATGCGTAACGCCGAACGTAACGCGCAGTGGCGTCATACCTTGCAGTCGGGTATTGAAACGGCGCGTGTACCGCTGGACGAACTTACGCCACATGCCGAAAAACTCGCACCGTTACTGGCTCAGTGGCACCAAAAAGGCTTAAGCCGCGATGCTTCAACTTGCCTGCGGTTGACCAATGAAGGTCGTTTCTGGGCAAGCAACATTTTGCAGTCTCTTAATGAGCTAATTCAGATACTTAATGCGCCAGCGATTGCGCTTGAAAAACCATAACAGGAGTGACTTATGAGCCATGTCTCGTTACAGGAATTTTTGAAAACGGAGCCAGACGGTACGCTGGAGGCCATTGCCGAACAATACAATACCTCACTGCTGGAAGTGGTGAAAAACCTCCCCTCCCCGACAATCGTGCCAGGCGATAAATTCGATACTGTCTGGGATACCGTCTGCGAATGGGGCAAGGTCACCACGCTGGTGCATACCGCTGATGTGATCCTCGAATTTAGCGGCGAACTACCTTCCGGTTTCCATCGCCACGGCTATTTCAACCTGCGCGGAAAACAGGGCATGTCCGGGCATATCAAAGCAGAAAACTGCACGCATATTGCCTTGATCGAACGTAAATTTATGGGCATGGATACCGCCTCTATTCTCTTTTTCAATAAAGAAGGCAACGCCATGCTGAAAATTTTCCTCGGTCGGGATGAGCATCGTCAGCTCCTGAGTGAACAAGTCAGCGCCTTCCATACTCTGGCGGCATCTCTGAAGGAACACGCCTGATGACGCCCTGGCTACTCTTTGGCGCAGGCGGAAAGGGGGTTGGAGCCAGAACGCTCGAACTGGCACTGGCGGAACAACGTCCGGTCGTCGCTGTCGTTCGTCATGCCGATGCCGCCACGAGGCTGGCGCAACAAGGCGTACAGGTTTTTACTGGTGACGCTTGTGACGCCAGCATAGTCGCAGCCGCCTGTCGCGCTGCGGGTCCGGATGCGCTTGTCATCTCATCAATGGGTGGCGCACAGGATTATCTGGCGCACAGAACAGTGATTGATGAAGCCGAAAAAGCAGACATCAGACGCATGATTCTGGTGACTTCTTTGGGATGCGGCGATAGCTGGCCGTTCTTATCGGAGCGGGCAAAAGCCGCGTTTGGTCAGGCGGTACGGGAAAAAACACTGGCGGAAAGCTGGCTACAAACCAGCCGGCTTGACTACGCCATTCTCCGCCCTGGCGGACTGCTTGACGGCGCAGCAACAGGCAAAGCACAACGGATACAAAATCAGGAGTGTCATGGTTTTGTCCGCCGTGCCGATGTTGCCGCACACATTCATGAACTGGCAAACGCGCCAGCACTCAATAAGCAGATCTACAGTCTGATTGAACCGGGCCTGAAACCGGCGTAATCCCATGCGGCGCAGGCTCTCCGCGCCGCAACGTCATAACGGAGTTTTACGTGCTCAAGGATTCATTTTCTTCCGCCAGTGTCTTTATGGGGCTATCACTATTATTGCTTGCCCTGGTGCTGTTCGGTGCCAGTCAGGGAGCGTTAAAAATCAGCTTTAGCGCCCTTCTTGATGAGGAATACCGCGATATCTGGCTGAATATTCGCCTGCCACGCGTTTTACTGGCAGTGCTGGTAGGCGCAGCGTTGGCAACCGCTGGGGTAATTATGCAGGGGCTTTTTCGCAACCCCATGGCTGACCCAGGATTGCTCGGCGTCAGTAGCGGTTCAGCATTAATGGTTGGCGTGGCAATTGTCCTGCCCTTTTCCTTCCCTGTGGTGCTGGTGCTCTATGAGCAAATGGTGTTTGCCATCGCCGGAAGTTTAGTGGTCTGCACCGTCATTTTTCTCATCACGCAGCGCCATCGCGATGGCAGCATGATGCAATTGTTACTCGCCGGGATCGCCATCAACGCCCTGTGCGGTGCGGCGATCGGCATACTGAGCTATATAGGCGATGAGCAGCAGCTACGACAACTCACGTTGTGGATGATGGGCAATCTCGGTCAGGCGCAATGGCCGACATTATTGGTCGCCAGTTCATTCATTCTGCCAGCCATTATGGCAACAACCTGTCTCGCCGGGACGCTGAATTTGCTGCAACTTGGTGATGAAGAAGCCCATTACCTCGGCGTGAACGTAAAGCGTAAACGCCAACAATTACTGTTGATTAGCTCGCTGCTGGTTGGTGCTGCGGTATCGGTAAGCGGCATTATCGGTTTTATTGGCCTGGTGATCCCGCATCTGATTCGCATGACGACCGGGGCGAATCACCGCTGGCTAATCCCTTGCTCTGCCCTCGCCGGAGCCTGTTTGTTACTGATGGCAGACACACTTGCCCGCACGCTGGTACAGCCAGCAGAAATGCCCGTAGGATTATTAACCAGTCTGCTTGGTGGGCCTTATTTTATGTGGTTGATTCTGCGTAACCGGAGGATCGCATGATCAGCGCCAAAAACCTGGTTTATAGCCTTCATGGGCGACGTCTGACTGACAATGTCTCGCTGACTTTTCCCGGCGGAGAAATTGTTGCCATTCTCGGCCCTAACGGTGCGGGAAAATCCACGCTGCTTCGCCAGCTAACCGGCTATCTTCAACCTGATAGCGGCGAATGCCGGTTGTTTAATAAGCCATTAAATGAATGGTCAATTACCGAACTGGCGAAACACCGGGCCGTGATGCGTCAGAATAGCCATATGGCGTTTCCATTCAGCGTACAAGAAGTGATCCAGATGGGGCGACATCCTTATCGTACCGGTAATCAGGGTGATGAAACGGCACAAATACTGGCGTTATGTGACTGTCAGTCGTTAGCTAACCGCGACTACCGGCAATTATCCGGCGGCGAACAACAGCGTGTGCAATTGGCCCGCCTGCTGGTGCAACTCTGGGAAGCAATACCCTCGCCAAAATGGTTATTTCTTGATGAACCAACTTCGGCGTTGGATATTCACCATCAACAACATCTATTTCGTTTATTACGTCAGTTAGTTCGAGAACGGCAATTTAACGTCTGCTGCGTATTGCACGATCTTAATCTTGCTGCCCGTTATGCTGACCGTGTCGTATTAATGCAAAAAGGCAGAGTTGTCGCAAATGGCAAACCGCAAGATGTGTTGACGCAGCAGGCGCTAACTACGCTCTACGGCGCGGATATTACAGTATTAAGCGATCCCGCTAATCATTCGCCACTGATCGTCCTCGATCATTAAATACGACGGGAGTGCCAGTCTGGTACTCCTGTCGAATTAACTATTATGAACATCAGCTAATTGAAACACCTTTCACCCCTGCCATTCCTTTTAGTAATCGCAACAGGTCTTCTATCGGCGTCGTAGCATGAAGCTGGATATCAATAGCAACCACCTCATGATCTTCACTTTCCTGCAACGAAACTAAATCTGTTTTTATTTTTTTCTGCTTAAACCAGTCGAGCATCGACACTGTATTACCGTTCACCAACGTAAGCTGCAAATGATAATTTTTGCTCATCAGGCGGAAGGTTAATTGATGGAAGACTTCCAGCACCAATAAGGTCATTACAGAACCGTAAATCCCCAGTTCATACATGCCGCTGCCAATCACCATACCGATCGCTGCTGTTACCCAAATATCCGCAGCGGTAGTTAAACCGACAATATTTTGATTACGAACGAGGATGTTCCCCGCGCCGATAAACCCGACGCCAGTGACGACCTGAGCGGCAATACGGCTGGGATCAAGCCCGACATGGTCGAACGCCAGCACATCAGCAAAACCATATTTCGACACAATCATAAACAGCGCACTGCCCATACCAATCAAGACATGGGTACGTAAACCAGCACCTTTGCCGCGTATTTGCCTTTCTATGCCAATAGCACCACAAACAATTGCGGCCAGGATCAAACGAATAATGAATTCGCTAGTCATATAAAAACGCAAAAAGGAGCAGCAAGATGGCTCAACTTGCTACTCCTTTTTGCTTTATTCCTGTTAATTCGGCAGGACATTTGCCAATTTATCTTTGAAGGTATACAAATTTTTCTGCGGATTTTTCTTACAGTATTCAATCACTTTAGGGATCTGAGTCAGGTCAGTTTCGTTTAAGGTTACAGTATCACCGCCTTTATAAACTGTTTCTTCATGCAGCATCCACCATGCAACAGGTGTCATTGCTTTTGGATTCAGGTCAATAAACTCCTGACAAGTCATATCCTTAGCAGATTCATTAGCAGCCAGTGCAGATTGCGCATTCACCAGTGACAGAGCTGCTACAGCGCCAACGAAAACAATGGCTTTACGTAGAGATGAAATATTCATTTTACAACCCATTCAATAAATAATTTACATATGAACAGGAGGATCACCTGCTTTTAACGCAAGGTATTCCGGCCTGTTCAATATTTAAGGAAATACGATGTAACGCATTCCCTTAATTACATATCTTTCTTGATTTTGTCCCATTCGCCTTTAACTTTATCTTTAAAGCTGGCTTTTTTATCCTGGGTACAAGCCTGAACGATAGCAGGCGTTACGGTTGCAATACCCTGAACATCTAAAACCGCATCTTCTGGTTTGTCTTTATTATTTAGAGCCTCAGCAAAACCGACTGCAGTCGGCTGGAAGGATTCGTCTACAGCCAGGAAATCTTCACAGGTCCAGGAGTTGACCGGTTTTTTATTGTCGGCTGCTTTTTGCGCATCGGCTGCATTGCTCACTACAGGCAGAAGAAGCAGACCACCTAGAATAACGCCTAATACTTTTTTCATCGTAATATCCTCAACTATAAAGTGAAAGAGCCGTCACGAATCAATTTCGACATTGAGGTTATAACCTGGTTTTCTGGGTATGTCATGTTGAGACAAAATATCAAAATCAGATATTTTTATTATAATACAATAGGTTACATAGTCATCAAGCACAGTAATTAGGAAATTTTTATTAAATCAACTGCATTCTCTGATGCATTTTTGGCATAGATTGATAGCAGGGGTTTTCCTTCTTAAATTTATAGGGTGGTTCTATGTTATATATAGATAAGGCAACAATTTTAAAATTTGATCTGGAGATGCTTAAAAAGCACCGCAGAGCGATCCAGTTTATTGCCGTGCTGCTGTTTATCGTCGGTTTGTTATGTATCAGTTTCCCGTTTGTTTCTGGCGACATTCTAAGCACAGTCGTTGGCGTATTATTAATCTGTTCGGGTATTGCGCTTATTGTTGGATTATTCAGCAACCGCAGTCATAATTTCTGGCCTGTATTATCGGGTTTCCTCGTGGCGATAGCCTATTTATTGATCGGCTATTTCTTCATCCGTGCACCAGAACTGGGGATTTTCGCCATTGCGGCGTTTATTGCAGGATTGTTCTGTGTCGCAGGGGTTATTCGCCTGATGAGTTGGTATCGCCAGCGCTCAATGAAAGGCAGTTGGTTACAACTCGTTATTGGCGTGCTGGATATCGTCATTGCCTGGATCTTCCTTGGCGCAACGCCAATGGTTTCTGTGACATTGGTGTCAACCCTGGTAGGGATCGAACTGATATTTAGCGCTGCCAGCCTGTTCAGCTTTGCTAGTTTGTTCGTAAAAAATAATAACTAGCAGACCTATCTCTGCTCCATTTTTTAGCCTGGATCATAGTTACGTATAATAACTATGATCCTGGCAATATTCACATCACCGCATTACTCCTTTGATAAATTACGTACTATTGTTGAAATAACTATCACACAACGATTAAACCAACCATTTGAAAATTTTATATTTTTCTTTATTTTGCAGCAAATTAGCCATTTCAAACATTATCATGGCTGATATTTTTCGTTGTCAGGTTTAATGTTTTAGAAGTGCTGTGAGAAAGTGAACTGAAGGTTCCATAAACATCGATACTATGGGTACAGTCTGGGGTTTGTTTTTGCACTATCAATGCACTAAAAGAAAGCTGGCAATCCAATTGCCAGCTTAAATAGAAACAAGGAGACTCAATATTTAAATCGGATTACGCTTTAACTTTAGTAATATTCTTCAGAGATCACAAACGGATAAATTATAACTTATTCTTGGGTAGATTCCTGCAAACTGTTAATATTCTGTTTACTAATCACAAATTGATAACAACCAGGAATATTACCTAGGATCAATATATGGAGTACGTAATGGATAAATCTGAAGTTTTGATTAGTGTTAATAGACGTATTAGTTCACGAAGGGCAAAGTTCTTATAGGCGTTTACTATATTGAACACCATATTCGGACATGGATGTAAATAATGAAAAGGACAACATGTTCGAAACGATAACGGCTAAGGAGCAAGTTATGATTTTTCTCATGACGAAGGATTCTTTTCTTTTACAGGGCTTTTTGCAGTTGAAAGATAATCACGAAATGATAAAAATCAACTCCCTGTCAGAGATAAAAAGCATAGGCAACAAACCATTCAAGGTGATCATTGATACCTATCATAATCATATCCTTGATGAAGAAGCGATTAAGTTTCTTGAGAAATTAGATGCCGAAAGAATCATTGTTCTGGCACCTTATCACATCAGTAAACTTAAAAGTCAGTCACCTATTTATTTTATCAGCCGCAAAGAAAGCATTAACACTCTGCTTGATATTACCTATGGAAAACACTTGCCCCATAAGAATTCTCAATTATGTTTCTCGCATAATCAATTCAAAATCATGCAACTGATTCTGAAAAATAAAAATGAAAGTAATATCACGTCAACACTGAATATTTCTCAACAAACATTAAAGATCCAGAAATTCAATATCATGTACAAGCTGAAACTTAGACGTATGAGCGACATCGTGACTCTGGGGATCTCTTCTTATTTCTAAATAAGGAGTCGATGTGGCCCAGCGATAATTGCCTGAAATTAATGGCTGGCATGACGAGGGATGCAAATGCTGACTCCATTACTCCCGGTGATAACCAAAGGAGAAGCAAAAACGAGCTTATTCCCCTGGTATGTGTATCCACCAGTAGAAACCTTCGTTGCCCGGATGCAGGCAGAGACTGTCGGCAGAACGGCAACATTTTTTTTGCCATTCGCGTCACTATATTGGTCGCTCTGCCTACATGCTCCCTCGCTGGCTTACAACCCCATGGCTTGCATTATGCCGCTGGTCTGTAAATCCCTCATACCTCTCCCCGCGCGTAATTCAAAGAACCGTTATTTCTCACGAATTTTCAGGGACTAAAATGAACAGAAAAAGAAAACTGTTAATACCGTTGTTATTCTGCGGCGCGATGCTCACCGCCTGCGATGACAAATCGGCGGAAAATGCCGCCGCTATGACGCCTGAAGTGGGGGTAGTGACGCTCTCCCCCGGTTCGGTCAATGTGATGAGCGAACTGCCCGGCAGAACCGTTCCTTATGAAGTTGCCGAGATACGCCCCCAGGTGGGTGGCATTATCATTAAACGCAACTTTATCGAGGGTGATAAGGTCAACCAGGGGGATTCACTTTATCAGATTGACCCTGCTCCATTGCAGGCAGAGCTGAACTCCGCGAAAGGTTCGCTGGCGAAAGCCCTCTCCACCGCCAGCAATGCCCGCATCACCTTCAATCGCCAGGCATCGTTGCTGAAAACCAACTATGTCAGCCGCCAGGATTACGACACCGCGCGCACCCAACTGAATGAAGCGGAAGCCAATGTCGCCGTCGCCAAAGCGGCTGTTGAGCAGGCAACCATCAATCTGCAATACGCTAATGTCACCTCGCCCATTACTGGCGTCAGCGGAAAATCGTCGGTGACCGTCGGCGCATTAGTCACCGCTAATCAGGGAGACTCTCTGGTAACCGTGCAGCGTCTGGACCCGATTTATGTCGACCTCACCCAATCAGTGCAGGATTTTTTGCGCATGAAAGAGGAAGTCGCCAGTGGGCAAATCAAACAGGTTCAGGGCAGTACGCCAGTGCAGCTTAACCTGGAAAATGGCAAACGTTACAGCCAGACCGGCACGCTGAAATTCTCCGACCCGACAGTGGATGAAACCACCGGCTCCGTCACGTTGCGTGCAATTTTCCCCAACCCGAATGGTGACTTGCTGCCTGGTATGTACGTCACGGCTTTGGTGGATGAAGGTAGTCGGCAGAATGTGTTGTTAGTACCGCAAGAAGGCGTTACCCATAACTCCCAGGGCAAAGCAACGGCGCTCATTCTGGATAAAGACGATGTTGTACAGTTACGCGAAATTGACGCAACCAAAGCCATCGGAAATCAGTGGGTTGTTACCTCTGGTTTGCAAGCTGGCGATCGGGTGATCGTTTCCGGTTTGCAACGCATTCATCCAGGTATCAAAGCACGCGCAATTTCCTCCAGCCAGGAAAACGCCAGCACCGAATCGAAACAGTAACGTTGCAGGCTTAAGGGGACTTTCATGGCTAACTATTTTATTGATCGCCCGGTTTTTGCCTGGGTACTTGCCATTATTATGATGCTCGCGGGTGGGCTGGCGATCATGAACCTACCGGTTGCGCAGTATCCGCAGATTGCGCCGCCGACCATCACCATCAGCGCTACCTATCCGGGGGCTGATGCGCAAACGGTAGAAGACTCGGTCACTCAAGTGATCGAACAAAATATGAATGGGCTGGATGGCCTGATGTATATGTCATCAACCAGCGATGCAGCAGGCAATGCTTCCATCACCCTGACCTTTGAAACGGGAACATCGCCCGATATTGCGCAGGTTCAGGTGCAGAATAAACTGCAACTCGCGATGCCTTCGTTACCAGAAGCGGTGCAGCAACAAGGGATCAGCGTTAATAAGTCGAGCAGCAACATCCTGATGGTAGCGGCGTTTATTTCTGATAACGGTAGTCTCAACCAATACGATATCGCGGACTATGTGGCTTCTAACCTCCAGGATCCACTAAGCCGTACCGCGGGCGTCGGTAGCGTGCAGCTCTTTGGGTCAGAGTACGCCATGCGTATCTGGCTGGACCCACAAAAACTCAATAAATACAGTCTCGTTCCTTCTGATGTTATTTCCCAAATCAAGGTACAGAACAACCAGATTTCCGGTGGTCAACTGGGGGGGATGCCACAGGCGGCAGACCAGCAACTGAACGCCTCAATCATTGTGCAGACGCGTCTACAAACGCCGGAAGAATTTGGCAAAATCCTGCTGAAAGTGCAGCAAGATGGTTCGCAAGTATTGCTGCGCGACGTTGCCCGCATCGAGTTGGGGGCAGAAGATTATTCCACTGTGGCGCGTTATAACGGCAAACCTGCTGCCGGGATTGCTATCAAGCTGGCTGCCGGAGCGAATGCCCTTGATACCTCGCGGGCGGTAAAAGCGGAGTTAAACCGATTATCAGCCTATTTCCCCGCCAGCCTGAAAACGGTTTACCCTTACGACACCACACCATTTATCAAAATTTCAATTCAGGAAGTTTTCAAAACGCTGGTTGAAGCTATCATCCTCGTCTTCCTGGTCATGTATCTGTTTTTACAAAATATTCGCGCTACGATTATCCCAACGATCGCCGTGCCGGTCGTTATTCTCGGCACATTTGCGATTTTGTCGGCGGTCGGTTTTACCATCAACACCCTCACCATGTTTGGGATGGTGTTAGCTATAGGGCTTTTGGTGGATGATGCCATCGTGGTGGTAGAAAACGTCGAACGCGTGATAGCGGAAGATAAACTGCCACCGAAAGAAGCGACGCATAAATCGATGGGGCAAATCCAGCGTGCGCTGGTCGGGATTGCCGTTGTTCTTTCTGCGGTATTTATGCCGATGGCCTTTATGAGCGGCGCAACCGGGGAAATTTATCGCCAGTTCTCCATTACGCTGATCTCCTCTATGTTGCTTTCGGTGTTTGTGGCAATGAGTCTGACCCCAGCCCTTTGCGCCACCATTTTGAAAGCCACACCGGAAGGCGGTCACAAACCGAACGCATTGTTCGAACGCTTCAACCATCTGTTTGAGAAATCGACTCAGCACTATACCGACAGTACCCGCTCACTGTTGCGCTGCACTGGTCGCTATATGGTGGTATACCTGCTGATTTGTGCCGGGATGGCGGTGCTGTTCCTGCGTACACCGACCTCTTTCTTACCGGAAGAGGATCAGGGGGTATTTATGACCACGGCGCAGTTACCGTCAGGTTCCACAATGGTTAACACCACTAAAGTGCTGCAACAAGTAACCGATTACTATCTGACAAAAGAGAAAAATAATGTCCAGTCGGTGTTTACCGTTGGCGGCTTCGGCTTTAGCGGCCAGGGGCAAAACAACGGTCTGGCATTTATCAGCCTGAAACCGTGGTCTGAACGCGTCGGTGAGGAAAACTCGGTGACCGCAATCATTCAGCGGGCGATGGTGGCTCTGAGCAGTATCAATAAAGCGGTGATTTTCCCGTTCAACTTACCTGCGGTAGCGGAGCTGGGTACAGCATCAGGTTTTGATATGGAACTACTGGACAACGGCAACCTGGGGCACGAAAAGCTGACCCAGGCGAGAAACGAGCTGCTGTCACTGGCAGCACAATCGCCTGACCAGGTAACGGCGGTTCGCCCGAACGGCCTGGAAGATACGCCAATGTTCAAAGTGAACGTCAACGCCGCGAAAGCCGAAGCGATGGGCGTGGAGCTGTCTGATATCAACCAGACCCTCTCTACCGCCTTCGGCAGTAGCTACGTGAACGACTTCCTCAACCAGGGGCGTGTGAAAAAAGTGTATGTCCAGGCAGGAACACCGTTCCGTATGCTGCCGGACAACATCAACCAGTGGTATGTACGCAACGCCTCCGGCACGATGGCACCGCTTTCCGCTTATTCTTCAACAGAATGGACCTACGGTTCGCCGCGACTGGAACGCTACAACGGCATTCCGTCGATGGAGATTTTAGGGGAGGCCGCTGCTGGAAAAAGTACCGGTGACGCGATGAAGTTTATGGCAGAACTGGTGGCTAAACTTCCGGCGGGCGTCGGCTACTCCTGGACTGGGCTGTCGTATCAGGAAGCGTTATCGTCCAACCAGGCACCCGCGCTGTATGCCATTTCACTGGTCGTGGTGTTCCTCGCCCTCGCCGCGTTGTATGAAAGCTGGTCAATTCCATTCTCGGTGATGTTGGTTGTTCCGTTGGGCGTTATTGGCGCATTACTGGCAACTGACCTGCGCGGCCTGAGCAATGACGTCTACTTCCAGGTCGGTTTGCTGACCACCATCGGGCTTTCAGCCAAGAACGCCATCCTGATCGTCGAATTTGCGGTTGAGATGATGCAGAAAGAAGGGAAGACACCGGTAGAGGCGATTATCGAAGCGGCGCGGATGCGTTTACGCCCGATCCTGATGACCTCTCTGGCCTTTATTCTTGGCGTACTGCCACTGGTTATCAGTCATGGCGCAGGTTCCGGCGCACAAAATGCGGTCGGTACAGGCGTTATGGGGGGGATGTTTGCAGCAACCGTGCTGGCAATTTACTTCGTTCCCGTCTTTTTCGTCGTTGTGGAACATCTCTTTGCCCGCTTTAAAAAAGCGTAACGTATGAATGAGAGTAAGGCTGAACGTGAATGTTCTGCCTTACTCTTTCCTGACAACCATTCACTACTCAACAACCAGCTAACCATCAGGAATACCAGACTTAGCAAACAGCATTGAAAGTAGAAACCACTCCAGCCATTGGTCATCAACTTGAACAGTACGACACAAACCAGCATTCCCGTAATTATATGAATAATCAGCTTAATAACTCCAAACATGCTGCACCTTTTCCTCCTGAAAATACTAATATCCGTTTGCGAACTGCCAAAGAGAACTTGCCGGTGCCCCCGGCAAATATGGATGGGAAAAGATTTTTACATGAAGCGTAAAGCAGATCCTGACCGACTTTCGAATGATAGATGAAGTCAGGAAAAAGTCCCTGTTGACTGTTGCGCAAACTGGTGTGGTGTTACGCCATAATACTGGCGGAAAGTGTTAATAAAGTACGACGTACTGCTATAGCCACATTTTTCTGCGATCATCGGTAGCGGGAATTGTCGTAACTCGAGCAATTGTCTGGCCATCGACATTCGCGAGGCCAGTAATATTTTACTAAAGCAGGTGTTTTCATCCTGTAGCTTCTTTTTGATTAGGCTTTCACTGGTATACATCTTTTCTGCGATATCACGCAGATACCAGCGTCTGGCAATATCAAAGCTAATAATGCGTTCAACTTTTCCTGCAATGGTACTAATGCTATTAAAAAGGAATGGAATCAGCTCTTTATTTCGTGAAAACATCGAAAGGCAGGAGAAATAGAGCATATTATTTAATGTCGTTGAAGCAATGTCCTCTTTAGTAAAACTATCGAATATTGCTGTAACCAACGGCATCGGTGGGGTCATGTTAACTAACAGCTTTTTTTTATTGTGCAATCCTAAACACCGGAACGGTGGACGGACATTGTGTAAGTAATGAGTAATTATTCGTTCATCAATATCCAGCCTGCGGACATTTGATTCATTAAAGTCAAAACTCTCCGCCATATTTTTTTCTATCAGTAGAATACTATCTTTATACAAAGATAGTTTTTGCTGCTCATGGTATATATCAAATGAGCGACAGGTGAGGATCACCGAACAAACATGTGCCATGACAAGCCCTTATATTCCATTACCACGAACATTACAATTTCAGTATACAAATGAAATGATGAATGATTCACTCCGTGAGCCAAAACTGCCAAAATTGGTAGGACCAAAAGCTAGCCATAGCGCAGTGTACATAACAGCTAATTACTAATAAGTAAATGCGTCAGCAATATATTTTAAGAAAGCGTATAGCTTATGTTTATAAAAAAATGGCTGATATTATCGACAATTAAAGTTATATTTTATTTACTGAGAGCACAAAGTTTCCCGTGTCAACAAGGAGCGTTATAACGGTTTATTAGTCTGGAGACGGCAGACTATCCTCTTCCCGGTCCCCTATGCCGGGTTTTTTTTATGTCTGAGTAAAGAATCAGAGTCTTATCCCTTCAGCATGGCGTTCAGAACTGTAAAAATTTCCCTGCCCAACAAAACTTGCTATCGGGTCACCATTCAGTATTCCCTGCGCTATTCGCTCCTGATACTCTGTCGGCGTCATACCATAATAGTTTCGAAAGACATAAATAAAATACGACGCACTGTTATAACCGCAGGATACGGCTACTCGTTTTATTGGAAAACCATGAACAACAATCAGTTGCAACGCCCGCTGCATTCTACATTCAGTCAGTAACTGTGAATACGATGTCTCTTCTTCACGCAATTTTTTCTTTAACAAACTCGGACTCACCAATAACTCACTGGCAATCTGTGCTAATGACCATTCATGAGCAATATTATTATTGATGACCGTGCAAACCCGCGTTCGCATATTCGGTCGCAAAATATTCATAAGCAGTGGTATAAACTGTTTATCTTCAAGAAAAATAGACAATAACGCAAATGTTAATGCTCTTTTACGTAATATCTCACCATAGCGGAGATCTTGATTTTGCGAAAGATGTACAACTTCCTGAAAAACAGGGTTCTCTCTGGAACAATGATGAACAACTAACGAAGGAGCTTTTTTATAGGTATAAAGATTTAGCGTCTCCTCCTTGAGCATCGGGAGAAATAGTGAAAGTGTGTCCTTCGTGACTAATACGACGTTACCTACACACTTATCAATCAAGATCTGGCTTGCATCCGCAAAAACCACATCACCGCCATTAAAGCAGCGATATTCACCATTCAACATAGTGAGAATAAATTTATGTTTTGCGTACGCAATTAAACAATTCCCATATTGTGATTGCATAGTTGACTTAATATAACATAAATATATTACTGATTATTAATGTAGCACGCCGCCATCTTAAGTCAAATTTATTGGCAAATAAATTTAAACAATTTTGACAGGGGAATTGATTAAATGTGAAGGAAAATTGTGTAAGAGCATTGAATTTATAATAAAAAAATCGAAAGTACCAACGTAAGGAGATTAATACAAAACAAATGATCTACTGGCGTCATTTTGTTTGATTTTAGAAAGATTTATATTAGATACAACTTAACAACGCCATGAATACAAAATCAATATAATATTAATATTGCGCTAATGAACGTATGCCCCGGTTTTCAAACCGGGGCAAAGATTATTATAACGCCCTGTTATCAGGTATGTTTAAAGCTGTTCTGCTGGGCAATACCCTGCAGTTTCGGGTGATCGCTGAGGTATTTCAGGGAGGCTTTGTAGTCTTCCAGCAACAGTTCAGCGAAGTCCATTTCGAAGCCACGACGACACATAATACGCATCACCACGATGTCAGTGGCTTCACCGCCAAGGGTGAAGGCTGGAACCTGCCAGCCGCGCAGGCGCAGACGTTCAGAGAGGTCATACAGGGTGTATCCCGGATCTTCCCCGTCTTTCAGTTTGAAGCAAACCGCCGGGATACCTTCGTCCGGGCGACCGGTGCAGATGAACTCATACGGTCCCAGTTTAGCGATTTCATCCGCCAGGTAAGTGGCGACCTGATAAGAGGCATTCTGCACTTTGGTGTAGCCTTCACGACCGAGGCGCAGGAATTCATAGTACTGGGCAATCACCTGACCCGCCGGACGCGAGAAGTTGATGGCAAAAGTCCCGATTTGCCCACCGAGATAGTCAACGTTAAACACCAGCTCTTTCGGCAGTGCTTCTTCGTCACGCCAGATAACCCAGCCGCACCCCAGCGGAGCCAGACCAAATTTATGACCAGAAGCACTGATCGATTTCACGCGTGGCAGGCGGAAGTCCCAGACGATATCCGGGGCGACGAACGGTGCCAGGAAGCCACCGCTGGCAGCGTCGATATGCATATCGATGTCGATACCGGTGTCGGCCTGGAATTTATCCAGCGCATCGTGCAGCGGTTGCGGGAACTCATAGTTACCGGTGTAGGTCACGCCGAAAGTCGGCACCACGCCGATGGTGTTTTCGTCGCAGGCCTCAATCATCCGTTTCGGATCCATAAACAACTGACCGGGGCGCATAGGGATCTCGCGCAGCTCCACATCCCAGTAACGGGCGAATTTATGCCAGCAGATTTGCACCGGGCCGCACACCAGGTTTGGTTTATCGGTCGGTTTACCTGCGGCTTCCATACGCTTGCGCCAACGCCATTTCATCGCCATCCCGCCGAGCATACAGGCCTCGGAAGAACCAATGGTGTTGGTGCCAACGGCCTGACCGTTTTTCGGCGCAGGCGCGTGCCACAGATCAGCAACCATGTTTACGCAACGCAGGTCAATTGCTGCAGATTGCGGGTATTCTTCTTTGTCGATCCAGTTTTTATTTATCGACAAATCCATCAATTTATGGACATTTTCATCGTCCCAGGTCTGGCAGAAAGTCGCCAGATTCTGACGGGCGTTACCGTCGAGAAATAATTCATCATTGATAATCTGGAATGCGATGTCATCGCGTATTTCATGCAGCGGAAAACGTTTCGATTCCGCGATAGTGGAAATTGCCTTTGCGCCAAAACGTGAATCTAGTAGTTCTGAGCGGAAATCCGTTAACAACTTCTGGTCCATTTCGAACTCCTTAAATTTATTTGAAGGCAATAAAAAAGTAGGATTTATCTGTAATAGACGCAAGGAGTTGCCGGTGTAATTTAAATAACAAAATCCTAAGAGTGAAATAACGTTATTTATATAATCAGTTATCGCTAATAATATTATATTTATAGCTTATTAAAACAAATGTATATTTTGGTATTTCTTTATTAATTTTTATTTTAATTACAAAAAAGTTGGTGACCTTCTGCATTGTTACACAGGTAGCCGCTACTCTTATTCGTAACAACAATGACATATCCTGATTTCTCAACAGATTACATGAATATTCCGAAAGTGAAGAATGACGGGAAACAACATATATAATATTCTCTTTGAATATTAGTGAGTTATATTTTTTCTCCATTAATAAACGTGATCTACCGCACGCTTTGTCGCCCACCAGGCGGAACGAATGACTACCCTTAAAGGAAAGCCCGATAATTAGCGACGAATTTCGGAGGTCGGATCCTTATGCTCAATCAGAAAATTCAAACCCCTAATCCAGACGAACTGACGATCGAAGTCGATCTCTGTTATGAGCTGGATCCGTATGAATTAAAACTGGATGAGATGCTCGAGGCAGAGCCAGAACCCGAAATGATTGAGGGATTGCCTGCCTCTGACGCGCTAACGCCTGCTGACCGCTATCTCGAACTGTTCGAACATGTTCAGTCGGCAAAAATTTTCCCCGACAGTAAAACCTTTCCCGATTGTGCGCCGAAAATGGACCCGCTGGATATATTAATCCGCTACCGTAAGGTTCGCCGCCACCGTGATTTTGACTTGCGCCGATTCGTTGAAAATCACTTCTGGTTACCGGAAGTCTACTCCAGCGAGTATGTATCGGACCCACAAAACTCACTAAAAGAGCATATCGACCAGCTATGGCCAGTGTTAACCCGCGAACCGCAAGATCACATCCCGTGGTCTTCTCTGCTGGCGCTGCCGCAGTCGTACATTGTCCCCGGAGGCCGTTTTAGCGAAACCTACTACTGGGATTCCTATTTCACCATGCTGGGGCTGGCGGAAAGCGGACGCGAAGATTTACTGAAATGCATGGCCGATAACTTCGCCTGGATGATCGAAAACTACGGCCACATCCCCAACGGCAACCGCACCTACTATTTGAGCCGCTCACAGCCACCGGTTTTCGCTCTGATGGTGGAGCTGTTTGAAGAAGATGGGGTACGCGGCGCACGCCGTTATCTTGATCATCTGAAAATGGAATATGCCTTCTGGATGGACGGTGCAGAATCGCTGATCCCCAATCAGGCCTATCGCCATGTCGTTAGGATGCCGGACGGTTCGCTGCTTAACCGCTACTGGGATGACCGTGACACACCGCGCGACGAATCCTGGCTTGAGGACGTAGAAACCGCAAAACATTCCGGTCGCCCCCCCAACGAAGTGTATCGCGATTTACGTGCGGGCGCGGCTTCTGGCTGGGATTACTCCTCCCGCTGGCTGCGTGACGCGGGTCGTCTGGCGAGTATTCGCACCACCCAGTTCATCCCCATCGACCTGAACGCTTTCCTGTTTAAACTGGAGAGTACCATCGCCAACATCTCGGCGCTGAAAGGTGATAGAGAGACAGAAGCGCTGTTTCGCCAAAAAGCCAGCGCCCGCCGCGATGCGGTAAACCGTTATCTCTGGGATGATGAAAACGGAATCTACCGCGATTACGACTGGCGGCGCGAACAACAGGCTCTCTTTTCCGCTGCGGCCATCGTGCCGTTATATGTCGGCATGGCAAACCACGAACAGGCCGATCGTCTGGCAAATGCCGTGCGAAGCCGTTTACTGACACCAGGCGGGATTCTGGCAAGCGAGTATGAAACCGGTGAGCAGTGGGATAAACCCAACGGCTGGGCACCGTTACAATGGATGGCGATTCAGGGATTTAAAATGTACGGAGATGACCATCTGGGTGATGAGATCGCTCGTAGCTGGCTGAAGACGGTAAATCAGTTCTACCAGGAACACCACAAACTGATCGAGAAATACCATATTGCCGATGGTATCTCCCGCGAAGGCGGCGGCGGTGAATATCCGTTACAGGACGGGTTTGGCTGGACCAACGGTGTGGCACGCCGTTTAATTGGTTTATACGGCGAACCGTAATATTTTTTACAGCCAGCCGCTAATATCCTGCTGGCTGTAAAATTATCCTCTTCAGGAGGAGATATTTAACATCATTGCCGCCTGGGTTCGGTTTTTCACTTCCAGACGTCGATAAAGCGATTCCAGATGCGCCTTTACCGTTCCGGTGCTGATATTTAACGCTCGGCCAATCTCTTTATTCGATTCGCCTGCCGCCAGCATGGTTAAAATTTCCCGCTGGCGGGCGCTTAATGATGCGAGATCTTTCGACTCTTTTTCCGGCGCTGTTCGCCAGTCGCCGGGCAGAAACATCATGCCCATCACCGCACTGTTTACCGCCAATACGAACGTCTCAACGGTTGAATCACGCGGCACAATGGCCATCACATTAAAGTGGATAACCTCCTGCAACCATCGTTTGTTGCAATCCGTCGCCGTGATTAACACTTTAATATCAGGAAATTGCACCACGGTTTTTTGCAATAACCACTGGCAAAATTCACCGTCTTGATCGCCATCCAACATCACTAAGGCTTCGGGATAGCTTTCAAGTCTTTGCCATAGCTCATCTGCCTGACTGACGCCCTGAATACCTACCCCTGGAATACGCTGTTGTAAACTGATTTTCATTCCATGAATAAATATTGACTGCCTGTCAAACATGATTATTTGCATTACTGAATCTCCACCTGAATACGTTAAAAAGACTTAAGTAGTGGAAGGGTATTACCCGAGAGACAAAATAAGAATTCGCCATTTGGCGGTGGCCATTCTACAGAGATGAAACGTAGAAAATAGTTACCGATATAAATAGTTACAGCTAAATGCCCGAAATTACATGTCGAGGGCACTATTTAAAAAATTCTTAAGGAATTCCTTATATTTTGCACCGCATTCAGGCAAGTAAAGTAGATTTATCGCTCGTTTTAATAACGTCTACGGTTAAAGAAAATGATTAGATTGCGCACTAATCCGCAATACGCTGTTTGTGCATTTTATGAAATGAGTCAAAATTATGACCTTCTGCTGGTTATTTCTCTATTCAGGGAACGCTAATCCACCCTTTATTCTCTAAAATATCCTCACTTTCTGCGTTGCACCGTTGTGAAATCATGCATTAGATGTTAGAAAAAACAATAAATAATGCGATATGCGCGTTACTGTTTCGCTGTGAACAACAATCGGTCAAAGAAATGGATAAAATTCACGCAATGCAGTTGTTCATCAAAGTCGCGGAGCTGGAAAGTTTTTCCCGCGCGGCAGATTTCTTTGCTCTGCCGAAAGGTAGCGTCTCGCGTCAAATCCAGGCACTGGAAAACCAGCTTGGCACCCAGCTCCTCCAGCGTACCACGCGGCGGGTACAACTGACGCCGGATGGTATGACCTATTATCAACGGGCGAAAGATGTGTTGAGTAATCTCAACGAACTGGACGGCCTGTTTTTGCAGGATACCACCAGCATCAGCGGTAAATTGCGCGTCGATATCCCGGTCGGAATGGCGAAAAATTTGTTGCTGCCGCGGTTACCCGATTTTCTGTATCAGTATCCGGGTATTGAACTCGAATTAAGCAGCAGCGACCGTCAGGTAGATATTCTTCATGATGGCTTTGATTGTGTGGTTCGCACAGGTACGTTACCCGACGATGGACTCATCACCCGTCCACTCGGCAAACTGACGATGGTCAACTGTGCCAGTCCGCACTATCTGACGCGCTTTGGTTATCCGCAAAATCCCGACGATCTGACTTCACACGCGGTAGTGCATTACACGCCACATCTGGGCGTGCACCCATTGGGTTTTGAGGTTGCCAGTGGTCATGGCGTCCAGTGGTTTAAGTCCGGCGGTATGTTGACGGTAAACAGTAGCGAAACCTATCTCGCCGCCGGTCTGGCGGGGCTGGGGATTATTCAGATCCCCCGCATCGCCGTGCGCGAAGCCCTGCGCGCCGGACGGCTTATTGAAGTGTTGCCCAGCTATCGCGCCGCTCCACTCTCCATTTCCCTGGTTTACCCTCAGCGTCGGGAGCTTTCCCGCCGTGTAAACCTGTTTATGCAGTGGGTCGCAGGCGTAATGAAAGAGCACCTGGACTGACCGACTATACTTTTTAAGACAGACAACGACTGAAGGACTAAAGAGCGGATGACGCAGGAAAACGAGATCAAACGTCCCACCCAGGATCTGGAGCATGAGCCGATTAAGTATCTGGATAATAGCGATAAAGGCGGCAAAGTCAGCCAGGTGCTGGAAACTGTCACCACCACCGCCGAAAAAGTCCAACGCCAACCGATCATCGCGCACCTGATTCGCGCGACTGAACGCTTTAACGATCGACTGGGTAATCAGTTTGGCGCAGCGATCACCTATTTCTCGTTTTTGTCGATGATCCCGATTTTGATGGTGTCGTTTGCCGCTGGGGGTTTTGTGCTGGCTTCGCATCCGATGCTGTTACAGGATATCTTCGACAAAATTCTGCAAAACATCAGCGATCCAACGCTTGCCGCCACGTTGAAAAACACCATCAACACCGCTGTTCAGCAGCGTACTACCGTAGGTCTTGTTGGCCTGGCGGTGGCACTTTATTCCGGCATCAACTGGATGGGCAATTTACGTGAAGCGATTCGCGCCCAGTCGCGTGATGTCTGGGAACGTTCGCCGCAAGATCAAGAAAAATTCTGGGTTAAATATCTGCGTGATTTTATTTCGCTGATTGGCTTGTTGATTGCGCTGATTGTGACGCTCTCAATCACCTCCGTTGCCGGTTCTGCGCAGCAAATGATTATTAGCGCATTACACCTTAATAGCATTGAGTGGCTGAAACCGACGTGGCGATTGATTGGCCTGGCGATTTCCATCTTCGCCAACTATCTGCTTTTCTTCTGGATCTTCTGGCGGCTGCCGCGTCACCGCCCACGGAAAAAGGCGCTAATTCGCGGGACATTCATCGCAGCTATTGGTTTTGAAGTGATTAAAATTGTGATGACCTACACCCTGCCATCGCTGATGAAATCCCCCTCCGGCGCAGCCTTTGGTTCCGTGCTGGGGCTGATGGCATTTTTCTACTTCTTCGCCCGTCTGACGCTGTTTTGCGCGGCGTGGATTGCCACCGCCGAGTACAAAGATGACCCGCGAATGCCGGGTAAAACACAACATTAAAATATGCCGGATGCGGCGCAAACGCTTTATCCGGCCTACGAATTTATTCGGTCTGGCTCCCCCCTGGCCGGGTAAGATGCTCCAGCATCGCATCCGGCTATAACGCGCACATAACCTCCTGAAACTCTTCCCCCTGCGCCTCTTCAGTATCGCTTCAGGAGCAAACAATTTCATGCCAACTCATAAGCCCAGCATATAAATCCAGTTGGTAACTTTTATTTAACCTAAAACCAGTTTTATCGACTATTTATGAAATTATGTGAAGCATTTCATAGAAGAAAAATCACCAGCCTAAACATTATCCCCTTTTTGCCTGGTTTTTAGTCGTTTTCGTGGTTTGTTACACATTGAAATATCACTTTTGCTGTGCGTAATATGGCTATTCGTTAGACAAAAAATAAGAAAAGATTATGCAAGCAACAGCCACAACACTCGACAACGAGCAAGAATACACGCCGATCAACTCGCGTAATAAAGTCCTTGTCGCCTCCCTCATTGGCACGGCCATTGAGTTTTTCGACTTCTACATTTACGCCACTGCGGCCGTTATTGTATTCCCGCATATCTTCTTCCCGCAGGGCGATCCGGCGGCGGCGACACTACAGTCGCTCGCGACCTTCGCTATCGCTTTCGTCGCGCGCCCCATCGGCTCTGCCGTGTTTGGTCATTTTGGCGATCGCGTTGGGCGTAAAGCGACGCTGGTCGCCTCTTTGCTAACGATGGGAATTTCGACGGTGGTCATCGGCCTGCTGCCTGGCTACGCAACGATTGGTATTTTCGCCCCGCTGCTGCTGGCGCTGGCTCGATTTGGTCAGGGCCTGGGATTAGGCGGTGAATGGGGCGGCGCAGCGCTGCTGGCGACCGAAAATGCGCCGCCGCGTAAACGTGCGCTGTATGGCTCCTTCCCGCAGTTGGGCGCACCGATTGGCTTCTTCTTTGCCAACGGCACTTTCCTGCTGCTTTCCTGGCTGCTAACCGACGAGCAGTTTATGAGCTGGGGCTGGCGCGTGCCGTTTATCTTCTCGGCGGTGCTGGTGATTATCGGCCTGTATGTTCGCGTGTCGCTGCATGAGTCGCCGGTGTTTGAGAAAGTCGCTAAAGCGAAAAAGCAGGTGAAGATCCCGCTGGGTACGCTGCTGACCAAACACGTACGCGTTACGGTACTCGGCACCTTTATCATGCTGGCGACCTATACGCTGTTTTACATCATGACCGTCTATTCAATGACCTTCAGTACCGCCGCCGCGCCAGTCGGGCTTGGCCTGCCGCGCAATGAAGTGCTGTGGATGCTGATGATGGCAGTAATCGGTTTTGGCGTGATGGTGCCGGTAGCCGGGTTGCTGGCTGATGCCTTTGGTCGTCGTAAAAGCATGGTAATCATCACCACACTGATCATCCTGTTCGCACTGTTCGCCTTTAACCCACTGCTCGGTTCTGGCAACCCGATTCTGGTTTTTGCCTTCCTGCTGCTGGGGTTAAGTCTGATGGGGCTGACCTTCGGGCCAATGGGCGCGCTGTTGCCAGAGCTGTTCCCAACGGAAGTGCGTTACACCGGAGCATCATTCTCTTACAACGTATCGTCGATTCTCGGGGCTTCCGTTGCACCGTATATCGCGGCCTGGCTGCAGACTCACTACGGGTTAGGTGCGGTAGGGTTATATCTGGCGGCGATGGCCGGCTTGACGCTAATCGCTCTGCTGCTGACGCATGAGACGCGACATCAGTCGTTGTAATAAGAGAGTGAAAAGCCTGATGCGCTACGCTTATCAGGCCTGAATTTCCATACAATGTATTGAATTCGCAAGGATTAGTAGGCCGGATAAGGCGTTCACGCCGCATCCGGCATGAACAAAGCACACTTTGCCAACAATCTAAATCTGTTTAATTGCCGGATGCCAGACATCCGGCAATTATCATCACTTCTTCATCTGCGACAAAATCATCCGGCACTGATTAGCTTCACCTTCTGAAGGTGATATCAACGCCAGTAATGCCGCCGCAGGTGTCACCAGCGTTGCCAGTGCCGCCGCAACAGCACCACGGGCAATCAACGGCCCTGCTTTCACCCCTGCCTGCGGATTTTTGAACGTTCCGCGGACATACAGCGGCGAACGCAGCGTGATAATCCGAATACCTTTGCTCTCTGGATCGACAGTTAAATCCAGTTGCTCCGAAGCAAAACTTGCCGTGCCGGTAACATTAATCAACGCATTCTCAGTATCGAAAGCAAAAATCTGCGGACGCGCCACGCCGTTGGCAATATCCAGATTCGCCGCCGCGCAGTTCACCCGCACCTCGTCATCACCAAAAATCGCACCGACAATGTAGTTACCGACGTTCAAGCCGACAATCTCCATCAGGTTACGGCTCACCAGCCCGTCATTCATCAACAGTTTCAGGTTGCCATTACTATTTCCCAGCAGCGCCGCCACCGAGTTGCCGCTACCGCGTAGTTCAGCATCGCCGTTCATTTCACCCAGTGTTTTCTGCATCAGCGCCACATCCGGCATCAACGCTTTCAGTTTCAGCCGACGAGCCTGAATATCCGCCCGACCCTGCATCGGTTTTTTATCCCCTTCCAGATGAATGTTCGCCGCAATACTGCCGCCCGCCATGCCAAATTTCAGCGGTTGCAGGCGCAGGTCGGCGTTTTTGAGGATGATATGGGTAGAAAGATCGCTAATCGGCAGACTGCTGCCATGCTCAATGCGCCGACCTTTAAAACGGACATCGGCATCCATCGCATCCCATTTATCGGTTTCGAAGCGGTCATATGGCAGCACTTTGCCCGCAGGCTGAACATTCTTTTCGCCCTTCTTCTGTTCAGACCGTTTCGACTTTTCCGCACTTTTCCCGGAATCAACGCCAATCAACGGCCCCAGATCTGCCAGCCGTAACTGCCGCGACTCGACGTCACCTTCCAGTTTTGGTCGTGGTTTGCCGGTGGTGTAGACCAGAGAACCGTGAATATCGCTATCACCAATGCGCCCGTTAAAGCCGCGATAATCAAAGACCGACGATTTTTCAGTGTCGATTTTCGCTACCAGTCGGCCATCGGTTTCAAACGGCGGCGTATCGGGCAACAGAACGCCGGTCAGTTCGTAGAGATCACCCAGCGAATCGCCAGAAAATTTAAGCCGTAAATCGACGCCGCCCATTTTCATTGGGCCATTCACCACGCCATCAAAAGCGACACGGGTGTTACCGGAGCGAAAATCAGCCTGTACCGGAAACGGTGTCCCTTCACCACGCAGCGCTAGCATACCGCCAATTTTACCCGTCCCCATGAGTGGTTCGCCGTTATAGCGCCCTTGTGCTTTCAGGCCAAAAACGTAATCGCCCACCTTTTCTTGATCCGTTTTACCTTTCGATCCGGTCACTTCGCTGAACGGCAACGGCTTGCCTAACGGATCAACAAAAATCTCCAGATCCGCTTTGCTTACTTTGTCATCAATAGCGATCCGCCCTTGATCGAACAGAATATTATCCAGCCGAAACGACCACGCCGATGGTTTTGCATTCGCGTCTTTGTTGTCATCGTTGCCGAAGTTGAACGTCCAGTTGTTGTTCTTTTCAGAGAGGCGAATCAGGCGCGCATCAGGCTTTTCCAGCTTGATCCACGGCAACCAGACCGTTTTGGTCAGCAGCGCCAGCGGAGCCAGCGTCGCTTCTACGCGCGGCAAATGCACCATCGTTACTTCGGGAATATCCGGCGGGTTGCCGAGAATGATGTCTTCTGCGTGCACATGAGGCCACGGCACCCAGCTACGCCAGCCGGTTTCTTGTTTTTGCCGCTCCCACACCACGCCCAGATCGCCACGAATAGCGAAGGGGCGATTCAATTCCGCAGAGACTTTCTGGTTGATGGTCGGTTTGAGACGATTCCAGTCAAAAGTCGCAATCAAAATGATCGCCACGACGACCAACAACAAGAAAGCCCCTGAAATCGCAGCGGTTATTTTGCCTGCCTTGCTCATAGTTCGCTTCCTCATGTTCTTCCTGTGCCAGTCCTAAAGATAGTCCAGCCAGGCGAAAAATGAGGCGGCTTACAGAGCCAGCGCCACTGAATCCAGCGTTTCTATCGGCGCAGGGCGCGAAAGAAACCAGCCTTGTGCAGCGAATGCGGGAGAATTTTGCACATCGCCCCATTCTTCCTCAGTCTCGACACCTTCGACAATCACGCCGCGGCAGTAGCGGTTCATCAAATGCAAAAGCTGGGAAAAGAGCGTGCGGCCTTCCGGCGACTGGCGCAGCATCACAAACAACTCGCGAGCGATTTTGATGTAGTCATAACGCACTTCACTTAGCGCAGAAAAGTTTGCCATCCCGGTGCCAAAATCATCCAGCCACAGCGGGCCAAATTCGCACATTGAGGCAAATGTTGAATCTTTCGGCAGGCGGATGTGTTCCACCAGTTCAAAGCGCAGCCAGGGAAGACGGTCAATCTGGCGTAAAATCTCCGGCCGCTGACGCAGGGCGAGAAGTGTAGGACCATCAATATTAACCGATGCCAGCAGACCGTGCTCAGCAAAGAACGCGGCTTTTTTCGCTAGTAAATCAATCTGTTCTTTCACCACATCCATCCGATGCCTGACGGTGATTTCGGCAAAATAACGATCTGGCGGCAGTCGTTGCAAAGGATTATCGGGATGCGTGACAACCGTTAAAAGCTCCACGGCCATCAATCGCCCGGAAGTCTGGTAAATCGGCTGCCAGGTGTAAGCTCGCTCACATTGCAACCAAAAACGCCGTTCCTGCAAGCTCTCGATGCTTGCTTCAGGGTTGCTTATTCGCTGGATAACCTGCCTTATCATCGAAGATGTCCTGTGTTTAAAAGTGATACTGGCCGGACTCGACAAATATTATCGGCGCGCTACAGCAGAACTTTACCGCCAGAGAGGAGTTAATTTGCCCGCGCAACGACGGAATTTCTCAGGAATACGTTCTGGCTCAAAAAAATAATGGAACAGTGTTTTAATATAGTTGACCAACAAACCACCGCAGCGCAAACTAACGCTAATTTTTTACAGATCAGGTTCACGACTATGTCCAAAAAGATTGCCGTGATTGGCGAATGCATGATTGAGCTTTCCGAGAAAGGCGCAGACGTTAAGCGCGGTTTCGGCGGCGATACCCTGAACACTTCCGTCTACATCGCTCGTCAGGTCGATCCTGCGGCATTAACCGTTCATTACGTAACGGCGCTGGGAACGGACAGTTTTAGTCAGCAGATGCTGGACGCCTGGCACGGAGAGAACGTCGATACTTCCCTGACCCAACGGATGGAAAACCGTCTGCCGGGTCTTTATTACATTGAAACCGACAGCACCGGCGAACGGACTTTCTACTACTGGCGTAACGAAGCCGCGGCCAAATTCTGGCTGGAGAGCGAGCAATCGGCAGCGATTTGTGCAGAACTGGCGAATTTTGATTATCTCTATCTGAGCGGCATTAGCCTGGCGATCTTAAGCCCCACCAGTCGCGAAAAACTGCTTTCTCTGCTGCGCGAATGCCGCGCCAATGGCGGGAAAGTAATTTTCGACAATAACTACCGTCCACGCCTGTGGGCCAGCAAAGAAGAGACGCAGCAGGTCTACCAGCAAATGCTGGAATGCACGGACATCGCTTTCCTGACGCTGGATGATGAAGATGCGCTGTGGGGTCAACAGCCGGTGGAAGACGTCATTGCGCGTACCCATAACGCGGGCGTGAAAGAAGTGGTGGTGAAACGCGGCGCAGATTCTTGCCTGGTGTCCATTGTGGGCGAAGGGTTAGTGGACGTTCCGGCGGTAAAACTGCCGAAAGAAAAAGTGATCGACACCACCGCTGCGGGCGACTCTTTCAGCGCCGGTTATTTGGCGGTACGTCTTACCGGCGGCAGTGCAGAAGAAGCGGCAAAACGCGGGCATTTGACTGCCAGCACCGTGATTCAGTATCGCGGCGCGATTATCCCGCGTGAGGCGATGCCAGCGTAATGGTTTTTGGCGGAGAACGGGCAGATATTCGTTCTCCGTTAATAGTTTCGGCAGTACACTATCGTCCTGTTGGTAATCTTTATGCCGTGACAATATGCCATTTTGCAAAAGGATTTTTGCAGCTTCACTTCTTCTGATCTGCCTGGGTTACGGGCTGCATATTTTATTTCCCCCCTCACAGCCGCTTCGCTTTGATCAGCAAGTCTATATCTGGCAACGCATCTGGACGGCAGAACATAACGAGGCATTAAAACGAAGCCACCCACTTTTCTCTACGCTGCGCATACTCGGGATGCAATTTCATCCGCAGGAAGGCATCCGACATTTTGCGGTGAATACTTCGCTTATTAAGCAAGATGGTCGCCCGGTCTGGCTGGTTGCGAGACTCGACGGTCAGCTTACACAGCTTAATAACCAGCAAATTATCCAGCATATTCAACAAACCCAACGTGAGTGGCAAAAGGCAGGAATTACGCTGGCAGGCGTGGAAATTGATTATGACGCGCCAACAGCAAAATTGCCGGACTATCTGATACTACTTAGTGCGTTACATCAGACGCTTCCTACAAATATAAAACTTAGCGTAACCGCCCTGCCCACCTGGCTTGAATCACCACATCTCGCACGATTATTGCGCATTGCGGATACTTCGGTTTTGCAGGTACATAACGTGCTGTCGCCCGAAAAAGGCTTGTTCGATGCCAGCCTGGCGCAACGTTGGGTAAAGCAATATGCCAGGCAAACTACGCATCCTTTTTTCATTGCATTGCCCGCTTACGGTTCCGCGCTCACCAGTGATAATCGCGTTGAGAGCGAAGCTCCGTTATATGTTGCTGGGGAGATGCGTGAACTCAGTGTGTCGCCGCAGACACTTGCCGATTTCATTCAATATTTAAAACAGCAACCGCCACGTGGATTACAGGGCCTGGTATGGTTTCGGCTACCGTTAGCAGGCGATCGTCGCGCCTGGTCACTAACGACGCTGGAAGCCGTGATTCGGCATAAACCACTGACGCCACGCTGGTCGTTAATAATTACTCAACATGCAGACGAGCAACTTTTTGATCTGGCTATTAAAAACAGCGGAAAAATTGATGCGCCGTTGCCGAAACAAGTAATTCTGCCCAATGCCGATTGCCCATTCGTTGATGGAGCCAGCCACTATCAGGTGCAACCTCACTCATCCAGCCTGCATTTTGTAAGGATAAGCGCCAGGCAACTGCGAGCCGGAGAAAGCAGCCCGCTGGGATGGGCGCGCTGCAATCAAAGACTACAAGGAGAGTTTAATGTTATCCCCTAAAATATCGCAGCTTTCCATTGTTGTATTGCTCTCACTAATTAGCACAAACGTTAATGCCTGTGGACCATTTATTCCCAATCATCTGTTAACTGACCGCAATAACGCACTGCTGGAAATGCCAAATGGCAGTTTTGTCTTTGAAGTACAACAATTGGTTAAACGCGATCCTGGTTTACCAATATGGCAGCCCGTTGAGGCAATGAAGACAGATTCAGATAATGATGCTGAGCCTCCTGCGCAAAATCGGACACTGGAAATCGCACAAAAATTGCAGACGCCATTATCTGATGCGCAGAGACTTTATTATTCAGGAGCTCAGGATTTTCATCAGGGAAAATACGATAGCCCATACTTTCAGCAACTATTGGCCTTGCCGAAAACAGAGCAAGGGGAATGGCGGCTTGCTACGTTATATAGTCTGGCAAGAGGGGGATTTGATGCCGCTGGCGACGATCTCGATCTTATAATCAATAAAGGTGGTTTTAATCAGCAGATTGCTGAGCAGGCCGTACAGCGTTATCTGCAAATCATTGAAGAAGTCCGTAGTGGAGCAGCCGATCCTGAACAGCTCTCTCTCGCCAGTCTCGGTCAGCTTGGGCATTATTATCTGAGAAAAGGCAATATAGCTGCGGCAGTAAAAATTTATGCCCAACAAGCGGCTCAGGGTTCGCTCTCCGGGAAAACTTCGCTACGGATGATTTCGCTGTATATAACCAGGGAGAAAAATTTATCACTGCTGGAGTCGGTTATTGATGCTCCACTGGTTCAGCAACTGGTAATCGCAGAGCTATTTATTCGTCAAGACTGGGGATATGTCAGTGAAGCCTGTACTAAAGACCTTGTAGATTATACCTGTCCGACGCATCGCGACCGTTTAATTAAGTTGCTAAGTCAACACAGGGTTAAAGGATTTAGTTATAGCGATCGACTGGCAGCACTGGCGTATCGGGCAGGAAATTATTCGTTAGCACAAACGCTGTTGCAGGATGCACCAGAAAGTGGCTTAAGCGAATGGTTAAAAGCAAAACTGGCATTACGAGCCGGAGATATTCCACTGGCAACGCGTCACTATGCTCGCGCAGCCCCGCTGTTCACTACCGATGAAGTCTGGGGAAGTATGAACCCGGAAAGTCCTTATTATCATGGTGATAAAGTTACCATCCCATCTTGCCGTATTGCCAGTGAGCAAGCGATTGTGGCATTGAAACGCGATGATTATCTTCAGGCCACCGCATTGTTTTACCAGGCTAAAGATCTCTATTGGGCCGATTTAGCCTGGGTTGCAGAAAACGTTTTAACCTTGCCGGAGTTACAGACGTTTGTTGAAAAAAACGTACCAGCACCTCGGCACCCTTTAAAGCCTGTAGATTTAAATAATAGCCGTTACGATTATTATCTTTCGCCAGATATTATTCCAACGGACGTTAAAGTACGTGCGCTATTAGGTAGACGATTAATACGTCATGGTCAATATCAGCAGGCCATCAATTGGTTTGATATTCCTGATCATCGCCAGGGCGCACAAAAACTGGCTGATTTAATGGCAATAGCAAAAAATAAAAATATCCCTGATAAGCAACGCGCGCAGGCGCAATACGAGGCTGCAAGATTATTACGATATAATGGCATCGAACTTATCGCCTACGAAATGTATCCCGACTATGCTATTACCAGTGGCGCATATTCAACACCCTATACCTACACTAATAATGGCAGTTGGATAGGCGAGAAAGAAAACCGTCGTGTTGCTAATGCAGTGCCTGACAAAAATAATCACTTTTTGCATTACCGCTGGCAAGCTGCGGAATGGGCCGGACAATCTGCCAGGTTACTTCACCCCAAAACCCAGGCATGGGCCGCCGTGTTATGCCATGCTGCAAGTTGGGTCAGATATCTTGATCCAGAAACTGAAGCATTAATTTATCAACGCTACGTGAAAAACGGTAAAGCTTTTGACTGGGCGGCACATTTTGGTCGTGATTGCCCAGAACCGGTATTCAGGAAGGAACTGAAGAAATAACCTTGCAGAGATGAGAAGTACTATCTTTATAGGTTAGCGAAAACTGCTGACGCATATCATTCATGCTACGCGTAAATTTAAGTGGATTTTTGCCTTTAATTTCGACCGTGACGAAGGCATTCCCATTATTGTTAAAGAAGTCAAAATAATAATCATGCTGATGTCGACGGTTGGTTTTAAATTGCCGAAATGATAAATAGCAGCGGTCATCGAAGGTAATTAGAAAATCATTTTCGCCGTATTCGTTTATCATCCTGTTTTTCAGGTTACCGCCGAAGAGAATTGTATACTTCGCTCTGTCAGCAAATAATTCAGCATCCGTTTCTCGGTTGATCGTGTTGACGCTGATACCGAATTCTATTTTTATCTTGTCTTTATCGATATTATCTCTTGTACTGACATAAATATTATTCGCATCCCATAGCAAGAGGAAGTTTTTGTTGCAGGAATAGAGACCCGTTAAGCTGAGAATCATTATCAGCAAGAATAGTGTGGCTTTGTAGCGCATTTATATCCCTTTAGCACGTTACGTTCACAAACGTGTGGTTGCTTACTTTTACATAAACCACAGCCGTCAATGATTATCCGCACGCTACCACCGTGCCAGGAAAAATATCTGCGGGTATATCACGGTAACTTATTCGTCACTGTTAATCCCGGCAGCCAGAAGAAAGGCTGCCGGGTTATTTATCACTGTGCGGGTGGAATATCCGTCACTTCAGGATGCACATCATCTGCGGCTACAGATGTGGCGGCAGCTGCAGTAGATGGTGCCATGATTTGATCCCAGGCGGCCTGCAATCCTTTCATGTTAAATTCCGGCTCACCTTTCGGCTGCAGCAGAATTAATGCCATGTCGTTCGACAACTGCTGACGCAGATCCTGATTTAACATTTCTACCGTCAGGCTGTTAAGAAAATCCTGACGCAGTTTCTGATATTGCTCTGGCGCGATATCGACGACCTGATTTTGCAGTGAACGCATCCGCTGCCCCATCAGAATATCGGTATCAGCTCGCGCATAAGCAGCAAACAGTTTCTGTAACTCCAGTTTCTTTTGCGCAACCAGAGCGTTGAACTCTTCTTCTGGCAGGCCTTTATCACGAACTTTCGCCAGTTCACGCGCAACCAGATTCAGGTTGCTGTTCAGTTTGTCGTTTGGCGACTCGATGTTGATGGCACATTGCGCACGCTGATACAGCACACGGCAGTCAAAACCGAGGCCGATATCTTTGCTGTTATTGGCGCTTAGTGCTTGCTGAACATGCCAGAACAGCGCCTCACGGGCCAGATCAGCACGCCAGTAGCGCAGGAGCGCCACTGACTCACGAATCGGCTGCCACGGCGTATCCCACATAATGGATAACCGGTCCTGACGCACTGCGTCAGTCATAATGCTTACCGCTTCGGCGCGCAGCGGAGAAAGCGTCGGCACTGGTGCCGGTGTTTCACGTTTGCCTTTCAATTCGCCAAAGGTTTTGTTGATTTGGTCGACAACCGAGCGCGCATCAACATTACCCACCACCAGCAGCGTCATAGCATCTGGGGTGTACCATTTCTGGTAGAAATCTTTAATTTTCGCCGCCTCAACGGGTTGTTTCAGCGAATCAGCAGGATCGTGACCTAGCAAGGTAGATCCTTTCAAACGATAGCGCCACCAGCCTTCTTTGGTGTCGGCTGGCCAGGTTGCCACCATGTCCTGGCTTTGCAACGCATGGTTTACCGTTTCTGGCGTGATGGTCAGCTTGCCGGTCGTATTCGCCAGATAAGAGAGCGCTTCTTTCAGCAGGTCGTTACGGTTATTTGGCAAACTAAGATTAAACAGCGTGGTGTCATAAGAGACGATCACCGGCGGCATTGGACGCTTAGGGTCGATCCCCTGTTGCCACAATGAACGTGCCTGTGCTGCTTCCAGGCCACCGCTTTGCGTTAGCGCAATACGAGGAATAGCGTGGCTGTAACCGCTCTGTTGTGTACTTTCAGCGAGCGAACCGGTATTAACCAGCAGGCGAATTTCAACACGATCGCTGGGACGCTGAGGCGTGGTCAGCACTTGCCACTGTAAACCGTTGGAGAGCGTCCCCTGTTGCCATGCTGGATCAGGCTGGAGCGCATCTGCCTGCACATAGCCAGCAGTGGCCATCACCAGCAAACCGCCCGCTAAAAGTCGAATTTTTGTGCCCTGCATGTGAACCCCTGATCAACTATCCTGGTAATAAAAGACTGCCCGTTGTCGGTCAGTCTGAATGACGTTAAAAACACTTCGTGTTAGACCGCAAGAACATGAAAATGTCACGGAGGAAGTGAAATAAACCCGAACTCACCCAGGGGGTCAGTTCGGGCACAGGGGTCAATTATGCGCAAACACCCGCACTCGGGGAAGGGAGTGCGGGCATAAGTAGTGAGATTAAGAGGATAATTCGTGCGTTTTGCCATCCGGCGCACGATTATTCAGCACATCATCCAGTTTTTTGTGGTCCAGTTCTTTAACCCACTTCGCTACCACGATGGTTGCGACACCATTACCGACAAGATTAGTCAGCGCACGAGCTTCCGACATAAAGCGGTCGATGCCGAGGATCAGCGCCAGACCAGCCACCGGTAAATGACCCACGGCTGAAAGCGTCGCCGCCAGCACTATAAAGCCACTGCCCGTTACCCCTGCCGCCCCTTTGGAAGAAAGCAGCAACACAACTAACAGCGTGATTTGGTGGACGATATCCATCTCACTGTTGGTGGCCTGGGCGATAAACACCGCCGCCATCGTCAAGTATATCGATGTTCCGTCAAGATTAAACGAGTAGCCTGTTGGGATAACCAACCCCACCACCGATTTCCGGCAACCGAGTTTCTCCATCTTGTCGAGCATACGCGGCAGCGCTGACTCGGAAGAAGACGTCCCCAGAACAATCAGCAATTCTTCACGGATATAACGGATAAATTTGAAGATACTGAAACCGGTCGCTTTAGCGATTGAACCCAGTACCAGCACCACAAACAGGATACAGGTGATGTAGAAGCAGATAATGAGCTGCCCCAGTTGCACCAGTGTGCCGACGCCGTATTTACCGATAGTAAACGCCATCGCCCCAAACGCACCAATGGGTGCCAGGCGCATGATCATATTGATAATGCCGAAGATGACCTGTGAGAAACTTTCGATAACGTTAAAAATCAGTTGGCCTTTGCTACCCAAACGATGGAGCGCAAAACCAAACAGGACGGCAAACAACAGCACCTGCAGGATGTTACCGCTGGCAAATGCGCCAATAACACTCGCCGGGATGACATCCATAATGAAGGCGACAATGCCCTGATCTTTCGCCTGCGCGGCGTAAACCGCGACCGCTTTCGCATCAAGACTTGCCGGATCGACGTTCATTCCGGCACCAGGCTGCACGACGTTAACGATGATAAGACCAATAATCAGCGCGATGGTACTGACAACTTCAAAGTAAAGCAGTGCGACAGCGCCGGTACGACCGACCGCCTTCATGCTTTCCATGCCCGCAATGCCAGTTACGACAGTACAAAAGATGACGGGAGCGATGATCATCTTAATGAGCTTAACGAATCCGTCGCCAAGCGGTTTCATTTGCTCGCCTATTTCAGGATAGAAATGGCCAAGGAGAATACCAATGGCTATCGCTGTCAGGACCTGAAAGTAAAGGCTTTTAAACAGAGAGGTCTTCATAGGGTGTCCTTTAGTAAAACCACAGGTCTTGTAAGGTTATGGTGTACCTGCGGCCTTAAAATAACACCCAGACAACATCACAGAAATGTACCTGGATCATAATTGAAACAAAAAGGTTAAAAAGTTTGAGCTGGCTCGCACAAACCAGCACTTTTTAAAGTTTTGTAATCAGTTTGGGGTAGTTATTTATCTTCCAGGTAACTCTCTTCGAAGATTTCAATGGGGAGTGGCCGTGCAAAAAGGAAGCCCTGGGCAATACCCACGCCCGCTTTTGCCAGCCAGTCGCGTTGCGCTTCAGTCTCCACGCCTTCGGCAATCATTTGTAGGTTCAGACTTTGCGCCAGCATGATAATTGCGGTAATCATGCTGCTATCTTCTGGCAAGCCTTCAACGAACATTTTGTCGATTTTCAGCACGTCTATTGGCAACGATTTCATATGCTGCAACTGACGTAGCCCTGCGTAACCCATGCCGAAATCATCCAGTGCCACCTGTACTCCGGCATTTCGCAGCGGACGGAGGATCGCCACCGCCGCTTGCGGGTCATCAATACGTCGACTCTCTGTCACTTCCAGAATCAGCGTTCCCGGCTGAATGCGATAGCGGGTTAACAACTCCAGCATATCCGGCACCATATTCGGGTGCATAAGCTGTAGCGCCGAGAGGTTCACCGACAACGGCAGCATAATGCCGCGCTCTTGCCAGGCGGCAAGCAGCCGACAGGACTCCTCCAGCACCCAATGACCAACGGTAACCATCAGTCCACAGGACTCAATTCGATCGATTAGCCCATCCGGCAATTCCCAACTACCATCCGGTTGCTGGATACGCAACAACACTTCCGCACTGACTAATTTGCCACTGGTCATCTCCACCTGTGGCTGCAACCAAATAGCAAACTGATGATTTTCCAGTGCATTAAGGATATCGCTCTCTTCCGTCAGCCGCTGTTGAGCTTCTTCCATCTGCTGCGGATCATAGAACTGAATTTGATTCTTCCCTTTATGACGAGCAGTAAACGCCGCTGAAATAGCACGACCATAAAGTTGTTCGGCAGTAAGATCGCCATAGAACATCGCCACACCAATGCTACAGTGTGGACGCAGTTGAATACGTTCAATTGGCAAACGCTCGCTCATGATAGTAAGCACTTGCTGACCTAATGTGATGGCGTGCCACGGCTCCTGTACGCCGTTGGCGATAACAGCGAAGTCATAGCCGCTGACCTGTGCGAGGATCATGCGTGGCGACAGCACAGATTTGATTTTCTCCACCAGCGTCAGTAGCAGGATTTCCCGCTGCGCCTCTTTCAGCACGCCTGCGGTATCACGCAGCGTTTCACAAGTGATGATCATCAGTGCGGTGGTTTGTTTACGTGCAACCACCTGCTCCAGCATCTCCATCAGCAAGGCTTTGTTTGGCAAATCCGACACCGGGAAGCGCATCGCGTTTTCGCACTGTTCTTCATAATGGCGCTGCAACAATTGCTGATTAAGGTTGTAACTGCGCACCAGCATACCGATTTCGTCGTCCTGATGCAGACGCGGCAAGGCCAGTTGATGACCAACAATCTCTTGCGGTGGAATGGCGTTTAGTTCGCGAGCAATATTACGTAAAGGATGTAATATCAGTCGGTTAATGCACCAGCTAATCGCCACCGTCAGGATGAGTGACAAAAGTAAGTAAATGGTCACTAACGTAGAGACGGTGCTCATCACGAACTTGTACATGCGGAAGGAATCTGCCTGTAACACCAGATAGGCAATCGGCTGCGGGGTGGCCGGACGCTCCAGCGAGTAGACGCCCAGCGAGATTTGTACCGGTAACTCAAACAATCGGGTGAACATCACTGGCACCGGGCGCTCTGGAATAAAACTTTTACGTAGCGCCTGGAACTGGTTAGGTAATACAACATCGGCGCGGCTGACCACACCCGCCGGTTTTATGCTGGCAAGAATAGCTTCCGCCTGCGGAATATCACCTTTCAAAATGGCGGAAGATAAGGGTTCGCGGACAGAGCGAGCAATGCTTTCCAGTTGCGTAGCCGTGTTATAGCGGTTCTGCTGTACCAGATGAAACAGCAAAACAGTGCAAAAAACAAAAACGAATACCATGACAACGGCCGCCACCATTGCCATCTGCTTAATTGTTAACGAGCGACTAACGCGCAAATTGTCTCCCCCCGGAAATCCCAGATTGCCGCCCGAGTATACCCGATCGCAGCGGCATTAAGAGAGGCGCTATCTGAAAACTTACCAGTCGGCGTAAGGTATCAGCGGCTGCGGCGGTAAATCCATGTCGCCCTGCCATCCGGCGGCGGAATACCGCACATAGAGCAGGAAATGGCTGGGCGCATAATCTTTCGCCTGCTGGATATCGATTGCCGTACCGACAAACCAGTTGGATGTGACGCGGCGTTCAAGTAATGCCCGCGCCGTGTAGCCAAAGCCCTGACTGCTGCCACCGTCGTTGGTCTGGCCGGCTGCATCGTCTTTCCAGTCAGTCGGGATCAGGTTCATCAGCGGATAACGCGGCATGGTTTTGGTTCGTGAATGCGACCACGAGCCAGACGCCCCCAGCTCCCACGACCAGTTTTCCGTCCGCTCACGCCACATCACCGGTACGGCAAACGACAGGTATTCCTGCGGGCTGTAGTAACCGCCCTGACCGAGTGAGTACCCACTCAGGTCTTTGTCGTAATGCCAGATCATATTGTTCAGACCAATGGTGACGCGGCGATTGTTCTGGTTGATAACTTTATAGTAATAGCCCGTCATCCAGCGCACGCGCCAGTTATCTTCAACATTTTTACCGGTTAACTGGTCGCCGCTAAGCGATGCCCAGACGCCGTTCGCTTCACCTTTATCGTAGCTCAGGCTTAGCCCCACGCCATCAGCACGCACGCCGCCCCATTTTTTCCCGGTGTTGCCCGGGGAGTCTTTTTGCCCGCCAAAGGCCAGCAAGGAACTGGAGATGGGGCGACGATGGGCGTTAATGGTGTAACCAAGCGGCCCCACGTCGTCGCTGTAACTGATGCCGCCAACGACATCCACCACGTTGAAGCCCATCGGCGTGGTGCCGATATCCCAGCTCCAGACGTCATTGCGCCAGCCGACAGCAACGCTGGCACCGGAATCCGACTGACTGCGATTGCCGCTACAATCCTGTAACGTACAGGTGCCCCAGTTGTTATCCCATTTACCCTCAGCGTCGGCGGAGAAACTGCCAACGTTCATATTGACGAAATCACTGCGGAAGAACATTCGCCCGTCGGAATACGGCGCATCCACCTGCAACATGGTGGTGTGCGCTTTCAGATCAGAATAGCCACCAGTACCGCTCGAACCCCAGTAATCATGTTCGAGGGTGACGTTGAGATCCTGCTGACGATAGAGGTCCGCCGCATCGCTGCGCACGCCGCGTTTCAGCCAGTCGTCCTTCTCGTCATTGCGGGTCAGACGGGTAAAGGTGTCGTTATCCTGCGGACGCGTTGTCGCCACACCGGATGCGACCATTGCGTCTTTGTAGGTTTCCAGCGCCTGCTGCGGTTCCCCTGCCTGCGCTTCAAAACTCGCGCCATCGCGCAGTACCATCGCGCTTTCCATCGACGGTGGTTGAGATTTTGCCTGTGGGATCAGCCTGTTAAACGTCTGGTGCGCCGCCGCGGTATCGCCAAGCTGTGCCTGCACCAGCGCCACACGCCGTTGCGTGTTCAGCGACGCGTTATCGGTGGCGGGCAGTTTCGCCAGTTGGCTGCGCGCTGCCGCTTTGTCGCCTGCAGCAATATCCACTTCCGTCAGGCCAAGAATGGCGTCGATGTTATTCGGCTCGCGCGTCAGGACATTCTGATACGCAGCACGGGCGGCGGTGTAATCACGCCGTTGCTGCGCCCAGTCGGCCAGCGTGAGGTCAATGCGCGTGGAAGGTGGTTGCTGGCGCAGCATCGCTTCCGCTTCGGCCTCTTTGCCGCTTTCCCGCAGACGGTTAGCGGTTTCCAGCACCTGATCGCTTTGCAGCCGATTAACCAGCTCCTGAATATTGCTGTTCCACTGCGCGCGCGGCAGGCTGTTGATATGCGCCAGCGCCGCCCGCTCCTGATCGTGACCGGAGAGATACAGCCCGTAAGCGTAAACCTGCTCCGGATCGTCTGGTTTCTGCTGTGCCAGATTGCGCATCAGGGTATCGGCCTGGCTACGTTGCCCGGCCTGCCAGAGATCCTGCGACAGCCGGTAAGTAATCCATACACTGCCGGGATCCAGCGCCAGCCGTTGCCGCTGAAGCGCTGCCGCCTGCGCCCATTTGCCCTGATTTTCCAGTGCCTCCGCCTGCTGTGCCAGACGATCGTTTTGCAGGCTGCGTTCGATGTCATCAACGCTGCGCCGCTGGCTGGCCGGGAGCGAGGCAATAAACGCTTCGGCTTTTTCCGGTGACTGCTGGCGATAAATATTCGCCAGTCCGCGCACGGCGTTGGTGTTGCTGCTGTCCATGCGCAGCGTCTGCTGATAATAACGTTCCGCGGCGGGGTAATCTTTGCGCGCCATTGCCACATCACCCAGTCCCAGCACTGCATAGCTGTCGGCGTTATCAACACTGCGCGCCTGCCGGAACAACCGTTCGGCCTGCTCTGGATTATTGGCTTTCAGCGCAGCATCACCCTGCTGGATCGCCAGCCAGTAGCGGTTCACTTTCAACAGGCTGTTCCACTTGTCATTGTTGCTGCTGTGCGGGTCCAGCGCGAGGGCTTTTTCCAGATTCACCACCGCATTCGCGCGATCGCCTTTCTGGGAATACGCCTGGCCCAGCGCCCCCAGAGCTTCACTGTCTTTCGGGTTAGCGCGCACCGCCTGTTGCAGTTCGGGAATAGCTTTACCCGCCATGCCTGAATCCACCGCGGCTAAACCTTGCGCACGAGCGCGGAAATTAGGATCGGCCAGTTGTTTTTGTTGTTCTGCCAGTTGCGATTGCGCCAGTGCCACACTATCGCCATCGCTAAAGATTGAGAGATATTTTTTCAGCGCCTGCACGCTGGCATCACTGACAGGCATGTCTTTTATCTGTGCGTACCAGATTTTAGCGGCACCCTCTCGCCCGGCATTGGATTTCGCCATCTGTTCCAGCACGGCAAAACCTTCGTCACGGCGATCGCTGCTAAACAGCAATAACGCCAAATTGTTTTGCAACCCCGTATTGCCCGGTGTATCCGCATTGATGCGTTTTAGCTGATTAATCGCTTCGCCACGACGCGCCGGAATTTTCGCCACTGTACTCCAGTACTCGACGGCAATATCACCTTCCGGCGGCGCTCCGTTAAACAGTTTGTTGTAACCTGCCACGGCTTCTTCTGCATGCCCCGTGGTGGCCTGTAAACGCGCCTGTTGCAGTGCCTGACGACCATCTGCCGTGGAAAGCAGCATGATGGTACGCGACGATTTATACGCATTTGAACTCGGCGCTAATTGCGACAGTCGGTCGAGCTGTTTTTGCGCCCCGTCAGTGTCTCCCTGACGTAATAATGAACGAAAACGAGCAGCAACCACATCCGGGTTATTCGGATCGATAAGCTCCAGACGATACAGCGACTGCTGCACCAGGTCTTCACGATGGGTAGCTTCGCCCACCCGAACCTGCTCCAGCAACTGTTGCTGGGCGGTTGGTGCCGCCTCGACCATCGGCATCATGGCCAGACCGAGGGAAAGCGTAAGGATATTTAGTGTGAATTTGCGCATTCCAGGCCCCAGTCAGGTAATAACTCACCCTTTGTCGAGAAGCGAAAACGGTGTTGATCCCAGCCTTGTCCAAACAGGGTCAACACATAGTTGTAATAGGCATCGCTACCAGGAAAGTTATCGGCTACGCGCTGGCGCTGTACAGCCTGCGCATCACGGTTCTGAAGAAACGGCAACATAGCCGCAGAAAAACCGACTGGCCCTTTACCCTGCGCTTTCCCCGTCGCGACATCAACTTTCTCCGGTGGATAACCATTTTTCTCGGTAAATGTTGCCATCGGTTTAAAACGGTTGAGCATCCGCGCTTTTTGCGGATCGCTATCCGGCATCATGCCGACCCACATATAGACGCGAATAGCGTCGTAACTGCTGATCAACGTTTTCTCCGGCTTTAACTGCCAACCTTTGTCTTTCTCATAGCGTACCCAGTCTGGCGAAAAACCTTTCGGTGCAGTTTCCAGCAGTAAGCGCTGATTGGTTTCGCGCAGCGTAGTCCACGGCGCGCCAAAGCGGGTGAAATACTGCGCCAGCGTTGGAGGCAGGTAACTCGGGTTAAAGCGCCAGGTGTTATCCTCAGCAAAGCCCACTTTGCCCGGTAACAGCATGGAACCCAACCCTGGCACCGTCACCACTTCTTCTTGCGCAATGCGTTTTAACAACGCGCTACCGATGTCGGTATAGCGTTGCTCTTTCCACAATCGTCCTGCTTCCAGCAGTGACCAGGCCATCCAGATATCGCCGTCAGAGGCTGAGTTACTGTCCAGCACTTCCCACTTCGTGTTCTCTTTCTTGCCCCATAGCCAGGCGGGCAAATGTTCTTTTAATGACCCCTGGGCGAGATTGTTCTGCGTCCAGTCGAGAAGGTTGTCGAAAGCCGCACGGTCGTTAGCCGCCAGGGCAAAGAACATGCCGTAACTTTGCCCTTCGGAGGTGGTAATTTTGCGCGCATCACTGGGGTCAATGACGCGCCCCTCCTGACTGATGTAATCCTTTTTGAACTGCTCCCAGGCAGGCCAACTGCAGGCAGCCTGAACACTAAAGGCAGCCAGCAGCAGCATCGTCACGATTCCACTACGCAAAACATTCATCATCAATTACTCATTATCCGGGTTAAGACGACGACGGCTGATGATACGCAGCAGACGCCACAGTACCCAGGCCAGCAACACCACGCTGATTGCCGCCAGCACCGCCAGCAGAATCGGGTGATTCGCCAGTGCATACCACAAGCGTTCGAACCACGGCAGATGTCCGACGTAATAGATATCACCGACACGCAAACTGTTTACGCCAGATTCACGGATCACCGCTACCGAGCCAAACATGGTGGCGCGTTTGCCGCTGTCGTTCACCGCATCGTTAAGCATTTCATAACCGCGAGGGCTATCCGCCAGCAGCGCAATCACACTGCGCTGGTCGTTATACGGTGACTGGAAGCCAATCACCGCCGCCATCGCGCCGGAAGACGTCAGCGTTGACTGGGTTTCTGCCGCGCGGTCGTTTTCGTCCGGCACAATCCCCGGGAATGGCGTCTGACGCATCGGCGTTTTCACCCAGCTTTCTGTGGCCTGTACCAACATATCGATCTGCTTATCGTCTTTCAGTTTTTCAGGGATACCGCCGATGATCATGATATCGGCGTCTTTCCCCTGAATGGCGCTGCCGTCATCGGTCACCGTCAGGTTAATCGCCGGGAAGCCCGTCTGTGCGCCGATAAAGCCAACGGTATTGAGCAGCGTTTCCATCTGCGCTTCATTTGGCGTTTTTGGCATCACGGTGATGGTTTGCGACAGATCCGCCATCCGGCTGAACGGGAAGCCCGCGTTAGCAAACGCGCGCAAATCCGGCATCGGTATAAAGTGGTAATACTTCGAGAAGTCGATGGTGGAGTCATCGCCAATCACCACGTGATTCTGCACCGGCTGGAAGGTAATACAGTTATTCACCGAACCGCCCGGCATCGGGTTCATGTATTCAAAGTCAAAGCGTAACTGGTTGGTGGCTCCCAGTTTCAGCGCCGGAATCGAGACATCGGTTTTACCATCCAACAAGCCTTGTAACACAGGTATACGCAGCAGCAGGCGATTTGCCTCCTGTTTGCTACTCAGATTGAAGGATTGCAGGAACTGGTTGTTCAGGCTGATATCCATCCGTGAACTGTCTTTCACCGGCGGCGTGGTGTAGCGATAGTTGATATCCATATCGATACCGGTACTACGCATCAGATAGAGATCCGGCGGCAGGTTTAGCGAGACGTTAATCGCTGCCGGTTCCAGACCGCTGGACTGTAACTGTTCTTCATAGGTTTTCAGCTCGCCAAAGGTGACCGGACGATCGGTACGCACCCAGTTCGGCGCATCGTACGGCTTACGTGGCAGCAGCGGTTTGACTTCTTTCACTTCTACGCTGTCGCCGCGGAACAGAATATTGCCCTGGGCGATACCTTTCGCTGCCTGCAACAGGTCTTTGTCGTCACGACCAAAAACCACCAACAGCTTGACGTAAGGATTTTCCGGATGGTTGATCATCTCAATCACCGGGGCTTTTACTGCCGGATGATCGCGCAGGAAGTCCGGGCGTTTGTCGTTAGTGGCAAAAACAATGGCATTGCGATCAGGAAGTTGATTATAGAGTACCGGGAAGTTCTGCCCACGCCAGCCGGAACGGGAACCAAACCACGAGGCAACAATGGCGGAAGCCTGTTGCAGCCCCACATCCGGCGCACCGGCAAAGACCATCGGGAGCGTATTAGTACGGTTATCGCGTGGGTCGAAGAACGGTATCGGGAAGTGCGACAGGTCATTTTTCACATTCAGTGATTGATACGTCAGATCCAGCCCACTACTGCGTCCGACATCCAGCCAAAGTGTGGTGCTGGCCGGGTTTTCGCACACATCCTGATAATGACCGACAAACTCCAGCCGCACGCGGTTGAAGTCGGTAATAAACAGCGGATTAATCGGCATTTGCGCCAGTGTCTTTTTACCCAACTGTTCTTTGGTCACTGGCAGCACCCCCATCAGTTCATCATTCAGATAAACCTTTAACTGCGACTGGACAGGCAGCAATGACGGCGACGGCGTATATTCAAGGTTAAGCATCGCCTTCGTTACCACTTCGTCGCTGCGCATACCAAACTCAATACTGCCGTTCGGGTTGATGCCACGCAGCACCATGCTGCCCGGCGGCGGCGCGATTTGCGCAAAAGTCAGCTTCACATCCCGTGAAGGGCCGTTCTGCGCGACGACTGGCGCATCCGCTCCCTGCACGCCCGGCATCACCTGCCCCACCTGCGGGCTCTGCTCCGCCTGAGTAGGTACGGCTGGCTCAGCATTGATCAGTGGTTGCGTTGCAGGCGTCGCATGCGTCATGTAAGAAGGGAATGCACTCATCCCCATTGCCACTGCACAAATCCAGAATAGTTTTCTTTTCATCGCGTTATCATCATTGTTGAGCCAAAACCTGATCCGATGGTTGTACCGTTTCGCTCCGCTCCGGGCGGCGCGGAATGAACGAAACAACCCAGGAAACCAGAGAAGTCAGCGCGCGGAAAATGCCCTTCACTGAAGAAGGCGCAAACTCCGCCAGATGGCGGTAGCCACGGAAGCCGAGCTTCAGAATATCCAGCAGACTTTCCAGCGGCTTATCTTCCGGGTAGCTGTCCTGCCAGAGCGCCCATGTATCCGCACGGGCAAACGTACACTGAACAAAATCGATATGTTGCTGGGTAGTAAGCGGCATCAATTGCAGCCCAACTTCGTTACCCATCACGCGCGCCACCTGAGTCGGGAAGACATATTCCTGCTGACCGCGTTTGAGCAGTAAGTTCACCTTCTGTCCTTCCAGAATCTGCGCCTGACCGTTGATCTTGATCCCCAGACCGCCGTCAGAGAAGTCCTGAACAGTGCAGGAGAAAAGGTGGCCGTCTTCGCGGGCAATGGCCGCTGGCATCGTCATTTCTACACGATGCGAACGCCGTACCTGTTTACTTTCAACCGATACCGCTACCGCGCCGCCGAGAATAATCAGGTTGTAGAACACCCACACCATACTGACAACCACGGTGAGCATTTCAGTTGGCGGGCCGTAGAAGTAACGCCAGATGCCAACAGCGACACCAAACAGGTTGAGCAGGACGAGGAAGATGTACGGTCGCGAGATCACCCAATCGACATATTCTTCCTCCACCAGGCCGCCTTTGGCGGTGACGTTAAATTTGCCTTTATGCGGGTTAATTAACGCCACCAGCGTCGGCGGCGCGATATACCACGCCAGCACTGTTTCGTAGATTTCACTCCAGAACGAGTGGCGATATTTACCCTGAATCTTCGAGTTGGTCAGGCTGGCATGGATCATGTGCGGCAGCACAAACAACGCGATCATCAACGCGGGTGCGTAGATGATGTAAGCATGAAGCAGCAGGAACGCCAGCGGCGCGGTCAGGAAGATCAGCCGTGGAATGCCCGACAAGAAGTGGAACATGGCGTTGACGTAACACAGCCGTTGCGCGAACTTCAACCCTTTACCGGTAAGCGGGTTATCAAGACGGAAGATTTGCACCATCCCACGCGCCCAGCGAATACGCTGACCGATATGTGCCGACAGGCTTTCGGTCGCCAACCCCGCCGCTTGCGGAATACGCATATACGCAGAGGTGTAGCCACGACGGTGCAAACGCAGAGATGTATGCGCATCTTCGGTCACGGTTTCGACAGCAATGCCGCCGATCTCATCTAACGGCTTACGGCGAATCACCGCACAAGAACCGCAGAAGAAGGTGGCATCCCACATATCGTTACCGTCCTGCACCAGACCGTAGAACAGCGTGCCTTCATTCGGCGTTTTACGAAAACGCCCCAGGTTGCGTTCAAATGGGTCTGGTGAGAAGAAATGGTGCGGTGTCTGCATCATCGCCAACTGCTTCTCTTTCAGGAACCAGCCCATCGTCATTTGCAGGAACGAGCGCGTCGGTACGTGGTCGCAGTCAAAAATCGACACGAACTCGCCTTTGGCATATTTCAGTGCGTTGTTGATATTTCCGGCTTTAGCGTGTTCATGAGTTGTTCGGGCGATATATTTCACCCCAACATTTTGTGCAAACTGACGAAACTCTTCCCTGCCGCCATCGTCGAGGATCCAGATATTGAGTTTATCTTTCGGCCAGTCGATACCCAGCGAGGCGTAAATCGTATTTTTCACCACGCTAAGATCTTCGTTGTATGTCGGCACAAAAATATCCACCGATGGCCATTGCGACATATCTTTTGGCAGCGGTACTGGCTGACGGTTCAGCGGCCATACCACCTGGAAGTAGCCAAGCACCAGCACAATCCACGCGTAAGTTTCCGCGAACAGCAGAATTAAGCCACACACCAGGCTAACCGGATCGTCCCAGTTCAGCGTGGAAGTGTAGCGCCACCAGATATAACGGCACGAAACGGTGAGCGACAGCACAATCAGCATCAGTGCAGAGAAGCGTCCCGGTAAACGCCGCACCATTAGCGCTACACCCCACAGCAACATCAGGAAGATAAACTGTGACAGTGGATTAAACGGCTGGGTGACGCAAATCAGCGCCAGAATCAGCGAGAACGTCACGATGATGCCAAGAATAAAGCGCCGTGCTCCGGCGCTTATATGGCCCAGCTCTTTTTTCTCATCAAGATGTTGCGTGTTATGACTGAAGCGAGCCGGAAGCTCATCCATCCATTGATGATAACGACCACGAATATTCTGCAAGCGTGAAAACGAACGCCAGCGCGGTTTCGCCGTTTCTCTGCGTGAAGCACTGATTAACAACCAGCAGGTCTGGATTACATAGCGGACCGGATCCAGCGGACGCGGGCGCGCGGCGTTGATATGCGGATAAAGGTTTTTATGTTCTGCTCGAATACGCTGCCAGCGCGGATGTTCCAGCGGAATAAATACCCAGGCGAGAATCAGCCAAAAACAGCCGAGCGTCGCGCTAAAAGGCGACGCGCCGTGACGACGATATTCCCGATAACGCCCGATAAGACGTGCGTTGACCGGCGGGATAAGCAACCACCGGGTCAGAATACTCATGATTCGCTCCCGGCTGACGCTTTCAGCCCGGAATAGTTCAACAGACACCAGTTCGCCAGCGTTAGAATCTCTTCTGCCGCCAACGCATCGCTACGGTATTCGCCCAACGGTTGTTTTGCCGCCAGACATTCAGCCATCGCTTCATCACGATGGATCAACATCGGCAACAAGCGCCGCTGGCTTTGCAACCATAGTTGGTAAATATCATCCTGAACCTGGCTACCTACGCGAAAATCATTAATTAAAATATGTGCGCCAGCAGGTAGTACCTGCTGATGCAGCCGAATATGACAGTTGGCATCCACTTTAACGATTGCCAGGGTGTGATCGCACAGACTCAGCAACTGATGCGTTATCTGCGAGGCGTCGCGTGGTAAATCGATCAAAATCCATTGATAACGCCCGCTAGCTTTCAGTTGCTGAATACCGGTGCAAATCTCGCCCAATCGCGTTTGCCAGTGTTGGGGATTTTCATGTTCTTCGAGAGTCAGTTGACCAAAGGGCAGCAGATCGAGCTGCGAGGTATAACGTAGCCCGGCATCACGCCAGTCCTGACCATCCAGCATGGCTCTTGCCCAGCCCTGACGGTGAGAAAAATCAACGTTAAATGACAGGCGCAGCAAATTGTCCGGGCAGGCATCGACCACCAGGACATTTTCTCCTAACATTTGCAATGACCAGCCTAACGCGGCAGTGATGGTTGTAGTACCCACGCCACCCCGCATCCCCTGCAATCCCAGTACGGCCATTTACCACTCCCCTACTTCTGCTGCGCAAACTCAGCCAACAGCGGCCAGCGTTTTAATGCTGCAGCCAACTGTTCGCGTTGAGAAATATCGGCATAATCAATATCAGGCAGTGAAAAAGCCTGTTTTAGCGCCAAAATATCATTCTGGAAGATATAGCCTATCGCGGGATCAGGCAGAATATCGGGTTCATTGTTATTCATTATGGATGATCCCTATGAAATAAACATATTACACAGTAAGACACTTTCACCGCTTTATTGCTAACGGTGGCACAGAAGTTCGCTCATTTTTTGGCTTTCCGTTACGCAACAGAAAAACTAAAAAACGAAAAGGCTGATATCACAAGGCTTCTGACCTGCTAAATTGATTCACATGCTAAATCTGATAAGTTTTAATTTCAATGGTAGGTTTATTTCTTAGCTTTCGCTAGTAAACTGATAATCAGACAAAATGGCGACTTGAGGGACACTGTGGACCCTGTATTCTCTATCGGTATCTCATCCTTATGGGATGAGCTGCGACATATGCCAGCAGGCGGCACCTGGTGGTTTAACGTCGATCGCTATGAAGATGCTATCAGTCTGGTGAATCAAACCATTGCATCTCAGGCCGAAACCGCGAAAGTCGCGGTCATTAGCATGGGCAACGATCCTGACAAATACTTCAAATTAGATGATTCTCAAGGACCAGAAAAAATAAAATTATTTTCGATGCTAAATCATGAAAAGGGCCTATACTATTTGCCACGTGATTTACAGTGTTCTATTGATCCTCAAAATTACCTTTTCATTCTTGTTTGCGCAAATAACGCATGGCAAAACATTCCTGCCGAGCGGCTTCGCTTATGGCTGGAGAAAATGAACAAGTGGAGTAGATTAAACCATTGTTCACTGCTGGTAATTAATCCTGGAAATAATAACGATAAACAATTTTCATTGTTGTTGGAGGAGTACCGTTCGCTTTTTGGACTCGCCAGTTTACGTTTTCAGGGTGATCAGCATCTGCTGGATATCGCCTTTTGGTGTAACGAAAAAGGCGTCAGCGCCCGTCAGCAACTGACCGTCCAGCATCAAAATGGCATCTGGGCGTTAGTTCAGCGTGAAGAGGCAGAGATCCAACCACGCAGCGATGAAAAACGTATTCTCAGTAATATTGCTGTACTGGAAGGCGCGCCACCGCTATCGGAACACTGGAAGCTATTCGACAATAACGAAGCCTTGTTCAATGAAGCCCGTACCGCTCAGGCAGCAACGGTCGTTTTCTCTTTACAGCAAAATGGACAAATTGAACCTCTGGCCCGCAGTATTCATACTCTGCGCCGCCAGCGTGGCAGCGCATTGAAAATCCTCGTGCGGGAAAATATCGCCAGCCTGCGCGCCACCGACGAGCGTTTATTGTTGGCCTGCGGCGCAAATATGGTTATTCCATGGAACGCTCCACTCTCTCGCTGTCTGACGATGATTGAAAGCGTGCAGGGGCAGAAGTTCAGTCGCTATGTACCGGAAGATATCACCACACTGCTGTCGATGACTCAGCCGATTAAACTGCGGGGGTTTCAGAAGTGGGATGTGTTCTGTGATGCGGTTAATAACATGATGAATAACACCTTGTTACCTGCTCACGGTAAAGGCGTTCTGGTGGCTCTGCGCCCGGTGCCTGGCATCCGTGTCGAGCAAGCACTGACGCTGTGCCGCCCTAATCGTACCGGAGATATTATGACGATTGGTGGCAATCGACTGGTGCTGTTTCTCTCTTTCTGCCGGATTAATGATCTGGATACCGCGTTGAACCATATTTTCCCACTGCCTACTGGCGATATTTTCTCCAACCGCATGGTCTGGTTTGAAGATGACCAAATCAGCGCCGAGCTGGTGCAAATGCGCCTGTTAGCGCCGGAACAATGGGGTATGCCGCTGCCTTTAACGCAAGGCTCCACGCCAATCATTAATGCCGAACACGATGGTCGCAACTGGCGACGCATACCTGAACCACTGAGATTGCTGGATGATGCTGTGGAGCGTTCATCATGATGACCATCAGCGATATCATTGAAATTATTATCGTTTGTGCACTGATATTTTTCCCGCTGGGCTATCTGGCTCGACATTCTCTGCGGCGTATTCGTGACACTTTGCGTTTGTTATTCGCTAAACCTCGTTATGTAAAACCGGCCGGTACATTACGCCGTGCGGAAAAAGCCAGGGCAACCAAAAAATGACTCAATTTACCCAAAACACTGCTATGCCTTCTTCCCTCTGGCAATACTGGCGCGGCCTTTCTGGCTGGAACTTCTATTTTCTGGTTAAGTTCGGCCTGCTGTGGGCGGGCTATCTTAACTTCCATCCGCTACTAAACCTGGTATTTGCCGCGTTCCTGCTGATGCCGATTCCACGCTACAGCCTGCACCGTCTACGTCACTGGATAGCCCTACCAATCGGTTTTGCATTGTTCTGGCACGACACCTGGTTGCCTGGCCCGGAAAGCATCATGAGTCAGGGTTCGCAGGTCGCCGGTTTCAGTACCGATTATTTAATCGACCTCGTCACTCGCTTTATTAACTGGCAGATGATCGGAGCCATTTTTGTATTGTTAGTGGCCTGGTTATTCCTGTCGCAATGGATTCGCGTCACCATTTTTGTCGTCGCCATTCTGGTGTGGTTGAACGTACTTACCCTGGCGGGTCCAAGTTTCTCCCTCTGGCCAGCCGGTCAACCGACCACGACGGTGACAACGACAGGTGGCAACGCAGCAGCAACTGTCGCTGCCGCAGGCGGTACGCCGGTGGTTGGTGATATGCCTGCGCAAACCGCGCCGCCGACAACCGCAAACCTTAATGCCTGGCTGAGTAATTTCTATAACGCCGAAGCGAAACGTAAGTCAACCTTCCCATCTGCTCTTCCGGCTGATGCACAGCCATTTGAATTGCTGGTCATCAACATCTGCTCACTCTCCTGGTCGGACATTGAAGCTGCTGGGTTAATGTCGCATCCGTTATGGTCGCATTTTGATATTGAGTTCAAGAACTTCAACTCCGCCACCTCATACAGCGGTCCGGCGGCAATTCGTCTGCTGCGCGCTAGTTGTGGGCAGACTTCGCACACCAATCTGTATCAACCAGCCAATAATGACTGCTATCTGTTCGATAACTTGTCAAAACTGGGCTTCACCCAGCACTTGATGATGGGGCATAACGGCCAGTTCGGCGGCTTCCTGAAAGAAGTGCGCGAAAATGGCGGTATGCAGACAGAATTGATGGATCAAACAAACCTGCCGGTTATTTTACTGGGCTTTGATGGTTCGCCAGTTTATGACGATACCGCCGTGCTTAACCGCTGGCTGGACGTAACCGAAAAAGATAAAAACACCCGCAGTGCCACGTTCTACAACACGCTTCCACTGCATGATGGCAACCATTATCCGGGCGTCAGTAAAACAGCAGACTACAAAGCGCGGGCGCAGAAGTTCTTTGATGAACTGGACGCCTTCTTTACCGAGCTGGAGAAATCGGACCGTAAAGTGATGGTCGTCGTCGTACCAGAGCACGGCGGCGCGCTGAAAGGTGACAGAATGCAGGTATCAGGTCTGCGTGATATCCCTAGCCCATCAATCACTGATGTCCCCGTTGGCGTAAAATTCTTCGGCATGAAGGCACCGCATCAAGGCGCACCGATTGTTATCGACCAACCCAGCAGCTTCCTGGCAATTTCTGACCTGGTGGTTCGTGTTCTCGACGGTAAAATTTTCACCGAAGACAATGTTGACTGGAAAAAACTCACCAGCGGATTGCCACAAACAGCGCCGGTATCTGAGAATTCAAACGCGGTGGTGATTCAATACCAGAACAAACCTTACGTTCGGTTGAATGGTGGTGATTGGGTGCCATACCCGCAGTAAACTCGAAAAAGGCCGCAGAGTTTTATCCCTGCGGCCTGGTCCGGGCGCAAATTGCCATTACGGCAGCCGACGCCCGCATGGCATGTTACTTCCGCTTATTCAGCCAGCTCACGATCAGGCTGGCGAGAATGCCAGCAATGACCGGAGCCGCTAAATCGTGCCAGAAGGCCATGCCTAACTGCGCGAGCGTCATATAGCCGCCTGTGTTGTAATGACAACGTTTCGCGGCTATTCTTGAGTTGTTTGGGTTCAAGAATGGCCCCCGTGATGTTGTCAGGTATATATCTGCAACGTGCGGGGGTTTTCTCTTTCCAGCAACCAATGCCACCAGGGATAAAGCCCCGCAACATTGCGCCTCACCGGAACCCTCCGGCTTGCCGCTGATTCTACGGCAGCGTATCTGTCCTGAAATATCTCAATTTTTCACTCTGTGCTGCGCATTCCGCAGAATATTATCGGCTTGCAGCCGTTGCATTTTTTTCACGAAAAAGGCCGCAGAGTTTTATCCCTGCGGCCTGGTCCGGGCGCAAATTGCCATTACGGCAGCCGACGCCCGCATGGCACGTTACTTCCGCTTATTCAACCAGCTCACGATCAGGCTGGCGAGAATGCCAGCAATGACCGGAGCCGCTAAATCGTGCCAGAAGGCCATGCCTAACTGCGCGAGCGTCATATAGCCGCCTGTGTTGTAATGACAACGTTTCGCGGCTATTCTTGAGTTGTTTGGGTTCAAGAATGGCCCCCGTGATGTTGTCAGGTATATATCTGCAACGTGCGGGGGTTTTCTCTTTCCAGCAACCAATGCCACCAGGGATAAAGCCCCGCAACATTGCGCCTCACCGGAACCCTCCGGCTTGCCGCTGATTCTACTGACGCTTTCTGCCCCTGGCATCTGCCTGTTTTTCACTTTGCGCGATGCATTCCAGCTTATTTTCATGTTTGCAGAATTTTCACTGTCCGCATTACCCGCGATCTGACACCAGGCTGGTAGTGAAATGCGCAATTTTGTAGAATTGCGCCTCCTCGCGATTCTCCCCGGTGAATCTGTTGCCTCATTCTTAGCACACTGCGTATTCGACTTCTCCGCCTGTTGCGCAAGAGAAACGGGGGATAACCATCTTTGCGGGGCTGACTTCTTTCTGGACAGGACTTTATGCAGGACAACACATTACAACTACGCGATCAGAAATTGCCATTTACGCGATACGACTTCGGCTGGGTTTTATTATGCATAGGAATGGCAATTGGTGCCGGAACGGTGCTGATGCCAGTACAAATTGGGCTGAAGGGAATTTGGGTATTTATCACCGCAGCCATTATTGCTTATCCGGCAACCTGGGTAGTACAGGATATTTATTTAAAAACACTTTCTGAAAGTGACTCCTGTAATGACTACACCGATATTATCAGTCATTACCTGGGGAAGAACTGGGGAATATTCCTCGGCGTCATTTACTTTTTGATGATTATCCACGGAATTTTTATCTATTCCTTATCTGTGGTTTTCGACAGTGCTTCATATCTGAAAACCTTCGGGTTGACTGATACCGATCTTTCACAATCTTTAGTCTATAAAGTGGCTATTTTCGCCATACTGGTCGCTATCGCTTCCGGTGGAGAACGGTTGTTGTTTAAGATTTCCGGGCCAATGGTAGTGGTCAAAGTGGGCATTATTGTGGTGTTCGGTTTTGCAATGATCCCCCACTGGAATTTCGCTAATATAACCGCTTTTCCGGAGGCTTCTGTCTTCTTCCGCGATGTCCTGCTCACGATTCCTTTTTGCTTCTTTTCTGCGGTATTTATTCAGGTGCTTAACCCGATGAATATTGCCTACCGTAAACGGGAAGCAAATAAAATACTGGCAACACGACTCGCACTGCGTACTCACCGGATTAGCTATATCACGCTCATCGCAGTAATTCTGTTTTTTGCCTTTTCGTTTACCTTTTCGATTAGCCATGAAGAGGCGGTTTCCGCGTTTGAGCAAAATATCTCAGCACTGGCGTTGGCCGCTCAGGTGATCCCCGGGCATATCATCCATATCACCTCTACGGTGTTGAATATCTTTGCTGTACTTACCGCTTTCTTTGGCATTTACCTTGGATTCCACGAGGCCATTAAAGGCATTATTATCAATCTGTTAAGCCGAATTATTGATACCCAGAAAATTAACTCACGCATGCTGACACTGGCAATTTGCGCTTTTATCGTCATTACGTTGACCATTTGGGTTTCATTTCGGGTATCGGTGCTGGTGTTCTTTCAGTTAGGAAGTCCGTTATATGGCATTGTGTCGTGCCTCATTCCGTTTTTCCTGATCTATAAAGTCGCACAACTGGAAAAACTTCGCGGGTTTAAAACCTGGCTGATTCTGCTGTACGGTATTTTGCTGTGCTTGTCGCCACTGTTGAAGTTGATTGAGTAAAAGCAACGGGGCTGCTCACAGCAGCCCCAGACGATGTCGATAGCATTGCAGTACAGCCTGGATATGCTCCTGAGTCACAAAAAGGGTCAAAAAAGACATGTATTCGATATGTAAAACACTAAAAGATTATTTTTGATATGAGACCGGCATGAAAACCGGTCTCATCGGGTGGGTTATACAACTGGCTTCTGCGGATTTTCATCCTGATCAACAGCAAAGCAGGCCACCAGTTGACCGCCATAGTCTTTTAGCTGCGGCTGCAACTGTGTGCAGAGGCCGAAACGTCTACGACAGCGAGCGTTGAAGGCGCAACCCGGCGGTGGATTCAGTGGGCTTGGCAGTTCACCGGTGAGCTTGATGCGTTCGCGACGATCGTCCGGGTTCAGGCGCGGCGTCGCAGAGAGCAGCGCCTGAGTGTACGGATGACGCGGGTTATTGAAGATTTGCTCCTTCGTTCCCTTCTCCACGCAGCGCCCCAGGTACATCACCATCACTTCATCGGCAATGTGCTCCACCACCGACAGGTCGTGCGAGATAAAGACATAAGAAAGCCCCAGCTCTTGCTGTAGGTCCATCATCAGGTTGAGCACCTGCGCACGCACCGAGACGTCCAGCGCGGAAACCGGTTCGTCGGCAATCACCACGTCCGGGTCAAGCATCAACCCACGGGCGATGGCGATGCGCTGACGCTGTCCGCCGGAGAACATATGCGGATAGCGGTCGTAATGCTCGGTTTTCAGGCCGACTTTCGCCATCATCGACAGGGCTTTTTCCCGACGCTGTTCTTTGCTTAAGTTGGTGTTAATCAGCAGCGGCTCTTCGAGAATTTGCCCGACTTTTTTACGTGGATTCAGCGAACCGTAGGGGTTCTGGAAGACGATCTGGATTTTCTGCCGACGCAGTTTCTGCGCCTGCGGATCGTGCTTGAGCAGATCCTGCCCCTGGTAATACAGTTCGCCGCCGGTCGGCGTTTCGATCATCGTCAGCAACCGACCGAGGGTCGATTTACCGCAGCCAGATTCTCCCACCACCGCCAGCGTTTTGCCGCGTTCAAGGGTAAACGAAACGCCGTCCAGCGCCTTCACCAGACGTTCCGGCGCGAACATACCTTTCTTCACCGGATAATGCTTTTTCAGGTCGATAGCCTGCAACAATGGCTGTTGCGAGGTGGCCTCTTGCGTACTCATAGTGTGGGCCTCCCGGCATCATCAAGTGGGTAATGGCATTTGGACTGACGCCCGTCAGCGAGCATATTCAGCGCCGGTTCTTCAGCGCGGCATTTGTCAGTGGCATAGGGGCAGCGCGGATTAAGCAGGCAGCCGTTCGGGCGGTCGTATTTTCCGGGAACCACACCAGGTAACGACGCCAGACGTTCTTTGTCCTGGGCAAATTCCGGCAACGCACGCAACAATGCCTGGGTATATGGATGACGTGGCGCACGGAAGATAGCGTGGGCATCACCCGTTTCCACCACCTGACCGGCATACATCACGATGATTTTATGCGCCGCTTCCGCCACCAGCGCCAGGTCATGCGTAATCAATACCAGCGCCATGTTCTCTTTCTGCTGTAACTCCAGCAGCAGTTCGATGATTTGCGCCTGAATGGTCACGTCCAGCGCGGTGGTCGGTTCATCGGCAATCAGCAGTTTTGGCCGACAGGCAATTGCCATCGCGATCATTACACGCTGGCTCATCCCGCCGGAAAGTTGATGCGGGTACACGTCCAGACGCGATGCCGGATCGGGGATGCCGACCAGATTCAACAGGTCAATCGCTCGCTGACGGCGGGTGCTTTTGTTACCCCCCTGATGCACCTTAATCGCTTCCATAATCTGGAAACCAACGGTGTAACACGGGTTGAGACTGGTCATCGGGTCCTGGAAGATCATCGCGACTTCGGCACCGACCAGGTTGCGGCGCTCTTTTTCCGAAATACGCTGCAAATCCTGACCGTTAAATTCCAGCTTTTCTGCCATCACGCGACCGGGATAATCAATCAGCCCCATAATCGCCAGCGAACTAACCGATTTGCCAGAACCAGACTCGCCAACAATGCCAACCACTTCGCCCTGTTTCACGCTGTAGCTGATGCGGTCTACGGCGCGGAATGGTGCGCTTTCATCACCGAAATGCACCGATAATTTATCTATATTTAATAACGCCATCTCGAACCTCTTACTGCTTCAGTTTGGGATCGAGCGCGTCACGCAGACCGTCACCCATCAGGTTAAATGCCAGCACCGTCAGCAGGATCGCCAGACCCGGGAAGGTCACGACCCACCAGGCACTTTGCGCGAACTGCAATACATCGGAGAGCATGGTGCCCCATTCCGGCGTTGGCGGTTGCGCGCCCATGCCAAGGAAGCCGAGGGCAGCCATATCGAGAATGGCGTTAGAGAAGCCGAGCGACGCCTGAACAATCAGTGGTGCAAGGCAGTTAGGGAGAATATTGACGAACATCTGGCGCAGCGCCCCAGCCCCCGCCACGCGGGAAGCCGTCACATAGTCGCGGTTCACTTCCACCAGCACGGCAGCGCGCGTCAAACGGACGTAATGCGGCAGGGCGACAAAGGTTAATGCCAGCGCGGCGTTGCCGATAGATGGGCCGAAGATAGCCACCAGCACCAGCGCCAGCAGCAGGCTTGGCAGCGCCAGCATGATATCGACCACGCGCATGATGATGTTATCGACCAGACCGCCAAAGTAACCAGCGATCAAGCCGAGAATAACGCCCATAATCAGCGATAATACCACCACCAGACAACCGACCAGCAGTGACAGCCGGGCACCATACATCAGGCGCGACATCACATCGCGACCGACGTCATCGGTGCCGAGCAAATGCGCCATGCTGCCGCCTTCCTGCCAGGCTGGCGGGGCGAGCAGCGCATCGCGGAACTGCTCCGCCGGGTTATACGGCGCAATCCAGTTGGCAAAAATCGCGATAAACAGCACGATGACCACGTAAACAAGCCCGACGACTGCGCCTTTGTTGCGTTTAAAATAGTGCCAGAACTCCTGTAACGGGGTCATCGGCACCGGTGCAGTAATCACTTTATTTTCAGTAACCTGTGACATGATGTTCCCTTACTTCTTATGACGAATACGCGGGTTCACCACGCCGTACAGCAGATCGACCAGCAGATTGACGAGGATAATCATCGTCGCCACCAGCAATACGCCCCCCTGCACTACCGGATAATCGCGGCGTTGCAGCGCGTCAATCAACCAGCGCCCCAGACCCGGCCAGGAGAAAATGGTTTCGGTCAGAATCGCCCCCGCCAGCAGCGTGCCCACCTGCAGGCCGATCACGGTCACCACCGGCAGCATGGCGTTGCGCAGCGCATGGACGATAATCACCCTAAGGCGGGTCAGGCCTTTGGCGCGAGCGGTGCGGATATAGTCTTCGCCCAGCACTTCCAGCATCGAGGAGCGCGTCATACGAACGATAACCGCCAGCGGAATCGTACCCAGCACCATCGCAGGTAAGATCATATGTGCGACGGCGTCGATAAAGTTACCGTCTTCACCCCAGATGGCGGTGTCGATCAACATAAAACCGGTTAATGGATTAGCGTCATCGAGGAACACCATGTCGCTCACGCGACCGGAGACCGGCGTCAGGTTCCAGTGCACTGAAACCAGCATGATCAGCATCATGCCCCACCAGAAGATCGGCATTGAATAGCCGGTCAGCGCCAGACCAACCGCCGTGTGATCGAAAATGGAACCCCGTTTAACTGCCGCCAGCACACCAACCGGAATGCCGACCGCGGTCGCAAAAATCATCGCGCAGACGCCAAGTTCCAGCGTGGCCTGGAAGCGCGGCACGAACTCTTCCCACACCGGGATGCGGCTTTTCATCGAAATGCCTAAATCGCCATGCATAACGCCCCAAATGTAGTGGAGGTACTGCTGCCACATCGGTTTATCTAAGCCGAGTTCAGCCAGCAGTTGCGCATGACGTTCTGGGGAGATCCCACGTTCGCCAGCCATGATCATCACCGGATCGCCGGGGATCATGTGGACAAAGGCAAAAGTGAGAAGGGTAATACCGATAAACGTGGGGATGACGAGTCCCAAACGTCGGAGAATAAACTGCAACATAACCCGGATTCTCTGTAGTGACGCACAGCCTGGAACTGCGTGTCTGCATTGCTCACCAATCAATTCCTGTCCTTATCGGACAGGGAATGAAGTATTGCTACCGGATGGCGCTGTGCGCAGAGGCCAGCGCCACCGGGTATACAGATTGTTGACAAAGTGCGCTTTGTTCATGCCGGATGCGCCGTTAACGCCTTATCCGGCCTACAAAATCTTGCAAACTCAATGCATTGCAAAATTCTCGTAGGCCTGATGAGCGGAGCGCATCAGGCAGTTTTGCGTTTGTCATCAGTCTCGTATGGCTTTTAATTATTCAATAGAGACGTTTTCGAAGTGATGTTTGCCTAATGGATCAACCACATAGCCTTTAACTTCTTTACGTACCGGTTCAAACACGGTGGAGTGAGCGATGATCAGTGCCGGAGCCTGATCGTGCATGACCACCTGCGCTTGTTTATACAGTTCAACACGTTTGTTGTGGTCGTCGGTAGCACGCGCCGGTTGAATCAGATCTTCAAACGGTTTGTAGCACCATTTTGAGTAGTTAGAGCCTTGTTCAGAAGCAGCGCAGCTAAACAGGGTGGCGAAGAAGTTATCCGGGTCCCCATTGTCGCCAGTCCAGCCCATCATTACTGTCTGGTGCTCGCCATCTTTTGCACGCTTGAGGTACTCACCCCATTCGTAAGTGACGATTTTGGCCTGTACGCCCACTTTCGCCCAGTCAGCCTGAATCATCTCTGCCATGCGACGAGCATTCGGGTTATACGGACGTTGTACTGGCATTGCCCACAGATCGATGGAGAAGCCTTTTTCCAGACCCGCTTCTTTCAGCAAAGCTTTCGCCTTTTCTGGATCGTAGGTGTAGTCCTGAACGTCGTCGTTATAGCCCCACATAGTTGGTGGGATCAGGTTTTTTGCTGCCACGCCAGCGCCCTGATAAACCGCTTTGATGATCGCGTCTTTGTTCACCGCGTAGGTCAATGCCTGGCGAACCTTCACGTCATCCAGTGGTTTTTTCTGCACGTTATACGAGAGGTAGCCAACGTTCAGCCCCGGCATCTCCATCAGGTTGATGGATTTATCCTGCTTCATGCGGGCGATATCTGCCGGGTTCGGGTACGGCATCACCTGGCATTCGTTCTTCTGCAACTTAGCGTAACGCACGGAAGCGTCAGGGGTAATAGAGAAGACCAGCGTGTCGATCTGCGGTTTGGTGCCCCAGTAGCCATCAAACGCTTTGTAACGAATACGGGAATCTTTTTGATACTGCTGTAACTGGAACGGGCCGGTGCCGATTGGGTTGAGGTCCAGTTTTTCCGGCGTACCGGCTTTCATCATCGCGTCAGCATATTCTTTTGACAGAATAGAGGCGAAGTCCATTGCCAGGTCAGCCAGGAACGGCGCTTCCGGGCGAGTCAGCACGAACTGAACGGTGTTGTCATCCACCTTTTTCACTTCGCTGATCAGCTCCGGCAAGCCCATGCCTTCGAAGTATTCGTAGCTGCCGCCAGAAACTTTATGGTACGGGTTTTGCGCATTTTTCTGACGATCGAACGAGAACACCACGTCATCGGCGTTCAGTTCACGCGTCGGTTTAAATTCTTTGTTGTCGTGCCACTTCACACCTTTACGCAGATGGAAAGTATAGATTTTACCGTCGTCGCTGACTTCCCACTTTTCAGCGAGGGCGGGGATCACTTCGGTGGTGCCGATTTTAAATTCAACCAGGCGGTTATAAAGCGGTACAGAAGAGGCGTCATAGGTGGTGCCAGAGGTAAACAGTTGCGGGTTAAACCCTTCCGGAGAACCTTCTGAACAATAAACCAGAGTTTTAGCCTGAACACTTGCTGCAACGGTCATAGCCACCAGGCTGAGACCAAGCTTCAGCATCCCTGACTTTTTCAAGGAAATACGCATTATTCTGCTCCAATTGTGATGTTTGTTGTTTTAACCCTTTGCAGTGGGTTGTCGCTGCCTGACCTTTTTTGTTTTTTGCCCGGTCGGGTCAACGTAAAGAGGTGGGGATGCCGTACTTATTTACATCAGTGTAACAGTGCGGATCCTCCATAAAATACCCCTCATGACCTACAATCTGTCAACAGAATGTGAAAACGTCAATACAGCCAACCGGGATTTACAACAACGGTGAGATTCCACAAACAAAGATTAAAAAAACTTCGCAAGGCTATTTGCAGCAGAGAAATTTGTGCTATGCCAACATAACCAGAACAATCACCTTAATATTTCGCAACAACTGGTGATTAAATTTTAGGCAGATAATGAAAAAAATCTGATGGAATGGTGGTTATCTGAGCGATTAATACCGCGAACGTTAAAGCGCACAGCGGAAAATGCCAGCGCCAGCCATAAGTAACGCAAGAAAAGATTTAAGCAAATATAAAAAAAGACAATGGAATATGTCACAAATCCGTTAATGGATAGTGAGATATGGGGCGCAAATTTGGCAGTGAAATGCGTGGTGTGTAGATTGGATAAAGCGTTTACGCCGCATCCGACAATGGGCTGACACATTTGCCTGATGCGACGCTGGCGCGGCTTATCTGGCCTGAGTTCGAGCGGGCACAAATGCAAAAAAGCCTGCTCGTTGAGCAGGCTTTTCGAATTTGGTCGGTGATAGAGGATTCGAACCTCCGACCCCTTCGTCCCGAACGAAGTGCGCTACCAGGCTGCGCCAATCACCGAATGCGGGGCGCATCTTACTGCGCAGATACGCCCTCGTCAATCCCTTAATAGCAAAATGCCTTTTGATCGGTGAGAAAGTCGGCAGACCATTTAGTTGGCCGCAACGTCCTTCGCCTGCGGGATATGACACCAGTTGTTGTTTTCGTTAATGCCACCGTCCGGTGAAGTATAACCAAGGCAGCCCATGATGGTATCGTACAGCTCTACATGGCGGCGCGGTACTTTCATTTCCGCTTCTTTTTTCAACTGTGCAAACGCCTGCGCGTTGGCCGGATTTTCCAGATATTTATCCGACATCCAGACCATCATCGGTACACGGAACTGTTCCGGCGGTGCATATTCGCGTGGTGTACCATGCAAGTGTTCGCGCTCGTTAATCGACTCACCGTGATCCGCCGCGTAGAAAATAATAGCTTTCTTATCGCGGAATTTGTCAATCACTGTGTCGATAAAATAATCAACGTAGGTTATAGAGTTATCGTATGAGTTAATCATCGGTGCTCGTGGACATTTACGATCAACTGCATAGCACTCTGGTTTCCACTGGGCAAACTGACGGGGATAACGCTGAGTATAGTTGTAGTGCGACCCTTTGGTATGCAGCACAATCAGATGCTTGCCTTCTGGCTTTTTCTCCAGAGAACGCTCGATTTCATTGACCAGCAACATATCGTCCACCGCTTTCCCGCGGTTACGTGGCTCAGCCGCAATTTGCTCACGATAGGCAATGTTGTCAGCCATGGTATTGCTGTAGAACCACATCTCGCTCTGCATGGCGTACAAATCCGAGCTAAAGCCTAACTGCTTGAGAACTGCGAATACGTTCTGCTCTTTGAGCGTACGTTGTGGGTTATCTTCCGTTCCGCCTTCGCGGACAAACATACAGCGTAGTGATAATTTAGTCGCGGTATCACAAGAATAACCACGGTACATCACCAGATTTTTCTCTTTTGCCAGCTTCGGCGTGGTATCACGCTCGTAGCCCAGCATCCCCATATGATCCCAACGCGTGGTTTCACCAATAATAAAAATTACATAGGTGTCGTCGAGATTTTGCGTCGGGGTATAAGTGAATTTTTTCGCCGGATTCATCAACGAACGATTATCTGAAGATTCATCCACCTGTGCCCAGGCGTACAGCCCCAACGCAGAAAGCCAGTTCGAAGGTAAATACGAGTTCGCCAGCACCCCACCATAACTTGGCATATCCACCCCAGCCATGCGGTCTGCACGCTTTTGAGCGACGTCCATCAGACGGATAGGTCCCCATACCAGTAGACCCGCCAGCAGCACGGTGAGCGCACTACGCCAACGTGTTTTCGGTGTACAAAGCTGACGCCAGAAGGTGTCTTGTGAGCGGTTCATCCAGATAAGTATCAACGGGATAATACTCACCAGTACAATCCATGCGATAAGCGACCAGCCAACTACTTCTTTCGACAAATCGATATCGGTAGTCATCACCGAAGCGACAATCCCATAGCCAATCATGACGTTCATAAATGTCATGTAGTAGCTGGCTCCGGCAGAGACCAGCACCAGCAACGAGGCCAACACTTTCCAGACTGTTCTGCCGAAGAGTGAAATTAAGCGTAAAAAGAAGAAGGTAGCCAGGACAGTACCGGCCAGTTCGATAACCGCCGATACACCATTAAGAAAAGTAAAATTGTGCGCATAACCATCGAACCGACGGAAATAGACTGCGCAATTCATAAACAGACCGATATAGACAGCGAGCAAAAAGCTTAGCTTTTGCTGCGTTATCGTTTTGATATATCTCATGCAAACAAACCCTGGAAAAACAGGTGATAACACCCTGCATAATAGCTTTTCAGGCCAGGCAGGGGAAAAGTGCGGAGGTTGTCAGATAAAGAAAATCTGCACACGCAGACAAGTAAACCACAGCAAAAGGAAAAAGTGTGGGGAAAGAGTGTACATGAAGCACAAATTTACAAAAATACAAGTATGAAAGGATACTTTTTGTAAATTGAACGTTTAAAAGGACCAGCTAGCTGGCCCTCGATTTTATCAATGACTCATCCTGAATTGTGCCGATACATTTGATTCATACACAATGAAAAAATACGCCACGCTATCTCAGGACGAGTCTGAAACCCGTCGTTACACTTAACCATGTACCTCACGAAACGTTCTGAATTCAGGCTGGCGAATGGTCGTTGAAAGCGCCAGCGAAAGAATCAGCAAGGCGAAAATGACGTAGAAGGTTACATAGAAGCCGCCAAACAGTGAGGCGATAATCGAGCCGCAAATACTACCGATACCAAACCCGAGGTAAATCACACCGTAGTTTTTCGCTAGGTTATTAAGCCCGAAGAACTCACTAACCAGTGACGGGAAGACGGTAATGGTGCCACCGAAGTTAAAGGCCACACAGGCAATCGCCGCAAAGAATGTCAGCGCATTGAGTGGAGCAAACAACAGCGCTGCCATACCCACCAGCGAAATCACCTGACCAATGGTGATGACACGAATACGGGCAATTTTGTCAGACAGAATGCCCAGCACCAGGCGACCAGAAAGGTTAGCAATAGAAATAACCGTCACTGCGTTAGCTGCTGATACTGCATCAAGATGCGCCAGGCTCTGGGCGATATCTTTCGCCACACCAATGACATACAAACCGCTCATACAGGCAGTCAGGAACATCACCGCCAGCATCCAGTATTGCGGTTTACGCATCGACTCTGCCAGAGTGAAATCATTTTCCACCACGCCATTATGGGTTTTGACTTCCTGCTTCGGCGCGTCTTTCATTAAGGTTGCGCCAAAGACAATCATCACCAGCACAATCGCGCCCCAAATCAGAAAGGTTTTTTCCAGACCGACCGTCTCCAGCAGATGCGAGTCGATAAATTTGAATCCCAGGCTACCCAAACCATAGGAACCAATGGCGAACGCGGAGATCAAACCTTTACGCTCCGGGAACCACTTCACGCAGTTAGAGAGCGTCAGCAGGTAACCCGCGCCATCTGCCAGACCGACCAGCACACCAGCGCTCAACCACAGCATCATCAGACTGTTGGAATGCGCGGTAAGGAAGAAACCCAGCCCCAGTAAAATGCCGGACGCCATAGTGACGCGTTTTACGCCAAAACGTTCCTGCAACTTACCAGCCACAGAAGATGAGATAGCCAGTCCCAGACTCAACAGGCCAAAGGAGAAAGCGACCTGGCTTATCGGCGCATCCAGCTTGGCGGAAAGCGCGCCGTTAAACAGGCTCCAGGTATAAACCGAACCCAATGCAAACTGGGTAATGATAGTACCAATGAGTGTCAGCCAGCGGGTACGCTGATAGTTTGAAGGTGTCATGGCAGTATTCCTGCATTAATAAAAAGGAAAATTCTCTGCTGACAACCATAACGAAGTGCATTTTATGCCAGGGGGAAAACGGCATGAAATGCCATCAGAACGGAATGAAATGCCTCAGTTCAGGAATGAATGACGTGACAAACATTCACAACAATAATTATTAAGTCAGTTAGCACCCACTATCAATACAATGATTGTTATAACCGATCCCGCACTGTAAAAAACAAGTTAAAACCTGGCACTAACCCCCATAGTATACAAATAATCACTATTATTGGCGCTGTTCTCTGCCTGGGATAACGCAGCATAAGCGGCAATATTTTGGTTAAGCAACATATCGGCGCCTACGGTCACATCAAGCCAGTTGCCGTTCTGATTTGTCGCCGTCATGCGACTCAGGCCTGATTGAGCCTTCCAGATATTTTCACCAAATTGCTGGTTGTAGCTGATTTGCGCCCAGGGGCGGAAATCGCCAAGTCGGGAATCAACACGCCAGCCCAACGTACTGACGCTGGCATGCCATAACGGATCGGTCAGTGTTGCAGTGCTGTCGCCAAACTCGTTATACATCGAAGTGGTCGTTCCGTCGTAATGCAATGCGGCGACCGGGCCTGTTGTAACGTGTTCATATAAAGGGAAGTTCCAGCCCATACTCATGCTGCTGGTTACATCCGCGGGAGTTTCTTCCGCCAGATTAACTTCCAGTCCCAGCGCCCTTTGGCTACTTTGAATACGTTGCGACAAAATATCGTTGTAATCAGGTTGGTGATCACTATCCCAGGTATAACGCTCTGTGGTATGTCCTGGCTGCGTATCAACGATATATTCTTGTTGCCAGGCGTAAGCTGTGTTGAGAAAAAAAGAACTGATTACCACGCTCGCCAGCAGACTTAGGGGCCAGCGACCACCGCATTTTTTTATGATCATTAACACGACTCCAGGGAAGAGCCGAATTCGGCATTATTATTGTCATTGTATGAAGGATATCAGGCATATTAGTCCTGTATTAAATATTGACTTTTTCGCCGGTGCGTCAAGAAAAGCAGGTGAAATTTTTACGAACAGGTGCATAGAGAGGGAAAGTATGGAACGTTGCGGCTGGGTGAGTCAGGACCCGCTTTATATTGCCTACCACGATGAAGAGTGGGGCGTGCCTGAAACTGACAGTAAAAAACTGTTCGAAATGCTCTGCCTTGAAGGGCAACAAGCTGGGCTGTCCTGGATTACCGTCCTCAAAAAACGTGAAAATTATCGCGCCTGTTTTCATCAATTCGATCCCGTGAAGGTCGCTGCAATGCAGGAAGAGGATGTTGAAAGGCTGGTGCAGGACGCCGGAATTATCCGCCATCGCGGGAAAATCCAGGCCATTATTGGCAATGCGCGCGCATACCTGCAAATGGAACAGAACGGCGAACCATTTGCCGACTTTGTCTGGTCGTTCGTAAATCATCAGCCGCAGGTGACACAAGCCACAACGTTGAGTGAAATCCCCACATCAACGCCCGCCTCCGACGCGCTTTCTAAAGCATTGAAAAAACGCGGTTTTAAATTCGTTGGATCAACGATTTGTTACTCCTTTATGCAGGCATGTGGGCTGGTGAATGATCATGTGGTTGGCTGCTGTTGCCATCCGGGGAATAAAGCATGATTAGACAAGCACAACGTTCGGAACTGCCCGCAATCCTTGAACTGTGGCTGGAAAGTACAACCTGGGGACATCCCTTTATAGAAGAAAGTTACTGGCGTGACTGCATTCCGCTGGTGCGTGATGCATATCTTGCCAACGCGCAAAACTGGGTATGGGAAGAAAACGGTGAATTTCTCGGTTTTGCCAGCATTATGGAAGGGCGGTTTCTGGCAGCAATGTTTGTCGCACCGAAGGCTGTCAGACGCGGTATCGGTAAGGCTTTGATGCAACATATGCAACAGCGCCATCCTCATTTATTGCTGGAGGTTTACCAGAAAAACCAGCCAGCAATAAGTTTTTACCATGCGCAGGGTTTTCAAATTGTCGACTGCGCATGGCAGGAGGAAACCCAACTCCCTACCTGGATTATGGATTGGCAGGCGGATCAAACGCCGTAAGTTTAAGTTCAGGCCCCGTGTATTTTTCCAGCCACGCCAGCGCCGTGTTACCCGCACAACCATTACCCAGCCGCGAGCTTGGGAAATCTTTGGTCAGCACATTCACCGCGCCATTTTTACAAATGCCGCCAGCAGTAAAATCCAGATCTGGCCATGCCCCTTCGTGAATGCAAATCACACCAGGCCTGATGCCTTCACTAATCACCGCTCCGGCAAGAATTTGCCCGCGCGAGTTCCACAACCGAACAGTATCGCCATCTTGTATGCCGCGTGCCTTTGCATCGTCAGGATGAATGGTGACAGGCTCACGGTTTGCCACCGCATACAATTCACGAAGTGAACTGTAATTCAACTGACTGTGCAGGCGATGCGCCGGATGGGCTGAAAGTACCTGCAACTGCTCTGCTTCGGCGTTGCCCCACCACTCATCGGGTTCCAGCCACATCGGATGGCCTGGACAATCCCGATAACCGTAATCCGCAATGCGCTGCGAGAAGATCTCAATCTTACCACTGGTCGTCTTTAATGGGTGTGCCTGCGGGTCGCGGCGAAAATCCGCGAAACGGATAAACCGCTCGCTGTCTGGATTTTCTGGCATCTCAATTAACTGATTGGCTTCCCAGAACTCGTCAAACGGCGGTATTTCAACCTGCTGATTTTCTCCACGCTGCCGCGCAACGTTATAGAACGTTTCCAGCCATTGCAGCTCACTCTTCCCTTCCGTAAACCGGGCATAGCCGCCCTTCTCCCAGCGCTCACTTAACTCAGCAAAAACATCAAAATCATTACGCGCTTCACCACGCGGTGGCACCACTTGCTTCATCGGCACCAGATGTTGATTGCTGTAATCGCCGGTCATAGTGAGATCGTTACGCTCAAACGACGTGGTCGCGGGGAGAACGATATCGGCATGTTTCGCCGCCGCCGTCCAGAAACATTCCGATATCACCACCAGCTCCGGTTTTTGCCAGGCGCGAATCAGACGATGAGTATCCTGATGATGGGTGAAGTTAGCGCCGCCCGCCCACCAGATAAAACGAATATCCGGGAAATGTCGGTTCATGCCGTTGTGTTGATACGCGCCGCCAGGGTTTTCTAATGCTTCGACAATGCGGGCTACGGGGATTTTATCTACCGCATCGGTGCCACCCGGCAAACTGCCCTGCATGGAAGGCAGCACCGCAGCGCGGCGGGTCGGGTTGCCGCCATTAGCAAAATGGTAAGAAAGACCAAAACCGCCACCGGGCGTGCCGATTTGCCCTAACATTGCCGCCAGCGTGACTATCATCCAGTGTTTTTGCTCACCAAACTGCTGGCGCTGCATTCCCCATCCAGCCATCAGCATAGTGGTATTTTGGTGGAAAATAGCTGCCAGCTCACGGATTTTCTCTGCGCCAACACCGCAAATCTCCGCGGCCCATTCGGCGTTTTTTGCAATGCCATCACTCTCGCCCAACAAATAAGAGGCGAAGACGTCATAACCTGTGGTGCAACGCGCCAGAAATGCCTCGTCGTGCCAGCCGTTTTCCACCAGCGTGTGAGCTATCCCCAGCATCAGCGCCACATCAGTCCCCATATGCGGAGAGACCCATTCCATTTTATCGCCAAAGAAATCGACGGTTTCCGATCGCATTGGATCAATGCAGATCAGCTTTTTCCCGCTGTCACGCAGTGCGGCAAAGTAAGAAAGTCCCTGCTCATCGGACGCATTCCACGCAATTTTCAGCGTGTTTAATGGGTTAGCACTCCACAGCACCACCACGTCGCTATTTTCCAGCACCAGCGGCCAGCTAGTCTGCTGCTGATAGACTTCGCTGCCACCCACGATATACGGCATGATCGCCTGTGCCGCGCCGGTTGAATAATCGCCCAGATGGCCGGTATAACCGCCTGCCAGCGCCATATAGCGTTGTAACAAGGTTGACGCTTTATGCAGCACACCGTTTGAACGCCAACCGTAGGAACCGGCAAAAATCGATGCCGGACCATAAGCCTCACGAATGCGTTTATGCTGATGGTGGATGAGATCCAGCGCCTCATCCCAACTCACACGAACAAATTCATCCTGCCCGCGAACGCCTTGTGGTTTTTCTGGCGATGCGAGGAAACCTTTGCGCACCATCGGAAATTGCACTCGCGTGTTGCTATGAACCTGGTCACGAACCGCGCTCTGCAAGGAATTTTCCATTTCTGTGGCTAACGCACCACGCGAGCTGAAGACTGTTTCACCGTCGGTTTCAACCAGCATGGGCCCCCAGTGGGCGGCAGTAAGAACGGAATAACGTGAGGATGAGATGGCCAAACCGAAGGCTCCTGAAAGGTTAGATGTATTGAGCAGTTAAATATTACTTACAAATTTCCGAGTATTCCCAGGAATAATCTTCATGTTCACACGGCATAATCTCCCGCCACGAAACCCGTGACCAAGAATAAAAAGGTTATTAAGGATTAACAATGAAGAAACGTGTTTATCTTATTGCTGCCGTAGTCAGCGGCGCTCTGGCGGTATCTGGTTGTACAACTAACCCTTACACCGGCGAACGCGAAGCAGGTAAATCTGCTATCGGTGCAGGTCTGGGCTCTCTCGTTGGTGCGGGTATTGGCGCTCTCTCTTCTTCGAAGAAAGATCGCGGTAAAGGTGCGCTGATTGGCGCAGCGGCAGGTGCGGCACTGGGCGGCGGTGTTGGTTATTACATGGATGTGCAGGAAGCGAAACTGCGTGACAAAATGCGCGGCACCGGTGTTAGCGTAACCCGCAGCGGAGATAACATTATCCTCAACATGCCGAACAACGTGACCTTTGACAGCAGCAGCGCCACCCTGAAACCAGCAGGTGCTAACACCCTGACCGGCGTTGCAATGGTGCTGAAAGAGTATCCAAAAACGGCGGTTAACGTGATTGGCTACACCGACAGCACTGGTGGTCACGACCTGAATATGCGTCTGTCCCAGCAGCGTGCTGATTCCGTTGCCAGCGCATTGATCACCCAGGGCGTGGACGCCAGCCGTATTCGTACCCAAGGTCTTGGCCCGGCTAACCCAATCGCCAGCAACAGCACCGCAGAAGGCAAAGCCCAAAACCGTCGCGTAGAAATTACGTTAAGCCCGCTGTAATCACTGTCATGCCAGGTGACGAAGAAATCACCTGGCATTCTTCGGTTTTCCTGCTTCATTTTTCAGGCTAAGGTGATCGCCTTATCAGTGAATGGAGAGAAGAATGAAGCCGTCCGTTATCCTCTACAAAGCCTTACCTGATGATTTACTGCAACGCCTGCAAGAGCATTTCATCGTTCACCAGGTGGCAAATCTCAATCCACAGACCATCGAACAAAACGCGGCGATTTTTGCCGAAGCTGAAGGTCTACTGGGTTCAAATGAGAATGTTGATGCCACGTTGCTGGAAAAGATGCCGAAACTGCGTGCCACTTCAACTATCTCTGTCGGCTATGACAATTTCGATGTCGATGCGCTTAATGCCCGGAAAATCCTGCTGATGCATACGCCAACCGTATTAACGGAAACAGTAGCCGATACGCTGATGGCGCTGGTGCTGTGTACCGCGCGTCGGGTTGTGGAAGTCGCGGAGCGCGTAAAAGCGGGCGAATGGACCGCCAATATCGGCCCGGACTGGTACGGCACTGATGTTCACCATAAAACACTGGGGATTGTCGGGATGGGACGGATCGGAATGGCGCTGGCGCAACGTGCGCACTTTGGCTTCAACATGCCAATTCTTTATAACGCTCGTCGCCATCATAAAGAAGCTGAAGAACGCTTTAACGCCCGCTACTGTGATCTGGATACATTGTTACAAGAATCAGATTTCGTTTGCCTGATCCTGCCGCTAACTGAAGAAACTCATCACCTGTTTGGCGCTGAACAATTCGCCAAAATGAAATCTTCCGCCATCTTCATTAATGCAGGGCGTGGGCCGGTAGTTGACGAAAATGCACTGATTGCCGCATTACAGAAAGGGGAAATTCACGCCGCCGGGCTGGATGTCTTCGAACAAGAGCCATTGCCCGTAGATTCACCGTTGCTATCAATGACCAATGTCGTTGCAGTACCGCATATTGGTTCGGCCACTCATGAGACGCGTTATGGCATGGCTGCCTGTGCCGTGGATAATTTGATTAATGCGTTGCTGGGGAAGGTTGAGAAGAACTGTGTGAATCCGCACGTCGCGGGCTAAGCCGCGACTGCGTAGATAAAAGCCCGATAACTTCTCGGGCTTTTACCGTTTATTGGGTTGCAGTTACTGCTGCGGTCCAGGCCTGATTAAACGCCTGATGCTGTGCCGGTAATGGCGCGATCAGTTTGTTATATTCACTTGCCTGCTGGGAAGTCGGGAACTGAATGCCGTTCGATACAAAGCTCACCTGAGTACCTTGCTGAGCAATGTAGTCTCCAACCATCACCAGTTGTTGCGTGAAGGTTTGTGCCGCTGGAATCAGCGGTTGCAAGGCATCGGCCGGAGTAGTCACCACTTTAGTGAATGCCTGATCAAAGACCGGTTTCAGATCGTCAGCTTGTTTTAGCGCAGAGTGCGCGGCATCTGCCTGCAACTTCGCATTTTGCAATTGTTGCGCCAGTACGCCCAGAGAACCGTTCATTTCACGCAGTGGACCACTTTGCGTGACGTAATCCTGCGGTACACGAATCGCGTTAACGCTGTCTACAACCGGACGCAGACCGGAATCCATCGCCTGATTAACCTGTTGGGAATAGCCATACAGGATCGCGTAATCAGAGACAAAAGGACCAAATTGTTTTTTCTGATCGGCAGTCAGGGTTGGTAGACGTTCACCGCTACGCATCACAGTATTCTGCAGGAAGTCGATAAACGCTTTACGCTGATCGCCTTCTTTATCAAAACACCCACTCAGGCTAACTACCATTAATAACGCCGCAAGAGGCGCAAACCAGCGAGAGCAGGACTTTCCTGTCGCCATTTTCTTACTCCTTTCACCCAAAAAAAGCGCACAACGACACACGCGTGTCTGACGCAGACAAGGATAGTCCAGGACAGGCCTACAGGATACCCTTTATGTATAATCTTCCTGGGAAAATGATGGAGAAAATGAAGTAAGGTTAATTTGTTGTTTCATTGTTAAAAATTGATATTGCCATTGTGTTTTTGTTGCCAGGACTTTCCTTCTCGTTGGGAGGCCAGATTTTCGAAATCTTTACAAATCACGGCCAGTACGAGATATATCTGCATATATCAGATCGTTAGGTGACTATAAGTCACGGTGACTGACTGGCTGAATCGAATCACACTCAAAGCATGTCTAACTTCTCCCCGCTATGCCTGTTTTCCCGACTATTCTTAATAAGCTTCGATGAAATTCACGATCCCGCAGTGTGATTTGAGGAGTTTTCAATGGAATATAAAGATCCAATGCATGAGTTGTTGAGTAGCCTGGAACAGATTGTTTTTAAAGATGAAACACAGAAAATTACCCTGACACACAGACCAACACCTTGTACCGAAATTGAGCAATTACGCAAAGGGACAGGGTTAAAAATTGATGATTTCGCCCGGGTTTTGGGCGTATCTGTTGCCATGGTAAAGGAATGGGAATCCAGACGCGTGAAGCCTTCCAGTGCCGAACTAAAACTTATGCGCCTGATTCAAGCCAACCCGGCATTAAGTAAGCAGTTGATGGAATAGGTTTTTATTCCCTTTTTTGATGATGACGGTCCTGCTGACAGGGCCGCTTTCTGAACGATTAATCATAAATTTGAAAAATAAATGTTGCATCACCACCCAATGCGTGGCTTAATGCACTCAACGGTTTGACGTACAGACCATTAAAGCAGTGTAGTAAGGCAAGTCCCTTCAAGAGTTATCGTTGATACCCCTCGTAGTGCACATTTCCTTTAACGCTTCAAAAATCTGTAAAGCACGCCATAACGCCGAAAGGCACAATTAATTATTAAAGGTAATACACTATGTCCGGTAAAATGACTGGTATCGTAAAATGGTTCAACGCTGACAAAGGCTTCGGCTTCATCACTCCTGACGATGGCTCTAAAGATGTGTTCGTACACTTCTCTGCTATCCAGAACGATGGTTACAAATCTCTGGACGAAGGTCAGAAAGTGTCCTTCACCATCGAAAGCGGCGCTAAAGGCCCGGCAGCTGGTAACGTAACCAGCCTGTAATCTCTGCTTAAAAGCACAGAATCTAAGATCCCTGCCAATTGGCGGGGATTTTTTTATTTGTCTTGGACTGACCCCATAAAGTTGGACAGTTCATGTTAAGCGGCTTTCAGGGGCTGGGTTCGGTATTCTACCGGACTCAGGCCTTTTAATTTCAGGCTGATCCGCTCGTTGTTATAATAATGGATATAGTCCTCTATCGCCTTCCTCAGTTCATTCAGTCCGGCATGCCTGTCCACTCGCTTCAGGGCATTCATATTGTGATACCACGTACTGCGGGACATACCCGCTGCACGCAGAAGATCACCGAGCGCATGCTTAAGCCTTAGCTCACTGATTATCCGGGCTTTCTGCCGTTTTTCTCGCTTTGAACTAAGGCCTTCAGCTTTTTTAGATAGGCATTCTCTGCGCGAAGGTAACGGAGTTCCGCCCGCAGTTCTTCGGGAGATAACTTTTCCAGTTCTGCATCGGTAAGTGGAGGTGTTTTTTGAGGTTTTGTCATGTCCTTGCTCCGACCTGGTTTTATGTTCAGAAGTCCTTCTTCACCAGTGTCTTTGTAAACCTTCACCCAGTGCCGGACCACGGATTCATTTGAGATATTAAACCGTGCGGCGGCCTCGCGCATGGTAAGTTCTTCACTCAGAGCCTTCAGAACAACCGTCAGTCGAAACTCAGGAGAGTGGCGGTCATTTTTCCATGTAATACCATCAATACCGTGGAGTTGCCAGGCTCTTACCCAGCGTCGCACAGATATTTCTTCAACACCAAAACGTTCAGCGGTACGACGTGCGCCATCGTGTCCGGCAAGATAATGATTAACGACAGCTAATCTGGTTTCGAGAGAATATTTTGGCTTTGCCATAAAAAACTGCACCTTAATCAGTTGGGTGTCCAACTTTTGGGGTGCAGTCCAATCTGGCAGGCTTTTTACTAAAGGAGTTATTACTGCAACAACGAAATATCCGCAACGCGCAGGAACAATTCGCGCAGTTTTTCCAGCATGGTCAGACGGTTGATACGCAGATCTTTATCATCAACCATAACCATCACTTTATCGAAGAAGGCGTCAACCGGTTCACGCAGTTCAGCCAGTTCGACCAGCGCATCCTGGTAACGACCTTCAGCGAAGTATGGCTCCAGCTTGTCGCGCAGTACAACCACCTGCATCGCCAGCTTAATTTCTTCCGGCTCTTTCAGGGTAGATGCGTTCACACGATCGCTCAGGACTTCGTCAGATTTCGCCAGAATGTTGGATACGCGCTTATTCGCTGCCGCCAGTGCAGCCGCTGCTTCCAGAGTACGGAAGTGCGATACGGCCTTCATACGGGCATCGAAATCTGCCGGACGAGTTGGGCGGCGCGCCAGAACGGCCTGGATGGTGTCGACGGTATAACCTTCGTCCTGATACCAGGCACGGAAACGGCCAAGCATAAAGTCGATAACGTCATCGACCACATTTGCGTTGGTCAGCTTATCGCCGTACAGACGCACCGCTTCTTCGGTTAGCGTTTGCAGATCGAGGTTCAGGTTCTTCTCGACGATAATACGCAACACGCCGAGTGCCGCACGACGCAGCGCAAACGGGTCTTTATCGCCTTTCGGATGCTGACCAATACCGAAGATACCAGCCAGAGTATCCATCTTGTCAGCGATCGCCAGCGCACAGGCCACCGGGTTAGACGGCAGAGAATCACCAGCAAAGCGCGGCTGATACTGCTCGTTCAGCGCGACAGCCACATCTTCCGCTTCGCCATCGTGGCGCGCGTAGTGCATACCCATCACGCCCTGAGTGTCAGTGAACTCGAAGACCATATTGGTCATCAGGTCACACTTGGACAGCAGCCCCGCACGGGTCGCGTGGTTGACGTCAGCACCAATCTGTTCAGCAATCCAGCCAGCCAGCGCCTGAATGCGGTCAGTCTTGTCGCGCAGCGTACCTAATTGTTGCTGGAACAGCACGGTTTGCAGACGCGGCAGGTTATCTTCCAGACGTTTTTTACGGTCGGTATTAAAGAAGAACTCCGCATCCGCCAGACGCGGGCGAACGACTTTTTCATTACCGGAGATAATTTGCTGCGGATCTTTTGATTCGATGTTGGCAACGAAGATAAAGTTCGGCAGCAATTTGCCGTCGTTCGCATACACCGGGAAGTATTTCTGGTCACCTTTCATGGTGTAAACCAGTGCTTCAGACGGCACCGCGAGGAATTTCTCTTCAAATTTCGCAGTCAGAACGACAGGCCATTCCACCAGCGAAGCCACTTCTTCCAGCAGGCTTTCGCTTAAGTCAGCGTTACCGCCAATCTTACGCGCGGCTTCTTCGGCATCGGCTTTAATCTTCGCCTTACGTTCTTCGTAATCAGCGATGACTTTACCGCGCTCACGCAGAATTTCCGGATATTGATCGGCATTATCGATAGTAATTTCCGGCTCGCCCATAAAGCGGTGGCCGCGAATCACGCGATCGGACTGAATACCCAGAATGGTTGCCGGAATGACTTTATCGCCCAGCAGCAAAGTCACAGTATGAACTGGACGCACGAAGTGTACGTCGCTTGCGCCCCAGCGCATCAGTTTCGGAATCGGCAATTTCGCAAGCGAAGTAGCTACCATGTTCGGTATCAGCGCTTCGGTGCTTTCGCCCTTCACGTGAGCGCGATACAGCAACCATTCACCTTTGTCAGTAGTCAGACGCTCAGCCTGGTCAACGGAGATCCCGCAACCACGCGCCCAACCTTCTGCAGCTTTGCTCGGTTTGCCTTCGGCGTCAAATGCCTGGACAATTGCCGGGCCACGTTTTTCGATTTCACGATCAGGCTGTGCTTCCGCAAGGTTAGCCACTTTCAGCGCCAGACGACGCGGAGCAGCAAACCATTCAACAGTACCGTGTGCGAGACCGGCGTTATCCAGCTCCGCAGTAAAGTTCGCAGCAAAGGACTCTGCCAGGCTGCGCAGTGCTTTTGGTGGCAGCTCTTCAGTGCCAATTTCCACCAGAAAAGTTTTCTCAGACATGGCCGCCTCTTACTTGTCTTTGTTGCACATCGGGAAGCCGAGGGCTTCACGGGAAGCATAGTATGCTTCTGCCACTGCTTTGGTCAGGGTGCGAATGCGCAGAATGTAACGCTGACGCTCGGTGACAGAGATGGCTTTACGCGCATCCAGCAGGTTGAAGCTGTGGGCGGCTTTCAGAATACGCTCGTAGGCTGGCAACGGCAGCGGATTTTCCAGCGCCAGCAATTGCTGTGCTTCTTTCTCGTACTGCTCGAAGCAGGTGAACAGGAAGTCCACATCCGCGTATTCGAAGTTGTAGGTGGATTGCTCCACTTCGTTCTGATGGAAGACGTCGCCGTAGGTGGTTTTACCCAGCGGGCCGTCGCACCAGACCAGGTCATAAACGCTATCTACGCCCTGAATATACATCGCCAGACGTTCCAGACCGTAGGTGATCTCACCGGTAACCGGTTTACACTCCAGACCACCAACCTGCTGGAAGTAAGTGAACTGCGTTACTTCCATGCCGTTCAGCCACACTTCCCAACCCAGTCCCCAGGCACCCAGCGTCGGGTTTTCCCAGTTGTCTTCCACGAAACGGATATCGTGGATAGTCGGATCCATGCCCAGCTCTTTCAGAGAACCGAGGTACAGCTCCTGGATATTGTCCGGTGATGGCTTAATCACCACCTGGAACTGATAGTAGTGCTGTAAACGGTTGGGGTTTTCGCCGTAACGACCATCGGTCGGGCGACGAGAAGGCTGAACATAAGCAGCCGCCATCGGTTCTGGCCCCAGCGCGCGCAGACAGGTCATTGGGTGAGAGGTTCCCGCGCCGACTTCCATGTCCAATGGTTGAACAATGGTGCAGCCCTGGCGAGCCCAGTAATCCTGTAAGGTCAGGATCAAGCCCTGGAAGGTCCTGGTATCAAACTTTTGCATATTATTTCGTGCTGGATACGTGTGGATTTAAAGGAAGGGATCAGTATACCCGCTGGATGGAAGATATACAGTACGAAACGGGAAAAAGGCTGCGCTTAACGCATGGAAAGATGCAAAAAATGGCCATCCGCGTCAAAAGAACAGACAAACTGTTCTTTCCTGAAGGTATAACCACGCATTTCATAGCTCCCCTGGAACTGTTCAAACGCGATGACGTCGTTTTTTTGCTCGCCAGTGTTATAACGTTTTGCCACCTGCTCCTTGCACAAGATTTCCATATTCAACGAACGCAGCGGTTCAACCTTTACCCGTTGCGCTTTCTGTTCGGGTGGTGGTGCCGAACATCCCACTAACACAATGAGCGTCATTGCCGGAAAGAAATAGTTCATCATCGTTAAATTACCGTCTGGTTTGCAGGTGAGTCTTATTATTAATATCGGTATAGTGGCTGGATCTTATAAATTTTCTCAAGCATCTCTAAGATGTAGTGATCAAACTCAGATTATTCCATTGCATCAGCCGAATGATTTATCGGTCAGACTTTTTTTAACCAGATACAGAGACACAGATGCAGCCCAAAATTTATTGGATTGATAACCTGCGAGGGATAGCTTGTTTAATGGTGGTGATGATTCATACCACTACCTGGTATGTGACCAATGCCCATAATGTTAGCCCTGTAACCTGGGATATCGCGAATGTTCTAAATTCGGCCTCTCGTGTCAGCGTGCCGCTATTTTTCATGATTTCCGGCTATCTCTTTTTTGGCGAACGTAGCGCCCAACCGCGTCATTTCTTGCGTATCGGCTTGTGTCTGCTGTTTTATAGCGTCGTCGCACTGCTCTACATTGCGCTGTTTACCTCCATCAATGTGGAGTTATCGCTGAAAAAACTGCTGCAAAAACCGGTGTTTTATCACTTATGGTTTTTCTTCGCGATTGCGGTGATTTATCTGGTTTCGCCACTGGTTCAGGTAAAAAACATCAGCGGTAAAATGTTGCTGGTGCTAATGGTGGTGATTGGCATCATCGCCAACCCAAACACAGTGCCCCAGAAGATCGACGGTTTTGAATGGTTACCAATTAACTTATATATCAATGGCGATACTTTTTACTACATCCTGTATGGCATGCTGGGCCGCGCCATTGGGATGATGAACACACAACATAAATCTCTATCGTGGATGAGTGCCGCACTGTTTATAGCGGGAGTATTTATTATCTCTCGTGGGACATTATATGAATTACAGTGGCGCGGAAACTTTGCCGATACCTGGTATCTTTACTGTGGACCGATGGTTTTTATCTGCGCAATCGCGTTACTGACTCTGGTAAAAAATACTCTGGATACGCACACTATTCGCGGGCTTGGGCTGATATCCCGCCATTCTTTAGGTATATACGGATTCCACGCGTTGATTATCCATGCGCTGCGTACCGGTGGTATTGAGCTTAAAAACTGGCCAATACTGGATATTATTTGGATCTTTTGCGCGACGCTGGCAGCAAGTTTGTTACTTTCTGTGCTGGTGCAACGAATCGACAAAAACAGATTAGTGAGTTAAGTAAAAACCCGGTCAGTGTGACCGGGCTTACGTGGGTTATTCGCTATATTCTTCCTGCACAGTCATCGTTTCTTTTGATGCGTTGATTCCGGCATCACGGATATTCTTCTGCACCGCTACCGTACCAAACAAGCTTAAAAAGAAGGCCAATCCATAAAAACCTTTTTCACTAAGTAATAACGTTGCATTCCACAGACCTACCATCAGTAAAGCGACAGAGATGATAAAGACCACCAGGCAGGTCATATAATAAATAGACGTAGTAGGAATGCCTTCATATTTATCCCGAACGGTCTTTTGATAGGAAGCTGCCGAAAACAGCCCTAACACCAACACGGCAAAATAATACCCTTTTTCATTTAACTGCATCTCTGCATTCCATAGCCCTAACAGATAGGTAACGATACCGCCTGCGAGAGCTATCCATGACACAATACCGAATGCTGGAGAATAGGTTGATATTTTGTTTTCCATCACAGATTTCCTTTCATTCCTGAATCATTAAGAGCTTTATGCCGATCATACCGTGCGGAACAAGCGCATTTGACCAAACAAGCAGACGAAAAAGGCGAGCGGATAGATCACCATCTCATACGCGTTAATGGGCGCATTTAAAACACCGATAAACAAAAGACCGATAGTGATTAACGCAACTAACTGGCAGACACGAATAAAGAATTCATCCAGTTGCCCAAGTTTTTCTGCGCGCAGATAGGCATAGTTGCCAAAAGTCCCCGTCATTAACACGCCAAGAAAATAGCCTTTGCCGCTTAACAATGGGCATGAGATCCATAGTCCTATCAGATAAACCAGCGCCCCGATAACAAATAATAGTTTTGCCACAGTCTTTGAGGTTTTCATAACGATCTCCATATCTACCTGCGATACATTACGAGTAACCAACAAAAGACAAAACTGAAAAACACCATTAACAAATGATTTTCAGAATAAATTCATATAAAAAATTAATAAATTATAAATATACATAGTTGTGAATTATCCCCCGTCACATAAGACAGGGGAAAATATTATGTCATCATCGGCAGAAGTTGCTGATAGAGACGACGGAAAGTTTCTCGTCGTGGCTGATAAGCAGCATAATGTTGTGCATCCGGCTGATGCGACTGTTCCAACGGCAGTTGTGGTAACAGTTCAGCGAGTGATTTATCTGGATTCATCGCAATCTGAGCCAGCCTCGCTGCGCCCAATGCAGGCCCCACATCGCCGCCTGTGCGGTAATCTAGTTGCTGACCACTGATATCCGCCAGCATCTGGCGCCAGTACTCGCTACGTGCGCCACCACCAATCAATGTAATACTTTGCGGTTGAATGCCGCAGGCATGTACGACATCCATACCATCGGCTAACGCATACCCCACGCCTTCCAGTACGGCACGCGCCAGTTCCGCGGGGCCGTGCTGATGGGTCAGACCGAAGAAAACGCCCTTTGCCTGTGGGTTATTGTGCGGCGTACGCTCGCCGGAAAGATAAGGTAAAAACCAGACAGGATCGACACTCTCATTAGCCTGCTGCGCTGCAGTAATTAAAGCGGGAACATCACCCATGCCGGTTAATTTCACCGCCCAGTCCAGACACGATGCCGCACTCAACATTACAGACATTAAATGCCAACGCTCCGGTAAAGCATGACAAAAGCTGTGTACGGCACTTTCCGGCTTGCTTAAGAACCCTTCGCTTACTGCAAAATAAACCCCCGAAGTTCCCAACGACAGCATTGCCTGGTTGGCATCCACCATACCCACACCAATCGCACCTGCCGCATTATCACCGCCGCCCGCGACAACTGGCACCGCCGCCATTCCCCACGCTTTTGCAACCTCGGGTAGCAAAGTGCCAGTAATATCGCTGCCTTCGTATAATGCTGGCATCTGATCACGAGATAGCTGGCAAGCCTCCAGCATGACATCACTCCAATCTCGCTTTGCGACATCCAACCACATGGTGCCAGCCGCATCAGACATATCACTAACAAACTCCCCCGTCATACGCAGACGCAAATAATCTTTCGGTAATAATACTTTGTCGATTTGATGGAATATCTCCGGCTCATGCCGCTGAACCCACAGCAATTTAGGCGCAGTAAATCCGGGCATCATAAGGTTGCCGGTAATCGTCCGCGATTGCGGAACTCGCGATTCCAGCAAAACGCACTCCTCTGCACAGCGCCCGTCGTTCCACAAAATGGCAGGACGTAGCACCCGCTGTTGAGCATCAAGTAAAGTTGCACCGTGCATTTGCCCGGCAATACCCAATGCTTTAACGTCTCGCAGAGAATGCTGCTCACCCAGGGTTCTCATCGCGCGATCAGTCACCTGCCACCACTGTTCCGGATCTTGCTCCGACCAGAGTGGATGCGGACGCGAAACGGTCAGTTTTTCCGTTTGCGAAGCGACCACCTCACCTTGCTCGTTGAGCAAAATAACTTTTACGCCCGATGTGCCAAGATCTATCCCGATATACATAGCGATCGTTCCTTAAAAAAATGCCCGGTATCGCTACCGATAACCGGGCTTGAGACTGCGCAATTAGCCGTTATCTGTCGAACAGATAATGATTTACCAGGTTTTCCAACTGCTCCTGGCGTCCACTCTGATGCACCGGAGCCAGATTATGTTCCTGAGCATATTTTGCTAAATCCACCAGTGACATTTGGCCTTTCAGGATTTGCTGACCCAGTTCGCTATTCCAACCGGAATAACGTTGCGCTACGCGTTTATCCAATTCGCCGTCTTCAATCATGCGTGCTGCAATTTTCAATGCCAACGCCATCGTATCCATCGCCCCAATATGACCGTAGAACAGATCATACTTATCAGTACTCTGACGACGTACTTTGGCATCAAAGTTCAGACCGCCGGTCGTGAAACCGCCTGCTTTAAGGATTTCATACATTACCAGCGCGTTCTCTTCCACACTGTTCGGGAACTGGTCAGTATCCCAGCCAAGCTGCGCGTCGCCGCGGTTAGCATCGACTGAGCCGAACAGACCAAGCGCAATGGCGGTGGCAATTTCATGGTGGAAAGAGTGACCCGCCAGCGTCGCGTGGTTAGCTTCAATATTCAGTTTAATTTCTTTTTCGAGACCAAACTGTTTCAGGAAGCCATAGACCGTCGCGGCATCGTAGTCATATTGATGTTTAGTCGGCTCTTGCGGTTTCGGTTCGATAAGTAATGTGCCCTGGAAGCCTATTTTATGTTTATGTTCAACAACCATCTGCATAAAGCGACCAAGCTGTTCACGTTCCTGACGCAGGTCAGTATTCAGTAAAGTTTCATAACCTTCACGACCGCCCCACAATACATAGTTTTCACCGCCCAACTTATGCGTCGCTTCCATCGCGGTAACGACCTGAGTTGCCGCCCAGCTAAAGACTTCGGGATCTGGATTCGTCGCCGCGCCCGCGCCATAGCGAGGATGAGTAAAGCAGTTAGCGGTTCCCCACAACAGTTTCACACCGCTCTCTTCTTGTTTGCCAGCCAGCACATCAACCATTTGCGCAAAGTTATTGATGTACTCTTTTAACGACGCGCCTTCCGGAGAAACATCCACGTCATGGAAGCAATAAAATGGCACATGTAATTTGTGGAAGAACTCGAATGCGACATCAGCTTTACGCTTCGCCAGTGCCAATGCCTCGCCAGGTTGCTGCCACGGACGGTTAAACGCGCCTACACCAAACATATCCGCTCCATTCCAGCAGAATGTATGCCAGTAGCAGGCGGCAAAACGCAAGTGGTCTTCCATACGCTTGCCCAGCACCAGTTCGTCGGGGTTGTAATGACGGAATGCTAACGGGTTAGAGGATTTTGGACCTTCGTAACGAACGCGATCGAGCTGGTCAAAATAGGCTTGCATAATGAACTCCATAATCAGGTAATGCCGCGTGTGATGGTTGATGTCGTAATATTGGGCACTCCCTTTCAGTTGCTCAATTATGTTATTTCACACTGCTATTGAGATAATTCACAAGTGTGCGCTAGCTCGCAAAATAATATGGAATTATGAAACTGGGTAATTCCTCGAAGAGAAAAATGCAACAAGTACAATTAAGCAACAAAAGTAAGATCTCTGTCATAAATCAAGAAATAAACCAAAAATCGTAATCGAAAGATAAAAATCTGTAATTGTTTTCCCCTGTTTAGTTGCTAAAAATTGATTACGTTTATCGCGGTGATTGTTACTTATTAAAGCTGTCCTCTAACAAAAGAAGGCCTCTACACCATGAAAATAAAGAATATTTTACTCACCCTTTGCACCTCACTCCTGCTTACAAACGTCGCGGCGCACGCCAAAGAAGTCAAAATAGGAATGGCAATTGATGATCTCCGTCTTGAGCGCTGGCAAAAAGATCGTGATATCTTTGTGAAAAAAGCGGAATCTCTCGGTGCGAAAGTATTCGTGCAATCTGCAAATGGCAATGAAGAAACCCAAATGTCGCAGATTGAAAACATGATTAACCGGGGCGTCGATGTTCTCGTCATTATTCCATATAACGGTCAGGTATTAAGTAACGTTGTAAAAGAAGCCAAACAAGAAGGTATTAAAGTATTAGCTTACGATCGCATGATTAACGACGCGGATATCGATTTTTATATTTCTTTCGATAACGAAAAAGTCGGTGAACTGCAAGCAAAAGCCCTGGTCGATATCGTCCCGCAAGGAAATTATTTCCTGATGGGCGGCTCCCCGGTCGATAACAACGCCAAACTGTTCCGCGCCGGGCAAATGAAAGTATTAAAACCTTATGTTGATTCAGGAAAAATTAAAGTCGTTGGCGACCAATGGGTTGATGGCTGGTTACCAGAAAATGCGCTAAAAATTATGGAAAACGCGCTGACAGCTAACAATAACAAAATTGATGCAGTTGTCGCTTCAAACGATGCTACCGCCGGTGGGGCAATTCAGGCATTAAGCGCGCAAGGTTTATCAGGGAAAGTGGCTATTTCCGGCCAGGATGCGGATCTCGCGGGAGTTAAACGTATTGCAGCGGGAACGCAAACCATGACGGTGTATAAACCTATTACTTTGTTGGCAAATACCGCGGCAGAAATTGCCGTTGAGTTGGGCAATGGCCAGGAACCGAAAGCAGATACTACGTTAAATAATGGCTTGAAAGATGTTCCATCCCGCCTGCTGACACCTATCGATGTGAATAAAAACAACATCAAGGATACGGTAATTAAAGACGGATTCCACAAAGAGAGCGAGCTTTAAGCGTTACCTCCCCGGCGCTGGCCGGGGGTGTGATTTCTCTCCATGCCGCGTGAATTGATTGGCTTAGGTGGAGTCGTTATGTCTTATCTACTTGAAATGAAGAACATTACCAAAACCTTTGGCACGGTGAAGGCAATTGATAACGTCAGTTTGCGGTTGAGCGTTGGCGAAATCGTCTCACTCTGTGGTGAGAACGGTTCGGGTAAATCAACATTAATGAAAGTGCTGTGCGGAATTTATCCTTTTGGTAGTTATGAAGGTGAAATTATTTTTGCAGGTGAAGTAATCCAGGCGAGCCATATTCGCGATACCGAACAAAAAGGTATCGCCATCATTCACCAGGAATTAGCGCTGGTGAAAGAATTGACCGTGCTGGAAAATATCTTTCTGGGCAATGAAATAACCCATAATGGTATTATGGATTATGACCTGATGACGCTACGCTGCCAGAAGCTATTAGCACAAGTCAGTTTATCCATTTCACCAGATACCCGCGTTGGCGACTTAGGGCTTGGGCAACAACAACTGGTTGAAATTGCCAAGGCGCTAAATAAACAGGTACGTTTGTTAATTCTCGATGAACCGACAGCCTCATTAACCGAGCTGGAAACTACGGTTTTACTGGATATTATTCGCGATCTGCAACAACACGGCATAGCCTGCATCTATATCTCGCACAAACTCAACGAAGTCAAAGCAATTTCCGACACGATTTGCGTTATTCGCGATGGTCAGCATATAGGAACCCGCGATGCAACCGGAATGAGCGAAGACGATATTATCACTATGATGGTAGGGCGAGAATTAACAGCACTTTACCCTAACGAACCACATACCACTGGTGATGAAATATTACGCATTGAGCACTTGACGGCATGGCATCCGGTTAATCGTCATATTAAACGGGTTAACGATGTTTCTTTTTCTCTGAAACGCGGTGAAATACTGGGTATTGCAGGGTTAGTCGGCGCCGGGCGCACCGAGACCATCCAATGTCTGTTTGGCGTCTGGCCCGGACAGTGGGAAGGGAAAATATTTATCGATGGTGAACAGGTAGATATTCGTAATTGCCAACAAGCCATCGCTCAGGGTATTGCGATGGTGCCGGAAGACAGAAAGCGCGATGGCATCGTTCCGGTAATGGCAGTTGGCAAAAATATTACCCTCGCCGCACTCAACAAATTTACCAGTGGTATTAGCCAACTTGATGATGCTGCAGAACAAAAATGCATTCTGGAATCAATCCAGCAACTCAAAGTGAAAACGTCGTCACCGGAACTTGCTATTGGACGTTTGAGCGGCGGCAATCAACAAAAAGCGATCCTCGCACGCTGTCTGTTACTCAACCCGCGTATTCTCATTCTTGATGAACCCACCAGGGGTATCGATATTGGCGCGAAATACGAGATCTACAAATTAATTAACCAACTCGTCCAGCAAGGCATCGCCGTTATTGTCATCTCTTCTGAATTACCTGAAGTGCTTGGTCTTAGCGATCGTGTACTGGTGATGCATGAAGGAAAACTAAAAGCCAACCTGATAAATCATAACCTGACTCAGGAGCAGGTGATGGAAGCCGCATTGAGGAGCGAACATCATGTCGAAAAGCAATCCGTCTGAAGTGAAATTAGCCGTACCGACATCCGGTGGCTTCTCTGTGCTGAAATCACTGAATTTACAAGTCTTCGTGATGATTGCTGCAATCATCGCCATCATGCTGTTCTTTACCTGGACTACTGACGGTGCCTATTTAAGCGCCCGTAACGTATCCAACTTGCTCCGTCAGACCGCGATTACTGGCATCCTCGCAGTAGGGATGGTGTTCGTCATTATTTCCGCTGAAATCGACCTCTCGGTCGGTTCCATGATGGGGTTGCTAGGTGGCGTCGCCGCTATCTGTGACGTCTGGTTAGGCTGGCCGCTGCCACTCACCATCATTGTTACGTTAGTACTGGGGCTGCTTCTCGGTGCCTGGAATGGTTGGTGGGTAGCTTATCGCAAAGTACCTTCTTTTATTGTCACCCTGGCGGGCATGTTGGCATTTCGCGGCATCCTTATTGGCATCACCAATGGTACGACCGTTTCACCCACCAGCGCCGCGATGTCACAAATTGGGCAAAGCTATCTACCAGCCAGCACCGGTTTCATCATCGGCGCGCTTGGCTTAATGGCTTTTGTCGGCTGGCAGTGGCGCGGAAGAATGCGCCGTCAGGCTTTGGGTTTGCAGTCCCCGGCATCTACAGCAGTAGTCGGTCGCCAGGCATTAACCGCCATTATCGTTTTAGGTGCAATCTGGCTGCTGAATGATTACCGTGGCGTTCCTACACCTGTTCTGCTGCTGACGTTGCTGTTGCTCGGAGGAATGTTTATGGCAACACGAACAGCTTTTGGGAGACGCATTTACGCTATCGGTGGCAATCTGGAAGCCGCGCGACTCTCTGGAATTAACGTTGAACGCACCAAACTTGCCGTATTTGCTATCAACGGTTTGATGGTGGCCATCGCCGGGTTAATTCTTAGTTCGCGGCTTGGCGCTGGTTCACCTTCTGCGGGTAATATCGCTGAGCTGGACGCGATTGCAGCCTGCGTGATTGGCGGTACTAGTCTGGCAGGTGGTGTGGGGAGTGTTGCCGGAGCAGTAATGGGGGCATTCATCATGGCTTCACTGGATAACGGTATGAGTATGATGGATGTACCAACCTTCTGGCAGTATATCGTCAAAGGTGCGATTCTGTTGCTGGCAGTATGGATGGACTCCGCAACCAAACGCCGTTCCTGATTTTGATAAAAATTTTCTCAAAGCCGGTAACTTATTGCCGGTTTTGAGTTTTTTGCATGATTCAGCAGGAAAAGAACCATGTTTACTAAACGTCACCGCATCACATTACTGTTCAATGCTAATAAAGCCTATGATCGTCAGGTAGTAGAAGGCGTAGGGGAATATTTACAGGCGTCACAATCGGAATGGGATATTTTCATTGAAGAAGATTTCCGCGCCCGCATTGACAAAATCAAGGACTGGTTAGGAGATGGCGTCATAGCCGACTTCGATGATACACAAATCGAGCAGGCGCTGGCTGATGTCGACGTCCCTATTGTCGGAGTTGGTGGTTCGTATCACCTGGCAGAAAGTTACCCGCCCGTACATTACATTGCCACCGATAACTATGCGCTGGTTGAAAGCGCATTTTTGCATTTAAAAGAGAAAGGCGTTAACCGCTTTGCTTTTTACGGTTTGCCGGAATCTAGCGGCAAACGTTGGGCAGCCGAACGCGAATATGCGTTTCGCCAACTTGTTGCTGAGGAAAAGTACCGCGGAGTCGTTTATCAGGGGCTGGAAACCGCGCCAGAGAACTGGCAGCACGCGCAAAACCGACTGGCCGACTGGCTACAAACGCTACCACCGCAAACAGGGATTATTGCCGTCACTGACGCCAGAGCGCGGCATATTCTGCAAGTATGCGAGCATTTGCATATTCCCGTACCGGAAAAATTATGCGTGATTGGCATCGATAACGAAGAACTGACCCGTTATCTTTCGCGTGTCGCCCTCTCTTCTGTCGCCCAGGGCGCGCGGCAAATGGGCTATCAGGCGGCAAAACTTCTGCATCGGTTATTAGATAAAGAAAAGATGCCGTTGCAGCGGATTCTGGTTCCGCCTGTACGCGTTATTGAACGGCGTTCTACGGATTACCGTTCGCTGACCGACCCCGCTGTTATTCAGGCCATGCATTACATCCGCAATCACGCCTGCAAAGGCATAAAAGTGGATCAGGTACTCGATGCAGTTGGCATATCGCGCTCCAATCTTGAGAAGCGTTTTAAAGAAGAGGTGGGTGAAACCATTCACGCCATGATTCATGCCGAGAAGCTGGAGAAAGCACGCAGCCTGCTGATTTCTACTACCTTGTCGATCAACGAGATATCGCAAATGTGCGGTTATCCATCGCTGCAATATTTCTACTCTGTATTTAAAAAAGCGTATGACACGACGCCTAAAGAGTATCGCGATGTAAATAGCGAGGTAATGCTGTAGCGAGAGTGAAAAAGCGGTCAGGCATCATGAGAAGCGTTAACGTCGCATCAGGCAATGTTGCACAGCCACCTGACGCAGAGCAAAAGCCTTATCCGACCAACAAGTCGGATAAGGCTGAAAGGAATGCAATTACATATGTGCGGCGATTAACCGCTGGTTATCCTGGTACATCGCGAACAGGTAGTTGTTATAACTCTGCCCTTTCGTTGAATAACCTTTCAGCTTATGAATCATCGCTGTAGCGGTAACTTCCTGATCCGCTTTACGCAATTGCGCGCGCGATTTACGGAACGAAGCGTAAGCCGGGTGCGTATTCAGGTTAGTGACATAGGCGCTCACCGATTCTTTGACAGAACTAAATTGTGAGTATCCCTTCACTTTACCCGGTGCATTGGTGCAACGCCCTTTCATGCATTTCATGCCGAACAGGTTGTTGTTGCTACGTGCCAGTTTTGACGTACCCCAACCGCTTTCTGCCGCAGCCATCGTCGCCACCATGCTGGTAGGAATAATATCTACACGTTCAAGCAGCGTATTCCACGGGATTTTTCGCGTATTACCAGACCACTTCACCTTGTAGCGTTTGGCGATATCTTGCAAACGCGCACGCTCTGCAGGTGACCATTGTCCCTGGTATTGTTTTGAAATCAGCCAGTTACGTTCCGCCGTAATGGCAGCATTTTGGCTGGTAATATAGGGCATCACGGTCCGGAGAAACGCTTTTTTTCTTGGTGTTCCGGAAGGGTATTTTCGCAAATCAGGAAGTGAACTGCTCTTTGCACTATTGCGAGAATACTCTTGTTTACTGCTTACCTGTTTATTACTAGCTTTAGTTAAATGGGACTTCTGACTCGCTGTTGTTGTATGCGTCTTCGCTAACACCTCACTCGAAAACACCAGAGTGAGTAACATAAGAATCATCGCCCCATATCGTCGTATGGGAGTCAAAATCATCAGGTCTCCTGATCGGATTTAATCATTCAAACACCTTATACTCGTCATAGTTCAAGTTGCATGTACTGCGCAAACGCTGTTCAAAACACCATCGGTGTTTTGTCCTGCAACTCGAATTATTTAGAGCAATATTTTTCCCAAATTTGAGAGTTGAATCTCAAATCATATCAAAAATAGCGGCCAAGAGCACCCCAAGGAATAGTCCAAATCTGAAACTATGTCACGCGGTAATGGTTCAGATTGGTGCTAAATCGCAGAAAATGTGGGGGTTATCGCAAAAAATAAGCTTAAATCTCAGGTGAAATACTCCCCCTTTCGTCTCATCCTGGCGCAATCCTCATCAGGGAGGAGTTTTACCAGTATTATCACTGGCAAACTGGTGAAATTCGCAGCAACAAGGACTCATCCGTTATGAAACTTGCCGTCTGTTTTCTGACACTCATTCCCGGCTTTGCCGTTGCCGCTGGCTGGACTTCTCAGGGATTTCCCACCTTTACTGAAGAGAGCACAGGAACATTTGTCAGCCACGCACCGCTGACCAAAGGTACGCGTTCGTTGACGCTGAATTTTAATCAACAATGCTGGCAGCCTGCGAATGCAATAAAACTCAATCAGATGCTTTCTCTGCAACCTTGTAACAACACACCGCCACAATGGCGATTGTTCAGAGATGGTGAATATAAGCTGCAAATAGACACCCGCTCCGGCACGCCAACATTGATGATTTCGATCCAAAACACTGCCGAACCAATAGCAAACCAGATCCGTGAATGCCCAAAATGGGATGGACAGCCATTGACGCTTAATGTCAGCGCCACCTTCCCGGAAGGTACGGTAATCCGTGATTATTACAGCCAACAAATCGCGACGGTGAAGAACGGTCAAATAACGTTACAACCTGCCGCCACCAGTAATGGCTTGCTGCTGCTGGAACGGGCAGAAACCGACACGTCCGCCCCCTTCAACTGGCATAACGCCACGGTTTACTTTGTGCTGACAGACCGTTTCGAAAACGGTGATCCCAGCAACGACCAGAGCTATGGTCGTCATAAAGATGGCATGGAGGAAATTGGTACTTTTCACGGCGGAGATTTACGTGGCCTGACCAACAGACTGGATTATCTCCAGCAACTGGGCGTCAATGCCCTGTGGATCAGCGCCCCCTTTGAGCAAATTCATGGCTGGGTTGGCGGCGGTACAAAAGGCGATTTCCCACATTATGCCTACCACGGTTACTACACCCAGGACTGGACGAATCTTGATGCCAATATGGGCAACGAAGCCGATCTGCAAGCATTGGTTGATGGCGCGCACCAGCGAGGTATCCGTATTCTCTTTGATGTGGTGATGAACCATACCGGCTATGCCACGCTGGCGGATATGCAGGAGTATCAGTTTGGCGCATTGTATCTTTCCGGCGACGAGTTACAAAAAACGCTGGGCAACCGCTGGAGCGACTGGAAACCCGCAGCCGGGCAAACCTGGCATAGCTTCAACGATTACATTAATTTCAGCGACAAAGCCGGCTGGGATAAATGGTGGGGAAAAAACTGGATCAGAACGGATATCGGTGATTACGACAATCCAGGATTCGACGATCTCACCATGTCGTTGGCCTTTTTGCCGGATATCAAAACAGAATCTACCACTGCTTCTGGTCTGCCGGTGTTCTATAAAAACAAACCGGATACTCACGCAAAATCTGTCGACGGCTTTACCCCTCGCGATTATTTAACCCACTGGTTAAGCCAATGGGTTCACGACTACGGTATTGATGGTTTTCGGGTCGATACCGCCAAACATGTTGAGTTGCCAGCCTGGCAGCAACTGAAAACCCAGGCCAGCGCCGCCCTGAAAGAGTGGAAGAGCGCTAACCCTGGAAAAGCGTTAGATGACAATCCTTTCTGGATGACTGGCGAAGCCTGGGGTCACGGCGTGATGAAAAGTGACTACTATCACCACGGCTTCGACGCGATGATCAATTTCGATTATCAGGAGCAGGCAGCGAAAGCGGTCGGTTGCCTGGCGCAGATGGATACGACCTGGCAGCAAATGGCAGAGAAACTACAGGATTTCAACGTGCTGAGCTACCTCTCCTCACACGATACCCGCTTGTTCCGCGAAGGGGGCGATAAAGCCGCAGAGTTATTGTTACTGGCGCCAGGTGCGGTACAAATCTTTTATGGCGATGAGTCCTCGCGTCCATTCGGTGCCACTGGTTCTGATCCGCTGCAAGGCACACGTTCGGATATGAACTGGCAGGATGTTAGCGGTAAATCTGCCGCCAGCGTTGCGCACTGGCAACGCATCGGCCAGTTCCGCGCACGGCATCCAGCCATTGGTGCGGGTAAACACACCGCATTGTCACTGAAACAAGGTTATGGATTCGTCCGTGAATACGGCGACGATAAAGTGATAGTCGTCTGGGCGGGGCAACCGTAACTTTTCCGGCTTCCCGCTTGCAGTATGCCGGGAAGCCACCTTTTAGTATAAAATGCCAGCATAAATAAAAAACTCAGCATAACACGCCAACCTCTTGCAGAAGCCCGATTTGCACCCTGGCAAATGTAGCGTTATTGTTACTTTCCTTGCTTCAGAGTTCGAATGATATCCCGCTATGACATTCTCCCTTTTTGGTGACAAATTTACCCGCCACTCCGGCATTACACTGCTGATGGAAGATCTAAACGACGGTTTACGCACACCCGGCGCAATTATGCTCGGCGGCGGAAACCCGGCGCAGATCCCGGAAATGCAGGACTACTTCCAGACACTGCTGTCCGACATGCTGGAAAGCGGTAAAGCAACGGATGCGCTATGCAATTACGACGGCCCACAAGGAAAGACGGAGCTACTGTCGCTACTTGCCGGAATGCTACGTGAGAAACTAAGTTGGGATATCGAACCACAGAATATTGCACTAACAAATGGCAGCCAGAGCGCGTTTTTCTACTTATTTAATCTGTTTGCCGGACGCCGTGCCGATGGACGGATCAAAAAAGTGCTGTTCCCGCTGGCTCCGGAATACATTGGCTACGCGGACGCCGGACTGGAAGAAGATCTGTTCGTTTCTGCGCGCCCAAATATTGAACTGCTGCCAGAAGGTCAGTTTAAATATCACGTCGATTTTGAGCATCTGCACATTGGCGAAGAAACGGGGATGATTTGCGTCTCCCGACCGACGAACCCAACAGGCAATGTAATAACCGATGAAGAGTTGCTGAAACTAGATGCGCTGGCAAATCAGCACGGCATTCCGCTGGTGATTGATAACGCTTATGGCGTCCCGTTCCCTGGCATCATCTTCAGCGAAGCGCGCCCGCTGTGGAATCCGAATATCGTGCTGTGCATGAGCCTTTCCAAGCTGGGTCTGCCGGGTTCGCGCTGCGGCATTATCATCGCCAATGAAAAAATCATTACCGCCATCACCAATATGAACGGCATTATCAGCCTCGCACCTGGCGGTATTGGCCCGGCAATGATGTGTGAAATGATTAAGCGTAACGACCTGCTGCGCCTGTCAGAAACGGTGATTAAACCGTTTTACTACCAGCGTGTTCAGGAAACTATCGCCATCATTCGCCGCTATTTACCGGAAGATCGCTGCCTGATTCATAAACCTGAAGGGGCAATCTTCCTCTGGCTATGGTTTAAGGATTTGCCGATTACCACCGAGCAGCTTTATCAGCGCCTGAAAGCGCGCGGTGTACTGATGGTGCCGGGGCATAATTTCTTCCCCGGGCTGGATAAACCGTGGCCACACACGCATCAATGTATGCGCATGAATTACGTGCCGGAACCGGAAAAAATTGAGGCGGGTGTGAAGATTCTGGCGGAAGAGATTGAACGAGCCTGGGTTGAAAGCCATTAATGAGACTGATGGCAAACGCAAAATAGCCTGATTCGCTACGCTTATCAGGCCCACACGAATTATACAACATATTGAATTTGTGTGATTTTGTAGGCCGAATAAGGTGTTCAGGCTGTATCCGGCATAAACAAAGCGCGCTTTGCCAACCCTCTGATTAATACGTTATTCCGGCGTTGAGAAGCGCCGGAATAACGTCTCAAACAGGTTGCTGCTGTAGTCGTTGACGCTGGATTTTCTCGACATCCATACATTGCAACGCCTGTGTCGGGCAGGCTTCAACACAAGCCGGTCCCGTCGCCCGATGCCAGCAGAGATCGCACTTAATCGCCCTCGCCTTTGCACGCGATGAAACGACTTCCATCGCACCAAACGGACATGCCAGCATACAGCTTTTACAGCCAATACAACGTGATTGTTCCACGAAGATATGTCCATGTTCGCGGCGAATCGCGTCCACAGGGCAGACATTCGCGCACGGCGCATCTTCACACTGATGACAGGCTACTGCCGTGGTACAGGTATGGTCTTTGATGACACGAATACGCGAAATAAACTCGCCTGGTGACAACGCAGCGCAATCCTGATTCTCCTGATGCGACACTGCGCAGGCCACTTCACAGGTACGGCAACCGATACATTTCGTCGCATCCGCAATAATAAACCGGTTCATGATCACTCCTTTGCACTAAAACCGCAGCGTGCCAGAAAGCGCGCCATTATTGCTTTGATCCAACAAAGGGATTGTTACAGTTTTGTCACTTATCCCGGATATTATGTGATCACGCCCTGCTCCCGGACGGTAAATCCCAGCTCATTGGAGATAGCCTGGGCAGTTTCACGCAGTGGTTTCAGGAGATTCTTCTCCCCCACCTGTTTCAGACGCGACGTAGAAAGAGAGATAGATACGGCATACGGCACCCGTCCGTGAATATCAAATACTGGTGCAGCAACACAGGAAACACCGAGTTCATTCTCTTCTCTGTCCATCGCCACTCCACTTTCACGAATCTGCGCCAGTTCGTCAAACATCGCGGGCAAATCGGTAATGGTATTGCGGGTTAGCGGCTGGATCTCATTCAGATGGCTTTCCCAATACGATTTCACGTAATCCTGGTGACCAAATGCCATATAGATCTTACCCATCGCAGAGCAGTAGAGCGGCATATGCTGACCGATATAGGCGCGGGTTCGCAGCATACCGGTGGTAGGTTCGAGTTTATAAATCAAGATCGCGTGATCATCTTCGCGGCTGGAGAAGTTAATCGTTTCACCGGTGGCGATGTTCAGCGTCTCAAGATGCGGCGCAGCAATATGAATGATATTTAGCGATGACAGCGCCTTTTGCCCGACAGCAATAAATTTGGTCGTCAGGCGATAGCTGCCTGCTGCGGGCGCGGTGGTCACATAGCCACAGGACTGTAACCCCTGCAATAAGCGATGGACGGTGCTTTTATTCAGTCCAGCCAGTTCCGAGAGATGCGCCAGCGGACAACCGTTTGGGTAGTTGCTCAGGATCTCAATCAACATCAACCCCCGAAACAAGCTCTGACTTCCGGCAGGCCGCTCTTTATCCTGCGCTATCTCGTGCTCTTTTTTTCCCATCGCTTACCTCCCCTTTTTGGCGCGCCCTGATGGTAGCGCAAAGTGTGTCGCAGTTCACGATCTCAACAGATAAATTATAACTTTTTGATTTTTATGATTTTTGAAAATCATCAATCAGATTGCTTTGTTAAAAAGTGATCGATATATTTGAAATCAAATTTCGCATAGTGGAATTTTAAGCTAAAAAAGCGTTCAAAAAAACAAGGAAACCAGGGATGAAAGTGACATTTGAGCAGTTAAAAGCAGCCTTTAACCGGGTATTAGTTTCACGCGGCGTTGACAGCGAAACCGCCGATGCCTGTGCAGAAATGTTTGCCCGTACCACCGAATCCGGCGTTTATTCTCACGGCGTTAACCGTTTCCCGCGTTTTATCCAACAACTGGATAATGGCGATATCATCCCTGACGCCGGGGCCAAACGTATCACCAGCCTTGGGGCAATTGAGCAGTGGGATGCCCAGCGCTCAATCGGTAACCTGACGGCGAAAAAGATGATGGATCGCGCCATTGAACTGGCTGCACATCATGGGATTGGTCTGGTAGCGTTACGCAATGCCAACCACTGGATGCGCGGAGGCAGCTACGGCTGGCAGGCAGCGGAAAAAGGCTATATCGGCATCTGCTGGACCAACTCTATCGCGGTGATGCCACCGTGGGGTGCGAAAGAGTGTCGTATTGGCACCAACCCATTAATCGTCGCCATTCCTTCCACGCCGATCACCATGGTCGATATGTCGATGTCGATGTTCTCCTACGGCATGTTAGAGGTTAACCGTCTGGCGGGTCGTCAGTTACCGGTTGATGGTGGCTTTGACGATGAAGGCAATCTGACTAAAGAACCTGGCATAATCGAGAAAAATCGCCGCATTTTACCGATGGGTTACTGGAAAGGGTCCGGTATGTCGATTGTGCTGGATATGATCGCCACTCTGCTTTCCGACGGTGCCTCCGTTGCCGAAGTAACCGAAGATAACAGCGACGAATACGGTATCTCACAAATCTTCATCGCCATCGAAGTGGACAAACTGATCGACGGCACCACCCGCGACGCCAAATTGCAACGCATCATGGATTACGTTACCACCGCCGAGCGTGCTGACGAAAACCAGGCAATTCGTTTACCAGGCCACGAATTTACCACCCTGCTGGCAGAAAACCGTCGTAACGGCATCACGGTTGATGACAGCGTGTGGGCAAAAATCCAGGCGTTATAAGGAGACAGACCATGATATTTGGACATATCACGCAGCCTAATCCGTGCCTTTTACCCGCTGCCATCGAAAAGGCACTCGGTTTTCTGCGCACCACCAATTTCAATGCTCTGGAACCGGGCGTTGTTGAAATCGACGGTAAAAATATTTATGCGCAGATTATCGATTTAACCACTCGCGAAGCAGTAGAAAACCGTCCTGAAGTTCATCGTCGCTATTTGGACATTCAGTTCCTGGCGCGGGGCGAAGAGAAAATAGGTGTAGCCATTGATACCGGAAATAATAAAGTCAGCGAATATCTATTAGAACAGCGCGATATTATTTTTTATCACGACAGTGAACATGAATCATTTATCGAAATGATACCGGGTAGTTACGCTATTTTCTTCCCGCAGGATGTTCACCGCCCGGCATGTAATAAAAATGCCCCAGCGGCAATACGGAAAATCGTGGTTAAAGTAGCCCTCTCTGCTTTATAAAAAAGTTATTACTGGAGCACAAAATGAAAGCGAATAATGCCGGTTATATTATCGGCGCGTATCCCTGTGCACCTTCTTTTCACCAAAGAAGTGAAGAGGAAGAGAAGGAATTCTGGCGACAATTATCAGAGACCCCTGATATTCGCGGTCTGGAACAACCCTGCCTGGAAAATTTCCATCCTCTTGGCGATCAATGGTTACTCCGTCATACGCCAGAGAGTTGGCAATTTGTCGTCACCGCAGTAATGGAAACCATGCGTCGCCGCAGCGAAAACAACGGTTTTGGTCTCGCCTCCAGCGACGAAGAACAACGCAAGGCGTGCGTGGCGTACTACCGCCACCTGTTCAATAAAATCAACTCATTACCGGCTAATAAAGTGCTCGCACTTGAGATCCAGGCTGCACCATTAGCAACCAATCCCAATGTTATGCAAGCGACAGACGCTTTTGCCCGCTCGTTGAAAGAAATCGCCAACTGGGACTGGCCGTGCAAACTGGTGCTGGAACACTGCGACGCCATGACCTCCCCCGCTCCGCGTAAAGGTTTTTTGCCGTTAGAAAATGTTCTGGATGTCATTGCTGATTATGACATCAGCGTCTGTATCAACTGGGCACGTTCGGCCATTGAAGGACGCAATACCACATTACCGCTTACCCATGCCCTGATGGCAAAACAGGCCGGGAAACTCGGTGCGCTGATGTTCTCAGGAACCACACTCAACGGAGAATATGGTGAATGGCAAGACTTACACGCGCCATTCGCTCCTTTCTGCCCGCAAAGCCTGATGACCACAAAACATGTTAGCGAGTTATTTAATGTGGCAGAACCATCAACATTGCAATTTTCTGGCATCAAGTTATTAGAAATCCATGCTACTGCTGATGTTCATCACCGTATCGAAATATTACGTAACGGCATTCACTCTATGAATGAATGTCGTTAAATCGTTTCACTCATATATCGCATTAAATCTCTAATTAGTCGTTTCCAATAATTATTACGAATACCTACAACATTAATTAATGAAAACATATGACATAACAAGAAGGACTCGTTATGAAACGGATGCTCGAAGGCATTCTTGCGGTCATCATCGCAATACTGTCTTGTATTATTTTTATTAATATAATTCTTCGATATGGATTTCACACAAGCATATTATCGATTGATGAATTATCCCGACTTTTATTTGTCTGGTTAACATTTATTGGCGCTATCGTGGCGTTTATGGACAACAGCCATGTACAGGTTACTTTCTTAGTCGAAAAACTCTCACCCACTAATCAACAACGTGTTTCGCTGCTAACCCATACGCTTATTTTATTGCTTTGCCTGGGCCTGGCCTGGGGGGCAATAGAAAAAACAGCGCAAGACTGGAGTAACTTATCGCCCATTCTCGGCGTACCTGTTGGCTTAATGTATGCCGCCGCAATCCCCACTAGCCTGATTATCGCATTGCTGGAATTGCGCCATTTATACCGGCAGTTAACAAGTGCCCCCAGCCGAAACCAACAAGGAGCCTGACGATGACAATCCTTATATTTATTGTCAGTTTGTTAGGGGCTATCGCCATTGGTATTCCCATCGCCTGGGCATTATTACTGTGTGGCATTTCATTGATGTTCTGGATGGATATCTTTGATGTGCAAATTCTGGCGCAAACACTGGTCAATGGTGCAGACAGCTTCTCCCTGTTAGCCATCCCCTTCTTTGTACTGGCGGGTGAGATCATGAACGCGGGCGGCCTGTCGCAACGTATTGTCGACTTGCCGATGAAACTGGTAGGCCACAGACCGGGAGGTCTGGGTTACGTCGGCGTTCTTGCTGCGATGATCATGGCAAGCCTTTCTGGTTCTGCGGTTGCCGATACCGCTGCCGTCGCGGCACTGTTGGTGCCGATGATGCGTCAGGCCAACTATCCGGTAAACCGCGCCGCCGGGCTTATCGGATCGGGCGGTATTATCGCGGCCATTATTCCGCCATCTATTCCACTCATTATCTTCGGTGTCTCCAGTGGGTTATCCATCAGCAAACTGTTTATGGCTGGCATTGCGCCGGGCATCATGATGGGCATCACGCTGATGATTACCTGGTGGTGGCAGGCAAAACGGCTAAACCTGCCTTGCCAGCCGAAAGCCTCGCTGCGGGAAGTCTGGCAATCTTTAGTTTCCGGTATTTGGGCACTCTTTTTGCCAATAATTATTATTGGCGGTTTCCGTTCGGGATTATTCACACCAACAGAAGCTGGCGCGGTTGCGGCATTCTACGCCTTGTTTGTCTCGGTGGTGGTCTATCGCGAAATGACGTTCGCCACGCTTTACCATGTTTTGGTTAACGCGGCGAAAACCACTTCCGTGGTGATGTTCCTGGTGGCTTCCGCAGCGGTATCCGCATGGCTAATCACCATTGCTGAACTGCCGATGATGGTATCGGAGTTATTACAACCGTTGGTTGACTCGCCTCGCTTATTATTCATCGTAATTATGCTCGCCATTATGGTGATCAGTACAGTCATGGATTTAACTCCTACCGTATTAATTCTTACGCCGGTATTAATGCCATTAGTAAAAGAAGCGGGAATAGATCCTGTCTATTTTGGCATTATGTTTATTATTAACTGCTCAATTTCGCTAATTACGCCCCCGGTTGGTAACGTACTTAACGTCATATGCGGTGTTGCGAAGCTTAAATTTGACGATGCTGTAAAAGGCGTTGCGCCTTACGTCATGGTTTTATTCATGTTGTTAGCATTATTTATTTTTATCCCAGAATTAATTACCGCCCCACTAAAATGGATGAGCTAAAAGGAAAATATTATGAAATTACGTTCTGTAACCTACGCTTTATTAATTGCCGGAGTGGCTACATTCAGTACATCTTCTCTGGCGGCACAATCATTACGTTTCGGTTATGAAACATCACAAACCGATTCGCAACATATTGCGGCAAAAAAATTCAATGAATTATTGCAAGAGAAAACCAAAGGTGAGCTGAAATTAAAACTGTTCCCGGACAGTACCCTCGGCAATGCACAGGCGATGATCAGTGGTGTGCGCGGTGGCACCATTGATATGGAGATGTCCGGCTCGAATAACTTTGCGGGACTCTCACCCGTGATAAACCTGCTGGATGTACCTTTCCTGTTCCGCGATACCGCCCACGCGCATAAAACCCTCGATGGCAAAGTGGGCGACGAGTTGAAAGCCTCCCTCGAAGGCAAAGGACTGAAAGTACTGGCGTACTGGGAAAACGGCTGGCGTGATGTGACTAACTCTCGCGCGCCGGTAAAAACCCCTGCAGACCTGAAAGGACTGAAGATTCGCACCAACAACAGCCCGATGAATATCGCCGCATTTAAAGTGTTCGGTGCCAACCCAATCCCGATGCCATTTGCTGAAGTCTATACCGGCCTGGAAACTCGCACCATCGACGCGCAAGAGCATCCGATCAACGTCGTCTGGTCAGCAAAATTTTACGAAGTACAAAAGCACCTTTCTCTGACACATCACGCTTATTCACCGCTTCTGGTGGTGATCAACAAAGCGAAGTTTGATGGCTTAAGCCCGCAGATGCAGGAAGCTCTGGTCTCCTCCGCGCAAGAAGCGGGTAGCTACCAGCGCAAACTGGTTGCTGAAGATCAGCAAAAAATCATCGACGGTATGAAAGACGCCGGTGTAGAAGTCATCACCGATCTTGACCGCAAAGCCTTTAGCGACGCCCTGGGTACTCAGATCCGCGACATGTTTGTTAAAGATGTTCCGCAGGGTGCTGATCTGCTGAAAGCCGTGGATGAGGTGCAATAAACCATGACGCAATACTGGCTGGGGTTAGATTGTGGCGGTAGCTGGCTAAAAGCCGGACTGTATGACCGCGAAGGCCGGGAGGCGGGCGTGCAGCGCCTGCCGCTGTGCGCATTAAGCCCGCAGCCAGGTTGGGTAGAGCGCGATATGGCAGAACTGTGGCAATGCTGCACTTCCGTCATTCGCGATCTGCTTGCAAATACCGGTGTCAGTGGTGCTCAAATTATCGGCATCGGCATTTCGGCACAAGGTAAGGGATTGTTTCTACTAGATAAAAATAACAACCCGCTCGGTAACGCCATTTTATCCTCTGACCGCCGGGCGATGGCAATCGTTCGTCGCTGGCAGGAAGAAGACGTACCGGAAAAGCTCTACCCACTGACCCGACAAACGCTGTGGACCGGGCATCCTGTGTCGCTGCTACGTTGGCTGAAAGAGCTCGAACCAGAACGCTATGCACAAATTGGCTGCGTGATGATGACACATGACTACCTGCGCTGGTGTTTAACCGGCGTAAAAGGCTGCGAAGAGAGCAATATTTCGGAGTCCAATCTCTACAACATGAGCAGCGGGCAATATGACCCACGCCTCACCGACTGGCTGGGGATCAGTGAAATCAATCACGCCCTGCCGCCTATTGTCGGTTCAGCCGAAATTTGCGGGGAAATCACCGCTCAGACAGCCGAATTGACCGGTCTGGAAGCGGGTACGCCCGTTGTCGGCGGTCTGTTTGATGTGGTTTCCACCGCGCTCTGCGCCGGGATCGACGACGAATTTACCCTCAACGCAGTGATGGGCACCTGGGCGGTGACCAGCGGCATAACCCGCGGTTTAGGTGACGGTGAAGCGCATCCGTATGTCTATGGTCGCTACGTTAATGACGGTGAATTTATCGTTCACGAAGCCAGCCCCACCTCTTCCGGCAATCTCGAATGGTTTACCGCGCAGTGGGGAGAAATCTCGTTTGATGAGATTAACCAGGCCGTTGCCAGCTTGCCGAAAGCCAGTGGCGATCTCTTTTTCCTGCCGTTCCTGTACGGCAGCAACGCCGGACTCGAGATGACCAGCGGTTTCTACGGTATGCAGGCGATACACACCCGCGCACATCTGTTACAGGCCATTTATGAAGGTGTGGTGTTCAGTCACATGACGCATCTCAACCGGATGCGTGAACGTTTTACCGATGTGCATACCCTTCGCGTCACTGGTGGCCCTGCGCATTCTGATGTCTGGATGCAAATGCTGGCAGATGTCAGCGGCTTACGCATTGAACTGCCGCAGGTAGAAGAAACCGGATGTTTTGGCGCGGCGCTTGCCGCCCGCGTCGGTACGGGGGTTTATCGCAATTTCAATGAAGCCCAGCGCAGCTTGCAGCATCCGGTACGCACACTGCTACCGGACATGACCGCACATCAGCATTACCAACAAAAATATCAACGCTATCAACATTTAATTGCCGCAATTCAGGGCTATCACGTCCATATCAAGGAGCATCATTTATGAGCCAACCTTTTCTACAACTGGCCCTCGACCACTCATCGCTTGAAGCCGCACAGCGCGACGTGACGCTGTTAAAAGACAGCGTCGATATCGTCGAAGCGGGCACCATTCTCTGCTTAAACGAAGGGCTTGGCGCGGTGAGAGCCTTGCGTGAACAGTGCCCGAACAAAATCATCGTCGCTGACTGGAAAGTTGCCGACGCCGGTGAAACGCTCGCTCAACAGGCGTTTAGCGCGGGAGCCAACTGGATGACCATTATCTGCGCCGCACCGCTCGCCACGGTAGAAAAAGGCCATGCGATGGCGCAACGCTACGGCGGTGAAATTCAGATTGAACTATTCGGCAACTGGACGCTGGACGACGCCTGCGACTGGTATCGAATTGGCGTGCGACAAGCGATTTATCATCGTGGTCGCGACGCGCAGGCCAGCGGGCAGCAGTGGGGCGAGACCGATCTGGCACGTATGAAGGCACTTTCTGATATCGGCCTCGAACTTTCTATTACCGGCGGAATTACCCCTGCCGACCTGCCGCTATTTAAAGATATCCGCGTGAAGGCGTTTATTGCCGGGCGAGCGCTGACGGGCGCAGCAAATCCGACACAGGTTGCTGCCGATTTCCATGCGCAAATCGATACTATCTGGGGAGGCGCGCGTGCGTAATCATCCGTTAGGTATTTATGAAAAAGCACTGGCAAAAAATCTCTCCTGGCCAGAGCGGTTGGTGCTGACAAAAAGCTGCGGTTTTGATTTTGTCGAAATGTCGGTGGATGAAACCGACGAACGGCTGTCACGCCTTGACTGGAGCACCGCGCAAAGGGCTTCGCTGGTCACCGCGATGATCGAAACAGGCGTTGCCATTCCATCAATGTGCCTTTCTGCCCATCGCCGTTTTCCTTTTGGCAGCCGTGACGAGGCGGTACGCCAGCGAGCACGGGAGATCATGAGCAAAGCGATTCGTCTGGCACGCGATCTCGGTATTCGTACCATTCAACTGGCGGGCTACGACGTCTATTACGAAGACCATGACGAAGGCACACAGCAACGGTTTGCTGAAGGGCTGGCGTGGGCGGTTGAACAGGCGGCGGCATCGCAAGTGATGCTGGCGGTGGAGATTATGGACACCGCGTTTATGAACTCCATCAGCAAGTGGAAAAAATGGGATGAAATGCTCGCCTCGCCGTGGTTCACCGTCTACCCGGACGTCGGCAACCTTAGCGCCTGGGGCAATGATGTTCCCGCTGAACTGAAATTGGGGATTGACCGTATCGCGGCTATTCACCTGAAAGACACTCAACCCGTTACCGAACAAAGCCCCGGACAGTTTCGTGATGTGCCGTTTGGCGAAGGCTGTGTCGATTTTGTTGGCATTTTCAAAACGCTGCATGAGCTGAACTATCGCGGATCATTTCTGATTGAGATGTGGACCGAAAAAGCCAACGAGCCGGTGCTGGAGATTATTCAGGCGCGGCGCTGGATTGAAGCACGTATGCAGGAGGCCGGATTTATATGTTAGAGCAACTAAAAGCCGAAGTGTTGGCGGCGAACCTGGCGCTTCCCGCTCATCATCTGGTGACGTTCACCTGGGGCAATGTCAGCGCGGTAGACGAAACGCGACAATGGATGGTGATCAAGCCTTCCGGTGTCGAGTACGACGTGATGACCGCCGATGATATGGTGGTGATTGAAATAGCCAGCGGTAAGGTGGTGGAAGGCAGCAAAAAGCCCTCTTCCGACACGCCAACGCATCTGGCACTCTACCGTCGCTATGCAGAAATCAGCGGTATTGTGCATACCCACTCGCGCCACGCCACTATCTGGTCGCAGGCCGGGCTGGATCTCCCCGCCTGGGGCACCACGCACGCCGATTACTTCTATGGTGCCATCCCCTGCACGCGCCTGATGACCGCAGAGGAGATCAACGGCGAGTATGAATACCAGACCGGCGAAGTGATCATTGAAACTTTCGAAGAACGCGGCAGGAGTCCAGCGCAAATTCCGGCGGTGCTGGTGCATTCTCACGGCCCGTTCGCCTGGGGAAAAATGCCGCCGATGCGGTGCATAATGCCGTAGTACTGGAAGAATGCGCCTATATGGGCCTGTTCTCACGCCAACTCGCGCCGCAGCTTCCTGCCATGCAAAACGAACTGCTGGATAAACACTACCTGCGTAAGCATGGGGCCAATGCCTATTACGGACAATAATCTCTCACGCCGGGGCTTCATCGCCCCGGTACTATGAATTGATATGCTCCCGATTACATTGCGCACAAAAATCAGAAACGTTTAACGCAGGCGATTATAGTTACCGACCAGTTCATTATAAGCTTGTAATGATTTCGGATATGAGTCCTCGACCATCCAGCTTGTGTTTGCGTCCTGAAGTTTCTTTTTATCCCAGTCAGAATACGGGACTTTATCTCTGATACGACGAACATATTTTTTAGATGCAATTTGATATCGGTCTGCTGCCCCTGTGAAGAGAGAATTCATACTGTCTTTACTCACTTCTTTGGCTTGCGCCACCAGCGTTTCAAGTTCAGCCACTTTCTTCATTGCCGCTTCTGCATCAAACTTCTCTTGCGATATCAGGTTATTAATTTGTTTCGCTGAAATCATGGCAGCCAGAGAGTAGTAGTGGAATGTTTTCCCTTCTCTTTGTTCAATATTTTTCAGTTCTACAAGCTGACGCTTATCATTAATTTCCTGAATTGCCGCATGATAAGATTCTGCTACAGGTTCAAAGGCTTCAAGATTTTTTAAGAATGTCTGGTGCAGCGTTTTCCCTTTGGCAAACGCATCGTCTTTATAATTTTCCTGGGTGTAATATTTATCCATTTCATTAATAGTATTCCCCAGCGCGACTGCGGTATTAATATAATTCAACGCTACGCCATCAATAGGTTGCAGCTCAGGCGTTAACGCCACAACACTTTTCACGCCTTTTTCGCACTCAGAAAGACTGGATTCACTAATGCCGTAGATGCCATAAACATGACTCTCTTTGCCCGTTGGTCCCTGTTTAAAATCTTTCAGCCAGTCGGCATAACGCGCCAGACTGCGCTGTACCGGGATCTGTAACTTGTTGTAGCACTTGATATAGATATCCATTTTTTCGTCGAAAACCGCTTGTTCATCGACCACCGGTTGCGCAGGTGTTTCAGGTTTAGCTTCTGCTTTTGCAACGGGGGCTTCTGTAGGTTTCGCTTCAGGAGCAGGTGCGGCAGGTTGACTATTGGCGGGCGGGGGAGTTTCTGTTTCGGCTTTTTTATCATCACAGCCAGTGATACCGAGGGCCATTATGGCGGCTATAATAGCGGAAGATAATAAATTCCTTTTCATTTAATTGCCTTATAAATATATAGATAAGAGAGTAAATATAATAAAGGAAAAAATGAAATGTCACTACGCACGTTTTGTTTATAAATAAACACATATAATTCACAGAATGAATAAGCTCTGCAATTTAATATATAAATCGCAGAACTTAATTTAATTAACAGTTCAGCCGTTGCGGAGGGGGAGTTTCCTGCTCCCCATTATTTAAGCCCCGATTACATCCCATAACGTTCAGAAATAGCAGCATGCTTCTCTTCATTCGCACCGGCTTCTTTGGCAAGACGCCACCAGCACAACGGATGTTCCCAGTCAGCGGTCAATTCACTCAGGCTCTTATCGATATCACCTTTAGAAACTGAACGCGGTGCACTGATGACAAAGTAGAACGCAGACAGCGGCTGTGCATCTTCTCCCTGATGACTGTCCGTTAACGTATAGTCATCATTACTGTTGCTCCAGTAGTACCAGTTTCGTTCACGGAGCGCCTCACGGAAGGTATTAAACTGTTCTTCACCAGGCATAACACCTTCGCAGAACCAGGACTCGCCGTACCCGGTCGGGATAATGGTTTGCAGGCACCCATAGAGCGGAGTGAAATTCTTCTGCTCTTCTTCGTCTTCTGGTCGGGTATTCAACATTTCCGCATCGAAAACGACAATTTCATCAACATGTTGTGGGAAATCGGTCCGGTAAGTCGGCTCTATAATCCTTGCCGTTACCGGCCCAATCCGCTGGGCATAGTAATAGCGGTATTCGAAGTTTTCCCGGAAACGGATGTTCAATAACCCCCATTTTTCGTCGATAAAACCTTCGCCTTCCGTAAGTTCTATTTCCAGCTCGGCTGCAATAGCACGCACCAGATCCCATTGTTGTAAGATGCTGGCGGTCGCCATGATATCCCACTGGAGATTGCGAATATCTTCTTCACGGCTAATCAAAAGCTGCTGTAATTGCTGTAAATAATCCAGTTGCCGATCCCAGGCATCCTGTTTTTGCGCCGCCCAGGAGCACATACGATAAGCGCCTGGCCACTCACGCCCTTTTGCGTTTTTCAGCAATTGTTGACCAATTGTCTCCAGTTCACTCCAGTCTTCCTGTTGGTTGATCACTCGCGCGCGGAACCACAGCGCCATATGTAGCAGCCCCGCCTGTTCATACAGCTTCGCCAGGTGCTCAATGGTTTGCTGATCGCCACGGTTAAGCAACAAATCCAGCAGGTCGAAACAGAGACCGTTATCTTCCTCAATATGACTTTCAACGTAACATTGCAAAAGTTCGATCGACTCATTGATCGCATTACAGGCGTTTAATGCATTGACCAGTTTGCCCAGCAATTCCGCATCATCTGGCGTGTTCAGGTAAGCACGACGGAATACCTCTACGTCTTTTTCTGGATCTGGCTGCGTTTCTTCATCGCTATTTTCAGATGCTTCCACTATCGGGCGAGCAAGCAACTCCGCCTCTTTGGCGGCGATTTTTTCGCTGAGTTCGAGAAATTCACGATCGACACCCAATAACGCGCGTAATTTCGGCATGTGCCGCTGGGCCAGTTTCATCGCCATTTTAGCAACCCAGACAGATTCACGTTCCAGCGCGAGGGTGATTTGCAGTTTTGCCAGATCAACCACTTTGCGGTGCGCCCCAGCCTGCGAACGATGCTCCAGCATTTGTTGGATAATGCGCGCCAGTTGCCAGTGGTTTCTCTGCGGATGGCGAGGAAGCAGTACGGTAATAATCTTTACCCACATGCCCCATGAATAGGGAGTCAGATCTGACCAACGCGGCAATTCCTTCCAGACTTCTTCGTCCTGTCCGCATAACGCCATGATGTACAGTTTTTTCAACTGATAACTGATACGGTCGCGTCCCCAGTAATCATTTTCTTCTGCCAGTTCATCAATCAATTTGCGTGCTTCATCGTAACGCTGAAGGGCAACCAAAATATCGGCACGGGTCGCCAGCAGCGCTTCTAAATATTCACTCCCCGCTGCGTTTACCGCGTCGATTTGCCTGTCGATATAAACCAACGCCTCTTCTGTTTTGTTGGAGTCCACCAGTGCGCTGGCATATTCGCAGGATAAACACATAAAACAGCTCCAGGTCGGATCAATGCGCGCGATGGTCTCTTCACATACCGCCATGCGTTCATTAGCCCAGCCTGGGGCATCTATATTCTCGTAGCAGGCGGATAAATCCTGCGTAACGCAGATAGATTGCGGGCAATCTTTCGCCTCTTCCCGATGTGCTTTTTCAAACAGCGCCACCACATCAGGCAGCACTTTTTCGCCTTCTTCGTGGTTAGTCAGACGATGGCGCATTTCCCAGTGTCCGATAAATATTTCCAGCCACGGATTTTTTGCCACCTGATTAAGTGCTTTCATTTCCGGTAATAATGAATCGCACTTTTCCATTTGCAGATGCAAAACACCTTCTGAAAAATCATCAATAAGTTGCGGAATATATTCTTGCCCGGCATCGCGCAACTCTTGACTATATTTATTGTACCACTCCCATGTATCCATTTTATTTTCCTTGATTAATTAAAACAGGAATAACCTGAGTAAAATCTTCCAGTGCCTGGTGTAAATCCCACTGCTGCTCTTTATTACCGCTGGAACACAAAATCACTTTTAGCGATTTTAATAACCGTAATGCCGCCGCTGGTTGCTGTTGATGTTGTAATGCCGTCACCAGTTGCATGACGCAGGGATTATTAAGGTTGATATACAGACTTGATGTTTTGGTCTTTTGGATTTGCGAGGTAAATTGCCGCGCCAGCATTAACGCCGCGGTGCTGATGCGCTTATCGGCATCATCCTGCTCAAGAATTTGTTTTAATTCCGCTTCCCGGTCTGGCGTGACGACTAACGGTAAAACGGCCGGTTCGAAGCGGGAAATAATTAATTGCTCACCATCGCAGAGCTGCTCTTCCAGATACGCAACCTGCTCTTCGGGCAACTCCGCCAGGCTGAACAACTGCTCATTACCCGTTTGCGTACCGACTTCGATAATCCGGCAGTGATATAACAGCGCCCAACGGCGTAAAAATGGCACCACGGCATAGCGATCGCCACGCGCAACGGGTCGTTGCAGAATGTGGAACAACATCTCTTCAAAACCGCCGTCGCGGCTTAACAGAATATGAATGCTGTTATTGATGCGTAAATCTTTCGCCAGCAACGCTCCTTTTGAGGTTGGCACCTGCAAACGGTCTTTCAGCAAATCAAACAGACGATCATCACACAATGCCGCACCCAGTAACGCCTCGTTATGGCGCATTAATACCCGTCGCCATATTTCTGGCTGGTTTTGTGCGAGATCGGACAAACCAGAGATCAGCGACTCTTTTAACGCCTCCTGCACCGCAACCCAGGTTTCATCTCGCTGAAGATCTTCCCGGCTCGCCGTCGGCGTCAGTTTCGATGATTCAATCACACCGCCAATAAAACCGGCCCAGGGCGGTAACAGCTCACGCGCTTCGTCATCGAGTAACATGCCGCGCAAAAACAACGACAGGTTGCGGTTATCGCTGGTGCCATAAGTTGCACCATCCTGAATCCATAAAATCCCGACGGCATCGCTCATCCCCGCCGGTACTACCGGAATGGTACAAATCGGTTCGAAGGAGGATTCAAACTGGGCGGCAAAGGCGAGATTTTTACGCTGCACCAACGCGCGGTGCATGGTTACGCCTTCGGGGGCAACTTCACGCCACGGCGGCTGGAGTTTATTCACCGGCTCGCTGGCATCGCCCACATAGACCGGCTCGTGCAGCAATATGCAGTAGCGGGAAAGAACGCGGTTCAGCAAATTGTTACTCGCCAGATGGCTGTACTCTTCTTTGAGCGTCAGAATGACCTGCGTACCCGGAGCCGAGTTTTGATGCGGGGTAACGGTGTATTTTTGCCCGTCGGTAGAGTGGTATTTCCAGCTCTGATCCGGCGTTTGCCAGGATGTGGTCAACACCGTGACCTCTTTTGCCAGCACAAAGGCCGACAAAAAGCCGAGGCCGAACATGCCAATGAGTCCCGTATCGTCATCCTGCTGGCGTAACATTCGGGTATAACCCACACCAACCGTTGCCAGAAAGCCATGAATTTCACTTTCCGTCAGGCCTGCGCCGGTATCGCTAATGGTGATGGTGGACTTCGCCACGTCAGCTACCACACGGATTAGATTGTCCTTTGGTGCATCAGGTTGCTCAATCCTGCGACGCACAATTGCATCATGCCCGTTCTGCACCAGTTCGCGCACGGCAACCACAGGTGTGGAGTAAAGATGCTTGCTGAGCACCTCAATTAAGCCGTTTAAATTAACTTCTGTTGAATATGAACTGCCTGGTAACTGTAATGTACTCATTTTTCAATACTCATAATCCATCACCCACTATTGAAAATACATTGAGGTTGACAACAAACACGAAATTGCCTGATGCGCTGCGCTTATCAGGCCTATGGAATTCATTAAATCTGTACGATTTACAGGTCGGATGAGGCGTTTTCGCCGCATCCGACAAAAATATTTTGCATTTTGTCAGTAATACTTATTGCTGTTTTTAATGCTGGAATAAAATTGTTGTTTCCCTTTACTCATTAGTTACACGTTTTTATTTATTGATACGATGATTAGTTCAAAACGTCCATATAAATAATATCATTAATTCATCACGTAACGTGAGAGAAGTATATCTTTAACCGCCGGAGTTAACGAGTATATTTACTACAAATAAACAGTAATTATATTTAAATGCTGAATAATATGTTGAGGATTATTTAATAAAAAAATAAAACCGCAACCCGTAATCAGAATTGCGGTATTTTTTAATGATGAATTAAACGCTGAGGATGGGTATAAACCGTTGCCCTGCCTGGCTTACAAAAGCCCACTAATGTCAGGTTACAACGCTCAGCAACTTCCACCGCCAACGTTGTCGCGGCAGACACCGCAAACAAAATCTCTACGCCGCACATCGCTGACTTTTGTACCATTTCATAACTGGCACGACTGGAAACCAGCACCGCACCTTGCAGCCAGCTTTCGCCTTCCCGCGCCCGGCGACCCAGCAGTTTATCCAACGCTACATGGCGACCCACGTCTTCATGTCCGCCCACCAGTTCACCAGAAGGCAGCATCCAGGCAGCGGCGTGCGTACAACCAGTCAATTGCCCCACGGGCTGGAAGTCATTGAGATGACGTAATGCGTCATCCAGTTTGTTGAGATCAAAGGTCTGGGTGAACGGCAGTGGCTGCACCGGTTTACCAATGTCATTAAGTTGCTCTACGCCACAGACACCACAGCCCGTGCGCCCGGCCAGCGCCCGGCGGCGCTCTTTCAGCCCCATAAAGCGGCGGCTGGAAAGCTCGATTTGCACTTCAAGACCGTTACAGGAAGGAACAACGTCCATACCGAAGATATCACGCGGGTTTTCGATAATTCCTTCTGAAAGCGAAAAACCGAGCGCAAAGAGCTCAAGGTCTTTTGGCGAGGCCATCATCACCACATGCGAAATACCGTTGTAGACCAACGCAACGGGAACTTCTTCCGCGACTTCATCAAGCCGGGAATGTTGTAAATCATCACGCCGCCATAACTCAATTTGACGCATCCCTGTGATATTTGTCACATTTTCGATTTCTTTTTGCTGTGTTTTTTTCACTTTCTCTTAACCAGATAAGAACACACACACCAAGATTATGGTATTCTGTTACAAACCCTTCCTGGATGGAGGGAAATTGAGCCAATTCTGGACCTTTGCGGCCTCTTCCGCAAAGAAAAATAACTCCCACTCCCTGCACGCGCAGCAAGCGAATGTAAATGGGACGTGACAATGTCGAAACAAGGAGCAATCCATGCAGGTCAGCAGAAGGCAGTTCTTTAAGATCTGCGCTGGCGGTATGGCAGGCACCACGGCAGCGGCACTGGGTTTCGCACCCAGCGTAGCACTCGCGGAGACAAGGCAGTATAAACTGCTGCGCACCCGCGAAACCCGTAATACCTGCACCTATTGTTCTGTTGGTTGTGGGCTGCTGATGTACAGCCTCGGTGACGGAGCAAAAAACGCCAAAGCATCTATCTTCCATATCGAAGGTGACCCGGATCACCCGGTCAACCGCGGTGCGCTTTGTCCGAAAGGCGCTGGCCTGGTGGATTTCATCCACTCCGAAAGCCGTCTGAAGTTCCCGGAATACCGTGCACCTGGTTCTGATAAATGGCAGCAAATCAGTTGGGAAGAGGCGTTTGATCGCATCGCCAAACTGATGAAAGAAGACCGCGATGCTAACTACATTGCGCAAAACGCCGAAGGCGTGACTGTTAACCGCTGGCTCTCCACCGGGATGCTGTGTGCTTCCGCGTCGAGTAACGAAACCGGCTATTTAACGCAAAAATTCTCGCGCGCGCTGGGTATGCTCGCGGTCGACAACCAGGCGCGTGTCTGACACGGACCAACGGTAGCAAGTCTTGCTCCAACATTTGGTCGCGGTGCGATGACCAACCACTGGGTCGACATCAAGAACGCCAACCTTGTTGTGGTGATGGGCGGTAATGCCGCTGAAGCTCACCCGGTCGGATTCCGCTGGGCGATGGAAGCCAAAATTCACAACGGCGCGAAGCTGATTGTGATCGATCCTCGCTTTACGCGTACGGCAGCGGTGGCTGACTACTATGCCCCTATTCGTTCCGGTACTGACATTGCTTTCCTGTCAGGCGTATTGCTGTACCTGCTGAACAATGAAAAATTCAACCGCGAATACACCGAAGCCTATACCAACGCCAGCCTGATCGTGCGTGAGGATTACGGCTTTGAAGATGGCCTGTTCACCGGCTACGACGCGGAAAAACGCAAGTACGATAAGTCTAGCTGGACTTATGAACTGGACGAAAACGGCTTTGCCAAACGCGATACCACGTTGCAACACCCACGTTGCGTATGGAACCTGCTGAAACAGCACGTTTCCCGTTATACGCCAGATGTGGTTGAAAACATTTGTGGTACGCCAAAAGACGCGTTCCTGAAAGTCTGCGAATACATCGCAGAAACCAGTGCTCACGATAAAACCGCCTCGTTCCTCTACGCGCTCGGCTGGACGCAACACTCCGTTGGTGCACAGAACATCCGCACGATGGCGATGATCCAGTTGCTGCTCGGCAATATGGGGATGGCAGGCGGTGGCGTTAACGCCCTGCGCGGTCACTCCAACATTCAGGGGCTGACGGATCTGGGGCTGCTGTCGCAGAGCCTGCCGGGTTACATGACGCTACCGAGCGAGAAGCAAACCGATTTGCAAACCTACCTCGCCGCCAGCACGCCGAAACCGCTGCTGGAAGGTCAGGTCAACTACTGGAGCAACTACCCGAAATTCTTCGTCTCGATGATGAAAGCATTCTTTGGCGATAAAGCAACGGCGGAAAATAGCTGGGGCTTTGACTGGTTGCCGAAGTGGGATAAAGGCTACGACGTCCTGCAATACTTCGAGATGATGAAAGAGGGCAAGGTCAATGGCTATATCTGCCAGGGCTTTAACCCGGTTGCCTCATTCCCGAACAAAAACAAAGTGATCGGTTGTCTGTCGAAACTGAAGTTCCTCGTGACCATCGACCCGCTGAACACTGAAACCTCTAACTTCTGGCAGAACCACGGTGAGCTGAACGAAGTCGATTCTTCGAAGATCCAGACCGAAGTGTTCCGTCTGCCATCGACCTGCTTCGCGGAAGAAAACGGTTCTATCGTTAACTCCGGTCGCTGGTTGCAGTGGCACTGGAAAGGCGCGGACGCCCCGGGGATTGCGCTGACTGATGGCGAAATCCTTTCCGGTATCTTCCTGCGCTTGCGCAAGATGTATGCCGAACAGGGCGGCGCAAATCCGGATCAGGTGCTGAACATGACCTGGAACTACGCCATTCCGCATGAGCCATCTTCAGAAGAAGTGGCGATGGAGAGCAACGGTAAGGCGCTGGCCGATATTACCGACCCGGCAACCGGAGCGGTCATTGTTAAAAAAGGCCAACAACTTAGCTCGTTTGCCCAACTGCGTGATGACGGAACAACCTCCTGTGGCTGCTGGATTTTCGCCGGTAGCTGGACGCCGGAAGGCAACCAGATGGCGCGTCGTGATAACGCCGATCCGTCTGGCCTCGGTAACACGTTGGGCTGGGCATGGGCATGGCCGCTTAACCGCCGCATTCTGTATAACCGCGCCTCCGCAGACCCGCAGGGTAACCCGTGGGATCCGAAGCGTCAGTTGCTGAAATGGGACGGCACCAAGTGGACCGGCTGGGATATTCCAGACTACAGCGCAGCGCCTCCGGGCAGCGGCGTCGGGCCGTTTATCATGCAGCAGGAAGGCATGGGCCGTCTGTTTGCCCTCGATAAGATGGCGGAGGGGCCGTTCCCGGAACACTACGAGCCGTTTGAAACGCCGCTGGGGACTAACCCGCTGCATCCAAACGTTATCTCAAACCCGGCTGCGCGTATCTTTAAAGATGACGCTGAAGCATTAGGTAAAGCCGATAAGTTCCCGTATGTCGGAACCACCTATCGTCTGACCGAGCATTTCCACTACTGGACTAAACACGCGCTGTTGAACGCGATTTTGCAGCCAGAGCAGTTTGTGGAAATCGGTGAGTCGCTGGCGAACAAACTTGGCATTGCCCAGGGCGATACCGTGAAAGTCTCCTCCAACCGCGGCTATATCAAAGCCAAAGCAGTGGTGACCAAACGTATTCGCACGCTGAAAGCGAACGGCAAAGATATCGATACCATCGGTATTCCGATTCACTGGGGCTATGAAGGCGTAGCGAAAAAAGGCTTTATTGCCAATACGTTGACGCCATTCGTCGGTGATGCGAACACGCAGACGCCGGAGTTTAAATCCTTCCTCGTGAATGTGGAAAAGGTGGATACCTAATAGATTTCAGATTGCAGGGAGCTGGCAACGCCATGAAGACCGGGAGCAGAAACACTATGTGACCGGGATGAATAAGGAAGCCAGCGAACCTGCAAGCTGAAAGATGAAGGGTACGGAGACGAAATATGGCTTACCAATCTCAAGATATCATTCGTCGTTCCGCGACTAACGGTCTGACCCCCGCCCCTCAGGCGCGGGATTTCCAGGAAGAAGTGGCGAAACTCATCGACGTCACCACCTGTATCGGCTGTAAAGCCTGTCAGGTGGCGTGTTCAGAGTGGAACGACATTCGCGATACCGTCGGCAATAACATAGGGGTGTATGACAACCCTAATGATTTAAGCGCCAAATCGTGGACGGTGATGCGCTTCTCGGAAGTGGAGCAAAACGACAAACTGGAATGGCTGATCCGCAAAGACGGCTGTATGCACTGTTCCGATCCAGGCTGCCTGAAAGCGTGCCCGGCGGAAGGGGCAATTATTCAGTATGCCAACGGTATCGTCGACTTCCAGTCCGAGCAGTGCATTGGCTGCGGTTATTGTATCGCGGGCTGTCCGTTCGATATTCCTCGCCTCAATCCGGAAGACAACCGCGTCTACAAATGCACGCTGTGCGTAGACCGTGTAGTGGTTGGGCAAGAACCGGCCTGCGTGAAGACCTGCCCGACAGGCGCGATTCACTTCGGTACGAAAGAGTCGATGAAAACGCTGGCGAGCGAGCGCGTGGCTGAGCTGAAAACCCGCGGTTACGACAATGCAGGTCTGTACGATCCGGCTGGCGTCGGTGGTACACACGTGATGTATGTGTTGCACCATGCTGACAAGCCGAATCTGTATCATGGCTTGCCGGAAAATCCGGAAATCAGCCAAACCGTAAAATTCTGGAAAGGCATCTGGAAACCGCTCGCGGCTGTTGGCTTTGCAGCTACCTTTGCGGCCAGTATCTTCCACTACGTGGGTGTCGGTCCGAACCGTGCGGATGAGGAAGAGAATAATCTGCACGAAGAGAAAGACGAGGAGCGCAAATGAAACGACGTGACACCATCGTGCGCTACACCGCACCGGAACGTATCAACCACTGGATCACCGCCTTCTGCTTCATCCTGGCGGCGGTAAGCGGGATGGGATTTTTGTTCCCCTCTTTCAACTGGTTGATGCAAATCATGGGCACGCCGCAACTGGCGCGAATTCTGCACCCGTTTGTTGGCGTGGTTATGTTTGCCTCGTTCATCATCATGTTTTTCCGTTACTGGCATCACAACCTAATCAATCGGGATGATATCTTTTGGGCGAAGAATATTCGTAAGATCGTCGTCAACGAGGAAGTAGGTGACACCGGGCGTTATAACTTCGGTCAGAAATGCGTTTTCTGGGCGGCAATTATTTTCCTGGTCCTGCTGCTGGTGAGCGGTGTGATTATCTGGCGTCCTTATTTTGCGCCTGCTTTCTCAATCCCGGTGATCCGATTCGCGTTAATGCTGCATTCATTTGCCGCAGTGGCGTTAATTGTGGTTATCATGGTGCATATCTACGCCGCCCTTTGGGTGAAAGGCACGATTACCGCCATGGTGGAAGGATGGGTTACCAGCGCATGGGCGAAGAAACACCATCCACGCTGGTATCGTGAAGTCCGCAAGACAACGGAAAAGAAAGCTGAATGAGTATTCGCATAATCCCGCAAGATGAGCTGGGTTCGAGCGAGAAACGTACGGCGGATATGATTCCGCCGTTATTGTTCCCTCGGCTCAAAAATTTATACAACCGCCGCGCCGAGCGTCTGCGCGAGCTGGCAGAAAATAATCCGCTGGGTGATTACCTGCGCTTTGCTGCGCTTATCGCCCACGCCCAGGAAGTGGTGCTGTACGACCATCCGCTGGAGATGGATCTGACCACACGCATTAAAGAAGCAAGCGCACAGGGCAAGCCACCGCTGGATATTCACGTACTGCCGCGTGATAAGCACTGGCAAAAACTGCTGATGGCGCTGATTGCTGAACTGAAACCTGAAATGAGCGGTCCGGCGCTGGCTGTGATTGAGAATCTGGAGAAGGCATCGACCCAGGAACTGGAAGATATGGCCAACGCGCTGTTTACCTCTGATTTCTCGTCAGTCAGCAGTGATAAAGCGCCGTTTATCTGGGCCGCGTTGTCGCTCTATTGGGCACAGATGGCTAATCTGATCCCTGGCAAAGCCCGTGCAGAATATGGCGAACAACGTCAGTACTGCCCGGTTTGTGGTTCGATGCCGGTTTCCAGCATGGTGCAAATCGGCACGACTCAGGGCCTGCGTTATCTGCACTGCAACCTGTGCGAAACCGAATGGCACGTGGTGCGCGTAAAATGCAGCAACTGCGAACAGAGCGGCAAACTGCACTACTGGTCGCTGGATGACGAACAGGCTGCAATTAAAGCCGAAAGCTGTGATGACTGCGGCACTTACCTGAAGATTCTTTATCAGGAAAAAGATCCAAAAGTTGAAGCTGTGGCGGATGACCTCGCCTCTCTGGTACTGGACGCGCGAATGGAGCAAGAAGGCTACGCCCGCAGTTCCATCAACCCGTTCCTGTTCCCGGGTGAAGGGGAGTAATCTCTGACGTTTTCCGGGGGGCACAGGTCGCCCGGATTACAGTTCATAGGGTGTGACAACACCTGCTATTCCCGCAAAATCTCTCGTATTTCGCGTTACCAGTTCGCAGCCATAAATCTGTGCCGTTGCCAGAATAATGGCATCTGGCTTTTTGATTTTATATTCAAGAATGAAAAAGTCTTTTTGTCATTCCTCATGCACCTTACACGGATTCTTCAACACCTGGCGCCTCCCCCTTTTGCCTGCCTCCCTTTGCCTTACGTACCGGAAATTGCTGCCGCTCCAGATATTGCTCCACCGCTTCGCGTAAAATTGCAGATCGTGAAACTTTACGCCAGCCCCTGAGTTTGTTCAGTCTTTTAATTGCCTCTTCTGACAAATGAAGAAAAACCGTATTCATCGCCATCGTTACCACCTAACATATACTGTTAATTAATGTATGAAACTTACACTGGAAAATTAATTAACGAAAGCTGGTTTCCGCATGTGGTTTTGTTTTTGCGAGACACTTTCCAGAAACAATGCAACAGTTACAGTTATTTTAATTATTATTAAAAAATCGTTTAGCATCGCCCATGATTGTTTATTACTCTTAATTAGGTCGGATCGCATCCACAGAAAAGCGACAACAAATAATAAGGCCGAGTTATGGTGCTATGAATATATTATATTCAAGGATATTTGTTTTTTGACTGGGTCTTCATTTACATCATCAGGATAGTGTACCCGAAAAAGTCAGCGTATTTACCGCATCAGGCTTAAGATAAAATTTATCGCCCATCGCAGACCGGTCAGTGCCGCCACCAACCGGTATTAATTAAAACGGCCGCCCTACTCTTCTTCGTTCCCGCCCTCTTCATACGGGCCAAATGGCTTCGCGGGCAGAACGATATATGTGCCTTCAAACACCGCGCCTGGCGTATCGTCGCCAAAGATTTCGACCTGCATTTGCACCCGCGCTTTACGCCCGCGCGCCAGACGGTCGAGATCGCCGCTTAACGCACCGAGGTCGGCCACCGCATGAGGTTTGCCGCTAATCGGCTTGCTGTAGCGGATATGCGCATCGGCAAGAATAATCGTTCCGCCGAGGTGGCGTTCGCGCAGCATCAGCCAGATAAGCCCCCAACCGGTGAGCGTTGCCAGAGAGAATAAACTCCCGGCAAACAACGTGTGGTGCGGATTCTGATTGCCGGTTTCCGGCATGGTGGTGATAAATTTTTGCCCGGTATATTGCTGAATGCGCACGCCCATTTTTTCGCTTAACGGGATGTGTTCATACCACGCCTGCTGGAGCTGGGCGCACCAGTCGCCGCGATGCAAAATGTCATCCAGAGTAGCGACGGGTTTAATCATCAGAAAATGGCGAATCGGCGTGGTGGTTGGGGTGGTGATCTCCCCCTGATTCACAAACCCCAACTTAGCGAAAAACTCCACCGCGTCTTCACGGGCGCTACAGGTCACGCGCTTAACGCCTTCCTGACGCGCTACCGACTCCAGGGTCATCGCCATCAGCGTGCCCAGGCCTTTGTCCTGCACGTCGGGATGAACGGCCATAAAGCGAATGGAGGCTTCGTTATCGGCATTGATATACAGCCGCCCTACTGCCACCAGATTACCCTGCTCGTCGACGACCATCTGGTGATGCGCCATCGCATCCCAGGCGTCGCGTTCAGAACCTTTCGGTTGATGCAGGGGTTTACGCAACATCTCCCAGCGGAATTGATAGTAGCGCTCTAATTCTTCTTCTGTTTGTGGAACCCGAAGGTGATACATAGCGATACTCTCTCTTGTTTCCCGTGACACACCTGGAAGCTGGCTCATACCTGCAACCAGAATGTCACGGGACCATCATTGACCAGCGATACCTGCATATCGGCAGCGAAGCGTCCTGTTTGCGTGTTCATTTCCTGCTGACGGCAGCGTTCGACGAAATAGTCATATAACGCCTCTGCGCGATCCGGTGAAGCGCCTTTGGAGAAGCTGGGGCGCATCCCCCGTTCGGTATCTGCGGCAAGGGTAAACTGGGAAACCACCAGCACACTGCCGCCCGCCTGTTGCACGTTGAGATTCATCTTGCCTTCAGCATCGCTAAAGATGCGATAGCCGAGCACACGCTCACACAGACGGTTTGCTTTCTGTTCGTCATCATCCTTTTCGACACCCAATAACACCAAAAGTCCCGCGCCAATTTCGCCCGTCACTTCTCCCTCCACGGTGACGCTGGCTCGGGTTACGCGTTGAATTAATGCAATCATGGTTCGTCGTCTTCTTCTTGTTCAGCAGCTTGTTTAAGTTTGCGGTATTCCCCGAGAGTGACAGTAATTTCTGCACCAAGCAAGACGATACACCATGTCCAGTAGACCCAGACAAAGAGGATGGGGATCACCGCCAGCACACCGTAAATGAGCTGATATGACGGGAACATGGTGATATAAAGCGCGAAACCTTTCTTTCCTGCTTCGAACAGGAGTGCGGCGACAAACGCGCCGACAATCGCGTCGCGGTTAGGTACGCGAATGGTAGGAACAATGCTGTACAGCAGCCAGAAGGAGATCCACGACAACAACAGCGGAAAAATACGCAGCACATTGTCGATGACAGTATTGAGATCGCTCGCCCAGCGCAGGGAGAGTAGATAGGAGCTGATCGCCAGACTGGCCCCCGCCAGCAGCGGCCCCAGCGTCAGGATCATCCAGTACACAGCAAACGAATAAATTTTGGGGCGTACCCGTTTACTGCGCCAGATGGCATTCAGCGCGCTATCGATGGAGTACATCAACAATAATGCCGTGACGATCAGACCACACGCCCCGACGGCGGTCATCTTGTTGGAGTTGGCAACAAACTGTTCGATATATTGCTGGATAACATCGCCTGTGGCAGGAAGAAAGTTGGCGAAGATAAAATGACGCAACTGAATGCTGACATCAGAAAACATGGGAAACGCGGCGAAAAGTGCAAAAACAACGGCAACCAGCGGCACTAATGAGAGCAATGACACGTAGGCAAGGTTACCTGCCAGGGTTGTCATGTTGTCCTCATTAATGCGTTGCCAGAGTAGTTTCAGCCAGGCCCATAGCGGACGGGTACGATGCCTGGCTTTTTCATGGATGGTTTTTAGCATAACACCTTCGCGAAATAGTCCGGGATGGTGGTTTTATCTTTCACCAGAATGCTGGTAATACCTAGCTGATTAGCTCCTTCTATATTATCGGCGTTATCGTCGAAAAAGACCGTCTCGTCTGGTGAAAAACCTTCTGCCCGCAAAACATGCTGGTAAATTCGCGCTTCCGGTTTGCGCATACCTAAATCTTGCGACAAGTAGATATGGTCGGCAGCGCTACGGATTTCCGGGTATTCCTCTGGCCAAAAGGTAGTATGCAGGCGGTTAGTATTGGAAAGCACCACCACGCGATGCCCCTGCTCACGCAGTTTATGCATAATGGCGATCACTTCCGGGCGTAGCGCGACAAACACCGCCTGCCAGCCGTGGGAGAACTGTTCGTAACTTAACGGTAAGGCCATCTCATGACACAGCGCCTCAGCGAACTCTTCATCACTAATTTCCCCACGCTCATGCTGATGAAACGCCTCACCCATATGAAAACTCTTCTTAAGCGACGCCAGCGGAATACGCGTTAAATCGCTCCAGGTTCCCAGCACACGGTTAAAGTCGATATCGACAATCACATTACCTAAATCAAAGATATAGAGCATTTTTGCCTCCTTTCACACCACAGGAAATTAACTGTAGCGGGAAAGGATGGGTTTGGCTATGTGGCAATAAGGGTAATCTTGTGACGCTGATTGCGAAAAAGCAGAGTAATTTCACTGACTTTTTCGCATTAGATGAATGGTTAAGATTCAGGCGTAAATTGCCAACGGGTTTCGATGACCAGCGGCTTATCTGGTGTCACAAATTCCGGCGTTAGATTTATTGCGTTAGGTGCCTGAGTAAGCGGGTTAACACAGGTGGCATCAGGCTGTTTATCAAATACAACCAGACTGTTTGCTGAAGAAGTCATGGTCATCGCGAGTTTACCTGGCCACAGTAACTTAACCTTTAACCCGTCATAAAAACCAAAACAGTCATCCCAGGGGCCGACTTGAGGAGAGATGCGATTTCCTGTTGGCAGTTCATCACTACCCGCTTCTTCTTGCCAGTCCGCATCAAAAAGCACCTGCAACGACGCTGTACTTTGCGGAGCCAGCTTTTTCGCAAACCACGGATGCCAGCCCGCAGAGGCCGGGAATGTATCGGCATGTGAATGGATTTCCAGTTGTAAAACCAGCGCATCGTTCTCCAGCAAAAAAGTCTGAATCACTTCCCCTTGCCATGGCCACGGTGAAGCCAGAGGCATACGTAAAGTCAGGGAATCTGTTGTTTTGGCGATAATTTCCCATGTTGAATAGCACGCCATACCATGTAACGCATGTGGTGGTTTATTGGCGGGTAAAGAATAACATTGCCCACCAGCATTCAGCGTCGCGTTCCCCAATCGCCCTGCCCACGGCACCATTGGGAAACAGCCGTACTGAAAAGCTCTGCGTTGCGGCTGCCATTGGCGTAATACTTCACAACCAAATGCCTGTAATGAGGTGAGCCTGGCACCATCATGCGGATAAATCTGCAGGCGAATACTGCCTTTTTCCAGCGTCACAGACTCTCCCACAGGCCCAGGCCAGGGCGCGTCAAACGCCTGTTGTAGCGCCAGATAATGCTCGTTATTCCGTTCAGTTTTCATGAGATTGTTCCCTGATGTAGCGGTAAGAAGCGGTTTCTTGTTCATCGGTCGGCTCAATCAGCCAGACGCAAACAAAGGAAAGAACTGAGACAGCAAATAAAAACAGAGCGACATACCACGGTTTTCCCCCTCCCAGCGCCAGCAAACTTGAGGCGATAAGGGGGCTTAGTCCGCCAAGTATTGCGGAAAATTGATAGGCAAAAGAAAGACCGGTATATCGTACTTTGGTGCCGAACATGCGGGTGAAAAGTGTCGGCTGCACGGCAAACATCATCGTCGGGCCTAAGTTATAGCCGAGGATCATACTGCACCAGATGATGAGCGTACTTTTACTATCCAGTAATAAGAAGAAAGGAAACGCGAACAGGACACAAAATCCCGCACCTGACAAATACAGACATTTTTGACCTATACGGTCTGATAACCACCCGACCAACGGACAACTGAAAATACCGATCGCCGAGGCAATCAGCATGCCCGTCAGAGGAATATCTCGCGATAATGCTAATTGGCTGGAAATATAAACGATACCAAAGGCGTTAATAATATTGGAGGAGACACTCTCTGCCAGCCTCGCGCCCAGCGCTAATAAAATATTTCGCGGATGTTTTTTGAATAATTCAATCAACGGAGGAACGGACTTTTCTTTATTATTCGTCGTTTTTTGCTTTTGAAAATCCAGTGTCTCCTCAGTATGCAGGCGGATAAATAACCCAACGATCAACATCACCGCAGAAAGCCAGAACGGAATACGCCATCCCCAGGAGAGAAACTGTTCCTGAGTCAGTAAATGGTTACAGAGCGCAAAAATACCGGTTGCCAGCATAATCCCCACTGATGCAGCCGTTTGTGGGAGCGAACCTAAAAAACCGCGCCGGGATTCGGGCGCAGATTCAATGGTCATCAATGCCGCTCCGCCATACTCGCCACCAAGACCAAAGCCTGAATTAAGCGCAGCGCCATTAATATGAGCGGTGCCCAGATCCCAATTTCCTGATACGTCGGAATAAAACCAATCAAAAATGTGGAGCAACCGACAATAGCCAGTGTCCAGATAAGCGTTATTTTTCGCCCAATTTTATCGCCAAAATGGCCAAAGACGATGCCACCTAAGGGACGAGTCAAAAAACCGACACCAAAGGTAGCAAAGGCGGCTATAAGACCTATAAAAGGATCGCTGTTCGGGAAAAAAAGCGGAGCAAATACCAGCCCTGCTGCCGTGCCAAAAATAAAGAAGTCATACCATTCCATCAACGCGCCCGCGAAACTGCCCATTACGACACGTCTCATGGCTTTACCGGAAAGTCCTTCTTGCGGTGTAGGTAACGTTTCAGACATCATTTTCCTCTCCTGGTCGGCGAGAAATTGGGGAATAACCCACTACAAAGTGGGCAGTCTGATAAATACGCGCATCGACCTGATGCCGATACGCGTTATGTTTATTTGTTCAATTCCGCCAGAACTTCCGCGTCTTCGGCATCCACATTCGCCCCCAACGGTTCCCAATTAATCAATACGCAGGTCAGGAATCCCAGGAATGGCACAATTGCCAACCAGTAAAACGCTTCAGTTTTCAACGCACCCCACAGCATCGGCCAGAAAATAAGCCCGGCAATCGCACCGGTGCGCATAATCGCACGGGCAAATCCCACCCCAGTAGGGCGAATAGCAGGAGGATATGAGAGTGTGGCAATGGTCATGCCCAACCCACCAGGCCCCGCTGAATGGAAGAAAATAATTGATCCCAACAACCCTAAAGACAGCCAGGGATTAGTCGTCGCCAGTGCGCCTAACGACAGCAATGCTAAGGTCACAACGGCAAATCCATACATGGACTGTCGGCGGGTGCCTAATCGTTGGAGAATAAACGAGCCGATCATCCCGCCGGTTACCCCACAAAGGGCATTCACGACGGCAGAACCCGTCAACGCGCCAGTAAGCCCGCCACTTATTATTCCCGCCAAGGTAAGAGGAAGATAAACACCTACAGCGTTATATTGCCACGCCTGCATGGTTGCCACGACACAGCCGAGGATGGTGCGTTTGCGGTAACGATCATTAAATAAGATGCCATATCCACCTCTGTATTTATTCTCTACCTTTTCCGCGGATCTGGCTTCTGCTGTACCCGGTGTCGCAACGCGAGCCTGAACACCGTAACGTTTTCCCAGGATGTCGCACGCTTCCTGGTAACGCCCGACGCGTGCGGCCCACATTGCGGATTCACCGATAAAGACGTAACGCAAAATCATGAAGATGACTGCGAAAATAGCCCCGATGAATATTCCGTAACGCCACAACTGTTCTTCAGCAATACCAGACAGAAGCAGAGGCAAAAGCACCAGATAGACAACGGTAGTTGAAACATACCAGGCCATTTGCCAGAGATTGACCGACGTTCCGGTTTTCTTCGACGTTGAACCACGAAGCTCTGCCACGGCATTGGTTGCCAAAGGGAAGTCGATGCCTAAGCCAAAGCCCATGATGACGCGACACACCAGCACCCACCAGATACTGGGCGCAATAGCCACCGCAGCAGCACCGATGGTGCATAACCCCATGCCAATAATAAATGCTCGCTTTTGCCCAAAGCGGTTGATGACCCGATTCGCTAATAAACCACCTATTAATGCGGCGATTAATACTGAAGCATTAACGGTTGCGGCAAGCCCAGGAGAAATACCAAATTGAGCGGCAATATATTTATTACCAAACCCCACCATCGCCGCCTGATAGGCATCAATCAATATGCCGCCCAAAGCAATAAAAATAACGCCGATACTGGTGTTGATCGCAGAGTTCTTATTAACAATATCAATTACGTCCTGTGGACGACTAATTGAATAAATTGCAGGACTGGTGATTTGACTCATCGCAGTGTCCTTTTTAATTGTTGTAGGGTGGCGCTGACGTAGCGCAGCGCCAGACAGAGATTTAGAAAATCATTCCGGCGCAAATTGCAGCATGACTTTTATGGAGTCATTTTGCTGCGCGCGTTCGAATGCTGCCGCTGCGTCATCAATGGCAAATAAATCGGTAACCAGCTCACTGGTATCAAACCGCCCATCCGCCAGCCATTCGATAACGGCATCGAAATCTTCAGGGATGTACATGCCAGAGTTGAGCAAGTCACGCTCGAAACGTTGCATCATCGGTAGTGGTATTTCACGCGGCCCACTCGGTACGCCCATACACACAACGGTGCCTCCGGCATACACACGGGTACAGGCATCATTAAGCGTGGCCTGCGCTGCAACGACATCAATCGCTCCCGTAAATCGCACATCTGCGGCCAGTTCTCCCGGTGCCCAAACCTCTGCAGCACCCAATTTTAACGCCAGTGCACGTTTGGCCGCGTCAGGTTCAATCACGGTAATCTTTACTGCCCCCATAATGCGCAGTGCCTGCACAATGGATAAGCCAATTGTTCCAGCACCAATCACCAGTACGCTCTCCAGAGAAGCCTTCGGCATTCGGTTAACACAGTGACGAGCACACGCTGCCGGTTCGGCAAAGGCCAACACTTTTAGCGGTAAAGAGGCTGGTGCGACATGGCAATTACGCGCAGGAACAATGTGCTGTGAGCGAGCAAAGCCCGGCGCGCGAAAACCGGCAACCTGCGGTGGTTCACAAAGATTAAAACGCCCTGCTTTGCAGGCCCGGCATTCCATGCAAGCCATGATGGGATCGACAACCACATGATCGCCCGGCTGTACATGTTTGACGTCGCTACCCACTTCCGTAACACGCGCTGCAATTTCATGACCGGGAACGACTGGCGGTTTGGCAAACGGATGACCGCCTTTCAAAACATGCAGATCCGATCCGCATATCCCGTAGAACACAGGCGCAATCCGTACTTCGTGCGGTTTAAGTTGCTGGTGTGGTACTTCAACATATTGAGTGGTGACTTTCCCAATATCTGAAAATAAAACCTGGGTAATTTTATCCATCATTATTCTCCAGAATCGTTATCCATAGGGAATTAGCGTTGCGCGATACCTTCATCGACAATTTCAGCCAATCGTTGTAAGCGTGGAACGGAGACATCGCGCAGCATAGTTTGTGGATCTTGTGCACCAACAACCGACGCCCAAACCGCTCGTCCTGCCAGGAAGCCAGACGCGCCGCTTTTCATCGCAATACTTACCGCGCGTCCAAAAATATCGGCATCGACGCCAGAAGAAAGAATTACCCACGGCATCTTCATCTGATCGTTAAGTTTCTGGCAGGCGGAAAGTAAGGTTTTTTCATCGCCTTTGCCTCCTAATGGCATCTCGGCTTTGTAAAGATCAGCCTCTGTTCCACCAAGCTCTGCGGCGGCGGCAACAATGGCGCTTTCACGATCAAAGTCCCAACCACGACGAGGTGGACGCACCACAGGCTCAATAATGCTGACCAGCCCGGCACTACGGCAGCGACGAACAAACTTATCGACCATTGCCAGACGTTCCTCTGCAGGTTCATCTTCACGCCAGAGCACAAGTAATTTCATCGCCTTCGCCCCCATTTCACGGGCTTTATGCGGGTCGACGGACATATCTATTTCAACGCTATCAACCGGGATGCCATTACCTGGGATAAAAAGATCGGCAGCGACAATCAGACCGCAAGAATTAGCAACAGCGCCCTGCTCGACAATTTGATCAAGACAAAATTGTTTATCCGCCAGAACGGCAGAAGCATAAGGAGAAAGGATGCGGGTCGCGGCGACTTTAAAATCGGTGAGTACACTGTCGGAGACGGGTTTTGGCTGTCCTGCTGCCGCAAACATCAGACGCATAGCTTCACGCTGATCGACAGCTAACATGGCAAATCCACCACCTGGGCGGGAGATATCTTTCAGCGTAAATGGGGTGAAGTGGGATGACATAGAAACTCCTGTTAATAGATAAAATTAAAGACCAGCCTGCTGACGAACCTGATTTAGCAGGGCGCTCCAGTCCTGCCGCCCTTTACCGTCTTGACTTGCTGCGGCGTAATAACTTTCTGCTGCAATCCCCATATTGAGCGGCGCCCCCGTCTCCTGAGCGACATCAACAGCAATACGCAGATCTTTCAACGCCAGATCCACCATGAAGGCGGGAGAAAGATCGCCTTTCAGCACTTTGCCAGGCCAGGTGGTCGTAAAATGCCCTTTCCCTGCTGCCGTACCACTCATCACCTTAATTGCGATATCAAGATTTAATCCCAGTGACTCACATAACACAGCGGCTTCGGAGGACAGCGCATTAAGCGCAATGCTCATATAGTTGTTAATTAGCTTCACGCGGATCCCCATTCCCGGGCCGCCAGCTTCGACCAGCTCATTACCCATGCACATGAGAATCGGGCGTGCGCGCGCAATCTGCTCATCAGTGCCACCCGCTAAAATCAGCAATGTGCCATCAATCGCATTCACAGACGTTCTGCCCACGGGGGCGTCCATCATACTGATGCCTTTTTCTTGTAATTCCCGTATTAATGCATCGGTCTGTAAGGGATGAATAGTCGACATATCAATCACTAACGCGTCAGATGAAACAGTTTCACAGACACCTTTTTCCCCCAACAACACCTGCCGAACAATGTCACCATTGGGAAGCATAGTGATGATAAATTCAGCGCCTACTGCCGCTTCCGCTGGGGTTTGTGCCGCAGTGGCCCCCTGCGTGACTAGCGCATCGACAGCCTGTGTATTGACATCAAATACCTGCAATAAATGCCCTTTTTGCAATAGATTGTTAGCCATTGGGCTACCCATCTGCCCCAGCCCGAGAAATGCAATGGTTGCCATGAACGCTCTCCTGTCTGACATTGACAAAATAATGACAATTGAAAATTCGTTTTCGTCTGTTTTTGAGCATATTTGTAATTTATGTTCAAAAACACGACACACATCACTAATTTGATCATTTGTGTCATTTAAATTGACCAAAGACGACAAAATTAAACAGGACAAGACAAATATGACCAGAATTGCATGTGTAGGTATCACTGTTCAGGACAGGATTTATTCTTTGCCCTGTCTGCCAGAGGGCGGCGGGAAATATCAGGCAAATCATTATCTTGAGATTGGTGGTGGCCCGGCGGCAACAGCCGCTGTTGCAATAGCAAAACTCGGCGTGGAGGTTGATTTCATCGGTCGCGTCGGCGATGACAGTTGTGGAAATACCTTACTTGCAGAACTTGAGAGTTGGGGCGTCAATACGGCATTTTGCCGCCGATATCTTAATGCCCGTTCGTCGCAATCAGCGATCCTCGTTGATCAGCATGGCGAACGGATTATCGTTAATTATCCAAGCCCCGATCTCGATACTGATGCCGAATGGTTAGAAGCGATCGATTTCTCTCGTTATGATCTGGTTCTGGCCGATGTTCGCTGGCATAGCGGCACTGAAAAAGCATTCTCGCAAGCGCGCCTTGCGGGCGTGACAACGCTTTTAGACGCCGATATGACACCGCAGGATATTTCTCCACTTGTCGCGCTTGCCGACCATGCTGTGTTCTCAACGCCAGGGCTGAAACGCATGACCGGCCTTCAGTCACCTGAAGAAGGCTTGTACCAGGCTGCCACACAAACAGCAGGTAAAGTGTATGTCACGCTGGGTTCTGAAGGATCGTTGTGGATTGAAGATGATCATTTGTGTCAACAGGAGGCATTTTCTGTCAATGTGGTTGATACCACTGGAGCAGGCGATGTTTTTCACGGCGCACTCGCGGTAGCGTTAGCAGAAAAAATGCCCACAAAAGAGGCTATTCGTTTTGCCAGTGCGGTTGCCGCGATGAAATGTACCCAGGCTGGCGGTCGGGCTGGCATTCCTAATCGTGAGCAAACCGAATCATTTTTGTCACTTTATGCGTAAAATGGTAAACATCTACCGAGGAGGGGCAAGGGAGTATTCATGAGTATCATCGAAGTGACAGGTAATCCACGCCATGACCAACTCGTTCATCTAATCGCAGAACGCGGTTATATGAATATTGAAGAACTGGCACAACTGCTGGATGTTTCAACGCAAACCGTGCGCCGGGATATCCGAAAACTAAGCGAGCAGGGGTTGATCACCCGTCATCATGGAGGGGCTGGGCGCGTCTCCAGCGTCATGAATACCGCTTTTGAGCAACGGGAACTTTCGCTCACCGCCGAGAAACGGGCGATCGCTGAGGCGGTCGCTGATTACCTTCCCGAACGCTGTACCGTCTTTATCACCATCGGTACTACGGTCGAAGCCGTTGCCAGGGCATTACTCAACCGCCGTGATTTACGCATTATCACTAACAGCCTACGTGTAGCACAGATTCTTTATAAGAATCAGGATATTGAAGTGATGGTGCCGGGAGGCACTTTACGCGCCCATAACGGCGGGATCATCGGCCCCGGAGCTGTGGATTTTATTGAAGGTTTCCGCGCAGACTATTTAATCACCAGTATTGGTGCCATTGAGCATGATGGCACCCTGCTGGAATTTGATGTCAATGAAGCGTTAGTCGCGAGAACGATGATTAAACATGCGCGGAATACATTGCTAGTGGCAGATCATACTAAGTTTGCCGCGTCTGCTGCCGTTTCAATTGGCAATGCACGAAATGTCAGAGCATTTTTTACTGATGCTCCACCGCCCAATTCTTTCTGCCAGTTATTAAGCGAAGAGAATGTCGAACTGGTGGTTGCCGAGCAAGAAGTATCCTGAAATTGAAATTTCGAAAAATCCGCTGGAGATTTCAGCGGATTTTGTTTTGCCGGATGCGATGGTTGATACGGTTTTCATTGGCCGGATTAAACACATCCGGCCATTAATTAAGCTTCAGCCGCCAGCATCTCTTTCTTACGTTGGCTAATACGCTTAACCAGCATTACGGAAACCACCGCACCACAGAATGCGAAGCAGGCCATAATGCCAAACACGATTTTGTAGCCAATAATCCCCGGATTTAAATCCAGAATGTAGCCATACAGACTGAAGCAGAACATCGCCGGGGCGTAACCAATAAAGCTACCCAACGCCATCGCCGCGCCTGTTTTATTTTCAGCAATTTTTGCTTCGCCGATAGGTGCAAAAAATACGGCTCGCTGTGTAAAGACTATCGCACCAAAGCCCAGCGTACATGCCATCCCTAAATATACCGGCATACTTTCGTGCGGCAGCATAATCAACATTATGAGTGCCGCGGTGCTGATGATAAAGGTGTAGCACAGATATTTACTCGGTGATTTCAGGATCTTATCTGAAATCATGCCGCCAATAGGCCCACCGATCATCTTCAGACAATATTGATTTATGATGCCGTAAGCCCCCACCAGCGCAACGGGCAGCAGATAGATGTTTTTCAGGAATGGGATGAAGAACGTCAGGCCACAGTAAACCGCGTAAACGAAGAAGACGTTGAAAGCGATAAGCCAGATTGTTTTGTCTTTCAGCACCGAGCTCATACTGGTATTTTGCGATGCTTCGTCTTCTTTTTTCACCTCAACGGAAGGTGCCTCTTCTTTGTCATTCAGTACAAAGAAAATGATAATGCCCACGGCAATCACAATAAGGGAATAAAACCAGATACCCGCTTTAAAGCCCAATAAGCCACTACCAAACCAGGTAAATACTGCCAGCGCAGAAAATGCCACCACGGTATCGACAATGCCACGTCCTGTTTCGAAGAAACCAAACAACCGGCCTTGTTGTTCGCTATTGCCCAGCCGACTTACCGACTTGAGCAACACAGGCCAGTTCATCATGTCGCAAGTAACGCCAAATAGCGCCCAGACAAAGAGGATGCCCCAATACCCCGGCATTGTCGTCAAATAAACTCCCAGTAATCCCGTAGCAATGAGTGAGAATGACATGGTGTATCTGCGCGGTAGTTTATCGGCAAAATAAATAGACAGAAAAAAACCCACTGTCGTGACAAATGAGTTTACTGACATGGCATTACCAATTTGGCCATTGGTCAAATTGAAATACTCCTGCATCGGGATATAAAACGCATCTTTTAACGACGGTAATTTATAAATTGTACCGCCACACAGTGTTAATAGACTAAATAACGCCCATTTCTTTTTTGTGAGCATAACATCCCCTAAGCGATTTTTAAAATCACTGTTTTAAAGGCAATAAGATACCGACCATTCTTATAGAATGGTTTTTATTAACTGCGGATGAGTTAAAACTTATTAGTGGTTCAGAAGATGGCTTGCCTCTTGCTTGATTTGTTGTAGTACGTTACGCACATGATATATCTGATTAATTGCGTCTTCTTTTTCTTTACGTAACCGCGCATCCAGCAAATGCTTTTCTGGCAATGGTGTTTCACTCATCTGGCGATATGGGATCCACGGATTATCATCTTCGTCTTCAAAGCGGAACGCCGGAGCATAATAATCAACCTCTTCTTCCAGGCCATATGCCGTCACCTGCGGTTCATCATCACCCAGGCAGATAAGGTGCGTTAATAACTCTTTGAACGGCATATCTCCCTGACCTGAAATACAGGCTTTATGCCCCAGACCACTCTGTTCTTTAACGATCAATGCATCTTTGATATGCACCTGAGTAATATGCGGTGCCATCGTTTTTAAGGCGTCCATGGGATGCTCATTTGCATTGATCATGTTCGCAAAATCAAACAGTAAGGAAAGAGACTCCATCTCACTTTCTTTGACCAACGATACCAGCTCATGGCTTTTCAAATCTTCATGCTGTTCGATCGTAAAGGTCAGGCCGCTGTCCTGATACGCTTCCCGCACATAAGCAATATCGTTAGCGATGATCGATAATACATCGCGCAAATTACCTTCATAACGCGGATAAAAACGCACGGACGATGCCCCGGTTTTCAGTGCGATGGCGACGGCTTCGTCAATAGATGCTTTATCTGAGGCACTGGTTTCAATATGAATATCAAGGTTCAGACGGCGAGCTTTATCGCCAAAGGCAGAGAGTTCTTTATCTGCCATATTACCCAGAGAAAAACGTTCTCCATCCAGAACATGAATTTTGACGCCTCGCAGATTATTTTCACTCGCTATATCAAGTAAATCAGTCGGCAATACTCTTTCCAGCCGCATATTTAAATGAAAAGCATAGGCATGTAAATAAAGAGGAAGAGTATCGACACGTTGTAGAATCTTTCTTGCGTTATTTATTGTCACCATAAAACACCTACAGATTAATGATGAGGTCTACAGCCTCAAATCGCCAATATTCAATATCTATCTGGACAATATTCCCTTGCTGGTCGGCGCGATGTTTTTCAATTAAGATCGCTGGCATACCCGCAGAACCGCCAAGATATTTGCTGATATCGCCAGGCATTCTGACGGGTTTGAAAATCAATTTTTTTACTACCGTCTCTTTTTGGTAGCATTTTTCCCAGACTGAAGAAAATGAATGGTTTTCAAGTTGCTCAATAAAACCAGGGGCAACTTCAGGATTAATATACGTCTCGTGATAGAAAACTTTATGCCCTTCCAGCGCCCCCCAACCGGTAATGCGATAGAGTTCGGGTGACGGCGTTACTGTAATCAGTGGCATGAGCGTCTCGGGAATATCGCTGATACGACTTTTCTCGGTAAATCCCCAGGAAGGTTCCCGCCCTTGTTCAATTGCAGCCCGTTGAAAGCTAGCCGACAGTTCCGGGCTGTAATTAAAACGCGGCTGAGTAACGAACCAACCTTTACGATCCTTACGGAAGATTTTGGATTCTGCCTCGAGGTTCAGCAACGCCTGGCGCAGCGTCATACGTTTAATACCCAGCAATTCTCCCAACTCTCTTTCTGAAGGGAGTTTTCCACCCGGCGTGGTGATGCCATCTTTTAACCACCGATCCAGTTTCTCTTTTGCATTTTCTACGGTGGATTGGTTTCCGGCCATTGTTTAATCCTTTTGGTTTAAACCAGATGAAGCATCTTACGCTTACGCCAAAAAAGAAAGCAATTAACGGCGTGTGACTTTGCAGATAATTGTGACAAAGCTCTCTATTGCTGTAGTCACAGACTTACAAGGGAGATACTCGCACTGGTGAGAACTTACAACAGGCAAAAAAAAACCTGCCATCGCTGGCAGGTTTTTCACGACTAAAAAGAGAAATTAATCTTCTTTCGGACCACGGTTAGCGCGGCGACGATCGTTTTCCGTCAGGTGACGTTTACGAATACGGATAGAGGTCGGAGTGACTTCTACCAGTTCGTCATCATCGATGAACTCCAGTGCTTGTTCCAGAGTCATGCGGATAGGCGGAACCAGAACAACGGCTTCATCAGTACCGGAAGCACGCATGTTGGTCAGTTTCTTACCGGTCAGGCAGTTTACAGTCAGGTCGTTAGAGCGGCTGTGAATACCGATAATCTGACCTTCATAAACTTCTGCACCGTGACCGAGGAACAGCTTACCGCGATCCTGCAGACCGAACAGCGCGAACGCTACCGCTTTACCCTGACCGTTAGAGATCAGTACGCCGTTCTGACGCTGACCCACTTCACCCGGACGCACATCGTCGTAGTGGCTGAAGGTGGAGTACAGCAGACCAGTACCGGAAGTCATGGTCATGAACTCTGAACGGAAGCCAATCAGACCACGGCTTGGGATCACGTAGTCGAGACGTACGCGGCCTTTACCGTCTGGATTCATGTTTTTCAGCTCGCCTTTACGTTCGCCCAGCGCCTGCATTACAGAACCCTGATGCTGTTCTTCAACGTCCAGAGTCACGTTTTCGAACGGCTCTTGTTTACGACCGTCGATTTCACGGAAGATGACTTTCGGACGGGATACCGCCAGTTCGAAACCTTCACGACGCATGTTTTCGATAAGAACAGACAGGTGCAGTTCGCCACGACCAGAAACGCGGAACGCATCGGCGTCTTCGGTTTCTTCTACGCGCAGCGCAACGTTGTGTACCAGTTCTTTGTTCAGACGATCCAGAATCTGACGAGACGTTACGAACTTACCTTCTTTACCGCAGAACGGAGAGGTGTTAACGCAGAAGAACATAGAAACGGTCGGCTCATCAACGGAGAGTGCCGGCAGCGCTTCAACGTTTTGCGTGTCGCAAACGGTGTCAGAAATGTTCAGTTCACCAAGGCCAGTGATTGCCACGATATCGCCAGCTTCCGCCAGATCGGTTTCGATACGTTCCAGACCAAGGTGGCCCAGCACTTTACCAACTTTCGCGTTACGGGTTTTGCCTTCACTATCGATGATAGTAACCTGCTGGTTCGGCTTCACTTTACCGCGCTTGATGCGACCAATGCCGATAACACCAACATAGCTGTTGTAATCGAGCTGAGAAATCTGCATCTGGAACGGACCGTCAAGGTCTACGTCCGGTGCAGGAACGTGGTCGATAATCGCCTGATACAGCGGGGTCATGTCTTCCGCCATATTTTCGTGGTCCAGACCCGCGATACCGTTCAGCGCAGAAGCATAAACGATCGGGAAGTCCAGTTGCTCGTCGGTCGCATCGAGGTTAACGAACAGGTCGAATACCTGATCAACAACCCAGTCAGGACGCGCGCCAGGGCGGTCAACTTTGTTGATTACCACAATCGGCTTCAGGCCGTAAGCAAACGCTTTTTTGGTTACGAAGCGCGTTTGCGGCATTGGGCCGTCAAATGCGTCAACCACCAGCAGCACTGAATCTACCATGGACATTACACGTTCAACTTCACCACCGAAGTCGGCGTGCCCCGGGGTATCAACGATGTTGATACGGTAATCATTCCATTTGATAGCGGTGTTTTTCGCGAGGATGGTAATCCCACGCTCTTTCTCCAAATCGTTGGAGTCCATCACGCGCTCTTGGGTTTCGGCACGAGAGTCGAACGTACCGGATTGTTGGAGCAGCTTATCTACCAGGGTGGTTTTACCATGGTCGACGTGCGCGATGATGGCGATGTTACGCAATTTTTCGATCACAACTTTGCCTCAGGCATTAGAAATAGCGCGTTATTGTACACGGATTAATCGCACTACAAAACAGGATCACAAACATCCTCCGCAAACAAGTATTGCAGAGTCCCTTTGTGATCGCTTTCACGGAGCATAAAAAGGGTTATCCAAAGGTCATTGCACCAACATGGTGCTTAATGTTTCCATTGAAGCACTATATTGGTGCAACATTCGCATCATGGTGCAGCCCTTTTGCACGATGGTAAGCATGATAACGCCTTTTAGGGGCAATTTAAAAGTTGGCACAGATTTCGCTTTATCTTTTTTACGGCGACACGGCCCAATTAATTGCAGATTTCGTTACCACGACGACAATGACCAATCCAGGAGAGTTAAAGTATGTCCGCTGAACACGTACTGACGATGCTGAACGAGCACGAAGTGAAGTTTGTTGATTTGCGCTTCACCGACACCAAAGGTAAAGAACAGCACGTCACTATCCCTGCTCATCAGGTAAATGCTGAATTCTTCGAAGAAGGCAAAATGTTTGACGGCTCCTCGATTGGCGGCTGGAAAGGCATTAACGAATCCGACATGGTGCTGATGCCAGACGCATCCACCGCAGTGATTGACCCGTTCTTCGCGGACTCTACCCTGATTATCCGTTGCGATATCCTCGAACCAGGCACTCTGCAAGGCTATGACCGTGACCCTCGCTCTATTGCTAAGCGCGCTGAAGATTACCTGCGTTCCACTGGCATTGCCGACACTGTACTGTTCGGGCCAGAGCCAGAATTCTTCCTGTTCGATGATATTCGTTTCGGCTCTTCTATCTCCGGTTCTCACGTCGCTATCGACGATATCGAAGGCGCATGGAACTCTTCCACCCAATATGAAGGAGGTAACAAAGGTCACCGTCCTGCAGTGAAAGGCGGTTACTTCCCGGTTCCGCCGGTAGACTCTGCTCAGGACATCCGTTCTGAAATGTGTCTGGTAATGGAGCAGATGGGCCTGGTGGTTGAAGCACATCACCACGAAGTGGCAACCGCAGGTCAGAACGAAGTGGCAACCCGCTTCAATACCATGACCAAAAAAGCCGACGAAATTCAGATCTACAAATATGTCGTCCACAACGTGGCGCATCGTTTCGGTAAAACGGCGACCTTTATGCCGAAACCGATGTTCGGTGATAACGGCTCCGGTATGCACTGCCACATGTCACTGTCTAAAAACGGTGTCAACCTGTTCGCGGGCGACAAATACGCTGGTCTGTCTGAGCAGGCGTTGTACTACATTGGCGGTGTAATCAAACACGCGAAAGCGATTAACGCGCTGGCAAACCCGACCACCAACTCTTACAAGCGACTGGTTCCGGGCTACGAAGCACCGGTAATGCTGGCTTACTCTGCGCGTAACCGGTCTGCATCTATCCGTATTCCGGTGGTATCTTCTCCGAAAGCGCGTCGTATCGAAGTGCGTTTCCCGGACCCGGCAGCTAACCCGTACCTGTGCTTTGCTGCCCTGCTGATGGCGGGTCTGGATGGCATCAAGAACAAGATCCACCCGGGCGAAGCAATGGACAAAAACCTGTATGACCTGCCGCCAGAAGAAGCGAAAGAGATCCCGCAGGTTGCAGGCTCTCTGGAAGAAGCACTGAACGAGCTGGATCTGGACCGCGAATTCCTGAAAGCCGGTGGCGTGTTCACTGATGAAGCGATCGATGCGTACATCGCTCTGCGTCGCGAAGAAGATGACCGCGTACGTATGACTCCGCACCCGGTAGAGTTTGAGCTGTACTACAGCGTCTAATAGTTGAAGTAGTCATACCCGGCGCACAAACGCCGGGGTTTTAGTTGCCGTGGAAATTTCAGCCCATCTCTGCATGGGCTTTTTTCTCCGTAACTTCTCTGATGCTTCGCGCTTTTTATCCGTAAAAAGCTATAATGCACTAAAATGGTGCAACCTGTTCAGGAGACTGCTTTATGGCAACAGGCACGCAGCCCGATGCTGGGCAGATCCTCAACTCTCTGATTAACAGTATTTTGTTAATTGACGACAACCTGGCGATCCATTACGCCAACCCCGCCGCGCAACAACTGCTCGCCCAAAGTTCCCGTAAATTGTTTGGTACGCCGTTACCGGAACTGTTGAGCTACTTCTCGCTAAATATCGGTCTGATGCAAGAAAGTCTGGAGGCGGGGCAAGGTTTTACCGATAACGAAGTGACGCTGGTGATTGACGGGCGCTCGCATATTCTTTCTGTGACGGCCCAGCGTATGCCGGACGGCATGATCCTGCTGGAGATGACACCGATGGATAACCAGCGTCGCTTAAGCCAGGAGCAGCTACAGCACGCCCAGCAAGTTGCTGCCCGCGATTTGGTCCGCGGCCTGGCACATGAGATCAAAAATCCACTTGGCGGCTTACGAGGTGCGGCGCAGTTACTCAGCAAAGCGTTGCCCGATCCGTCTCTGCTGGAATATACCAAAGTGATTATCGAGCAGGCGGACAGACTGCGAAATCTGGTCGACCGTCTGTTGGGGCCGCAACTACCAGGCACACACGTCACCGAAAGCATTCACAAAGTGGCAGAGCGCGTGGTGACGCTGGTGTCGATGGAATTACCGAACAATGTACGGTTGATTCGTGATTACGACCCCAGCCTGCCAGAACTGGCGCACGATCCGGATCAGATTGAGCAAGTACTGCTGAATATTGTGCGCAATGCGTTACAAGCGCTGGGGCCGGAGGGCGGTGAAATTATTCTGCGTACCCGCACCGCGTTTCAACTGACCTTGCATGGCGAACGCTATCGGCTGGCAGCACGAATTGATGTGGAAGATAACGGGCCTGGTATTCCGCCCCATTTGCAGGATACGCTGTTTTATCCGATGGTCAGCGGTCGCGAAGGCGGCACCGGGCTTGGTTTATCCATCGCCCGTAACTTGATTGATCAGCATTCAGGCAAAATTGAATTTACCAGTTGGCCGGGTCATACCGAGTTCTCGGTTTACCTGCCTATCAGGAAATAAAGGTGACGTTTATGCAACGAGGGATAGTCTGGGTAGTCGATGACGATAGTTCCATCCGTTGGGTGCTTGAACGTGCGCTCGCTGGAGCGGGTTTAACCTGCACGGCATTTGAGAACGGTGCCGAAGTGCTGGAGGCGCTGGCAAGCAAAACGCCGGATGTACTGCTTTCAGATATCCGTATGCCCGGAATGGACGGGCTGGCGTTGCTCAAGCAAATTAAACAGCGTCATCCGATGCTTCCGGTCATCATTATGACCGCACATTCCGATCTGGATGCCGCCGTTAGCGCCTATCAACAAGGGGCGTTTGATTATCTGCCCAAACCGTTTGATATCGACGAAGCCGTGGCGCTGGTTGAGCGAGCCATCAGCCATTACCAGGAACAGCAGCAACCGCGCAATATTCAGCTTAACGGACCAACAACCGATATTATTGGCGAAGCGCCTGCCATGCAGGATGTGTTCCGTATTATTGGCCGTCTCTCACGTTCTTCTATTAGCGTGTTGATCAATGGCGAATCCGGCACAGGTAAAGAGCTGGTCGCTCATGCCCTGCATCGCCATAGCCCGCGCGCCAAAGCGCCGTTTATCGCGCTGAATATGGCAGCTATCCCGAAAGATTTGATCGAATCAGAACTGTTTGGTCACGAGAAAGGCGCGTTTACCGGTGCCAATACCGTTCGTCAGGGCCGTTTTGAACAGGCCGATGGGGGCACGTTATTCCTTGATGAAATTGGCGATATGCCGCTGGATGTGCAGACACGGTTACTGCGCGTGCTGGCAGACGGTCAGTTTTACCGCGTTGGCGGCTATGCGCCGGTGAAAGTGGATGTGCGTATTATCGCTGCGACTCACCAGAACCTGGAACTGCGTGTGCAGGAAGGCAAGTTCCGTGAGGATCTGTTCCACCGCCTGAACGTTATCCGTGTTCATCTGCCGCCACTGCGCGAGCGTCGGGAGGATATTCCCCGTCTGGCACGTCATTTTCTGCAAGTTGCCGCGCGTGAGCTGGGTGTAGAAGCGAAGTTACTGCACCCGGAGACAGAAGCCGCCCTGACGCGTCTTGCATGGCCGGGGAACGTGCGTCAGCTAGAAAATACCTGCCGCTGGCTAACGGTGATGGCCGCCGGACAGGAAGTGTTGATTCAGGATTTGCCTGGCGAACTGTTTGAATCAACCGTAGCGGAAAGCCCTTCCACAATGCAGCCGGACAGTTGGGCAACGCTGTTAGCGCAATGGGCCGATCGGGCGCTGCGTTCCGGTCATCAAAACTTACTTTCTGAAGCGCAACCTGAGCTGGAGCGGACATTGCTGACCACCGCGTTGCGACATACGCAGGGGCATAAACAAGAAGCGGCGAGACTGCTTGGTTGGGGACGTAACACACTGACACGTAAGTTAAAAGAGTTGGGAATGGAGTGACTCAGGCTTGCTGTGTAAAGATTGATTATTGAGCGCAAATTGCTGTTATTTTGCGCTTTACTGTTCCGATAAGTTCAGTATGATCTTGCCCGGAAAACGGGGAGAGTCATTATGTTAGAATCAATAATTAATCTGCTATCGAGTGGCGCAGTTAGCAGCCACGCGCCGCAAACTGCCGTTGCTGCCGTGCTGTGTGCCGCGATGATTGGGCTGTTTAGCTGAAACTCGTTGTTCATGCCGGATGCGGCGTGAACGCTTTATCCGGCATACAAAAACAGGTTTTGTTGGCCTGATAAGCGTAGCGCATCAGGCAGTTTTGTTCTCAGTCAATTGATGGCGCTTTCGTTTATCACCGTTGTAAACGAAGCGCCATTCAACATTTAAATCACCCGCGAGAACTGCTGCATTCGCGCTTTCTGGCGCAAATAAGTATCAAAGCACATGCAAATGTTGCGGATCAGCAAACGACCTTTCGCTGTCACCTGAATTCCCTTCTCATCGACATCCACCAGCCCGTCTTTTGCTAATGGGGCGAGCAGCTTGAGGTCTTCCGCAAAATAATCAGCGAAGTTTAAATCCCACTGCTGTTCAACGGGGGCGTAATCCAGACGGAAGTTGCAGATCAGCGACTTAATTACATCACGGCGAATACAGTCATCGCGCGTTAACGCAATACCGCGCCACAGCGCATTGCCTTGCTCATCTACCTGCTGATAGTAACGCTTCAGCTCTTTCTGGTTCTGCGCATAGCAATCGCCAATCATACTGATGGCAGAGACGCCCATTCCCAACAGATCGGTATCGCCCTGGGTGGTGTAACCCTGGAAGTTGCGATGCAGCACGCCTTCACGCTGGGCCTCCGCCAGCTCATCATCCGGGCGGGCAAAGTGATCCATACCAATGAACTGATAGCCCGATTGCGTCAGGAAGGCGATGGTTTCCTGCAGGATATCCAGTTTTTGCTGCGGACTCGGCAGGTCAGCATCTTTGATTTTACGTTGAGCAGCAAAAATGGTCGGCAGATGCGCGTAGTTAAAGACGCTCAGACGATCAGGGTTCAGTTCCGCCACGCGTTTCAGGGTAAAAGCGAAACTCTCCGGCGTCTGTTTCGGCAGGCCGTAAATGAGGTCAATGTTGGTGGAGGTAAAGCCGATCTCACGCGCATGGTTAAGCAGAGCAAAGATGAACTCTTCATCCTGCTCACGGTTGACCAGACGTTGCACTTCTTTGTTGAAGTCCTGCACACCCATGCTCAGGCGGTTAAAGCCTTCGGCACGTAAATGATCGAGGACATCCAGTTCAATTTCACGCGGATCAACTTCGATCGAGATTTCCGCATCAGTATTAAACTGGAAGTTTTCCCGCAACAGATTCATCAGACGGCTAATTTGCGCTTTGTTCAGGTACGTCGGCGTACCGCCACCCCAGTGCAACTGGCTGACTTTACGTCCGGCAAACAGTGGCGCACGATGAACGATTTCTTGCTCCAGCGCGTCCAGGTATTGGTCGGCTTTATGCTGCTGGCGAGTCACAATTTTATTGCAGCCACAGAAATAGCAAAGCTTGTGGCAGAACGGGATATGCACGTAGAGAGATAAGGGACGCTCAGGGTAGCGCGCCACGGCTTGTAAAAACGCCTGTTCACCGAAGTCTTCTGAAAACTCCAGCGCGGTCGGGTACGAGGTGTATCGTGGCCCGGAATAGTTATATTTCTGGATCAGGGCCAGGTCCCAGTCGATTTGCTGTACAGACATGCTCACTCCTTCCGATGGCGTCTCTGGCGGCTACGGCGTACCGGCTGATGTCCGTTTTGGGTCATCAACCGGTTGCGCAGCCACTTTTGTCGCCGCGACAACCGCTGTAGTTTAACGAATAACCACACCAGATAACATATAACCGGAAGGGTTATCAGCAGAACGGGAAGGCCCACAGTGGCAACCCGTTAGTTGCCTCGCAACAGACGCATCATGTCTTCTTGCTTCTCGTCTTCTTCCTCTTCTTCATCGTCGTCATAAGAGAGTCCGAGTTTCTGCATCAGCTCATCAATTCGATCCAGTTTAGCATCAACCCAGGATTGCTCTTCGGCACTCAGGGTTTCGCCCGCTTCCAGACGTTCCAGCAGCGCATCCAGACGCTCATCCGTTTCCAGTAACTCCAACTCCGCCTGCGGTGAAAGCATAGGTTTCTCACTCTTCGGTTTGTGCTGTTTGGTGACTTTTTCAGTCACACCCAATGGAATAGGGGTTTTACTGCCAATGCGTGGATCTTTCGGTGCGTTCTGGCCTTTACTGCCCGATGTAGCGCTACCGCCCGCTGCACGACTGCCTGGCGCATGACCACGACGTTTTTTCTGACGCTTGCGGTCACGAGCTTCCTGATCCAGCTCTTCGCGTGTTTTTCGACGCGCTTTTGCGTGACCTTTGCTGCGTGAGTTTGAAGATGATGGTTTCATAATAGTTCGTCTTTTAGCCGTTTTATTCAGTATAGATTTGCGGCGGAATCTAACAGAAAGCAAGCAAAGAAAAAAGGCGACAGATTACTCTGTCGCCTTTTTTCCTGACTCATAACCCTTAACGGGTCTTACAATCCTTGCAGGCCGCCAACACACCCTGTTTTTCCATTAGCCAGAACATTCCGTGTTGATTCCATTTCCGTTTAATTACGTCTCCGGACGTTTGTCTTCCTGACAATCCTCTGTCTTCGCCTCCTGGCGCTCCTGACCCTCATCCTGAGTCATCTTCCTGTTAGCGTCCTCGCTCTATGGGTGCTACTTTACGCTTCTGCACCAAACAAACAATAAACTATCATCAGTATTTACTCATTTTCAGATTATTGTATAAAACTAATCACCTGATTTCTTTGACCTATTTGACATGCATCGCAGAATTTTCTCTACGATTTCGCATAAAAATGATCGGCAATATCTCACAAAGCATATGGTTTTTACTTACACCACTCCCCCGAAAAATCCGTCTTTTATTGTGGTTCAGGTATAATCGCCGCAACGCTTTGACTGATGGAGACGACCGCTTTGACTAATTTGAATTACCAACAGACGCATTTTGTGATGAGTGCGCCTGATATTCGCCACTTACCTTCCGATACCGGAATCGAAGTGGCTTTTGCAGGCCGTTCCAACGCAGGGAAATCCAGCGCGCTGAACACGCTGACTAACCAGAAAAGCCTGGCGCGTACCTCGAAAACGCCAGGACGCACCCAGCTTATCAACCTGTTTGAAGTGGCTGACGGCAAACGTCTGGTCGATTTGCCGGGCTATGGCTACGCAGAAGTTCCGGAAGAGATGAAGCGTAAATGGCAGCGCGCATTAGGGGAATACCTGGAAAAACGTCAGAGCCTGCAAGGCCTGGTGGTACTGATGGATATTCGCCATCCGCTGAAAGATCTGGATCAGCAGATGATTGAGTGGGCGGTAGACAGCAATATCGCCGTGTTGGTGCTACTGACCAAAGCGGACAAACTGGCAAGCGGTGCACGTAAAGCGCAATTGAATATGGTGCGTGAAGCGGTGCTGGCGTTTAACGGTGATGTGCAGGTAGAGACATTCTCTTCTCTGAAGAAGCAAGGTGTGGATAAGCTGCGTCAGAAGCTGGATACCTGGTTTAGCGAGATGCAGCCTGTCGAAGAGGCGCAGAGCGGCGAATAATTTTCTTGCCCTTGTGCTGGTGCCGGATGCGGTATAAACGCCTTATCCGGCCTTTAAAGTGAAGAAAATTCAATAAGTTGTTATTCACAATAAACCTGATAAGCGTAGCGAATCAGACAATACGGATATTTTCTTTCGTGCAATAAAAAACGCCCCAGTCATTACTGACTGGGGCGGCTAAAAAATTCAGCCAAATCCGATTACGTGAAGTAAAAGGTCTGAAAGATAGAACATCTTACCTCTGTACCCTACGCGAGTAACTTTACTCTTTTTTGTTCAGTTCAGAAAGCACTTTTTGTAATTTTTTTTCAGTTGTTGCATAGGAATTTCTAATAGTCATCACAAAATGTGGCGAGTTATGTTGCTTACTTACGAAAAAAAGGCTTGCTCAGGCGAATCTTAGTGCGCCTGATCCCAGTTTTCGCCACTTCCCACTTCCACCAGCAACGGCACATCCAGACGGGTACAGTTTTCCATCAACTGATGGATTTTCTTCGCTACCACATCGAGATCATCTTTATGAACTTCAAACACCAGTTCATCGTGTACCTGCATAATCATACGCACACGCGGTTGCTCGGCCTGGAGCCATGCATCAACGGCAATCATCGCCCGCTTGATGATATCGGCCGCGGTGCCCTGCATTGGCGCGTTAATTGCTGCACGTTCTGCCGCGGCACGGCGCGCACCATTGCTGGACTTAATATCCGGCAAATAGAGGCGGCGTCCGTCCAGCGTTTCAACGTAACCCTGTTCTTTCGCCTGGGCGCGGGTGCGTTCCATATACTCCAACACGCCTGGATAGCGTTCAAAGTAGAGATCCATGTACTTCTGCGCTTCTTTACGCGGAATGTTCAACTGGCGCGCCAGACCGAAAGCACTCATGCCGTAAATCAGGCCAAAGTTGATCGCTTTCGCGCTACGACGTTGTTCGCTGGTGACGGTTTCCAGTGACAAACCAAACACTTCTGCAGCCGTTGCCCGGTGGATATCTTTTCCTTCTGCGAAGGCGGTCAGCAAGCCTTTATCACGTGAGAGATGCGCCATAATGCGCAGTTCAATCTGCGAGTAGTCCGCAGAAACAATCACGTAATCCTCTGGCGCAATAAACGCCTGACGGATACGGCGACCTTCCTCGTTACGCACCGGAATGTTTTGCAAGTTAGGATCGGTTGACGACAAGCGCCCTGTCGCAGTCACCGCCTGGTGATAAGAAGTATGCACGCGCCCGGTTTTCGGGTTGATCATCAGCGGCAGCTTGTCGGTGTAAGTCGATTTCAACTTCGCCAGACCGCGGTACTCCAGAATCACTTTCGGCAATGGATAGTCCAGTGCCAGCTCTTCCAGCACCTCTTCCGACGTTGACGGCGCACCGCCCGGTGTTTTCTTCAGCGGTTTAATCCCCTGTTTTTCAAACAGAATGGTTTGTAACTGCTTGGTGGAAGAAAGATTAAATTCTTCACCAGCAATTTCATGCGCTTTCTTTTCCAGCTCCGCGAGACGCAGAGTGAGTTCTTCTGAATGATTGTGCAGAACTTTCGGATCGATCTTCACACCGTTACGTTCAATGCGCGAAAGCACCGGCACCAGAGGCATTTCGATGTTTTCAAAGACGTTCAACGGTCCTTTTTGTTTTTGCAGATCCGGCCACATTTTCAGATGCAACTGCAAGGTGACATCCGCATCTTCGGCGGCATAGCGTCCGGCCTCTTCCAGGGCAATCTGGTTAAAAGTCAGTTGATTTTTACCTTTACCGGCAATCTCTTCAAAAGTAATGGTTTTGTGCTTCAGCCAACGGTCCGCAAGGCTGTCCATGTCGTGACGCCCGGCAACACTGTTGAGAATGTAGGACTCCAGCATGGTATCAAAGGCAATTCCACGCAGCTCAATACCGTAGTTCGCCAGAATGCCGCGATCGTATTTCAGATTTTGCCCAACCTTCAGCGCCTTCTCATCTTCCAGCAGTGGTTTCAGCAGTTCGAAGGCGCGCTCGCGAGAGATCTGGTCGGGAGCATCGAGATAATCATGAGCAACCGGTACATACGCCGCCACACCTGGCTCGATGGCGAAAGATAGCCCCACCAGGTTGGCAGAGACGTTATCGAGGCTGTCGGTTTCGGTGTCAAAAGCAAATACCGGCGCTTTTTCCAGCTTCGTAATCCATTCTTTCAGCGTATTTTCATCAAGGATGGTGACGTAATTGTCGTAAGAAATCACCGTCGCAGTCACTTCCGGCATTTCGTCGACAACAATGGTTTCCTGCGACTTTGTGGCCGGTTTCGCCCCTTTGGCCTGTAACCACTTGCCTGCTTCAACATCGGCAACCCAGCGTTTGAATTCATACTTTTTAAACAGCCCTAACAACTCTTCAGCCGCCGGTTGCTGCACTTCCAGTTGTTCACAGGTCAGCTCCAGCTCAACATCAGTTTTAATCGTCGCTAACTGGTAAGAAAGATATGCTACCTCTTTATTTTGCTCGAGCTTCGCCGCCATTGTTTTCGCACCGCGGAAGCTTAGGCCAGCAATTTTTTCCGGCTCAGCATACAGCGTATCCAGCCCACCAAGACCTTGCAGCAGTGCCTGCGCGGTTTTTTCACCCACGCCCGGTACGCCAGGGATGTTATCTGAAGAGTCGCCCATCAGCGCGAGGAAGTCGATAATCAGTTCCGGCGGTACACCGTACTTATTCACGACCTCTTCCGGGCCAAGGATCGTATTCGTCATGGTATTGATGAGTGTGATATTTGACGTTACCAGTTGCGCCATATCTTTATCACCGGTGCTGATCAGTACCGGGCGACCGGCTTTTTCTGCTTCGCGTGCCAGAGTGCCGATAACATCGTCTGCTTCTACGCCAGAAACGGCCAGCAACGGCAAGCCCATCGCTTTAACCATCGCATGCAGAGGCTCGATTTGCACTCGTAGATCATCCGGCATTGGCGGGCGATGTGATTTGTAATGTTCAAACAGTTCATCACGAAAGGTTTTTCCCTTGGCGTCAAAGACCACCGCTGCATGCGTCGGTTTATATTGCAAGATCAGACTGCGCAGCATGTTGAGGACACCATACATCGCACCGGTCGGCTCGCCTGCGCTGTTGGTCAGCGGCGGAAACGCGTGATATGCGCGATAAAGATAAGATGAACCATCTACAAGGATAAGTGGGTTTTGGGGGATCTGAACCATAATGTCCGTGCCTGTTTATCAGATTATGGGTAAAGGATGCCACAGACGGGATAAAAACATGAGTTTTTCACCGCTTTTCGTGAAAATCTTTTGTAGATCTTCTGGATCGCTCGCTAATCCCCATGTGGATAACTTTGTGCATAAATTATTTACATCGCTTTTAATTTATTCTCATGCTTTTTACAGCATAATATTTATCGTTTACTTTCATGAAGTTAAAAATATCCCCTCAACGAACAATTGAGAAAAAGGGATTTTTTATAATGTGGATAGATATGATTTATTTTTCTATTTAAGGATCATCCGTTATTTGGATCGTTTTCTGCTAAAATCTGCGCCTTGCGCTTCTTTCGCGCACTGTCTATGGCTAACTTTTTGAATAAATTAATTATGACGAGAATACTCGCTACGATAACCCTTTTGCTGAGTATCGTATTGACCATTTTGGTCACCATTTTTTGTTCTGTCCCGATCATCATTGCCGGGATCGTAAAACTGTTGTTACCTGTACCAGTAATTTGGCGAAAGGTTTCACGCTTTTGTGATTTTATGATGTATTGCTGGTGTGAAGGATTGGCGTGTTTGCTGCACCTTAACCCACACCTGCAATGGGAAGTTCGCGGGCTGGAGGGGTTAAGTAAAAAGAACTGGTATCTACTTATTTGTAATCATCGTAGCTGGGCAGATATTGTCGTACTGTGCGTGCTGTTTCGTAAGCACATTCCGATGAATAAATATTTCCTCAAACAGCAACTTGCCTGGGTGCCTTTTCTTGGCCTGGCGTGTTGGGCACTGGATATGCCGTTTATGAAGCGTTATTCCCGCGCTTATTTATTACGTCATCCGGAGCGGCGTGGTAAAGATGTTGAAACCACTCGGCGCTCATGCGAGAAGTTTCGTCGGCATCCCACCACTATTGTGAATTTTGTTGAAGGCTCCCGTTTCACGCAAGAGAAACATCAAAAAACCCATTCGGCATTTCAAAATCTTCTGCCGCCAAAAGCTGCCGGTATTGCGATGGCACTGAATGTGCTGGGTAAACAATTCGATAAATTACTCAACGTTACGCTGTGTTATCCGGACAATAATCGCCAACCATTCTTCGATATGTTAAGTGGCAAACTGACACGAATTGTCGTGCATGTGGATTTACAGCCCATTGCTGAAGAGTTGCATGGCGACTATATCAATGACAAAGGTTTTAAACGCCATTTTCAGCAGTGGCTGAACTCACTGTGGCAGGAAAAAGACCGGCTTCTGACATCTCTGATGTCATCACAGCATCAGAATAAGTAAGTTTTACTCGCCTCTGAATTAGCAGAGGCGAGGCATCATTTTAATGAATAAAACGCCCTGCACGAGACATAAATTCTTCTTCACTCATCTCCTGCCCATTGAAAACAACTTTACCTGGCATATAACGCAGTTGCAGTGAGGCGATATTGTTATCAATGGTGATTAACTGAAACATCTTACCTAACGCCATCATTCCGCTAATTTGTTTATCAGCCCGCCTCTGGGCTTTTTCAGCATCCATTCCTTCAGATAAATTAATTTGCTTTGATATTTCAGTGACGACATTAAGCGGTAAAGTCACGTCAAAATTGAGTGATTTAATATCTTTATTTGTGGCCGATGATGATTTAGCAGGATCAGCAATACTGATATCCAGATTAGCGTTAAGTTCTCCGACTGTATTTTTCCAACTAATCGGTAATTTAATAACCGGTTCACTTTTTTGTAATAGCGGTAAAGACTCTTTGAACAACGCAGCATTCACTTCTTCTTGCGCATTTTGATCGTTAGCTAACTCAGGGTGTGCTGCATACTGCTTCTTCATCGCAATATTGTACTGAATGATAAATTGACGAACTGCCGTTGGGTCGATAGATTCAGCAATCAGCGACCATTGACCACTACCTAGCGCCTGATTTCCTTTGGTTAATTTCTCAATACCATAAGTCAGATTAGCATTGATAAAGTCTTTATCTTTAACACGCTCAAGCGTTGTCCTGGCTATGAATGCATCAATTTTGGCAACCTCTTCACCACGATTGATAATGCTGACCTGATTAAATTTTGACTCATTTTCACCAATCGGAAATTTATTTCCTTCCAGTCTTGTCAGGGAGTTCACAGTAAAGGTTTTTGCTATTACTTTATTCATCGGCGATAAGTTCAGAGTGATATCTTCGACTTTTCCTTCAATATTCAGGTTAGACAATGAACTATTATCGCCGCTAAAAGTAAACTGGCCTTCACCAAAGGATACCTGACCATACTCTGCAGGAGCAACATCTAATATCGTAGAGAATGAGCCACCAAATGCGAATCGCAATGATGCTTCGACGGGCGATTTATCTTTCGCAGCGATAAATAGCGACTGTGTCAGTTCATTATTCACTAATTTCACTTTTGCAGCCGCCAGAGCAGGGATGACATTACCATGCATTAACATCGTGATAGGCAACGGGCCGTGCTCAACATCCACATCAAATGCAACTTTCTGGCCTGGTTTGATATTGAGATCTGGAGCTCCGTTATCAAATGTAATTAGCATTTGAAAATGGGAATTAAAAAAACCTTTTCCAAAGTTTTCATAGCTTGCCGTCATCTCGTAGGCATGTTCACCTTTCTTTTTCCCATCGTTAAAATCTTTAATAAATTTTTCGACACCCGGCTGAATTTGCGTGCCAGTGTACCATGTACCACCACTCCAGATAACGGCTAACGCAATAATTACACCCGTAGCTGACTTACGTATCATATAGATATTCCCTGATAAAACAGCAAAAGTTTGAATATCCACTTATGATGAAATAATGTCCAGCAACTGGACGCATTATCAGAAAGTATTTATATTTATTTAAAAATAAAAAAGCCCGCGAGTATTCACGGGCCTTATGTAATTCACAATGAATTATTTTTTCTCAGACAGATATTTCACTGTGTCAGCATATTGCTGAACGAAAACATCCATATTGCTGGTATCCATACCCTGCGGGTTCAACTGATATTTACCGTTAACAAACATCGCCGGAACGCCACGCAATTGCACATCTGCGGCCGCTTTTTCTTGCTGTGCGACCAGAGATTTAACGACAAAACTGTTCCACGCCGCGTCGTACTCTTCACCTTTAATACCTGCGTTGATAAATACATCGCGGATATCAGATGCAGAGCGAATGGTCTGAGTTTTCTGTACGCCTTCAAACAGCGGAACAGTAACTTTGTCTTCTACACCCAGCGCCATCGCCACTGCCCAGGCCTGAGTCAGATCTTTGCCCAGGTCTCCACCCATGAAGTTGACGTGGTATTTGGTCATCTTCACGCCTTCCGGCAGTTTTTTCTTCACGTTATCAGAAATATGCAGAACTTCTTCAAACTGATAGCAGTGCGGGCAGAAGAAAGAGAAAAACTCCAGCACTTGCGGCGCGCCAGCAACCGGTTTTTCCAGGGTGGTGTACTGTTTACCATCTTCATACTGCGCCGCCGATGCGCTAAACGCTAAAACCAAACCAGCCAGCGCCAGCCAAATCTTTTTCATTGTCTACTCTCTCCGATTAATACATAGGTGTTAATTGTAAAGGGGGTTCTTGTAGAACTTTTACCTGTTCTATAAAAGTCGCCGTCTGTCGCAGCCAGTAATCTTCCCCGGTTAACCACGGGAAATTTTTCGGGAACGCGGGATCAGCCCAACGCCGCATCAGCCAGGCAAGATAATAAACCAAACGCATGGCGCGTAAAGGTTCAATCAGTCCGATTTCAGCGGTGTCGAACTCGCTAAATTCTTCATAAGCTTCAATAATAGTTTCCAATTGCATCCGCTGCTCGGCTTTATCGCCATTGAGTAACATCCACAGATCCTGTACCGCTGGGCCATTGCGCGCATCATCCAGATCGACAAACATCGGACCATCGCGCCAAAGAATATTTCCAGCGTGGCAGTCTCCATGTAGCCGCAGAACGGTGAAATCTTCCCGCCAATGCGCTGTAACAGCGGCAATCAGTTGATCTGTCGCTTTCAGGAATGCGGTCTTCAACCCGGAAGGTATTAGTGTGGCGTCCTCAAACAGCTTACGTGGCTCAGTAAGATATTCATTCAGGCCAATAGTCGGACGATGGATAAAAAGCTGTTTATGTCCCGTCTGGTGCATCCGCCCCAGATAGCGCCCCACCGCTTCCATCTGATCAATATTGTCGGCTTCGAATTGACGACCACCGACGCTTGGAAAAACAGCGTAATAAAATCCCTGATGATTCAATAAAGTTTGACCGTTATAGGCTAACGGCGCGGCGACTGGAACTTCGTCGTTTACCAGTTGTAACGCAAATTGATGTTCTTCGAGGATTTGGTCGGCTGTCCAACGTTCAGGACGATAAAATTTAACGACGAAGCGTCGACGCTCTTCGTCCTGAAATTGATAGACTCGGTTTTCATAGCTGTTAAGTGGGGTAAGACCGGAATCCACCCGGATCCCTTGCTCAAACAGAGCGTCCATGATGGTGTCCGGGTGTAGTGTCTGGAAAGTAAAAGCGCTGTTGTTCATCCCATCATCCGGAAAACATTACGAATGATGAAGGATATCATTTCACGATGATTTTGTTGGTGCCGCTTACAAGCTTTTACTCTTTAATTACGCCACGTGCGCGTAACAGCGCCGTTTTGAAATCTTCTTCATAATCTTTCTGCAAACCCGGGATCACCGCATCTTTTGCGGAATCGCGCATTTTCAGGTGGTAGATTAGAATGTCATCCGTCAAATCCACCAGTTCGCCGTCAAAACCTGACTCTTTCGCCAATTTCTGCAAAAATTGCAGCAGGTTAAGGTCTGGCTCTTTTTGCCAGGCTGGCTGGAGGAGTTCAATAACTTCATTCAGACGTTTACATTTCATAGTGATGCTCCTTACTCTTGAGACAGACACGTTAGCAGGGTCAATCCCACAATAAAAGAGGCGATATCGGTGAATCTGATGACGACGATAACAGGCGTGGTGCTGGCAGGCGGTAAAGCCCGACGCATGGGCGGCGTAGATAAAGGATTACTTGAATTAAACGGCAAACCGCTGTGGAGGCATGTCGCTGACGCGCTAATGACGCAGTTATCTCACGTTGTGGTTAATGCCAATCGCCATCAGGAAATCTACCAATTAAGCGGTCTGAAAGTAATTGAGGATTCACTGGCAGATTACCCAGGCCCTCTGGCGGGAATGCTTTCAGTAATGCAGCAAGAAGCTGATGAGTGGTTTCTGTTTTGTCCGTGTGATACGCCTTATATCCCCCAGGATTTAGCCTCCCGACTTTATCATCAGCGAAAAGATGCATCTGTAGTGTGGGTCCATGACGGCGAGCGGGATCATCCAACTATTGCCCTGGTAAATCGCACTATTGAGCCATTATTGCAGGAATATCTGCATTCCGGAGAGCGCCGGGTGATGGCCTTTATGAATCTTGCTGGCGGTCATGCTGTTGATTTCAGCGATCGTAAAGAGGCATTTGTTAACGTGAATACGCCAGAGGAGCTTGCCCGATGGCAGGAAAGACAATAATCCCTTTACTCGCCTTTGCCGCATGGAGTGGCACCGGCAAAACCACACTGTTAAAAAAACTTATTCCGGTATTGTGCGCACGAGGGATCCGTCCGGGTCTTATTAAGCATACGCATCATGATATGGATGTTGATAAGCCGGGCAAAGATAGCTATGAGCTACGCAAGGCCGGAGCGGCACAAACCATCGTTGCCAGCCAGCAGCGTTGGGCTTTGATGACAGAAACCCCAAACGCAGAAGAACTGGATTTGCATTTTCTCGCAAGCCGGATGGATGACTCAAAGCTGGATTTGATTCTGGTTGAAGGGTTCAAACATGAAGAGATCGCGAAGATTGTGCTGTTTCGCGATGGGGCCGGACATCGACCGGAAGAGTTGGTGATAGACAGGCATGTCATTGCTGTGGCCAGCGATATACCGCTTAATGTTGATGTCGCGTTACTGGACATTAATGATATTGAGGGGCTGGCTGATTTTGTTGTTGGGTGGATGAGTCAGCAGGCTGAATAAGCAGGAGTAGGTCGGATAAGACGTGGCAAACGTTGCATCCGGCATTTTTTCCGCACCAGCGCAAAAAGGCCATCCTTATGGATGGCCTTTCGCTAATTTGATGCCTGGCAGTTCCCTACTCTCGCATGGGGAGACCCCACACTACCATCGGCGCTACGGCGTTTCACTTCTGAGTTCGGCATGGGGTCAGGTGGGACCACCGCGCTATCTCCGCCAGGCAAATTCTGTTTATTAACCCGCTTATCGCCGGTTAATCTAATCTGTATCAGGCTGAAAATCTTCTCTCATCCGCCAAAACATCTTCGGCGTTGTAAGGTTAAGCCTCACGGTTCATTAGTACCGGTTAGCTCAACGCATCGCTGCGCTTACACACCCGGCCTATCAACGTCGTCGTCTTCAACGTTCCTTCAGGAGACTTAAAGTCTCAGGGAGAACTCATCTCGGGGCAAGTTTCGTGCTTAGATGCTTTCAGCACTTATCTCTTCCGCATTTAGCTACCGGGCAGTGCCATTGGCATGACAACCCGAACACCAGTGATGCGTCCACTCCGGTCCTCTCGTACTAGGAGCAGCCCCCCTCAGTTCTCCAGCGCCCACGGCAGATAGGGACCGAACTGTCTCACGACGTTCTAAACCCAGCTCGCGTACCACTTTAAATGGCGAACAGCCATACCCTTGGGACCTACTTCAGCCCCAGGATGTGATGAGCCGACATCGAGGTGCCAAACACCGCCGTCGATATGAACTCTTGGGCGGTATCAGCCTGTTATCCCCGGAGTACCTTTTATCCGTTGAGCGATGGCCCTTCCATTCAGAACCACCGGATCACTATGACCTGCTTTCGCACCTGCTCGCGCCGTCACGCTCGCAGTCAAGCTGGCTTATGCCATTGCACTAACCTCCTGATGTCCGACCAGGATTAGCCAACCTTCGTGCTCCTCCGTTACTCTTTAGGAGGAGACCGCCCCAGTCAAACTACCCACCAGACACTGTCCGCAACCCGGATCACGGGTCCACGTTAGAACATCAAACATTAAAGGGTGGTATTTCAAGGTCGGCTCCATGCAGACTGGCGTCCACACTTCAAAGCCTCCCACCTATCCTACACATCAAGGCTCAATGTTCAGTGTCAAGCTATAGTAAAGGTTCACGGGGTCTTTCCGTCTTGCCGCGGGTACACTGCATCTTCACAGCGAGTTCAATTTCACTGAGTCTCGGGTGGAGACAGCCTGGCCATCATTACGCCATTCGTGCAGGTCGGAACTTACCCGACAAGGAATTTCGCTACCTTAGGACCGTTATAGTTACGGCCGCCGTTTACCGGGGCTTCGATCAAGAGCTTCGCCTTGCGGCTGACCCCATCAATTAACCTTCCGGCACCGGGCAGGCGTCACACCGTATACGTCCACTTTCGTGTTTGCACAGTGCTGTGTTTTTAATAAACAGTTGCAGCCAGCTGGTATCTTCGACTGATTTCAGCTCCACGAGCAAGTCGCTTCACCTACATATCAGCGTGCCTTCTCCCGAAGTTACGGCACCATTTTGCCTAGTTCCTTCACCCGAGTTCTCTCAAGCGCCTTGGTATTCTCTACCTGACCACCTGTGTCGGTTTGGGGTACGATTTGATGTTACCTGATGCTTAGAGGCTTTTCCTGGAAGCAGGGCATTTGTTGCTTCAGCACCGTAGTGCCTCGTCATCACGCCTCAGCCTTGATTCTCCGGATTTGCCTGGAAAATCAGCCTACACGCTTAAACCGGGACAACCGTCGCCCGGCCAACATAGCCTTCTCCGTCCCCCCTTCGCAGTAACACCAAGTACAGGAATATTAACCTGTTTCCCATCGACTACGCCTTTCGGCCTCGCCTTAGGGGTCGACTCACCCTGCCCCGATTAACGTTGGACAGGAACCCTTGGTCTTCCGGCGAGCGGGCTTTTCACCCGCTTTATCGTTACTTATGTCAGCATTCGCACTTCTGATACCTCCAGCATGCCTCACAGCACACCTTCAACGGCTTACAGAACGCTCCCCTACCCAACAACACATAGTGTCGCTGCCGCAGCTTCGGTGCATGGTTTAGCCCCGTTACATCTTCCGCGCAGGCCGACTCGACCAGTGAGCTATTACGCTTTCTTTAAATGATGGCTGCTTCTAAGCCAACATCCTGGCTGTCTGGGCCTTCCCACATCGTTTCCCACTTAACCATGACTTTGGGACCTTAGCTGGCGGTCTGGGTTGTTTCCCTCTTCACGACGGACGTTAGCACCCGCCGTGTGTCTCCCGTGATAACATTCTCCGGTATTCGCAGTTTGCATCGGGTTGGTAAGTCGGGATGACCCCCTTGCCGAAACAGTGCTCTACCCCCGGAGATGAATTCACGAGGCGCTACCTAAATAGCTTTCGGGGAGAACCAGCTATCTCCCGGTTTGATTGGCCTTTCACCCCCAGCCACAAGTCATCCGCTAATTTTTCAACATTAGTCGGTTCGGTCCTCCAGTTAGTGTTACCCAACCTTCAACCTGCCCATGGCTAGATCACCGGGTTTCGGGTCTATACCCTGCAACTTAACGCCCAGTTAAGACTCGGTTTCCCTTCGGCTCCCCTATTCGGTTAACCTTGCTACAGAATATAAGTCGCTGACCCATTATACAAAAGGTACGCAGTCACCCCATTAAAGAGGCTCCCACTGCTTGTACGTACACGGTTTCAGGTTCTTTTTCACTCCCCTCGCCGGGGTTCTTTTCGCCTTTCCCTCACGGTACTGGTTCACTATCGGTCAGTCAGGAGTATTTAGCCTTGGAGGATGGTCCCCCCATATTCAGACAGGATACCACGTGTCCCGCCCTACTCATCGAGCTCACAGCATGTGCATTTTTGTGTACGGGGCTGTCACCCTGTATCGCACGCCTTTCCAGACGCTTCCACTAACACACATACTGATTCAGGCTCTGGGCTCCTCCCCGTTCGCTCGCCGCTACTGGGGGAATCTCGGTTGATTTCTTTTCCTCGGGGTACTTAGATGTTTCAGTTCCCCCGGTTCGCCTCATTAACCTATGGATTCAGTTAATGATAGTGTGACGGATCACACTGGGTTTCCCCATTCGGAAATCGCCGGTTATAACGGTTCATATCACCTTACCGACGCTTATCGCAGATTAGCACGTCCTTCATCGCCTCTGACTGCCAGGGCATCCACCGTGTACGCTTAGTCGCTTAACCTCACAACCCGAAGATGTTTCTTACGAACCATCATCGTGTTGCGAAAATTTGAGAGACTCACGAACAACTTTCGTTGTTCAGTGTTTCAATTTTCAGCTTGATCCAGATTTTTAAAGAGCAAATATCTCAAACATCACTCGTAAGTGAGTTTTGAGATACAGTGGCCGGCGACTTTCACTCACAAACCAGCAAGTGGCGTCCCCTAGGGGATTCGAACCCCTGTTACCGCCGTGAAAGGGCGGTGTCCTGGGCCTCTAGACGAAGGGGACGTATCAGTCTGCTTCGCAAGACGCCTTGCTTTTCACTTTCTATCAGACAATCTGTGTGAGCACTGCAAAGAACAGTTCTTTAAGGTAAGGAGGTGATCCAACCGCAGGTTCCCCTACGGTTACCTTGTTACGACTTCACCCCAGTCATGAATCACAAAGTGGTAAGCGCCCTCCCGAAGGTTAAGCTACCTACTTCTTTTGCAACCCACTCCCATGGTGTGACGGGCGGTGTGTACAAGGCCCGGGAACGTATTCACCGTGGCATTCTGATCCACGATTACTAGCGATTCCGACTTCATGGAGTCGAGTTGCAGACTCCAATCCGGACTACGACGCACTTTATGAGGTCCGCTTGCTCTCGCGAGGTCGCTTCTCTTTGTATGCGCCATTGTAGCACGTGTGTAGCCCTGGTCGTAAGGGCCATGATGACTTGACGTCATCCCCACCTTCCTCCAGTTTATCACTGGCAGTCTCCTTTGAGTTCCCGGCCGGACCGCTGGCAACAAAGGATAAGGGTTGCGCTCGTTGCGGGACTTAACCCAACATTTCACAACACGAGCTGACGACAGCCATGCAGCACCTGTCTCACAGTTCCCGAAGGCACCATCCCATCTCTGGAATGTTCTGTGGATGTCAAGACCAGGTAAGGTTCTTCGCGTTGCATCGAATTAAACCACATGCTCCACCGCTTGTGCGGGCCCCCGTCAATTCATTTGAGTTTTAACCTTGCGGCCGTACTCCCCAGGCGGTCGACTTAACGCGTTAGCTCCGGAAGCCACGCCTCAAGGGCACAACCTCCAAGTCGACATCGTTTACGGCGTGGACTACCAGGGTATCTAATCCTGTTTGCTCCCCACGCTTTCGCACCTGAGCGTCAGTCTTCGTCCAGGGGGCCGCCTTCGCCACCGGTATTCCTCCAGATCTCTACGCATTTCACCGCTACACCTGGAATTCTACCCCCCTCTACGAGACTCAAGCTTGCCAGTATCAGATGCAGTTCCCAGGTTGAGCCCGGGGATTTCACATCTGACTTAACAAACCGCCTGCGTGCGCTTTACGCCCAGTAATTCCGATTAACGCTTGCACCCTCCGTATTACCGCGGCTGCTGGCACGGAGTTAGCCGGTGCTTCTTCTGCGGGTAACGTCAATGAGCAAAGGTATTAACTTTACTCCCTTCCTCCCCGCTGAAAGTACTTTACAACCCGAAGGCCTTCTTCATACACGCGGCATGGCTGCATCAGGCTTGCGCCCATTGTGCAATATTCCCCACTGCTGCCTCCCGTAGGAGTCTGGACCGTGTCTCAGTTCCAGTGTGGCTGGTCATCCTCTCAGACCAGCTAGAGATCGTCGCCTAGGTGGGCCGTTACCCCGCCTACTAGCTAATCCCATCTGGGCACATCCGATGGCAAGAGGCCCGAAGGTCCCCCTCTTTGGTCTTGCGACGTTATGCGGTATTAGCTACCGTTTCCAGTAGTTATCCCCCTCCATCGGGCAGTTTCCCAGACATTACTCACCCGTCCGCCACTCGTCAGCAAAGAAGCAAGCTTCTTTCTGTTACCGTTCGACTTGCATGTGTTAGGCCTGCCGCCAGCGTTCAATCTGAGCCATGATCAAACTCTTCAATTTAAAAGTTTGATGCTCAAAGAATTAAACTTCGTAATGAATTACGTGTTCACTCTTGAGACTTGGTATTCATTTAGCGTCTTGCGACGTTAAGAATCCGTATCTTCGAGTGCCCACACAGATTGTCTGATAAATTGTTAAAGAGCAGTGCCGCTTCGCTTTTTCTCAGCGGCGCGGGGTGTGCATAATACGCTTTCCCGCTACAGAGTCAAGCATTTTTTCGCTTTTCTCTGTCGAAGTTCTCAGGAGAACCCCGCTGACCCGGCGGCTTATTTGCCGTTGTTCCGTGTCAGTGGTGGCGCATTATAGGGAGTTATTCCGGCCTGACAAGAGGAAATTTAAAATAATTTTCCGAATGCGTGTTTTTTATTCTTTATGCTTATTTCATCATCGGTTTGTTGGTTAAATGGGCGATTTCTCGGGCAAAATTCGCTACCTGTTCCCAATCGGTATAGACAACTTCTTTGCGCGTATCCGTTTCTCCGCCAGACATCTTCATAATCAGCTTGATCATAAAGCGGTCGTACCAACGGTAGCGTGGATAACGCAGCGCCCCAGCGATAACCGCGCAGCGATCGGGACGCCATTGTGAGTTCATCAAAAACTTCCGCGCGTAGCTGTTGGTCTGCACAGTACGCTTCTCCGGTTTGCGCGCCACCAGGTTCACCGAGTAAAAGGCGCTCGGCATGGAGTTCAGGCGTGTGGCATGCGTTTTGACAAACTCCTGGAACGCAGAATGGTAATGACCGTAGCGAATAGATGCACCAATTACCACGCAGTCGTAGTTTTCCCATTCTGGTTCTTCGGTGCGATGCAAGTTGACAACATCCGCCTGGCTCCCCAGTTCTTTCAATTCCGAAGCCAGATACGAGGCAATCTCGCGCGTTTGTCCATCCCTTGTTGAGAAAAGAATTAATGTTTTCACGTATTACTCCATCATTCACGCCAGAAAGTCGGGGTAAAGAGCACCAGCAATGTAAAGACCTCGAGACGACCAAATAGCATATTGGCAATCAGGATCCATTTAGCCACCGGATTCATGCTGGTAAAGTTATCAGCAACCACACCAAGCCCTGGCCCCAGGTTATTCAATGTCGCAACAACCGACGCAAAGGCAGAAAAGTCATCCACGCCAGTGGCGATAATCGCCAGCATACTGACAATAAAAACTAACGCATAAGCAGAGAAGAATCCCCACACGGCTTCAAGGATGCGTTCCGGCAATGCGCGGTTCCCTAGCTTAATGCTATAAACAGCATTCGGATGCACCAGACGTTTCAGCTCACGGTTCCCCTGTTTAAACAACAACAGGATACGGATCACTTTCAGGCCACCGCCCGTTGACCCGGCGCAACCACCGATAAATGCAGAGCACAACAGTAGTACCGGCAAAAAGAGCGGCCAGCGGGCAATGCTGTCGGTCGTAAACCCGGCGGTCGTCGCCATCGACACCACCTGGAAAAATGCCTGGTTAATCGTCATCAGCGCCGAACTGTAGACATTATGAAACCACAGTACGAGTGTACAAATAACCACCAGCGTAAACTGTACGCCGATAAACATGCGAAATTCCGGATCGCGCCAGTAAACCTTCAGACTACGCCCACTTAACAGCGAGAAGTGCAGACCGTAGTTACAGCCGGAGATCAGCAAGAAAATAGCAATAATAGTGTTAATGGTCGGGCTATCGAAATAGCCAACACTAGCATCATGTGTCGAGAAACCACCAATAGCGATTGTCGCAAAGCTATGACCGATGGCATCAAAGGCATCCATTCCAGCAAACCACAGCGCCAGCGCACAGGCGACGGTCAACAGAACATAAATCAACCACAAAGTTTTTGCCGTTTCCGCAATACGCGGGCGCATTTTGTTATCTTTCAGCGGGCCGGGCATTTCCGCGCGATAGAGCTGCATTCCACCTACACCGAGAATAGGCAGTATCGCGACTGCTAACACGATGATCCCCATCCCGCCAAACCATTGCAGCATCTGGCGATAAAAGAGGATGGCATGAGGGAGTGAGTCCAACCCCACCAGCGTCGTTGCGCCTGTGGTGGTCAGACCGGAGAAGGATTCAAAAAACGCATCTGTAATGGTGAGGTTCGGGCTTTCCGAGAAGATAAAAGGGAGCGCACCGACACTACCCAGCACGGTCCAGAACAGCACCACAATCAGAAACCCTTCGCGGGATTTCAGCTCGCCCTTCTCTTTACGGTTCGGCCACCACAGCATGGAGCCAATCGCGAGGGCGACAAAAAAGGTCTGGGTAAATGCGCGGCCCGCCCCATCCCGGTAGATGAGCGCTACCAGCCCAGGGATAATCATGGTCCCTGAAAATAAGATGACCAGTAGTCCAACGATTCGGGTTATGGCGCGAAAATGCATCTCTGCCGCTTCCTTAGTTCTGCAAAATGAAGTGGGGATTATTCTTCAATCGCTAACAATTGCAATGAACCACGGCTAAAATCCGCCAGCTTTGCGGAAAATTCAGCCACTTTCGCCGCCGGAAGCGCCACCCGCAGCAGAACGAATGCCTGATAATCGCTGGTAATAACTTTGCCGTCACACTGCCCCAGCAACGCTTCAATACCGGTTAACTGACTATATTCACATTGCAAAGTATATTCGGTTAATGGCGTCTTGCGTTGGGTCGTTAGCTGGCGCAGTGCCTGATTCACGCCGCCGCCATAAGCTTTCACTAACCCACCGGTGCCCAGCAATATGCCGCCGTAGTAGCGCACCACCACGGCGGTAATTTCCCCGACGCCGCTGCCCATCAGTTGGGCGAGCATCGGTTTACCTGCCGTTCCCGCCGGTTCACCGTCATCGGAGAAGCCCAGTTGTTGTGAATCGTCAGGCGCCCCCGCCACCCACGCCACGCAATGGTGGCGAGCATCGGGGTGTTCTGCCCGTACTGATTCAACAAACGCTTTCGCCGCCTCGACGCCATCGGTATGTGCCAACAGCGTAATGAAGCGGCTTTTTTTGATCTCTTCAACGACCGTGACCGGTGCCGCAGGAATTAACCAGCTTTCCATCACGCCAGCTTCAAATCCCGGGTCATGTTTTCCACGTTATTTTCGTGGATCACCACGTTGTCTTCGATACGAATGCCGCCGAACGGTTTCAGTGCTTCAATTTTCTGCCAGTTGAAGTGTTTGCTGAACTGCCCTTCACGCCACGGAGCCAGCAGCGATTCGATGAAGTAGATACCCGGTTCGATGGTTAACACCATCCCCGGCTGGAGAATACGAGTGCAGCGCAGGTACGGATATTTTGCCGGTGCCGCGAGATGCGTACCACTATCATCCTGCATAAAACCGGCTACGTCATGCACCTGCAGGCCAAGCGGATGCCCGATACCGTGCGGCATAAACGGCCCGGTAAGATCGTTTTCGACCATCGCTTCTTCACTCATATCAGTGATGATTTGGTGTTTACGCAACAGTTTAGCGATGCGCTGATGGAACTGGATGTGGTAATCCACATAGCTGACACCCGCCTTCATGGTGGCGATCAGCGCCAGTTGTTCATCATTAACGTCTTTCACCAGTTGCGCATAGTCATTGTCGCTTTTTGCCGACCAGGTACGAGTCAGGTCAGCCGCATAGCCGTTATATTCGGCCCCGGCGTCCAGCAGGAAGCTGCGCATCTCTTCCGGCGCCTGATGATCCAGTTTGGTGTAATGCAACACCGCAGCATGTTCGTTAAGCGCCACAATGTTGCTGTAAGGTACGTCGGTATCACGATGGCCGGTCGCGGTCAGGTAGGCGATGTTGATATCGAACTCGCTCATACCGGAACGGAAGGCTTCTTCTGCCGCGCGATGACCATTGACCGCCATTTTCTGCGCTTCACGCATACAGGTCAGTTCGTACTCGGTTTTGAAAGAACGGTAGTAATGCAGGTAGTCAATGACCCCTTTCGGGTTGATGTTGCTGGCCTCAATGCCCAGTTGCAGCGCACGTTCCGGCACCGGACCAATATAACCGATATTGCCGCGCGCGGCAGGCAGTTGGCTACCAATACCATCAGCTTTCGGCAGCGCGATCACTTCCACATCTTCAGTCCAGAAGGAGGTCGGCAGCGGTTCGACGTTGTGCCAGTAATCAACCGGCAGATAAAACCACAGTTTCGGTTTGTTCACGCCATCCACCAGCAACCAGCAGTTTGGCACCTGAGTTACCGGCACCCATGCTTTGAATTGCGGGTTCACTTTAAACGGATAGGGATGATCGTCGAGAAAAACGTTGAACAGCTCGCCAGAGTGAATAAGTAATGCATCCAGCTTGAAGCGCGCCAGCGCATCGCGAGTCCGTTCTTGCAAGGTAGCTATATGATTTTTATAAAGCGAGGCCAGTGATTCCATTTTTTACCCTTCTGTTTTTTGACCTTAAGTCTCCGCATCTTAGCACAACGTTCATACAGAGCGTGATTTCTGCCGAGCGTGATCAGAACGGCATTTCTTTAATCTTTTATTTGCATATTTTTAACATAAAACACACACTTCAAGCCATCTGGTACGACCAGATCACCTTGCGGATTCAGGAGACTGACATGCTTTACAAAGGCGACACCCTGTACCTTGACTGGCTGGAAGATGGCATTGCCGAACTGGTGTTCGATGCCCCAGGCTCAGTTAATAAACTCGACACTGCAACCGTCGCCAGCCTCGGTGAGGCCATCGGCGTGCTGGAACAACAATCAGATTTAAAAGGGCTGCTGCTGCGTTCGAACAAAGCAGCCTTTATTGTCGGTGCCGATATCACCGAATTTTTATCGCTGTTTCTCGTTCCGGAAGAACAGTTAAGCCAGTGGCTGCATTTTGCCAATAGCGTGTTTAATCGACTGGAAGATCTGCCGGTGCCGACCATTGCCGCGGTCAACGGCTACGCGCTGGGCGGTGGTTGCGAATGCGTGCTGGCGACCGATTATCGTCTGGCGACGCCGGATCTGCGTATCGGGTTGCCGGAAACCAAACTTGGCATCATGCCGGGCTTTGGCGGCTCCGTGCGTATGCCACGAATGCTGGGCGCTGACAGTGCGCTGGAAATCATTGCCGCCGGTAAAGATGTCGGGGCCGAACAGGCGCTGAAAATCGGTCTGGTTGATGGCGTAGTCAAAGCAGAAAAACTACTTGAAGGCGCGATGGCAATTTTACGCCAGGCCATTAACGGCGACCTCGACTGGAAAGCGAAACGTCAGCCGAAGCTGGAACCGCTGAAACTTAGCAAGATTGAAGCCACCATGAGCTTCACCATCGCTAAAGGGATGGTCGCACAAACAGCGGGGAAACATTACCCGGCCCCCATCACCGCAGTAAAAACCATTGAAGCCGCCGCCCGTTTTGGTCGTGAAGAAGCCTTAAACCTGGAAAACAAAAGCTTTGTTCCGCTGGCGCACACCAACGAAGCCCGCGCACTGGTCGGCATTTTCCTTAACGATCAATATGTAAAAGGCAAAGCGAAAAAACTTACCCAAGACGTTGAAACACCGAAACAGGCCGCTGTACTGGGCGCGGGCATTATGGGGGGCGGCATTGCTTACCAGTCCGCGTGGAAAGGCGTGCCGGTTGTCATGAAAGATATCAACGACAAGTCGTTAACCCTCGGCATGACCGAAGCCGCGAAACTGCTGAACAAGCAGCTTGAGCGCGGCAAGATCGATGGTCTGAAACTGGCTGGCGTGATCTCCACGATTCACCCAACGCTCGACTACGCCGGGTTTGACCGCGTGGATATTGTGGTAGAAGCGGTTGTTGAAAACCCGAAAGTGAAAAAAGCCGTGCTGGCAGAAACTGAGCAGAAAGTACGTCCGGATACCGTGCTGGCTTCTAACACTTCAACCATTCCTATCAGCGAACTGGCCAACGCGCTGGAACGCCCGGAAAATTTCTGCGGGATGCACTTCTTTAACCCGGTGCACCGGATGCCGTTGGTAGAAATTATTCGCGGTGAGAAAAGCTCCGACGAAACCATCGCAAAAGTTGTCGCCTGGGCAAGCAAGATGGGCAAGACGCCGATCGTAGTTAACGACTGCCCGGGTTTCTTCGTTAACCGCGTGCTGTTCCCGTACTTCGCTGGTTTCAGCCAGTTACTACGTGACGGTGCGGATTTCCGCAAGATCGACAAGGTGATGGAAAAACAGTTTGGCTGGCCGATGGGTCCGGCATACCTGCTGGATGTCGTGGGGATTGATACCGCGCATCACGCCCAGGCAGTGATGGCAGCGGGCTTCCCGCAGCGGATGCAAAAAGATTATCGCGACGCCATCGATTCATTGTTTGATGTCAACCGCTTTGGTCAGAAGAATTGCCTCGGTTTCTGGCGCTATAAAGAAGACAGCAAAGGCAAGCCGAAGAAAGAAGAAGATTCCGCCGTTGACGGCCTGCTGGCAGAAGTCAGCCAGCCAAAGCGTGATTTCAGCGAGGAAGAGATTATCGCCCGCATGATGATCCCGATGGTCAACGAAGTGGTGCGCTGCCTGGAAGAAGGCATTATCGCCACTCCGGCAGAAGCGGATATGGCGCTGGTCTACGGCCTGGGCTTCCCTCCGTTCCACGGCGGCGCGTTCCGCTGGCTGGACACCCTCGGCAGCGCGAAATATCTCGATATGGCGCAGCAATATCAGCACCTCGGCCCACTGTATGAAGTGCCGGAAGGTCTGCGTAATAAAGCGCGCCATAACGAACCATACTATCCCCCGGTTGAGCCAGCCCGTCCGGTTGGCGACCTGAAAACGGCTTAAGGAGTCACAATGGAACAGGTTGTCATTGTCGATGCAATTCGCACCCCGATGGGCCGTTCGAAGGGCGGTGCTTTTCGTCACGTGCGCGCGGAAGACCTCTCCGCTCATTTAATGCGTAGTCTACTGGCGCGTAATCCGGCGCTGGAAGCAGCGGCTCTCGACGATATTTACTGGGGTTGTGTGCAGCAAACGCTGGAGCAGGGTTTCAACATCGCCCGTAACGCGGCGCTGTTGGCAGAAGTGCCGCATTCCGTCCCGGCGGTTACCGTCAATCGCTTGTGTGGTTCATCCATGCAGGCATTGCACGACGCGGCACGAATGATCATGACTGGCGATGCGCAGGCATGTCTGGTCGGCGGTGTGGAACATATGGGTCATGTACCAATGAGCCACGGTGTCGATTTTCACCCGGGTCTTAGCCGCAATGTTGCCAAAGCGGCGGGCCTGATGGGCTTAACGGCAGAAATGCTGGCGCGTATGCACGGTATCAGCCGTGAAATGCAGGATGCCTTTGCCGCACGGTCACACGCTCGTGCCTGGGCCGCCACGCAGTCGGGCGCATTTAAAAATGAAATCATCCCGACAGGTGGTCACGATGCCGACGGTGTACTGAAGCAGTTTAATTACGACGAAGTGATTCGCCCGGAAACCACCGTGGAAGCCCTCGCCACGCTACGTGCGGCGTTCGATCCAGTCAGCGGTACGGTAACGGCGGGCACGTCTTCTGCGCTTTCCGATGGTGCTGCAGCCATGCTGGTGATGAGTGAAAGCCGCGCCCGTGAATTAGGTCTTAAGCCACGCGCCCGCGTGCGTTCGATGGCGGTTGTCGGTTGTGACCCGTCGATTATGGGTTACGGCCCGGTTCCGGCCTCGAAGCTGGCGCTGAAAAAAGCGGGGCTTTCTGCCAGCGATATCGGCGTGTTTGAAATGAATGAAGCCTTTGCCGCGCAGATCCTGCCGTGTATTAAAGATCTGGGGCTGATGGAGCAGATTGACGAGAAGATCAACCTCAACGGTGGCGCGATCGCACTGGGTCATCCGCTGGGCTGTTCCGGCGCGCGTATCAGCACCACGCTGCTGAATCTGATGGAACGCAAAGATGCCCAGTTTGGTCTGGCGACGATGTGTATCGGTCTGGGTCAGGGCATTGCGACGGTGTTTGAGCGGGTTTAAACACTTGCCGGATGCGGCGTGAACGCCTTATCCGGCCTACGGTTCAGGACTCTTTGTAGGCCGGATAAGACGCGACATAGAGTAATGCCACTGAATAAAGCTTTAGTTGCCGTTTTTCCCGCCTGTCAGGGGCGGGTTTTTTAACCCTTAGATAAACGCAAACGCATCGCCAAACAGGCGATCTTCCCGCGCATTACGCTCATTGCAGAACAGGTCTCGGGCGATTTTCGCCATCTCAAAACGTCCAGCGATATAGATATCATGCTCTGCTAACGTACCGTGATCCTGCAACACCGCCGTTAATACCGTACCGGTACGCCCTCGCCAACCCGCTTCCGGCTGTTCAACCACCGGCACCACTTGTAAACCAGGATGCTTAAGCGAAAGCGCCTCAAGCTCAGAAAGATCGTACAGATGTTGCTGCTCACGCCCGCCCCAGTAAATAGTGATATTACGATTGGGATTACGCGCCAGCGCCGTCAGCAAAATAGAACGGGCATAAGAGAAGCCCGTGCCGCCGGCAATAAGAATCATTGGACGCTCTTCATCATCGCGCAGCCAGGCTTCACCGTGGGGGATATCGACTACGATTTGATGATCTTTAAGGATGCGGTCCATGACAGCTTTCGCGTAAAGATTGATTTCAGAAGCACCGATATGCAACTCGATAAATCCTTTTTCATCAGGCGTTGAGGCCATTGAAAATGGGCGTTTATCGCGCTCGTCCATCACTACCATCAAATACTGACCTGCACGGAATGAAAAGGCCGCATCTGGCACGATTCGAACACGGTATACGGTATCCGTGATAGCTTCTACCGAGGTCACTTTACAGCTTAAGGTTGTCATGCGCTTTCTCTGTCGGATCAATAAATAGGGCAAAACAAACGCGCATCAGGCGCTTTTACCGTTGTTAAAGATGGCCAGTTCATCCCAGATTGCGTCAATATGCGCAACAACATCCGGATCTTTTTTGATAGGACGCCCCCACTCACGCTGGGTTTCCCCTGGCCATTTATTCGTGGCATCCAGCCCCATTTTTGAACCCAGCCCGGAAACAGGCGAGGCAAAGTCCAGATAATCAATAGGCGTATTTTCAACCAGCACCGTATCCCGCGCCGGGTCCATGCGGGTAGTAATCGCCCAAATCACATCGTTCCAGTCGCGTGCGTTGACATCATCATCGCAGACAATCACAAATTTAGTGTACATAAACTGACGTAAGAACGACCAGACGCCCATCATGACGCGCTTTGCGTGTCCAGCGTACTGTTTTTTGATCGTCACTACCGCCAGTCGATAAGAGCAGCCCTCCGGCGGCAGATAAAAATCAACAATTTCCGGGAACTGTTTTTGCAGAATCGGCACGAACACTTCGTTCAGCGCCACGCCCAACACCGCAGGTTCATCTGGCGGACGACCGGTATAGGTGGAGTGGTAAATCGCATCTTCACGCTGGGTAATGTGCGTTACGGTAAAGACAGGGAAGCTATCAACTTCATTATAGTAACCCGTGTGGTCACCATATGGGCCTTCTGCAGCCATCTCACCCGGGTCGATATACCCTTCCAGCACGATTTCTGCACTGGCAGGTACTTCGAGGTCATTAGAAATGCACTTCACCACTTCGGTTTTGGTGCCACGTAACAATCCGGCAAAGGCGTATTCCGACAACGTATCCGGCACTGGCGTCACCGCGCCGAGAATCGTCGCAGGATCAGCCCCCAGAGCAACAGAGATCGGAAAACGTTCACCCGGATGCGCCGCGCACCACTCCTGATAATCCAGCGCACCGCCGCGGTGCGACAGCCAGCGCATAATCAGCTTGTTTTTACCAATCAACTGCTGGCGATAAATGCCAAGATTTTGCCGCTCTTTGTGCGGCCCCCGCGTCACCGTCAACCCCCAGGTAATCAACGGAGCAGCATCTTCCGGCCAGCAGGTCATAATGGGAATGCGGTTGAGATCGACATCATCACCAGAAACAATTTTTTGCTGACAGGGCGCACCACGTAACCGTTTCGTCGGCATGTTCAACACCTGCTTAAACTGCGGCAGCTTATCAAACAGATCGCGAAAGCCTTTTGGCGGCTCCGGTTCTTTCAGAAACGCTAATAATTTACCGACTTCTCGCAACGCCGAAACATCCTCTTGCCCCATACCCATAGCGACACGTTTCGGCGTACCAAACAGGTTGCACAGCACCGGCATTGAATAACCTTTAGGATTTTCAAACAACAGCGCAGGTCCACCGGCACGCAATGTGCGGTCGGCTATTTCAGTCATTTCCAGATGCGGATCCACCGGGAGCGTGATACGTTTTAGCTCACCCTGCTGTTCAAGCAAGGTCAGGAAGTCGCGTAAATCGTTATATTTCATGGCGTCCATTGTAGCCTCTTAATCTGCGCACATTATACGGCGTTCATCTTTACGATGCTGTAAATTTGTTAAATTAGCGTGAACTCAGGCGGTATAACGCAAACCCGGGAATATAATTAACTTAACGCATCGCTTTTGCTATTCTTGCGCCCCGATTAAACGGATAAGAGTCATTATGCAATCCTGGTATTTACTGTACTGCAAGCGCGGGCAACTCCAACGTGCCCAGGAACACCTCGAAAGACAGGCGGTTAATTGCCTGGCGCCGATGATCACCCTGGAAAAAATCGTACGAGGCAAACGTACTGCAGTCAGTGAGCCATTGTTCCCCAACTACCTGTTTGTGGAATTTGATCCAGAAGTGATTCATACCACCACCATCAACGCCACTCGGGGTGTCAGCCACTTTGTCCGTTTTGGCGCATCGCCAGCGATAGTCCCATCGGCGGTGATTCATCAGTTATCGGTGTATAAACCGAAAGACATTGTCGATCCGGCAACGCCATATCCAGGTGATAAGGTGATTATTACCGAAGGTGCTTTCGAAGGTTTTCAGGCCATTTTCACCGAACCCGACGGTGAGGCACGCTCTATGCTCTTGCTTAATCTTATCAATAAAGAGATTAAGCACAGTGTGAAGAACACCGAGTTCCGCAAACTCTAGAACGCAATCCCAAATAACTTTTTGACATTGGCATCCGTGGTGGCAGCCAGCCATGCGGCATCTTCCCCACGCCAGTGCGCAATACGTTGCAAAATATGGGGCAAACAGGCTGGCTCGTTGCGCCGGGAGGATGGCTTCGGCGTGAGATCGCGCGGGAGCAAATACGGTGCATCAGTTTCAATCAGTAGTTTATCTGCCGGAATCAACGGCAACAGTTCTCGCAGTTCCAGTCCGCGTCGTTCATCGCAAACCCAACCAGTAATGCCAATATAAATGCCTCGCGCCACACATGCCTGCATCTCTTCGCGTGTGCCAGTAAAACAGTGCAACACCGCGCCAGGTAGTTTATCCAGCCACGGCTCCAGCAATGTAATAAACCGCTCATGGGCATCGCGACAGTGCATAAACACCGGCATGTTTAATTCTGCGGCAATACGCAACTGGGCAACAAAGGCACGTTCCTGTTCTTCTGGCGTAGAAAAGTTGCGGTTAAAGTCGAGGCCACACTCACCCATCGCCACCACTTCTGGCTGCGAGGCCAGCTCCACAAGCACTTCTTCTGTTGCATCTTGCCACTGGCTGCTGTCGTGAGGATGCACGCCTGCCGTTGACCAACAGTGCAGATACTGACGCGCCAGTTTTTGCGCCTGTTGGCTTTCGTGCAGGTTAGTGCCGGTGATGAGTAGCCCATCAACACCCGCAGCAAAAGCGCGTGCCACAATATCATCGCGGTCTTTCGCAAATTGCGAACTGGTCAAATTAACGCCGATATCAAACATCCTGCTCTCCATATGACAACCGCCCTGACGGGCGGTTGAATTTATTCTTCAGTTTTTTCGCTTTCTGCTTCAGCGTCGTTTTCTTCTTCCCGGTTTCGACCTTTACCAACGTAAAAGCGTGAGAAGAAGACACCGATTTCAAACAGGCAGTACATCGGGATCGCCAGCAGCGTTTGCGAGAAGACATCCGGCGGCGTCAGTAGCATCCCGACAACAAATGCGCCAACCAGCACATACGGGCGTTTTTTGCGTAAGTCTTCTGGAGAGGTAATCCCCATCCAGCACAGCAACACAATTGCCACCGGTACTTCGAAGGAGACGCCAAACGCCATAAACAACGCCATAACGAAGCTTAAGTAGCTGGCGATGTCGGTGGACACCTGTACCCCTTCTGGCGCGGTATTGGCAAGGAAGCCAAATGCCAGCGGGAAGACCACAAAATAGGCAAACGCCATACCGATATAAAACAGCAGAGAGCTGGAAACCAGCAACGGCACCACCAGACGACGTTCGTGCTTATACAGCGCGGGAGCGATAAACGCCCACACCTGATAGAGAATCACCGGCGCTGACAGAATCAGCGACACCATAAAGGTCAACTTGATCGGCGTAAAGAACGGCGAGGCCACGTCGGTGGCGATCATCGTTGAACCTTGCGGCAACTGCTTGATCAACGGCGCGGATACCAGGTGATAGATATCATTGGCGAAATAGACCAGGCACAGAAATATCACGATCACCGCGATAATGCAGTTCAGCAGACGCTTACGCAGCTCAATCAGATGCGTGATAAGCGGTTGAGTATCTTCTACAGACATGTTTACGGTTTATCACTCGATGAAGGGGAAGATGCAGCGGTTTTCGGTTCAGCGTCCGCAGCAGGTTTTACCACCGGCTCTGGCGTGGCTTCTGGCTTCTGTTCCGGCGAGCTGGCCTGAGTTTCCGCAGCGGCAGGCGTGACGCCTTCATGCGCAGCCTCATTGTCTTTCACCACCGGGTTATGGATGGTGTGCGCTTCATCACTCACCTTTTCAGGATCGTTTGCGACGTAGGAACGTTTCATCGACTCCGCGGCCTGGCGCAGTTCATCCATCGACGCTTTCAGTTCGGGCGTCAGGTTAGTGAGACTCGCCTTTTCAACCTTTTTCAGGCTGTCCTGAAACTCCTGGAGTTTTAACTCCTGGGTCAGTTCGTTCTGCACCGTTGTCGCCAGTGAACGCAACGCACGAATCCAGCCCGCTACCGTTTTTACCGCCACAGGCAATCGTTGCGGCCCCAGAACGACGAGGCCGATGATGAATACCAATAGCAGTTCGCTAAAACCGATATCAAACACGGATTACACCTGCTCTTTATCGTGGCGCTTCGCGTCTTCTGTTTTAGCCTGTTCCTGGTTCGTATCCGCCTGCTTATCGACGATAGTTTTCGCAGTAAAATCAGCATCCTGACTGGTTTTATCCTGCTTTGGTTCATCATCGCTCATTGCTTTTTTAAAGCCTTTGATCGACGCACCAAGATCGGAACCGATGGAGCCGAGCTTTTTGGTGCCAAAAAGCAGTACAACGATGACGGCAATAATCAATAACTGCCAAATACTGATACCACCCATACATGTTCCTCTGTGGTAGATGATGATTAAACAAGGCCGCATTATACGTTACACGGCCCGCCTTGAGCGATGAAAAAATCAGCGTGTTTTGCGCCAACCGACAAACCAGGCGCTCAGCCCCCCCGCCATTAACCAGGCGGGCATCAACCCAAATTCAGGTCGGCTGACCAACAAGAATGTGCCACTTAATACTAATGTCGCACCAATTCCGAGAAAATAACGGGATTGTCCCTGACGCACATGATTCGACTGTAACTCGCGCGCAATCTTATCAACACTGTGCTGTAAATACTTGCCCTGGCGCAAACTGTCATAAACCAATTCAGGCAGTTCTGGCATTTTTTCGATCCAGAACGGCGCTTTTTCCTTAAAGGCTCTCACCAGCGCAGGAATACCAACCTGATCTTTAATCCACGATTCAAGGAAGGGTTTTGCAGTTTTCCATAAATCGAGCTGTGGATAAAGTTGCCGTCCAACGCCTTCGATATAGAGCAACGTTTTCTGAAGTAACACCAGTTGCGGCTGCACTTCCATGTTGAATCGACGCGCCGTATTAAACAGATTTAACAGCACATGTCCAAACGAAATTTCCGCCAGCGGTTTTTCAAAGATAGGCTCGCACACGGTACGAATGGCAAATTCAAAATCTTCCACGTTGGTATCTGGCGGCACCCAGCCTGAATCAACGTGCAACTCCGCCACTTTGCGATAGTCACGGTTAAAGAAGGCGATAAAGTTTTCCGCCAGATAGCGTTTATCTTCTTTGTTTAGCGAGCCAACAATCCCGCAATCAATACCGATATACTTCGGGTTTTCCGGGTGTTCGAAGCTTACGAAGATGTTGCCTGGGTGCATGTCGGCATGGAAAAAACTGTCACGGAAGACCTGAGTAAAAAACACCTGCACGCCGCGTTCCGCCAGCAATTTCATGTTGGTGCCGTTTTTCTCCAGCGCCGCGACATCAGAAACCGGAATGCCGTAGATGCGCTCCATCACCATCATCCCTTCGCTGCAATAGTCAGGGTAAACTTCCGGAATGTAGAGCATCGGGCTGTTTTCAAAATTGCGCCGCAACTGGATTGCGTTAGCGGATTCCCGCAACAAATTCAGTTCGTCGATCAACGTTTTCTCGTACTCGCGTACCACTTCAGTTGGGCGCAGACGACGTCCATCCGGCAGTAAGCGCGGCACCCAGCGGGCGAGACGATAAATAAGTTTCAGGTCCGCTTTAATAACCGGCAAAATATCCGGGCGGATAACTTTAATCACCACCTCTTTGCCATTCGATTTCAGCCGCGCAGTATGTACCTGCGCAACGGAAGCCGATGCCAGGGGCGTAATGTCAAAATCATCAAACCACACTTCCACCGGCAAGCCGCCCATCGCCGCTTCAATTTGTGCTTTCGCCAGTTTGCCATCAAACGGTGCGACTTTGTCCTGCAATAACGCCAGTTGGTCGGCAATATTCGGCGGGAAAAGATCGCGGCGGGTCGATAACATCTGCCCAAACTTGATCCATACAGGACCCAGTTCTTGCAGCGCCAGTCGTAGCCGCTCGCCTAATGGTTTATCTTTATGCCGATTCGGCATCCAGAACAATGAGTATCGCCATAACCGCAGCGGCAAAGTGATACGCATTTTAGGAATCAGTTCATCAAGTCCGTAGCTTAAAAAAGTGCGAATGATGAAATACAGGCGCCGTACTTCACCTGGCGTCATTAAACTGCCTCCAGTTTTTCCAGCCGTTTGGTTAGCGCATCAACGGCACGTTCAACGGCGGCTGTCTCTTCCGCAAACCAGGCCACTTCAAGCGGACCTGGCGCCATACGCCACTCTTCGGTAATTGCTTCAGCCACATAACGTTGCTGGCGTTTAATACCGTGATGCAGGAACTTTGCGCCACCACGCAGGGCTTTGCTGATGCCTTCGGCAGCGATATCACCAGTATAAGGAGCCAGCAGCTCCGCTGGGTCAAACTCCGCGAGATCTGCCAGTGCAACGAAGTTCTGTACTACCTGAATATCGCCCTGCACTTCCAGCTCGCCGCTGCGGATTAACGCGGCAAGCTGCTGGCGATCGCGGAGTTTCGGTAACACGCTGGCATAAGCAATGACAGTGCAATCAGCATCACCCGCCCATTCTCCCAGAACATCGACCTGACGTTCGCTAAATACCAAAATCAGCGAGGTCGAAAAGCCTTTTACCTCTATGCGCAATACTTTGCCCAACAGACGCGAGCGGGCAGTTTTCAGCGCGGGTGAGCGATACAGGAAGGTGTTGAGCAGACTTTCTATTCCTGCCGTCACTAAAGGTTTAAAAGGCATAGTCGTACTCCTGTCAGAACTTATAACCACGGTGCAGCGCCACAACGCCAGCCGTCAGGTTGTAATAATCGACACTTTCGAATCCGGCATCTTGCATCATGGCTTTCAGGGTATCCTGATCGGGATGCATACGGATGGATTCTGCCAGATAACGGTAGCTGTCGGCGTCATTCGCCACCAGCGAGCCAATACGCGGCAACACATGGAAGGAGTAAGCGTCATAAGCTTTGCTTAGCGGCTCGATAATCGGCTTCGAGAACTCAAGCACCAGCAGACGACCGCCGGGTTTCAGCACGCGATACATCGAACGCAGCGCTTTATCTTTGTCAGTGACGTTACGCAGACCAAACGAAATGGTGATGCAATCAAAGGTGTTATCCGGGAACGGTAGAGCCTCGGCATTTGCCTGAACATACTCAACGTTGCCAATCACGCCGATATTACGCAGCTTCTCGCGCCCCATTTTGAGCATGGATTCATTGATATCAGCGAGGACCACTTTGCCAGTTTCACCGACCAGGCGGGAGAATTTCGCCGTCAGATCGCCAGTGCCGCCAGCCAGATCCAGCACGGTCTGCCCACGGCGTACGCCGCTACAATCGATCGTGAATCGCTTCCACAAACGATGAATACCAAAGGACATCAAATCGTTCATGACATCGTATTTCGATGCCACGGAATGGAAAACGTGGGCGACCATGTCCGCTTTTTGTTCCTTCGCGACGGTCTGAAAACCAAAGTGCGTCGTTTCTTGTGACTTATCCACCATCTCAATGCCTGCTCATCAAAAAATTGTTCCAGAAGTGTAACAGATTGGGCGTCGTTGCCCTAGATTTCTACCCGGCTTAGCTACCCCTAATGGGCTAACGCGATTGCTGATTATATTCATCATCACGTTGATAAGCTTCACCATTCGGCTGCTCCGGAACCGACCGCAATCGGTACTCTTCGTCCTGGCTTACCGCCTGATCGGCCAAATCCGGATTAATCTCGCGTTTAATTTCTACCCCTAAACCACGAAACGCTTCTGCCTGCGCCAGCACATTTCCGCGACCTGAAGAAAGTTTTTTCATCGCCTGGCGATAGTTATCCTGCGCTTTATCCAGACTTTGACCAATCGCAGACATATCATCAACAAACAGGCGCATTTTGTCGTACAGCTTGCTGGCACGATCAGCGATTTGCTGAGCGTTACGGCTTTGATGCTCATAACGCCACAGGTTGGCGATAGTACGCAACGCCACCAGCAGCGTGGTGGGGCTAACCAGCATAATATTGTTTTTCAACGCTTCGGTGATTAGCTCCGGCTGCCTGTCCAGCGCTAGTAAGAATGCCGGTTCGACGGGGATAAACATCAGCACGTAATCTAGGGTTCTTAGCCCCGGAAGCTGCTGATAATCTTTACGCCCCAACAAGCGGATATGGTTACGCACCGACGCGATATGTTCCTGCAATGCGCTTTCGCGGGTGTAGTCGTCTTCCGCATTGAAGTAGCGTTCATACGCGACCAGCGTCATTTTGGCGTCGATAACCACATCTTTCCCCTGTGGTAAGCGCACGATGACATCTGGTTGCATCCGCGAGCGGGCGTCATTCTCGATGCTGACCTGGGTTTCATATTCATACCCCTCACGCAACCCGGAAGCCTCCAGTACTCGCGTTAATACCACTTCGCCCCAGTTACCCTGGGTTTTATTGTCGCCTTTTAGCGCCCGTGTCAGGTTGATTGCTTCCTGGGCCATTTGGGCGTTGAGTTGTTGGAGATTGCGAATTTCGTGGGTCAGGGTATGGCGTTCTTGTGCTTCTTTACCAAAACTGTCCTGAACCTGACGGCGAAAACCATCCAGTTGTTCACGCAGCGGCGACAAAAGGCTGTTCAGACTCTGGCGATTTTGTTCATCAACCCGGCGATTGCTGTGTTCAAAAATACGGTTAGCGAGGTTTTCAAACTGCTCGCTTAAACGCTGTTCGCTGTTGATCATCTGGCGAATTTTATCGTCAGCATGTTGCTGTGCGGCCTCCATCCGCGTGGTCACTTCACGCAGATCGGCCTCCAGCGAGGTGTTAATACTTTGCAGGCTGCGCACTTCGTTATTGAGTAGTTCACACTCTTCACGCCAGTGCTCACTTTGGGTAATTTGTTGTTTTGCCGCACTTAACTCCGCAACCATCTCTTCACGTTCGGCTAGTTGCTCGGCTTTTTGCTGTGCATGTTGATAACTGGCAAACAGCCAGCCGATGGCCACACTGACCAGTGCAATAATGGCATAAACAATGATTGAGAAATCCACAAAGCCTCCTGACGCAACAACTTACCCGCACAAAATAGAATTGTGCTGTACAAACGTCCAGTTGGAAAGGCATTTCCTGCGAGGCGCTACGCAAAAATACAAAAGGCCGAACGTATCGGCCTTCAGACAGGAGAAGAGAATTACAGCAGACGACGCGCCGCTTCCACCACGATTTTCACCGCATGGCTTTCGGTTTGTTTCATCGTCTCAGCATTCGGGATCTCTTGCTGGGTGCGGTTAACAATAACGCCAGCTACCATACCGGCACGCAGGCCCTGGCTTGCACACATGGTCAGCAGAGTTGCAGATTCCATCTCATAGTTCATTACGCCCATCGCCTGCCACTCTTCCATAGAGCCTTTAAAGTGACGGACTACACGGCCAGAATAAGTGTCGTAACGTTCCTGGCCCGGGTAGAAAGTGTCAGAAGAGGCAGTCACACCCACGTGAGTGGTTGCACCAATAGACTTCGCTGCTTCAACCAGCGCGGTAGTACATTCGAAATCAGCCACTGCCGGGAATTCCAGCGGTGCGAAATGCAGGCTCGCGCCATCCAGACGAACAGACGCCGTAGTAACCAGTACATCACCAACATTAATATGCGGCTGAATAGCGCCAGTCGTACCGATACGCAGGAAAGTGCGAATGCCAAGCTGTGCCAGTTCTTCAACGGCAATAGAAGTCGACGGACCACCGATACCGGTAGAACAAACGATAACAGGTTTACCATCCAGCTCTGCACGCCAGGTGGTGAATTCGCGGTGAGATGCCAGTTTAACCGGCTTATCCATTAGCGCGGCGATCTTTTCCACACGATCCGGGTCGCCAGGAACGATGGCTAGCGTAGCCCCTTGTAAATCGTTTTTAGTGAGGCCGAGATGAAAAACATCAGACTTGGACATATACAACTCCTCTGTGAATCGGTTTAGTCAGAAGAAGCAAAAAGATACTTTACCGAAGGGATTAACATTTTTTCGTGATAATCATCACTATGATGCAAATGTGTTGCATACATTTACTCATCAAAAGTGACTTAAATCACATAATTTGCTCTTAAGTCAGTAAGGCTGCTTAAAAGATGAGCCATTTGAGGCAATGTGAATTGTTGCACGCTGACTATAGTTAACATTGCGCAAAATTTTCATAAGGGTACGGAGAATCCCATGACAACAACACAACAATCCGGATTTGCACCTGCTGCATCACCCCTCGCCTCAACAATTGTTCATACCCCGGACGATACGATTGTGGCAGGGTTCACCTCTATCCCTTCACAAGGGGATAACATGCCTGCTTATCATGCTCGTCCAAAGCAGAGCGATGGCCCACTACCTGTGGTCATTGTAGTGCAGGAAATTTTTGGTGTGCATGAACATATCCGCGACATTTGTCGCCGTCTGGCGCTGGAGGGGTATCTGGCTATCGCACCAGAGCTTTACTTCCGCGAAGGCGATCCGAATGATTTCACCGACATCCCGACGCTATTAAGTGGTCTGGTAGCAAAAGTACCTGACTCACAGGTGCTTGCCGATCTCGATCACGTCGCCAGTTGGGCGTCACGCAATGGCGGTGATGTGCATCGCTTAATGATCACTGGATTTTGCTGGGGTGGGCGAATCGCCTGGCTGTATGCCGCACATAACCCGCAACTGAAAGCGGCGGTGGCGTGGTATGGCAAACTGACGGGCGACAAAACATTAAATTCACCGAAACAGCCTGTTGATATCGCGACTGACCTTAATGCCCCGGTTCTCGGGTTGTACGGCGGTCAGGATAACAGCATTCCGCAGGAGAGCGTTGAAACCATGCGCCAGGCGCTGCGGGCAGCGAACACGAAAGCGGAGATTATCGTTTACCCGGATGCCGGACATGCATTCAACGCCGATTATCGCCCGAGCTATCATGCCGAGTCTGCGCAAGACGGCTGGCAGCGAATGCTGGAATGGTTTACGCAGTATGGTGTTAAAAAGTAACGCCATTGCCGCTAAATCTGATGATTAAGCTCACACAATTTCAACGATTTTTTTAATCTCAAAAACATACAGCATCAAAAAATTTGTTGCTGTATGCCACTATTTGACCCCCTTCACATTCGTCATCACACCACCTGCTGAATGCAAAAATTTCGTTGCTGTGCGGCAAACTTTTTTCCTGTTTTATACCGCTTTTCTCCTGAATACTCGCTCTCAGAACAACCGGATCGTTTAAACATCAGACAGGAGATTTACCATGACGCAATCCATTTTTCAGGCCCAACCCTTTGAATTACCTTTTGATCCGTGTACGACTGCACTGGTCATGATCGACATGCAGCGTGACTTTGTCGAGGCAGGAGGCTTCGGTGAGGCATTGGGTAATGATGTTTCGCTGGTTCGCACGGCTATCGCGCCATGTACAGAGGTGCTGGCAGCCGCACGTCAGAAAGGAATTATGGTTATTCATACCCGTGAAGGCCATCGCGCTGACTTAAGCGACTGCCCACCAGCCAAACTGACACGCGGTGGTAAAACCTTTATTGGTGAACCAGGACCGATGGGACGCATTCTGGTCAGAGGTGAAGCAGGTCATGACATCATTCCTGAACTGTACCCGGTAGCAGGCGAACCGGTGATTGATAAACCTGGCAAAGGCGCTTTTTATCAAACCGACTTACATCTGATTTTGCAAAACCACGGTATCAAGACGCTGATTGTTTGTGGTGTGACTACCGAAGTTTGCGTAACCACCACCGTGCGCGAAGCAAATGACCGTGGCTATGAATGCATCATCCCGGAAGATTGTGTTGGCTCCTATTTCCCGGAATTCCAGAAATACGCCCTGGAAATGATCAAAGCACAAGGTGCCATTTTCGGTTGGGTAACTGATTCCAAAGCCATTATTGCAGGTCTGGAAGGCTAACACCGATGGTACAGGTTACGCTTTGCGCATCGTCGTTGGGGTATCTTTTTCCGCGGAATGAAACGCAAAATTTACGTCTGCATAGTGCTTTTAAGCATGCGGTAAATCTGTCTTCAGAAGCGGGAACATTCATCACCCTGCTGTGTGCGCAAACGTATCTGAATCTCCCTGATGCCGCCAGAGTCATCCTGCCTGAGCGTTGGGACTGGCGAAGAGAGATCGCCCGTTCAGATCCTGTTCAGTTAACCCCTGGCTTGCTACAAACACCTCGCTTTTACGTGGTGCTTCATAACACAACACTCTGGCAGCCGCCATTTGTGGGGGGAATGTTGACACTTGAGGCGTTCCCTTTGGTTTTACAGCACTACCCAACAATGGCATCGCAACGGCTTTTATTTTGTCTGGAGCATAACGTTCAAAGCACATTGCACCTGCCGGATAGCCTCATGCACGAGGGATTAGAGATTATGGAACATCCAGATGCGCTGGAACGCCAAGTGCCACAACTGATCGGCTTTGGCAAAGGCTTAACGCCCGATGGTGATGACTATTTGCTGGGCTATCTGGCGGCGCTCTGGTTATGGCAACTACCTGCACCACTTGCCGATCATCAATACCGGTTGCAGCAGGCAATTAACCAACATGCACACAACACCACGGATATTAGTCGTCATTATCTGGAGCGTGCACTTCAGGGACATTTTTCAGAACCGATTTGCCAGTTACTCGCACAACTGGTTGGGGGCGCATCGGCAATGACCATCGCATCTTATGCTGAACGGGTCATGCAATTTGGCGCAACGTCAGGAGTGGACTGCCTTGCAGGAATGCTGCATGGCTTTCGAACCCTGAACACCATGAATTGATTTCAACCTTTTCTCCCGTAGCCCGTTTATGGCGCTACACGGGGATGCTTTGCCCGAATTTTGCTATCGGGCGGAATGAAACAGGCATAACAGCATGAAAGTTAAATATAAAGTTTTCAGCAATCTTTATCAGGACTCAGTGTCTCTGATGCAGATTTCCGCGCAAATCAGCAAGTTGCCCGGTATTCAACAGGCCTCGGTCGTCATGGGAACGCCCAATAATCTCGAACAATTGCGCGATGCGGGTCTGGGCGACGAAATCAACGCCAGCCCCAATGATTTAGTGATCGCGGTTATGGGTGAAGAAGAGATTTGCAATGAAGCACTGGTGCTGGCCCAACAACGTCTGACCAGCAAGCCTGATGATGAAACGGATAGTGGCATTAAAACACCGGAAAAGGTCAGTCTGGAAATGGCACTGGAAGCCGAACCCGAAGCCAACCTGGCTCTCATTTCTGTACCGGGAGACTACGCCGCCGCCGAAGCGATTAAAGCGTTAAACCTCGGAATGAACGTGATGATGTTCAGCGATAACGTCAGTATCGAGCAGGAAAAATCCATCAAAACTCTAGCCCGGGAACGTCAGCGCATCGTAATGGGGCCGGACTGTGGAACCGCCATTGTTAACGGAATTCCGTTAGGCTTCGCCAATGTGGTGAAACGCGGAGCAATTGGTGTTATCGGTGCATCCGGCACCGGGTTACAGGAAGTGACTTGCCGAATCGACCGGCTCGGAGCAGGCATTTCTCAGGCTCTGGGAACAGGTGGGCATGATCTCCGTGAAGAGATTGGTGGAATATCGATGCTCTTTGCTTTAGATGCACTGGCGCAAGATGATGAAACGCGCGTGATTGTGCTGATTTCAAAACCGCCGTCACCCATCGTTGCCCAAAATATTCTGGAGCGTGCCGAGGCTTGTGGAAAACCCGTGGTAGTGAATTTCCTCGGTGCAAATCCGCACGATCTGGCACGCCCCAATATCACCGCTGCCACCACGCTGGCCAGCGCTGCGGATATCGCCGTGGCGTTGCTAAATGCTCAGCCTCTTCCGGCTGTTGAGACAGAGGTTTCCTCTGCCGACCTCGCAATGTTAGAACACGCCAGCCAACATCTGTCAGCCCATCGCCAGGCGATACGCGGAGTTTTCGCCGGAGGAACCTTCTGTTACGAAGCGCAACTTATCTGCCAACAAAAGGGATTCAGCGCAGCCTCCAATACGCCAGTTGCGGGTAATCGCACACTGGCAAATATCTGGCAAAGCGAAGAACACACGCTGATCGATATGGGCGACGATGATTTCACCCGTGGCAAACCGCATCCAATGATCGACCCGACTCTGCGCAATCAACGTCTGCTCAACGAACTCAACGACTCACACACTGCCGTCGTGTTATTCGACCTGGTACTTGGTTATGGCGCTTCCGCTATGCCTGCCAGCGAATTACTGGAGCAACTTTCACACATCAACATGAATAACGCACCGTTGCTGATTGCGCACGTTTGCGGAACAGAAGCTGATCCACAAGTACGCAGCCAACAGATAAGTGCGCTGCAAAACGCAGGCGTCATCATCGCCGGCAGTAATGCACAGGCGGCGCTATGGGCCAGCACCGTTGCGCAGACTCAGTTGCAGAAAAAGGGGCTAAACGCATGAACACCTTATTTAATCAGCCTTTGAAGGTCGTGAACGCGGGACTACACAGTTTTGCTGACAATATTCAACACGCCGGGGGAAGCGCAATTGCCCTCAACTGGCAGCCACCAGCACAAGGCGATATTGACGCTGGATTGGATCTGGCATCGTTGCTACGTCATCCACTGGTAGAAAATGCCAACCAAATCGCCATGACACGTTATCTCGAAGCACAACCTGTGCTGGTGGATGTCATGCTCGCTAAAGAGGCCATTCCAGCAATGGCTGAACAAAAACGTATTTTGCACTCTGGTCCGCCGATTGCCTGGGAAGAGATGTGTGGTCCGGTAAAAGGAGCGATTATTGGTGCCATGCTGTACGAAGGTTGGGCCACCAACCAGCAAGATGCAGAAAACCAGATAACCGCAGGCGATATCGACCTTGCCCCTTGTCATCATTATCACGCGGTTGGCCCAATGGCAGGCATCATCAGCCCGTCAATGCCGTTATGGGTGGTAGAAAACAAAACCAACGGCCACCGTACTTTTAGCAATTTCAATGAAGGTCTGGGTAAGGTTCTCCGTTTTGGTGCCAATAACGACGAAGTTCTCAATCGTCTGGCCTGGATGCGCGATGAGCTGGCTCCGGCAATGAAAGCAGCAATCGCACAACACGGCGAGCTGGAACTCAAGCCATTAATGGCGCAGGCGCTGCATATGGGGGATGAAGTTCATAATCGCAATGCCGCTGCTACCGGTTTGCTGATTAAGCGTCTTCTTCCGGCATTGCTGGCCAGCTCTCTTCCACAAGAACATATCCAGCGCGCCGTGGCATTTATCACCAGTAACGATCACTTCTTCCTTAATCTGTCGATGGCTGCCTGCAAAGCGATGATGGATGCCGCCGCCAATGTACCGTTCAGTTCAATAGTTACGGTAATGGCGCGTAACGGGGTGAATTTTGGTATTCGGCTTTCCGGTACTGGCGATCGCTGGTTCCAGGCTCCCGCCAATGCAGTTGAAGGTCTGTTCTTCCCCGGATTTGGCGTTGACGACGCCGCTGCTGACCTGGGCGATAGCGCAATTACCGAAACCGCAGGTGTGGGTGGCTTCGCGATGGCGTCATCTCCGGCGATCGTCAAATTTGTGGGAGGCACCCCTGCCGATGCCACCAATAACAGCCGCCGGATGCAGGCAATCACCCTCGGCGGCAATCCCGCATTTACACTTCCGGCTCTCAATTTTGCCCCCACCGCAGCAGGGATTGATGCGCGTAAAGTGACCGACCGCGGCATTTTACCGGTCATCAATACGGGTATCGCCCACAAACAAGCGGGGGTCGGGCAAATTGGTGCCGGGATCACCACTGCGCCAATGGCCTGTTTTGTCGCCGCTGTACGTGCACTGGCTGAGATCGTCGCAAAGGAGAATCATCATGGTTAAGCCTCTGGCTGTTGTCGCGGTTGGCGGCAATGCGCTCATCCAAGACGATCAGCACAATAGTATCCCCGATCAATATGTTGCAGTGATGGAAAGCGTGCAGCATATCGTTGATATGGTTGAAGCCGGATGGGATCTGGTGCTAACCCACGGTAATGGGCCGCAGGTGGGCTTTATTCTGCGCCGCTCAGAACTTGCCAGTAACGAAGTTTCTCCGGTTCCGCTTGATTACGCCGTGGGTGATACACAAGGTGCTATTGGCTACATGTTCCAGAAGGCACTGCATAACGAACTGGCTCGCCGTGGCATAAACAAACCGGTAATTGCGCTGGTGACACAAACGCGAGTCAACCCACATGACGATGCTTTCACCAGCCCCAGTAAACCGATTGGCGCATTTCTCGATGAAGTAACGGCTCAACAACGCCAACAACAACTCGGCTGGACTCTGATGGAGGATGCCGGGCGCGGATGGCGGCGTACGGTTCCCTCTCCTGCGCCACTGGAAATTATTGAACATGGCACCATCGCTCATCTGGTGCGCCAGGGATATCTGGTCATTGCCTGCGGCGGTGGTGGTATTCCGGTGGTGCGAGACGGGCAACAACTGAAAGGTGTGGAAGCTGTGATCGATAAAGATCTGGCCTCCGCGCTGCTCGCCAGTCAGTTGGCCGCGGATCTACTGGTGATCCCCACCGGTGTAGAAAAAGTGGCGATTAACTTTGGTACACCACAACAACAGTGGCTCGATGCTATCAGCGTTGCCGAAGCACAAACGCTGTTGCGGGAAGGTCAATTTGGTATCGGCAGTATGCAACCAAAAGTGGAAGCCATTGTTGATTTCATCAATACCAGCCTGCAACAAGGCAAACAGGCCAGCGGCCTGATTACTTCACCGCAAACCATAAAAGCAGCCCTTTCGCATCAGAGCGGCACATGGATAACCCTTTAATTCTCTGGAGAACTCAATGACTACAACACTTTTAGCCGTTAACGGAACGCTGATGCGCGGCCTGGAACTCAACCCAAATATGCAAAAAGCGGGCGGCATTTTTGTCCGTGAAGACCGAACTGACGCCCATTACCGGTTGTGGAGTATTGACGATCGCCATCCGGGAATGATTCGCGTGAATGAAGGGGGAACACACGTCGACGTAGAAATTTGGCAACTGCCACTGGCCAGTTTTGCCGCTCTATTAATGAGCGAACCTGCCGGACTGGCAATTGGCAAAATCAAACTTGCCGATGGTAGCGAAGTGCTGGGCGTACTGGCAGAAAACTGGCTGACGGAAGGCCAACGGGAAATTACAGAACTGGGTAGCTGGCGCAAATACACCGGGCATTTTCATACTGTGTAACGCGCATTTATAAAGGGAACATACTATGCGTAAAAAAGAAGAGAATCTGAATACGGCATCAGGATTGCGTATTGCCATGATTTTGCTGGGTATTGCCGTCACACCTGTGCTGTTGTCATCCTCAAGCCTCGGCAATCAACTTTCCAGCGGCAGTTTAATTAGCGTCGTATTGTTAGGCGGCGTCATTCTGACCTTACTTTCTACCATCACCATTAGCGTTGGAGAAAAAGCCCGCCTGCCAACGTATGGCATTGTGAAATATTCGTTTGGCGAAAAAGGGGCCATTGCCATTAACATTTTGATGGCGATAAGTCTGTTCGGCTGGATTGCCGTTACCGCCAATATGTTTGGTCATTCGGTACATGACTTACTGGCCCAGCATGGGCTGGAAGTTCCACTGGCACTGTTAGTGGCGCTTGGTTGTGTCATTTTTGTCGCCTCTACGGCATTTGGTTTTGCCGTTCTGGGAAAAATTGCCCAGATTGCCGTGCCGGTTATCGCGCTGGTGCTGTGTTACATCCTCTATGTGGCAACCCATACCGAAGTAGTAGCACCAGCAGCGATAGTGGAGATGAATACGGGTGTCGCCGTTTCCACCGTTGTTGGTACGATTATTGTACTGGTTGCCACACTGCCTGATTTCGGTAGCTTTGTGCATAACCGCAAACATGCGCTGATTGCCGCAGGCGTGACGTTTCTGGTTGCCTACCCTCTGCTCTACTGGGCGGGTGCAACGCCGAGCGCCATTAGCGGTCAGGGATCTTTACTGGGTGCAATGGCGGTATTCGGTGCGGTTCTGCCCGCGGCGCTGTTATTGATTTTCGCCTGCGTCACCGGTAACGCGGGCAATATGTTCCAGGGCACGCTGGTGGTTTCCACGCTGCTTACCCGCTTTCCAAAATGGCAGATTACCGTGGCGCTGGGTATCCTTTCCGCCATCGTAGGCAGTCTGGATATTATGGCGTGGTTTATTCCGTTTCTGCTGTTCCTCGGTATCGCCACGCCACCCGTTGCCGGAATTTATATCGCTGACTTTTTCCTTTATCGCCGTAATGGCTATCAAGAGTCAGTATTAGCCCAGGAGTCACAGATTAAAGTGCTGACATTCGCAGCCTGGATCATAGGCGCTGCGGTTGGCTTTATGACGGTAAAAGGCTTATTCACCCTGACGACGATCCCTTCGGTGGACTCTATTCTGGTGGCATGCATCGCGTATGCGATTCTCAGTCGGGTAAGTCAACACCGCTAATTCCTGGGTATACTCAAGCAATGATTACGGCTGAATCTGGAGTGATTCAGCCACTTTACCACTGACCAGGGAGCCTTATGTTCATCTCAGACGAAACGCTTCGTGTTATTCATCTGGTCGCCAGACACCAGAGCATTACCACCGCAGCCGAGCAGTTAAATAAAGTTCCTTCCGCCATCAGCTACACCATTAAGAAAGCGGAAGAGAGTCTGGGCGTTGAACTGTTCATTCGTAAGGGACGCTATATTGAATTATCTCCGGCCGGGAGTTACTTCATCGAACATAGCAAAACTATTCTGGGCGACCTGGAAGCATTAAAGCGCAACACAGTGCTGATTCACGATGGTATTGAACGTGAACTGACAATTGCGGTGAACAATATTATTCCTGGTGATTTGCTGGTGGCATTCATTCGAGATTTTGAACGGCAATTCACATCAACAACACTGACAGTAGATCTTGAGGTATACAACGGCTGCTGGGATGCGCTGTACAGTAAGCGTGCCGATCTGGTCTACGGTGCTCCTCATGCAGTGCCAAGCAGTGAAGGCATCATTAGCGAACCGGTCGGACAAATGGAATGGGATTTTGTCGTCAGCCCACTCCACCCACTGGCGACGAAGCGGCATCCATTAGAAAACAGTGAATTGCGTCATTATCCGGCGGTTTGTATCCGCGATACCTCCGTTAATTTCCCCCCGATGCAAGCCTGGCTACTGGAAGGACAAAAACCCATTTTTGTTCCTGACTTCACTACGGCAATCGCCTTAATAGAACAAAACGTCGGTATTGGTTATATTCCACATCATCTGGCATTGCCGTTATTAAATAGCGGTAAATTACTGAAAAAGCCGATGCGCGAACATAAACACGCCACCAAGTTATTTCTTGCCGCTCGTTCCGATGGTATGGGCAAAGCCTGTCAGTGGTGCATTGAGTATTTAAGAAATCCGCAATTAATTTTCTGCTCCTGAAGATCCACTTAATACCAGGCACATATAGCAAAATGGCTTCCAGTGCTGGAAGCCATCATCGTACTGCAATTTACTCGTTAATACTCATCACCCCCGACGCAAATTCTGCGCCGCCTGCACCATGTTCGCCAGTGCCGCGCGGGTTTCTGGCCAACCACGCGTTTTCAGGCCGCAGTCCGGGTTGACCCACAGGCGCTCTGCCGGAATACGTTGTGCCGCTTTCTTCAGCAGGGATTCAATCCATTCCACGCTCGGTACGTTTGGCGAGTGAATGTCATAGACGCCAGGACCGATTTCATTCGGATAATCAAACTCTTCAAACGACTCCAGCAACTCCATGTCGGAACGCGAAGTTTCAATGGTAATGACGTCTGCGTCCAGCGCCGCAATCGAATCCATGATGTCGTTGAACTCGCAATAACACATGTGGGTGTGAATTTGCGTTTCATCCTTCGCCACGGCGGCGTTGATACGGAAGGCCTCTACGCCCCACTGGAGATAGGCATCCCAGTCGCTGCGACGCAGCGGTAAACCTTCGCGCAGTGCCGGTTCGTCAATCTGGATGATGCCAATTCCAGCGGCTTCCAGATCCGCCACTTCATCACGCAGCGCCAAAGCGATCTGTTTAGCGATGGTTTCACGGCTGACATCTTCACGCGGGAACGACCAGCAGAGAATCGTCACCGGCCCCGTCAGCATCCCTTTCACCGGTTTGTCAGTCAGCGATTGCGCATACTTTGCCCACTCAACGGTAATCGGCGCCGGACGGCTAACGTCACCAATGACAATCGGCGGCTTAACGCAGCGGGAACCGTAGCTCTGTACCCAACCGTTTTGTGTGAAGACAAAACCGTCGAGATGCTCGCCAAAGTATTCCACCATGTCGTTACGTTCAGCTTCGCCGTGCACCAGCACATCCAATCCCAAACGTTCCTGCTCAACAATGGCCTGCTTGATATGTTCCGCAATACCCGTGCGGTAGTTGTTGGCGTCAAGATTGCCCTTTTTGAAATCCAGACGCAGGGTACGAATTTCCGTGGTTTGCGGGAAGGAACCAATCGTGGTGGTCGGCCATGCGGGCAGTTTAAAACGCGCACGCTGGGCTTCAGCACGCACTTCATAGACATTCGCACGCTGACTGTCCTGGGCGGTAATGGCTGCCAGACGTTTTTCTACCGCCGGATTATGTACGCGGGTTGAGTGACGGCGCGCCTGAATCGGTGCGCTCCACTCTGCCAGAGCTGCCGTGTCACCACTGTTCAACGCATCGCGTAGCAGTGCCAGTTCATGACATTTTTGCAGGGCGAAGGCAAACCAGCTTTTCACTTCTGCATCAAGGCGCGTTTCCACGCTCAGGTCGATAGGGCTATGAAGCAGTGAGCAGGAAGATGCCACCCATAAATCACGTTTACCGACAATGTCCTTAATTTGCGCATATTTCTCGGTGAGATCGGCGCGCCAGACGTTACGACCATTGACCAGTCCGGCAGACAGCAGCCAGTCAGAAGGCAGGCGCTTGTGTAGTTCTGCTACATCATCTTTGCCATGTACGAGGTCGACATGCAGACCCTGAACAGGCAGCGCAGTAATCGTGTCGAGGTTCGGTGTTACGCCTTCAAAATAGGTGGTCAACAGCAGTTTCACCTGCCCCTGCAGTGCATCGTAAGCAGGTTTATACGCGTCCAGCCACGCCTGCGGCAGTTCCAGTACCAGCGCCGGTTCGTCGATCTGTACCCACTCAATGCCACGTTTTGCCAGTTCCGCCAGAACTTGCTGATAAACCGGCAGAATGTCATTCAGCAGACTCAGGCGATCAAACTGTTCACCTTTCACTTTACCCAGCCACAGGTAGGTGACCGGTCCCAGTAGCACAGGTTTCACCTTGTGACCCAGCGCCTGCGCCTCATCCACTTCATCCAGCAACTGCGTCCAGGTCAGTTTGAATTGCTGCCCTTTAACGAACTCCGGCACCATGTAGTGATAGTTGGTGTTAAACCATTTGGTCATTTCCGCCGCCGCCGCAGGTTCGCCAGTTGGCGCACGTCCACGACCAATACGGAAAAGGGTGTCGATATCTACAGAACCATCTTTGTTCTGATGACGCGCCGGAACGTTACCCAGCAACAGGCTGGTGGTCAGAACATGATCGTACCAGGCAAAGTCGCCCACCGGCAGCAAGTCGATACCGGCCTGCTTTTGTTGATCCCAGTGACGGGCACGCAATTCACGCCCCACCGCCAGTAATTCTTCACGCGTGGAGTTCCCCGCCCAATAACTTTCTTGTGCTTTTTTCAGCTCGCGACGCAGGCCAACGCGAGGAAAACCGAGGGTGTGATTAAGAATTGTCATTATATGCCCCTTATGGAATTTTTAGTATTTAGACGTCCAGATGTTTACACATCCATAATTGGCGGTTACTGTATATTCCTCAAGCGCAAATTATTCATGCCGAAGTGAAGGACTTTCATGATCGAAGTAAAACACCTGAAAACGCTACAAGCGTTGCGGAACTGCGGCTCGCTCGCAGCCGCTGCGGCGACGTTGCATCAGACGCAATCCGCCCTGTCTCACCAGTTTAGCGATCTGGAACAACGTCTTGGCTTCCGGCTATTTGTGCGTAAAAGCCAGCCGCTACGCTTTACGCCGCAGGGAGAAATCCTGTTACAACTGGCAAACCAGGTACTGCCGCAAATCAGTCAGGCACTGCAAGCCTGCAATGAACCGCAGCAGACTCGCCTGCGTATCGCCATCGAATGTCATAGCTGTATTCAGTGGCTGACGCCCGCGTTAGAAAACTTTCATAAGAACTGGCCGCAGGTCGAGACGGATTTTAAATCGGGCGTAACCTTTGACCCGCAGCCCGCGTTGCAACAGGGCGAGCTGGATCTGGTGATGACATCCGATATTCTGCCGCGCAGTGGCCTGCATTACTCGCCAATGTTCGATTATGAAGTGCGTCTGGTGTTAGCACCTGACCATCCACTGGCTGCGAAAACGCGGATCACGCCGGAAGATCTCGCCAGCGAGACGCTGTTAATTTATCCGGTGCAGCGTAGCCGACTGGATGTCTGGCGGCATTTTCTTCAGCCCGCAGGCGTCAGTCCGTCACTGAAAAGCGTCGATAACACCTTATTGTTGATTCAGATGGTTGCCGCGCGGATGGGTATTGCCGCCCTGCCGCATTGGGTGGTGGAGAGCTTTGAACGCCAGGGTTTGGTAGTGACTAAAACCCTTGGCGAAGGATTGTGGAGCCGACTGTACGCCGCCGTTCGCGATGGCGAGCAGCGTCAGCCGGTTACGGAAGCGTTTATTCGCTCAACGCGCAATCACGCCTGCGATCATCTGCCGTTTGTGAAGAGCGCGGAGCGACCCACTTACGATGCACCCACAGTGAGGCCAGGATCACCAGCGCGCCTGTAATAAACGTTGGCCAGTGCGGCTGTTGGTGCCAGATTGCCAGGTTAACCAGCAGCCCTGCCGGAACATGCATATTATTCATAATACCCAGCGTTCCGGCGTCCACCTGAGTCGCGCCGTAGTTCCACATAAAGTAACCAATCCCGGAGGCCACCACGCCAAGAAACACCAGAATGCTCCATTGCAGCGTAGTTTCCGGCATTTTCTGCGTATTGCCCAGCAAGAACCATGCAATCACCGCCACCAGGAACGCGCCGAGATAGAACCACGCAAAGGCGTTATGCTGCGGCATCGGGCGGGTTTCCATCAGGCGTTTATAGCCCACCATACCAATCGCGAAAGTGATATTGGAGAGTTGCACCAGCAGCAGGCCAGTCCAGAAATGGTCAGTGACCTGATCGTAACGAATAATCCCGGCACCAATAACTGCCAGCAAGGCGCTAAAAGCGTAGCCCCAGCGCAGACGGCGCTTACTCATGATGTCATAAATCAGCGTGATGTAGAGCGGCGTCAGGACGGTAAATAACAGCAGTTCAGAGACAGTCAGGTAAAGATAGGCACGGAAACTAAGCATATACATAATGCCAAGCTGCATCGCGCCCACCAGCATATACAGGCCAATGGTTTTCAGGCTATTGCCTCGGGTACGCAGGAACGGCAGGAAAACGAGCGCCGCCAGGCCAACGCGTACCAGCACCGAAAAATAGCTGTCGACGTGCCCCGCAAGGTACTCGCCGTAAAAGCTAAAGGAGAAGGCCCACAGAATAGTGGTGATGATTAGTAGCGCCACAATGGAAAACTCTTTGATTAACGAGTATCCATTGTAGCGAAGTATCAGGTTGACAACTGAACAAATAAAGAACGATTACGATAAATAGAGCTTACGCAGATAATGCGGCACCGCGTCTTCGGCATTAGTCCCAATGACTTCCAGTTCCGGATGCAGATCTTTCAGACGCTGGTGCGCGCTGCCCATAATGCAACCTTTCCCCGCCATCGACAGCATTTCGGCGTCGTTCATCCCGTCGCCAAAGGCAATGCAATCCTTCAGACTGTAACCCAGTTTCTTCGCCACCGCTTCCAGCGCATGGCCTTTAGAAACACCGCCAGCCATCACTTCCAGACAGGTTAAGGTAGAGAAGCTGACGTTGACGCGATCGCCCCAGCGAGCATTGATTGCTTGCTCAAGTGGTAACAATTTTTCATGAGAATCGCAGGTGAAGAATACTTTGCTGACGCCTTCCGGCTCCAGCAATCCCGGCTCATACAGAGCATATTTGAATACCGCTTCTTTAAAAAAGCGCATCTCTTCCGGGCGGTGGCGGTTCATAAACCATTCATCATCACGATAAACGTTAGTAATGATGTCCGGGTTGTCGTTGACCACGCCAAACAGATCGCTGGCAATGTCATGATCCAGGTTATGAGCAAAAATCAGATTGCCATCGAGGTCGTGAACGCGCGCGCCATTGGAGGTGATCATGTACGACTTAATCTCCAGATTATCGCGAATTTGCCCCACATCGACGTGGTGGCGACCGGTCGCAAACACAAAGTTGATACCGCGCGCAGTGAGCAATTTCAGCGTTTCTTTGGCGTAAGGGGACAACGTATGGTCGGGGGAAAGTAACGTACCATCTAAATCAGACGCAACAACCTGATACATAAGAAATTTAAACCTCTATAACGAGCGACTTCCGCTGGATGTGTTATGCCGGTCGAAAAATTCGACGATGGCGTGGAGCGCGACTGAGCGCATTGCGTCCTTTTCAAAAAGGATCTCGTGGTACGCACCTTTAATTACCAGCGGTCGCCCCCCTTCTACAGGATGACCCGCTGCGGCGCGGAGTTCACAAAAACGGTCGTGCATACGGTTATCTACCACACGTTCTTCTTCGGCCTGCAAGAGAAGCGTTGGTGTGGCGTCATCACCCGCACCGGCTAACACCTGTTCGCCAGCCAGAATACTTTCGCGTACCCAATGGTAGGTCGGCCCACCGACGCGAATCGTTGGATCATCAGCATAGAAGCGTAAATTACGTCGATATCGCTGTCTGCTGTGGGTCAGTACATTGATGGCAAACGGCAGCGCGCGCCAGCGACCGGTGCCTATTGCATAGCCATCACGAAAACGTGGGTGCGCTTCAGCCCAGTTAAGGATTTTCCGCGCCATAAATGACGGCATACGAATCACAATACCGAACATTGGTGCAGTTAGCGCAATGGCGTCACATACACCTGGATGGCGTTGCAGAAATAATGTGGAGATCGCGCCGCCCATCGAATGTGCCAGTATATAGCGTTTACGCCACGGGCCTGGCTGGATCTCTTGTTGCCAGAATGCCGCCAGGTCATCGACATAATCATTAAACTGGTTCACGTGTCCGAGATGCGGATCGGCTAACAGACGACCGGAGCGTCCCTGCCCTCGATGGTCGATGATTAACACATCAAACCCCAGATGGAACAGGTCATAGGCTAGTTCGGCATACTTTACATAGCTCTCAATGCGCCCCGGACAAACGACGACTACCCGGTCATGTTGCGGAGCGCAAAAACGGACATAGCGCACCGGAATATCATCCACGCCAATAAACTCTGCCTCGTCCCGCTGACGCCAGAAGTCAGTCAGTGGCCCCATCGTAAAAGCAGCAAACGCTTTTTCTCTTGTTTCCCAGTCTTTTTGCTGCTGAAACATCGGGTAATCTGCCTCTTAAACCACGTAAAATCGTTTTTTTAAGCGTGTCTGACACAACGCCGCGACAGTAGCGTATTGTGGCACAAAAATAGACTATCCGGGAGATTCCCATGACCTTTGAATGGTGGTTCGCCTACTTGCTGACATCGATCATTTTAAGCCTCTCGCCAGGCTCTGGCGCAATCAACACCATGACGACCTCACTTAACCACGGTTATCGCGGTGCGTTAGCGTCTATCGCTGGACTGCAAACCGGACTGGCGATTCATATTGTATTGGTTGGTGTGGGTTTGGGTACGCTATTTTCACGCTCGGTTATTGCTTTTGAAATATTAAAATGGGCAGGTGCCGCCTACCTGATTTGGCTGGGAATTCAGCAATGGCGCGCCGCCGGAGCTATCGACCTCAAGTCGCTGTCCCCAACCCAATCTCGCCGTCATCTGTTTCAGCGAGCCGTGTTTGTGAATCTTACTAATCCCAAAAGTATTGTGTTTCTGGCGGCGCTATTTCCACAATTCATCATGCCCCAGCAGCCACAACTGATGCAGTATATCGTGCTCGGCGTCACCACCATTGTGGTCGATATTATTGTGATGATCGGTTACGCCACCCTCGCCCAACGGATTGCACTCTGGATTAAAGGGCCAAAACAAATGAAGGCGTTGAATAAGATTTTCGGCTCGTTGTTTATGCTGGTGGGAGCACTGTTGGCATCGGCCAGACATGCCTGAAAATCATGTCGGATACGGCGAAACGCCTTATCCGACTTACTCTGATGACGCGTCAGGTATCAACGCGAAATAATCAAATGTATGCCAAATCCGGCAAATAACGCTCCGGCAAAACCATCGATCCACTTCGACAGGCGCTGATAACCACGGCGCATCTTCGGCAAAGCAAACAGGCTGGCAACGACGGTAAACCACGCCAGCGTTTCGATAATGATCAGCGCGAAAATGCCCCAACGAGCGGTGGTGCCGACGTTATCACCGACAAACAGCGAGAACACCGAACCAAAGTAGATAATCGCTTTAGGATTGGCGAGATTCGTCAGCAAACCTTTCAGGAAACTGCGTCCACTTTTCGCCAGTTCCACCTGTGGTGCAGGCGCGGAAACCGTCTCTTTTTTCAGTGCGCCGCGCAGCATCTGGTAACCCATCCAGCAGAGATACAGCCCACCGCCAACCATAATCAGCGTATGCAGCCAGGCCATTTTTTCGATAATCAGATGCAAGCCAAGCAGCGCGATCCCTGCCCAAACCATTACACCACAGGTAATACCCAACACGCCCATCATCGCTTCTTTACGGGAACGACTAACGGCTGTCTGAGAGACAAAAAAGAAATCGGGACCGGGACTCATAAGCGCCACAATATGCACCATGGCAACGGTGAGGAATAACATCAACATACATTTGACTCGTGGGGAAAACGTTTACGGAATATTCATCCTGGCACTTTTTTATGCCGATGACTACTCTTCGTCGTCGCCGTCGACATGCGCGCGGATCAGCGTCATAAACGGTTTGCCAAAGCGTTCCAGCTTACGCATCCCGACACCGTTAACGCTCAACATTTCGCTGGCGGTGATCGGCATCTGCTCTGCCATCTCAATCAGCGTTGCATCGTTAAACACGACATATGGCGGAACATTGCTTTCATCAGCAATAGACTTCCGCAGTTTGCGTAATTTAGCGAACAGCTTGCGGTCATAATTGCCGCCGAATGATTTCTGCATCACCTTCGGTTTAAGCGCCACAATACGCGGCACGGCGAGTTGCAGAGGGGATTCGCCACGCAGCACCGGGCGCGCGGCTTCTGTCAGTTGTAGGGCAGAATGCTGGGCGATGTTTTGTGTCACCAGACCGAGGTGAATCAGTTGGCGAATTACGCTCACCCAGTGCTCATGGCTTTTCTCACGCCCCATGCCATAGACTTTCAGTTTGTCGTGACCGTAGTCGCGGATACGCTGGTTATTGGCACCGCGAATCACTTCCACCACATAGCCCATACCAAAACGCTGATTCACCCGGCCAATGGTGGAAAGCGCAATCTGCGCATCGGTTGAACCGTCGTATTGTTTCGGCGGATCGAGGCAGATATCGCAGTTACCGCACGGCTCCTGACGACCTTCGCCAAAATAGTTCAGCAACACCAGACGGCGACAGGTTTGCGCTTCGGCAAATGCGCCCATCGCATTGAGTTTATGGCGCTCGATATCCTGCAACTGCCCTTGTGGCTTTTCTTCCAGACAACGACGCAGCCACGCCATATCGGCCGGATCGTAAAACAGCATCGCTTCCGCTGGCAGGCCATCACGCCCGGCGCGACCGGTTTCCTGATAATAGGATTCAATGTTGCGCGGAATATCAAAATGCACCACGAAGCGAACGTTAGGCTTGTTGATGCCCATGCCAAACGCCACGGTCGCCACGACAATTTGCAGATCATCGCGCTGGAATTTCTCCTGCACATCGGCGCGGACATCGTTTTCCAGTCCGGCGTGATACGCTGCTGCGCTAATCCCCTTGCTTTGCAGACGCGCGGCGGTGTCTTCCACTTTCGCCCGACTGTTACAGTAAATAATGCCGGACTTACCCCGCTGTTCCTGCACGTAACGCATCAGTTGATCGAGTGGTTTGAACTTCTCCATCAACATGTAGCGAATATTCGGGCGGTCAAAACTGCTGATTTGAATCAGCGGATCGTTCAACCCGAGCAGGCGCACAATATCTTGTCGCGTGGTGTCGTCGGCGGTGGCTGTCAGCGCCATAAATGGCAGCATCGGGAAACGCTGGCGCAGTTGACCAAGCGCGGCATATTCCGGGCGGAAATCGTGTCCCCATTGGGAAATACAGTGCGCTTCATCAACGGCTAATAAGACAGGATTCCAGTGCGCCAGATGCTCAAGGAAGTTATCCAGCATCAGGCGTTCTGGTGCGATATACAGCAGGCGAATTTGCCCGGTACGGCAGCCAGTCATCACTTCAAGCTGCTGCTCGCGGGTTTGCGTTGAGTTAAGGCACGCCGCCGCCACACCGTTGGCTTGCAGTTGATCCACCTGGTCTTTCATCAACGAAATCAGTGGTGAAACAACAACGGTCAGGCCGTTCAATAACAACGCAGGAATTTGATAACACAGAGATTTGCCGCCGCCGGTTGGCATAACGACGAGGCAATCGCGACCGGAAAGTACGGTGTCGATAATTTCTTCCTGGCCTGGGCGAAACTGTTGGTAGCCAAAGGTTTCTTGTAAAACCTGTTTAGCTCCGGACTCCAGATTCAACACTTCCGCCTGCGCCACATTCACCCCGATTGCCTGAAATAAAAACAGGCGCTATTTTCAGCGCCTGAGCGAGAAACTGCAATGCTTTTAGCGCCAGGATGGATAACGTTGGAAGTAAGATTCCAGTTTTGCCTGCCGCTCAACTCGCATTAGAACAGGTCGTTTAGCATAACCCCCACACCGACGCGGGTCTGGTTAAAGTTATAGTCGATAAGTGATTCGCCGTAACCGCTGTAGACCTGAGTATAAAGACGCACATGTTTGGTGATTGGGTAACTTAAGCCTAACTCTGCGCCGCCGTAACCGGTGTTCCAGTTATACTGCCCTTTCGCGCTCAATACCGCATCACCGAGGTGATAGCCGATTTTAAGCTGGTAGTAACCCATATATTTGGTGATATCCGGGTTATCGTCCGTATTACCCACCACATACCACGGCTTCACTTCTACCAGCCAGTTACCGTTTTCTGCCATCAGGCGGGTATAAAGGCGGTTCCAGCTACGGGACGTCGGGTCAGAACGCCCGTTCGAGTCATGGTTGTAGCCCATCTCCACATCGCGCAGTGTCCAGCCTGCAAAACGGTAATCGGTAGCAAAACCGAGGAACAATTGCGGTTCATAGTTGGTTTCACGAAACGGCGATGACTCTTCGCTATTAGAAAGCTGCCACCAGGATTTCTGGGTGTAGGAAGCGCCCAGTACAGAGTTTGGCCCCAAAATCCCCCGCCACAGCGGAAACGCCAGACTCAACTGGAATTTCACTTCATCCTTACGCGCGTTTTCTGCCCAGTCGTAACTGGCAATCGCTTCTTTATTCAGATCGCTGGTCTGGGTATAGATGATGTAGTTGGTGTCATAAGGATAAAGGGTGAAAGGATTATCATGCTCCTGCAACATATTGGCGATAATGCTGCCACGTACTGCAGGCGCATCATGCACATCTTTCACCGTTGCCTCTTGCGCATTTGCCACTATCGGCAGCATACACACCGGCAACAAGCAGCCCAGTAGAGTCCGCATCGATCGTGTTCTCCGTAACGAATTATTGATTAGATGAATATTTTTTCTGCGGGCTATTTTACATACTTAACTCAATTGCCGTTAGTTATCCCTTCCTAAAGTAGAAACCAACAACAAAGAAGCATAAAATCAACATTTCATTAACCACTGAAGTGTAAGGATGATATGTCTGCCGTACTGACTGCCGAAAAAGCCCTGAAATTAGTGGGTGAGATGTTTGTTTATCACATGCCGTTTAATCGGGCATTGGGGATGGAACTGGAGCGTTACGAGAAAGAATTTGCGCAACTGGCCTTTAACAATCAGCCAATGATGGTTGGTAACTGGGCACAAAGCATTTTGCACGGCGGGGTGATTGCGTCGGCGCTGGATGTCGCCGCTGGCCTGGTATGTGTAGGTAGTACCTTAACCCGCCACGAAACCATCAGTGAAGATGAACTGCGCCAGCGGTTATCGCGGATGGGAACCATTGATCTTCGCGTCGATTATCTGCGCCCAGGCAGAGGCGAGCGTTTTACAGCCACCAGCAGCCTGTTACGTGCGGGTAATAAAGTCGCCGTCGCCCGCGTTGAACTGCACAATGAAGAACAACTTTATATTGCCAGTGCTACCGCCACCTATATGGTGGGTTGAAAATCTAAAAGCAGGTAAACTGCTGAGACTGATAACAAACGCAAATTGCCTGATGCGCTACGCTTATCAGGCCTACCAGAGAAATGCAATATATTGAATTTGCATGATTTTGTAGGCCAGATAAGGCGTTAACACCGCATCCAGCATGGGCAAAGCGCACTTTGTCAGCAATCTGAGCAGGTAAGCTGCCGTTAACAATTAAAAATGAGTTTTTCCAATGGATACCAAACAAACGCGGCAGGGCGTATTACTCGCTCTTGCCGCTTATTTTATTTGGGGTATTGCTCCTGCGTACTTCAAGCTGATTTATTACGTACCTGCTGATGAGATCCTGACGCATCGTGTAATCTGGTCGTTTTTCTTTATGGTGGTGCTGATGAGCATCAGCCGCCAGTGGTCCTATTTAAAAACCCTGATTCAGACGCCACAGAAAATCTTTATGCTGGCAGTCTCTGCTGTGCTGATTGGTGGCAACTGGCTACTGTTTATCTGGGCAGTGAACAATCACCATATGCTGGAGGCGAGTCTCGGTTACTTTATTAACCCGTTGGTGAACATTGTGCTGGGAATGATTTTCCTCGGTGAGCGGTTCCGCCGGATGCAGTGGCTGGCGGTAATTCTGGCGGTGTGTGGTGTGCTGGTCCAGCTCTGGACTTTTGGTTCGCTGCCAATCATCGCGCTGGGTCTGGCATTTAGCTTTGCCTTCTATGGTCTGGTGCGTAAGAAGATAGCGGTAGAAGCACAAACTGGCATGTTAATCGAAACCATGTGGCTGCTGCCCGTGGCGGCGATTTATCTGTTTGCTATTGCTGACAGTTCTACCAGCCATATGGTGCAAAACCCAATGTCGCTGAATTTACTGCTGATCGCTGCTGGAGTTGTCACCACCGTTCCGCTGTTGTGCTTTACTGCCGCCGCCACGCGCCTGCGTCTCTCCACTCTGGGCTTTTTCCAGTATATTGGCCCGACGCTAATGTTCCTGCTGGCAGTAACGTTTTATGGTGAAAAACCGGGTGCCGATAAAATGGTGACATTTGCCTTTATTTGGGTGGCACTGGCGATTTTTGTAATGGATGCGATTTATACGCAGCGTAGAACGACCAAATAAAAAATAAATATATTCTGAAAAAATATGCCTGCTCTTGCACGAGAGTGGGCATATTGTCATGCTGGCAGGAGATTAAGACAAGGATGTAAAATTAATGTTACGTGTATTTATTCCAACATCTGATGGTAGGATTTCAAGACGCCATTATATATTGTCATTTACTTTGACAAACCTAATTTGCACCTTCCTTATTGTCTTCTTTGCAAATGTGGAAGCAAATTTTCTTGTTATAGCCTCTACTCTCTTACTCCATTATCTCGTCATCAACATGAGTTGCCAACGACTCCGTGATAGTGGGTTCACGTATATAAAAACTTATATTTTTGGTACATTAGCAGTCTATATCGTCTCTTTCATCACAATGATTGCCGAACATTTTGACTGTTCAGGCACTGGTTCGATGATTTTCTTAATTTGCTACTTTTCCACTTTCAGTATGCTAATGCTTGCACCTACTGATTCATCAAAACAATAGTTAAGGGAGTATTTATGAGTAAGGAATATATGAACGATGGTTCATTAACTGAAAAATGGAAATTTCGATTTAATTTTTATGAAAAACATGGTTTTCCTGGATTCTGGGGAGCAACACCTGAATATAAAACAGCATATAAAGAATTAAAAATAAGACAACGATTAACTATTCAAATGAATTTTATTGCTTTCTTCTTTTCCTGGATATATTTATTTGTTCTCGGGTTATGGAAAAAAGCGATTATAGTTCTATTACTTGGCATTTTATCTCTATTTGTCGGTGCATTAATTGGCGTTAACATTCTGGGAATTGTTGTAGTAGCCTATGTTGCTGTTAACACGAATAAATGGTTCTATGAGAAAGAGGTAAAAGGATTAAATACCTGGAGCCTTTGAATGACCGGTGGCTTAGCCTGGCTAAACCACCATTCTCGTTTTTTACAACCAGTTCTTCCGCTTAAAGTACAGATACGGCGCCAGGCCCGCGAGGATCATAAAGATAATTGCGCCCGGGTAGCCGAAAGTCCACTTCAGTTCCGGCATAAACTCGAAGTTCATCCCGTAGCTGGAAGCGACCAGCGTCGGCGGCAGGAACACAACGGATACCACCGAGAAGATCTTGATGATGCGGTTCTGCTCGATGTTGATAAAGCCCATCGCCGCCTGCATCAGGAAGTTCACCTTCTGGAACAGAGACTCGTTATGTGGCAACAGGGATTCGATATCTCGCAGGATCTCGCGCGCCTGCTCCAGTTGCCCACCCGGTAAGCGCGCTTTGCGCACCAGGAAGTTGAGCGCACGCTGGGTATCCATCAGACACAGGCGAACTTTCCAACCGATATCTTCCAGTTCTGCCAACGTGGAGAGCGCCTCGTCGTACTCATCGCCCTGACGCCCTTCCATAATCACCCGGCTCAGTTGCTCCAGATCGCTGTAGATGTTTTCAATTTCATCTGCCAACTGTTCAATTTTAGTTTCGAACAAATCCAGCAGTAACTCGTAGGCGTTACCGTCAACCATCGACTGGCTACGGGCGCGCATACGATACAGACGGAATGCAGGCAACTCACGCTCACGCAGGGTAAACAGGCGGCCATCACGGATGGTAAATGCCACGGTGGAGTTACCGGCGTGATCTTCCGCATCTTCAAAGAAGAAGAAGGAGTGAATATGCAGGCCGTCATCGTCTTCAAAGAAACGTGCCGATGCTTCGATGTCTTCCAGTTCCGGGCGAGTTGCCAGGCTCTGGCCAAGTTCAGATTGTACGCGCAGTCGCTCGTCGTCATCCGGTTCGACAAGATCAATCCATACTGCATTGACAAGGGGTTGTGACTCTTCGACTTCCAGCCGGGTCAGTCGGTTATTTTCCAGTTGAAATGCGCTCAGCATGACCGGGACTCCCAATGCTTAAAATATCGGACAGTTCGGTGGGCACACAGAAACATATTGGGTTTCAGACCATTAAACAGCCTGACTCAGCGCGACGGGAAAAATTGAGGTCGCTGACAACCGCTAAGGCTATCAGCAAAAGGGGATAGCCTTAGGAGTTGATCCTGGATGACAGGATAGTGAGCCAGTATCTACTGGGTGTGTCCAAGGCGAATGTCCTCTTAGAGTGATCGTGCGCGCATGTTACGCCAGCAAAATTTTGCCGTCAACACGCAACGGAACACCACAGAACAATAGTTGAACTTCGCGCTTTTCGGTACTCGTCAAGGTCATTAACAGGATAAAAAAATCCCACATCCAGAACCTATAATGGCGCATTGACTACTCATTGGTAAAGGAATGATCACCTTGAATCTCAAACGGATTTTTCTCACTCTCACCTTACTCCCCTTGTTTGCTGTTGCCGCTGATGACTGCACGCTCTCCGATCCGACGCTGACCGTACAAGCGTATACCGTCAATCCCCAGACAGAACGGGTGAAAATGTACTGGCAAAAAACTAATGGCGAAGCGTGGGGAACATTTCATGCGCTGCTGGCTGATGTTGACAGCCTGGGGCAAGTGCAGATGGTGATGAACGGAGGTATTTATGATGAAGGTTATGCGCCTCTCGGTTTGTACATCGAAAACGGTCAACAGAAGGTAGCGTTAAATCTCGCCTCGGGGGAAGGTAATTTCTTTATTCGTCCTGGCGGTGTGTTTTATGTTGCGGGAGATAAAGCCGCTATCGTTCCGCTGCAGGCATTTAAAGCCAGTAAAGATATTCAGTTTGCGGTGCAGTCGGGGCCGATGTTGCTGGAGAATGGCGTGATAAATTCGCGTATTCACCCCAACGTCGCGTCGCGCAAAATCCGTAACGGTGTAGGGATTAATAAACAAGGTAACGCAGTATTTTTGCTCAGTCAGCAGGCGACAAACTTTTATGATTTTGCCTGCTATGCCAAAGCGAAACTGGATGTCGGGCAGTTGCTTTATCTTGATGGCACTATCTCACATATGTATGTGAAAGGCGGCGCGATCCCCTGGCAACGTTATCCCTTCGTCACCATGATTTCCGTCGAGCGGAAAAGTTAGAACGATAGTTTTATGTCAGATACTGAATATGGTGCAGATGCCGGATGCGGCGTAAACGCCTTATCCGGCCTACATGACGTTGCAATTTATTGAATCTGCATGATTTTGTAGGCCGGATAAGGTGCGCAGCACCGCATCCGGCAACGGAATCGTAAATTACACCGTCTCCAGCCGGGCGTAAGCCGCCACCAGCCATTTAATACCCTGGCCCTGGAACGCCACCTGCAGGCGGCTATGCTCGCCGCTGCCTTCCATATTGACGATAGTCCCTTCACCAAACTTGGCATGGCGCACACGCTGGCCGAGTTTGTAACCGCTGTCGTTCTCAGCCAGTGGCGTACCCATACGCTGATGACTGACCGGACGACTCACCGTAGCGCGTAATCGCACCTCTTCCACACATTCTTCCGGCAGCTCACCAATAAAGCGCGACGGGCGATGGTAAACCTCTTTGCCATACAGACGGCGAGTTTCCGCATAGGTCAGCGTCAGTTTCTGCATCGCACGGGTTACCCCAACGTAGGCCAGACGACGTTCTTCTTCCAGACGCCCACCTTCATCCAGCGACATCTGGCTGGGGAACATTCCCTCTTCCATACCGACGATAAATACCTGCGGGAACTCCAGCCCTTTCGCTGAGTGCAAAGTCATCAACTGCACCGCATCCTGCCAGGTATCCGCCTGCCCTTCACCCGCTTCCAGTGCCGCATGCGAGAGGAAAGCCTGCAGCGGCATTAAATCTTCATCTTCTTCGTTGTAGCTGAACTGGCGCGTTGCTGTCACCAGTTCCTCTAAGTTTTCAATACGCGTCTGGCCTTTTTCGCCTTTCTCCTGTTCATACATGGTACGCAGGCCAGAGTCTTTAATTACCCGGTCAGTCTGTACATGCAGCGGCATATCGGCAGTTTCTTGCGCTAAGGCGTCAATCAGTTCCATAAACCGTTGCAAGGCGCTGGCAGCGCGCCCAGCGAGGGCTTTTTCCTGTAACAGTTCACGACACGCCTGCCAGAGAGTTAGCTGGCGATCGCGCGATGTCTGGCGAACTACGTCCAGCGTCCGATCACCAATACCCCGCGTTGGCGTATTCACCACGCGCTCAAATGCCGCGTCATCGTTACGGTTGGCAATCAGGCGCAGATACGAGAGCGCATCTTTGATTTCCTGGCGTTCGAAGAAGCGCATACCGCCATAAATACGGTACGGCATACTGGCCTGCAATAAGGCTTCTTCCAGCACACGCGACTGGGCGTTGCTACGGTAGAGAATGGCGCACTCAGCGAGCGCCCCGCCATTGTCCTGCCAGGTTTTGATGCGGTTAACCACAAAACGCGCTTCGTCGAGTTCGTTAAAGGCACAATAAAGGGAAATCGGCTCACCGTCCGCGCCATCGGTCCACAATTTTTTACCTAAGCGTCCATTGTTGTTTTCAATCAGGGCGTTGGCGGCGCTCAGAATGTTACTGGTGGAGCGATAGTTCTGCTCCAGACGAATAGTTTCGGCACCAGGGAAATCATTGAGGAAACGCTGAATATTCTCGACCTGCGCACCGCGCCAGCCATAAATTGACTGGTCATCATCACCGACGATCATCACTTTGCCGGTATCACCCGCCAGCAGGCGGATCCACGCGTACTGAATGTTGTTGGTATCCTGGAATTCGTCCACAAGGATATTGGTAAAACGTTCGCGGTAGTGCTGAAGGATATGCGGCTTGTTAAGCCACAGTTCGTGGGCGCGCAGCAGCAGTTCAGCGAAGTCCACCAGGCCCGCGCGGTCACACGCTTCCTGATACGCCTGATAAACCTTCTGCCAGGTTTGCTCTACCGGGTTACCGTAGCTCTGAATATGATGCGGCCGCAGGCCTTCATCTTTCTGGCTGTTGATGTACCACATTGCCTGGCGCGGCGGCCACTGCTTCTCGTCGAGGTTCATCGCTTTGATCAAACGCTTGAGCAGGCGCAGTTGGTCTTCGCTATCGAGGATCTGGAAATCCTGCGGTAGGTTAGCGTCCATATGGTGCGCACGCAGCAGGCGGTGCGCCAGCCCGTGGAAGGTGCCAACCCACATGCCGCCCTGGCTGGTGCCCATCAATTGCCCGATGCGATGGCGCATTTCCGCCGCCGCTTTGTTGGTAAACGTCACCGCCATAATCGAGTACGGCGAGCAGTTTTCCACGCTCATCAGCCACGCAATACGATGCACCAGAACGCGCGTCTTACCACTGCCCGCGCCCGCCAGCACCAGAAGATTGCTGCGTGGCGCGGCCACCGCTTCGCGCTGTTTGTCATTAAGGCTTTCGAGCAGGTAAGAAACGTCCATTGGCACCGCCGCGTAAAAATGTTGGGGCGGAGAAGCGCAACGCCCTCCGCCAAAAAGCTGGGTATATATACAGAGTTGCTGATTATATCAGCGAGGTCAGAGATGCCAACCGGGAAATTTCCAGATGCGGCAGTAAACGGCTGTCCCAGGTTTGCATCAGATCGCCATTTTCCGGTTTGATCCAGCACGCCTGCATTCCGCTGCGAATTGCCCCACCAACGTCGGTGGTGAGATCATCGCCAACATGCAGGATCTCACCGATCGGCACATTGAGTTTTTCTGCCGCCAGAAAGTACATATCGCTGAACGGTTTCGAGCGCCCGTGCGGGCCAGCACGCAGCACGAACTCAAAGTAATCGCCCAGGCCAAACAATTCAGGCTGGGCGTTACCGTTGGTGATCGCCACCAGCGGCCATTTCTTCGCCAGTTGTTTTAAGGTGTCGTGAGTTTGCTGCGGCACATCAATACGGCTGCGCCATTTAGCAAAGTTGATCATCGCCGCGTGTGCGCCTGCACTGGCCTCTTCGGCACTCAGCCCGGCGTCGAGCATGGCTTGTTCGATAGAACGAAAACGCCAGCGCGTCACATCATGATAAATCTCTGGTTCCGCTTCCCGTACCGCCTGGCGCAGACGTTGCAGATCTTCATTCTGGAAGCTACGCAGCGCCGGATGATAATTTTGCACAAAGATAAGTGCTTCTTGCTCGGTACGTTGGATCACCGGACGGTTATCGTAAAGGGTATCATCCAGGTCAAAAGTGAGCGCCGAGATGCGCCCCAAAGGCCGGTAAAAACGCATTATTTCCCCCGTTTAGCGCGTGGATGCGCCGCATCGTACACCGAGGCAAGGTGTTGAAAATCAAGATGAGTATAGATTTGCGTGGTGGAGAGGTTGGCATGGCCCAGCAGCTCCTGCACACCACGAAGATCGCCGCTCGACTCCAGCATATGCGTGGCGAACGAGTGACGTAATTTATGCGGGTGAACGTGATTATTCAGCCCTTGTTTTATGCCCCATTCGGCAAAGCGTTTTTGCACATTACGCGCGGATATGCGTTTCCCCTGTTTCGACAGGAAAAGCGCATCGTCTTCGCAACCAAACAGGTCACGCAAATCAAGCCAGTGCTCAATCCACGCCACCGCGTTGCGACCAATCGGCAAACGACGTTCTTTGCTGCCTTTACCCATCACCCATACTTCACCGGACTCCAGGTCGAGGTGTTTGATGTCCAGCCCCACCAGTTCGGAAAGACGCAGGCCTGCACCGTACATCACTTCCAGCATTGCCCGGTCGCGCACGGCGAGGGGATCATTGATATCGATATCCAGCAGCCGATTCATATCATCGACATCGATATTTTTTGGCAGATGGCGTGCCGCTTTCGGTGCCGAAACACCTTTCGCCGGGTTGGCTTTGAGTTCGTTCTGGCTGACCAGCCAGTCAAAAAAGCTACGTAGCGCAGAGAGGCGTAATGCGAGGCTTGCTGCTCCCAGCCCTTTACGACGACTGCGTACAGCAAAATTACGCACCATCGTCACATCACATTGTTGCCAGCTTTGCAGGTCGTTTTCACTGGCAAAATTGATGATCGCCTCAAGCTGGCGTCGGTAGTTAAGCAGAGTTATCGGGCTAAGTTGACGCTCCACGCTCAGATAGCGTAGATAGCGTTCCACATCGGTATGTAAATCGATCATACGCGTTCAATCCAACGCTCCAGAAGCTCCGGCATCATCAGCGCAATTTCATGGAGTAACTGCGTTCCTTGCCCTTGTTGATAGTGACTGGCATCCCGGCTGGTGAACAGTACGACACCTAAATCAGCATCACTTCCCAACATCGACATCGCTACTGATCCCACCGCTTTCGCTTCCGGCAGCACCACCAGCAGTTCAGGCCCGTTAAGCGGCCCCAGATAATGCTGTTCCTGCCCCAGACGCTGAATACGCAGTGGTTCAAAAGCCTGACGACTCAATGCCAGATAGGTATAGTTCGACGGCGCGCCTAAACGCCAGCGATCCGGGAACAGACGCAGACTCGCGCCCGCCAGACCGAGATCGCGTGCCCAACGGTGAAAGCGCATTAGCATATCGTCGAGACTGCTGGCAGCAGTGAGAGTGCGCTGCAGATAAAGTAAGCGATAAAACAGGCCTTCGTTGGCGGTAGCCTGTTCCATCAACAGCGCCATATTCTCTTCCAGAACATGAATATGGTTACGCGCGCGGGCCATATGCCATTCGACGAGCGAAACGGTGCCACGTACCGGATGCGGCACCCGAATTGCCTCTACTGCGTGCGCATTGCGGATAAAAAACTCAGGATTTTTAATCAGATAATCGACAACCGCTCGGTCATCAAGCTCCGTGAGTGTTTCCTGTAGTTCTTCCCCTGGTTGCTTCATAGATGAATAAATCCGTCGTAAACATGTACTGCCGGACCCGTCATATATAACGGATGACCCGGACCTTTCCAGGCGATATCAAGGCGACCGCCAGGGAGTTCCACACGTACTTCTTCGGCCAGCAAACCTTGCTGAATCCCTACCGCTACTGCCGCACACGCGCCGCTGCCACAGGCCTGAGTTTCTCCTGCCCCACGTTCATAGACTCGTAAACGAATATGCTCGCGCTTAACCACTTGCATAAAACCGATATTGGCACGTTCCGGGAAGCGTTCGTGGTTTTCCAGAACAGGGCCTAGTGTTTCTACCGCCGCAGTATCGACATCATCGACCTGAATCACGCAGTGTGGATTACCCATTGACACCACGCCGCATAAGATTGTCTGCTCGGCGGCGCGCATAATATAGGTCTTTTCCGCTTTGTTGGCGCGAAACGGCACGGCGGAAGGTTCGAAATTTGGTTCGCCCATATTTACCCGCACCAGATCATCATCGGTGACGGTCAGCACCATCCGACCATTGGCGGTGCTAACGCGAATATCGCGCTTATTGGTCAGCCCTTTCAGGCGTACAAAGCGGGCAAAGCAGCGTGCGCCGTTGCCGCACTGCGCCACTTCACTACCGTCAGCATTAAAAATACGATAGTGGAAATCGAGTTCTGGATCGTAAGGCGGCTCGACCACCAATAGCTGATCAAAACCCACACCCAGGTGCCGATCCGCCAGACGACGAATCAGATCCGGTGAAAAAAAGACATTCTGCGTTACCGCGTCGACGACCATAAAATCGTTGCCAAGGCCATGCATTTTCGAGAACTGCATTATCTACTCCATTCACGCGGGTACAGAAACTGACTTTTAGTAATTCACCTGAGATGGGCCATCGCCAGTGGCGCGGTCGTTTTTATCCGGCAACGTGGATTGCGTTTGCGTATCTACCGGTTTGGTCGGCGGCGGCGCGTTTTTATCTGCGGGCGGGAAATAGAGCGGACCTTTCAGACCGCAGCCCGTCAGGCTGAAAAGAGTCAGTAATACAGTGAGTGCCTTAAACACGTTTTTCATTATGGATTGCCTGTAAAGTTCATCGCTTTCTGCTTTCTATCATCGCAGGAGAAGACGTAAAAGCAAGCGTTTAGCGACTCTTTATGAAGTCTGAAAAGTGAGGAATTGCTGCGAGTATAACGCTTACACGCAGGGATTTATGTTTTGCTGGTGGTTTCGTGATCGACACCTCGCGCCAGGATGGCTTTATGCACTATCGCAATGTGGTTTGTTTGTTGTCTTGTTCGCTGTTCTTATCATCGGCATGGGGCTTTTGAGAGAGTGGCGAAACATGAAATTTCGTTGTCTGACCTTAGTCGCCAGTGACATACAACGTTGCCAACCAGGTGATAAGAGGGAATAAAATCTGATGGGGCTATTTACCCGACTGGAAAAATTTGACCAAAAGCTTACGCGCGGTTATGCCCGCTGGGGGCGCTGGGTGTGGCGGATGCTGATCGCCGTGCCAGTACTGGTCGTGTTGTGGAATATAGGGCAGGCAGTATGGGGAGGTCCAAGAGGTGGAGTGATTCTGGAAATCCACAGTGAAATTGACCGTCCGATACTGGGATTCAGTGTTAACGGCGTGGCGGGCGCGAATGCTTTTGCGAATGGTGGAGGTTCAACAACCTGTTGTGGTGATGTCAGTGGGGATACGGCAGAGGTTATCTGGACATTAAGTACTACTCGTACACAGTATAATGCTGGAATGCGTCTGGAGAAACGTAACAAGACTTTGCCTCTCCCAAAAAGAGAATGGGGAGAAAATTATCTGCACGTGCATTTTATGCCTGGCGATAAAGTGTTGCTGGGGTGGAGTAAAGATTCTTTTTCTCCGTATGAAGATCTTCACAACGGGGGGTACAAAACCCGCGTTCGGCAGGATGTGAAAGATAAACTTTATGGCACAGGGAAAATGAATTGATAGATTTCTGTAAAAATCACGTTCAGCAGGAGACGTAATAATGTGGGGAATGTTAGATACCGGTGGTGGAATTCGGGCACAACTCGCGGAAGACAACAAAGTAGGTAACGGTGGGCAGAGTCGCATGTTGAAACCCTTCCCGGCGTCAATCCGGAATATTTTAATGTGATTAGCCGTACTATGAGGCAGTTCCGGGATGGTGTTTATATCGTGAGTGAAAACATCACCTTTACCCCAACAACTATCAGAAAATAGCAATGGCCTTTATGGATTCTGAAAAGTGACGATTTGCCGCAAAAGTTACGCTTACGTGCGGGGAATTATGTTCTGCTGGTGGTTTCGTGATCGGCACCTCGCGCCAGGATGGCTTTATGCACTATCGCAATGTGGTTTGTTTGTTGTCTTGTTCGTTGTTCTTATCATCAGCATGGGGATGTCGGCTTGATGAGCCGGAACATAATATTTACCAGAAACAGGGAAAAGGCGTGGTGTACCTGCGCCCTTATGAAAAGACCAATCTTTCGCTACCGCAGATTAACTACAAGCGTCTGCATCTGTTACCGAATTTGTTAATTGACCCAACAAAACTGGAAGATTGGGAAACGGTGCCCCCGGCAACCGATCTCACGACAGACGTTGTCTACAGCGGCGTAAACGCAACATTTCCCCATTACTCTTACTATAGCGATGGTCGCGCTATTCTCTACGCTGGTGAGGTGGTGCAAAACCCTCCAGGCACGCCGCCAGTCGATATCTCGTCATTTCAGGCATGGGCCGCTTTGCGGTCGATAAATATAGCCTCTATTTTGACGGACAACGCACCGAAAGTAATAGCGGCGCGTCACGTGTTGATCTGGCGACGCTAAAATCTATCGAAGGTAACACTACCACGTTGGTGGATAGTAAAAATCTCTATTTGTCTGGTCGACGTCAGGGAAGCAGCAGTGATGTTACTGTATTAGAAAAAAGATGGTGGGGTATTAATCCACGTCTTATGGGTGTAAACAGAGAAATGTATTCCAATGATCTGCTTATCCGCAGTGGGCAGAACATTTATTTAAATGGTGTTCGCCTTGCAGCGAATGCAGACTCATTTGAGATAATTCGCTGGATACCTCATTCACTGCTGGTTTTTCGCGACAACAATGGTTTGCATCGTTATCCCTTTGGTCAATTATCAGGCAAGGCAATACCCGTAGATGATGACGTCTCTTTTGAAGTAGGGGAAAGTCGCGTTCGCTGGCGTAAACAGCTCACGCCCGACCGTCAGTGGAGCCAGTGGATAGACCTACCAGGTATTGAACCTGAACAATTTCATCTGATTACTGGCAATATTGCGCAGTATAAAGATCGGCTGTATGTAACAAAATTATCGACATTTGGTGAAGACCAGCTTGAGATAATCCCGCTGGATACGCCAGACCTGGTCATTGATCGCTCATTTAATAGCGGCAAACAACATGCTTATTTTATCCGCCAATTACGGTCAAAAAGCGTGCAAATTATTCCAGTTAACGGTCCGCTAACTAAAAACGATCGCTTTGCTTATGACGATCGCAATGTTTATACATGGACCGATACAGAGGTAAGGATTACACCCTCCCCCTGCCCGGCGAAAACACGCGTCAGAGAAGAGAATGTCCGTGAAATTCATAACAACGACATTATGATTATTACAGAGGAACCAGGATGCAAAAAATAGCCTTACGGATTGGCATAGCTCTAAGCATAATGGCCGCAAGCAGCTTCAATTACGCGGCCACAAGCAAGATACAAAAACTAAACGTCATCCTGGATGCAACGACATTAAGCACTGACAGCGATGAGATTAGCCGTCCCCTCGACATTAATGATGATGGCATTTCCGAAACGCTTAACTGCACGTATTCACCTTCCACGCCTCCCGCTGCCTGCGGGAAAGATGATTGTGGATATACCGCGAGTGACGCACCAACTATGGCTTGCAGTATTATGACCCCAGATAACTCCAGAATTAACATTGATTATTTTTGTAGCAAAATTAGCCTGATGAAAGAAAAGAATCATGGCCTACACGACCTGTTATGCGACGAGGATACAATCTTGCGTTGGAATGGGACGAGGTATGAAGGTTAAGTTTTATAGCCGAACCATGTTGATTTCACTGTTAGACGAAACAACTTATACTGCCGCCATCACTTAAAAACAGGATACAACAATGAACGACAGTGAATTTCATCGCCTGGCAGATCAACTGTGGCTGACCATTGAAGAACGCCTGGACGACTGGGATGGCGACAGCGATATCGACTGCGAAATCAACGGCGGCGTGCTGACCATTACCTTTGAAAACGGCAGCAAAATCATTATCAACCGCCAGGAACCGCTGCACCAGGTGTGGCTGGCAACCAAACAGGGCGGCTACCATTTTGACCTGAAAGGCGATGAGTGGATTTGCGACCGTAGCGGCGAAACCTTCTGGGATTTGCTGGAACAGGCCGCGACGCAGCAGGCAGGAGAAGCGGTGAGCTTCCGCTAAAATTCTTTGCCGGATGCGGCGTAAACGCCTTATCCGGCCTACAAATCCTGCAAAATTATAGAGTTGGGTGAAAAGCGCATTTAGCGGATCATATAGGGAGTTTGCCGCTATACATCAGCTTCGCCATCTGGAATAACCACTCGCCACCGCGAAAATCCCCCCCCAACAAGAGCCACTATAAAAAAAAGAAAACCTGCTCCATATAACCACCAACTCAATTCATACAAAACGTGGTAGTTATCACAGGAAATCAGCACGTCGGGGCACTCAACACCGTACTTACCGCCATCACCCCATCGTTCATAATAAGACTCTCGCCATACCAGAATACTTACTCCACTCGCTACGAGCGATAACAAACAACCCGCCCATAACTTACGAAATATTGGGTAACTAAACATAAAGATGACGCTGAGCAGCGCCTCTATGACACCCCAAATAATAGACAGGCTCGTCATTCCCCAGTCACTGTGCATAATGTCCTCTCCCTGATGTAATTTCAGGGAGCAACTTTAGTGAGGGAAAATGAAATCAGCGTGAAGTCAGAGGCGGAAATTGAATTATCCGGCACGCTCATCACGAAAAATACTGCTGTAACAGCGGCGTGTCGTTGTCCTGATTAGCAGGCGGCATGTTACCGATAGATTTGGTACGGAACGGAATGACCTGTTCGCGACCATCGACCTTCACAATCTGGTAAAACTGCGGCAGGTTAAAGTTGATGAAACTGGAGCCGTAAGTGAAACGATCGTGCGATGACGAGTAGAAGCGACTGACATCACGCACCAACTCCTCTTTGCTACCCTCGCAGTGATGATACACCTCAACGCGGTTACTTTCGTCGAGAATGTAGATATTAAAGCCGTTCTCATCGTGTGTTTCTTCGAAGAAGAACTGGATGATCCCTTCGCTGGCGAAGCCGTCCACCACCGCCGGTAATTTAACGTGATTAGTCTCAACCTGCACTGACAAACCATGCAGTTTGTTATGCGAGATCGCGCCATAAAACTCGATGGCATTTTCCAGTTTCTGTACCGATACATTCAGGCGTTCGAAGAACAAACCCCAGGTCTGGCCAGAAACGCGCAACGCTTTAAAGCGCCCGGTTTCCTGGCGAGTGCTGGAAAGACGCAGTTCAATGCACTCAGAAACCAGTTGCTGCACGCGAGTACGGATTAATCCGCGCAAATGCTGGCTATAACAGAACACTTCCACGCTATCAGGGGGTGCAGCGTCCTGATGCATTTTGCCGAGGATGGTTTTCAGGGCTTCAATCATCGACTGCTCGCCGTTGAAATGCAGCGTGCGCACTTCATTCCATGAGTTGCGATACAGCAGGTCAACACTACCCACCAGACATTTTTGCTCTTCGCCAAAGCTGAAGACGTCCAGCTTACGGAAATCGAAATGTACTACCTGATTACGAAACGCTGTCGTCGGGTCATATTCCAGGTTGACGATAATCGCCAGATGGCGGATCTCACAAGGACTGTAGAGCGCTTTCGGTGTCGGCGCAGGTAAGCGCAACGGGAAATGGTGCGACACATCAGCCACCATCTCTTGCAGCTTAGGCAGATCGACAATGCCGTTGCCTTTAATGTACAAACGGGTGCGCGAGGTCAGCAGTCCGTTAAACCATGCCCACGCCACCAATTTGTTCAGGTAACGGTTATATTCCAGCGGTTGATGGCTGATGATCGACTCAATTGTCGGCGCACGGTTATACAAATACCAGCCAGAGCGATTAGCACGCCCCGGCGGTACATAAATAAAGGTCAGATTTGGCTCGGAAAGATCTGGTGAAATCTGCGGGTTTACCAGCGTCACTTTCCCCGGTAATGCTTCAAACGCAGCGTACAGTTTACGCGTCAGCACACCGATATCCTGCGGGCTGGCAGAAACGCTAAGGTTATTGCGACGCGCAAAGCGGATCAGATTACGGTAACTCTGCATCATCGCATCGAGCAGTTCGTTGTGCGCTTCACGCACCTGATCAATCTTCCAGTTAGCGCGGTTATCCAGCATCGTCAGGCGAGATTCGTCCCAACTCCACTCTTTCACCAGTTGGCTTAACACTTCACGACGCCAGCCCACGCAGGCGCGTTCGCGGCTTAATTTTTCGCACACTTTTAAATAAAAGCAGCGGCGCACCAAATCCAGACGGGTGAAATCTTCAATCGCCGTCAAATATTCGGTAACGCGCTCCAGCATCATGCAGTACGGATCGAGGCCAAATGACACTATCTCGCCGTCGTGCAAACGCTGTTTGATATCTTTCGCCAGCAGGCGTGGATTAGGGTATTCCCAGGAATAGGCTTCCAGCAGCAGTGTTTTCAGTACCGCTTTGTACGGGGAGTCGATACTTTTGTAGAGCTGCCAAAGGCTGGCACCGAAGTACTCTTCAGCAGAAAGCGAGCTTAAACCACCGAGATCCAGCCATTCATTTGGCGTCAGTACGCCCTGCGCGTAAAGCGTCATTACATAATCATCGTAATGCTCTTCTTCGTCGCACGGCACCATATTCCACAGAATACGCTTACCGGCGAGACGCACGGCGGTACGGTAAAATTCATCAAGTAGCAGTATATGCTGGGTGGAGCCACAATCTTCGCCCCCCAGACTGCCACTTTCGTTGTGGCGGAAACGGTTTTCATCAATCAGGAAGAAGCTAACTTCCACCCCCAATGAGGCGGCCCAGCTTTCCAGCAAGCTGCATTTACGTTGCAGTAACTGACGCTCTTCGCTATCCAGCCACGATTGATGGCAGACCCAGATATCCAGATCAGAGGAACAACTTTGCCCTATGGACGAGGTGCTGCCCATTGTGTATACGCCAGTAATTGGAAGCTCACCTTTTGGCGGGTCCTGTACTGACATTCCACGATACAGTTCCAGTTCGTTCAGGTAGTGGCGTTGGGTTTCATCAGGCGTATAAAGGCAAATGCCCTTGGGAACGTTACCATCAAGGTAACCCGGCATTAGCGGATGGTGATAGTGCAACAATGTCGGCAGCAGACTGTAGACCTGTTGGAATGCAGGCCCCATAGCAGCAAGCGCGCGATCCACGCGCAATTGATTTATGGCATCCAGTCTCTGTTTCAGAGTCTCAATATAGAGGTACAAGACGTATCGCCTGATTTGCTACCCGTCATGTCTGTGATTCCGGCAACATCAACGGAAACACGCGGCATTCGGGATATTTCGTATGTCAAAGGTAACCGTACCACTTTCCGCGCCTGGTTTTTTTAGTTTCACGACGAAAAAATGGTCTAAAACGTGATCAATTTAACACCTTGCTGGTTGACCGTAAAGAAAGATGCGCTACATACAAGTGTAGCACTGTTTATTCTCTGTAAATTCCTTATTACGACGGCTTGAAGCGCCTGTCAGGATCCACCGCCTGGCTATATTTTACGTTTTGCTCAGGCATCTACGTTTCACCACAACACTGACATCGCTCCGGCAAGGATGTTAGGATGGACCATGGATGATAATGACGGTAACAAGCATGTTAGACAATGTTTTAAGAATTGCCACACGCCAAAGCCCACTTGCACTCTGGCAGGCACATTATGTCAAAGACAAGTTGATGGCGAGCCATCCAGGGCTGGTGGTTGAACTGGTGCCGATGGTGACGCGCGGCGATGTGATTCTTGATACGCCGCTGGCGAAGGTAGGCGGAAAAGGCTTATTTGTGAAAGAGCTGGAAGTCGCGCTCCTGGAAAACCGTGCCGATATCGCCGTACATTCAATGAAAGATGTGCCGGTTGAATTTCCGCAAGGTCTGGGGCTGGTCACCATTTGCGAGCGTGAAGATCCTCGCGATGCCTTTGTCTCCAATAACTATGACAGTCTGGATGCGTTACCTGCGGGCAGCATCGTCGGAACTTCCAGCTTACGCCGTCAGTGCCAACTGGCTGAACGCCGTCCGGATCTCATTATCCGTTCTCTGCGCGGCAATGTCGGTACTCGTCTGAGTAAACTGGATAATGGCGAATACGATGCCATTATTCTTGCCGTGGCTGGCTTAAAACGTTTAGGGCTGGAGTCACGCATTCGCGCCGCGCTGCCGCCAGAAGTTTCTCTTCCGGCTGTAGGACAAGGTGCGGTGGGCATTGAATGCCGCCTTGATGATACGCGCACCCGCGAGCTTCTTGCCGCGCTCAATCACCACGAAACTGCACTGCGCGTCACCGCCGAACGCGCCATGAATACCCGTCTTGAAGGCGGTTGCCAGGTGCCGATTGGTAGCTACGCCGAACTTATTGATGGCGAAATCTGGCTGCGTGCACTGGTCGGCGCACCGGACGGTTCGCAGATTATTCGCGGTGAACGCCGTGGTGCGCCGCAAGATGCCGGGCAAATGGGCATTTCGCTGGCAGAAGAGCTATTGAATAACGGCGCACGTGAAATCCTTGCTGAAGTCTATAACGGAGACGCTCCGGCATGAGTATCCTGGTCACCCGCCCGTCTCCCGCTGGAGAAGAGTTAGTGAGCCGTCTGCGCACACTGGGGCAGGTGGCCTGGCATTTTCCGCTGATTGAGTTTTCCCCTGGTCGGCAATTGCCACAACTTGCCGACCGGCTGGCGGAGCTGAGCGAAGGCGATCTGTTGTTTGCCCTTTCGCAACATGCCGTTGCTTTTGCCCAGTCACAGCTACATCAGCAAGGTCTTAAGTGGCCCACCCTACCCACTTATTTCGCTATTGGCCGTACCACGGCGCTGGTGCTGCATACCGTGAGCGGACATGAAGTTCGTTATCCGCATGATCGGGAAATCAGCGAAGTCTTGCTACAATTACCTGAATTACAAAATATTGTGGGAAAACGTGCGCTAATTTTACGTGGCAACGGCGGTCGTGAGCTGATTGGGGAAACCCTGACGGCACGCGAGGCTGAAGTTACTTTTTGCGAATGTTATCAACGATGCGCCATTCATTACGATGGTGCAGAAGAAGCGATGCGCTGGCAGTCCCGCGAAGTGACAACGGTCGTTGTTACCAGCGGTGAAATGTTGCAACAGCTCTGGTCGCTGATTCCACGATGGTATCGTGAGCACTGGTTACTACGCTGTCGACTACTGGTCGTCAGCGAGCGTCTGGCGAAACTCGCCCGGGAACTGGGTTGGCAAGACATTCAGGTCGCTGATAACGCTGACAACGATGCGCTTTTACGGGCATTACAATAACTCTCATAACAGGAAGCCATAATGACGGAACAAGAAAAAACCTCCGCCGTGGTTGAAGAGACCAGGGAGGCCGTGGACACCACGCCACAATCTGTCACAGTAGAAAAAAAGAGTAATAACAGTACTGCTCTGATTTTAAGTGCGGTGGCTATCGCTATTGCTCTGGCTGCAGGTGTCGGTTTGTATGGCTGGGGTAAACAACAGGCCGTCAATCAGACGGCCACCAGCGATGTCCTCGCTAACCAGCTCACTGCGCTACAAAAAGCCCAGGAGAGCCAAAAAGCAGAACTGGAAGGTATCATCAAACAACAGGCTACGCAGTTAGAGCAGGCAAACCGTCAGCAAGAAGCGTTAGCAAAACAACTGGATGAAGTTCAACAAAAGGTCGCCACCATTTCCGGAAGCGATGCTAAAACCTGGCTGCTGGCGCAGGCAGATTTTCTGGTGAAGCTCGCCGGACGTAAGCTGTGGAGCGATCAGGACGTCACCACCGCCGCTGCGCTACTGAAAAGCGCAGATGCCAGCCTGGCCGATATGAATGACCCAAGTCTTATTACCGTTCGCCGGGCAATTACCGATGACATCGCCAGCCTTTCTGCGGTATCACTGGTCGATTATGACGGTATCATCCTCAAGTTGAATCAACTTTCTAATCAGGTAGATAACCTGCGTCTGGCCGACAATGACAGTGACGGTTCACCAATGGATTCCAATGGTGAAGAGCTTTCCAGCTCCATCAGCGAATGGCGTATCAATCTGCAAAAGAGCTGGCAGAACTTTATGGATAACTTCATTACGATTCGGCGTCGTGATGACACCGCCGTACCCCTGTTAGCGCCGAATCAAGATATCTACCTGCGCGAAAATATTCGTTCCCGTCTGCTGGTCGCAGCACAAGCTGTACCGCGTCATCAGGAAGAAACCTACCGCCAGGCGCTGGAAAACGTCTCTACCTGGGTACGTGCTTATTACGACACTGACGATGCCACTACCAAAGCGTTTCTCGACGAAGTGGATCAGCTAAGTCAGCAGAATATTTCGATGGATCTCCCGGAAACCCTGCAAAGCCAGGCAATGCTGGAAAAGCTGATGCAAACCCGCGTGCGTAATCTGTTGGCGCAGCCTGTAGCACCAGCAACGGAAGCTAAATCTGCACCTGCACCTGCACCTGCACCTGCACCTGCACCTGCACCTGCACCGCAAGCTGATACTCCGGCAGCCGCGCCGCAAGGAGAATAACCATGCTAAAAGTGTTGTTACTCTTTGTTCTGCTTATTGCGGGGATCGTGGTTGGTCCGATGATTGCCGGGCATCAGGGTTACGTACTGATTCAAACCGACAACTACAATATCGAAACCAGCGTCACGGGTCTGGCGATCATTTTTATACTGGCAATGGTGGTGCTGTTTGCTATCGAGTGGCTACTGCGACGGATTTTCCGCACCGGCGCGCACACCCGCGGTTGGTTTGTCGGGCGTAAACGCCGCCGCGCACGTAAGCAGACCGAACAGGCGCTGCTGAAACTGGCGGAAGGTGATTACCAGCAGGTTGAAAAGCTGATGGCGAAAAATGCCGATCACGCTGAACAACCGGTAGTGAACTACCTGCTGGCTGCTGAAGCCGCACAACAACGCGGCGATGAAGCGCGCGCCAATCAGCATCTGGAACGCGCAGCAGAACTTGCAGGCAATGACACCATTCCGGTAGAAATTGCCCGCGTGCGCCTGCAACTGGCACGCAATGAAAATCATGCTGCACGCCACGGCGTAGATAAGTTGCTGGAAGTCACGCCACGCCATCCTGAAGTGCTGCGTCTGGCGGAACAAGCTTATATCCGCACCGGTGCGTGGAGTTCGCTGCTGGACATCATCCCGTCAATGGCAAAAGCTCACGTTGGTGATGAAGAACATCGCGCAATGCTGGAACAACAGGCATGGATTGGCCTGATGGATCAGGCTCGTGCTGATGACGGTAGTGAAGGTTTGCGAAACTGGTGGAAAAATCAAAGCCGGAAAACGCGTCATCAGGTGGCGTTGCAGGTGGCAATGGCAGAACATCTTATTGAGTGTGACGATCATGACACCGCCCAGCAAATTATCATCGACGGCCTGAAACGCCAGTATGACGATCGCCTGCTGCTACCAATCCCACGACTGAAAACCAACAATCCGGAACAGCTTGAAAAAGTGCTACGCCAGCAAATCAAAAGCGTCGGTGATCGCCCACTGTTGTGGAGCACATTGGGCCAGTCACTGATGAAGCACGGCGAATGGCAGGAAGCATCCCTCGCCTTCCGCGCGGCGCTGAAACAACGTCCGGACGCCTACGATTACGCATGGCTTGCCGATGCGCTGGACAGACTGCACAAGCCGGAAGAAGCCGCTGCAATGCGCCGCGACGGTTTGATGCTGACATTACAGAACAACCCACCGCAGTAATCCTTTCTCACCTGGAGGCGCAGAGCCTCCGGGCCTTTCCTGAATAGATAAAAAAACGCCTGCTCTTATTACGGAGCAGGCGTTAAAACAGGTCTGTATGACAACAAGTGGGTGCTTCACTCAACGTTGTGTCCATGGTGTCTGATGAGGCAAAAGCGACATCTGTCAGTGGACGATAAGCACCGTAAACGGCTCTGCGTCATTCCTGAGTTTATGAGGCACTAAGGCGAACATAAGAGATGGAATGAGCATCTACTCAGTTATTATGCCACAGAGGATGGGGTAATAACATCCCCTAATACTTGTTATGAGAAAAATCTGTAACCCTTTTTTCTTCATATTTAATAAATTACCGAGTAAATCCTTCCCTTAGCCTGATGCTTTTTTATATGTGATATGAATGATTAAATATAAGCAATTAATGACACGCATATTAATTACAAACAAAACTAAAAACAGCATCAATAATCAACGCGATATAATAAACACGCCTTACATATCGCATGCACGGGGGGTAGGATTGAAAACGCTCTCCTGATATTTCAATTTATTCTTAAGATAAATAGATAATTTATTTTCATCATCATTATTTATGAAATCATCCTGTCAGGGAGAGGGACCTCAATTATCAATGCTTAACTACGCCATCATTTTGATGACATTAAATCGGAGCATTTTGCATGGAATTTTCGTTCTCACCCAAGCTTCTTGTTGTCGCTGTCGCCGCCGCTCTTCCATTAATGGCCAGCGCTGCAGATACCCCGTCAACCGCCACCGCACGCAAAGGATTTGCTGGTTACGATCACCCAAATCAATACCTGGTTAAACCGGCAACCACCATTGCCGATAATATGATGCCGGTAATGCAGCATCCGGCGCAGGATAAAGAAACTCAGCAGAAGCTGGCAGAATTAGAGAAAAAAACAGGTAAGAAACCGAATGTGGTTATTTTCTTGCTGGATGACGTGGGCTGGATGACGTGGGCTGGATGGATGTTGGCTTTAATGGTGGCGGTGTGGCGGTGGGTAACCCAACACCAGATATTGACGCCGTTGCCAGCCAGGGGCTGATTTTAACCTCCGCGTATTCTCAACCCAGTTCTTCACCAACCCGCGCGACGATTCTCACCGGACAGTATTCTATCCACCACGGCATTTTGATGCCGCCGATGTACGGACAACCTGGCGGTCTGCAAGGGTTAACGACACTACCGCAACTGCTGCACGATCAAGGCTATGTCACCCAGGCCATCGGTAAATGGCACATGGGGGAAAACAAAGAGTCGCAGCCGCAAAACGTTGGCTTTGATGATTTCCGTGGCTTCAACTCAGTGTCCGATATGTATACCGAATGGCGCGATGTTCACGTTAACCCGGAAGTCGCCCTGAGCCCGGCTCGTTCTGAATACATCAAAAAACTGCCGTTCAGTAAAGATGACGTTCATGCGGTGCGCGGCGGTGAACAGGAAGCCATTGCCGACATTACGCCGAAATATATGGAAGATCTGGATCAACGCTGGATGGAATATGGCGTTAAGTTCCTCGATAAAATGGCAAAAAGCGACAAACCTTTCTTCCTCTATTACGGCACTCGCGGCTGTCACTTTGATAACTACCCGAACGCGAAATATGCAGGAAGTTCTCCGGCGCGCACCTCTTACGGCGACTGCATGGTAGAGATGAATGATGTGTTCGCCAACCTGTATAAAGCACTGGAGAAAAACGGTCAGCTCGATAACACGCTGATTGTCTTTACCTCCGATAATGGCCCGGAAGCCGAAGTGCCGCCACACGGTCGCACACCCTTCCGTGGCTCTAAAGGTTCGACCTGGGAAGGCGGCGTCCGCGTACCGACTTTCGTGTACTGGAAAGGCATGATCCAGCCGCGTAAATCTGACGGTATTGTCGATCTGGCGGATCTCTTCCCAACCGCGCTGGATCTGGCGGGGCATCCTGGGGCTAAAGTGGCGAATTTAGTGCCGAAAACTACCTTTATCGATGGTGTTGACCAGACCTCTTTCTTCCTCGGAACAAATGGTCAGTCTAACCGTAAGGCCGAGCACTACTTCCTCAACGGCAAACTTTCTGCTGTGCGTATGGATGAGTTCAAGTATCACGTACTGATTCAGCAACCTTACGCTTATACCCAGAGCGGATATCAGGGTGGATTCACCGGTACGATAATGCAAACGGCCGGATCGTCGGTGTTTAACTTGTACACCGATCCGCAGGAAAGCGACTCTATCGGCGTGCGGCATATTCCGATGGGTGTACCTCTACAGACCGAAATGCACGCGTATATGGATATCCTGAAAAAATATCCGCCACGCGCGCAGATTAAATCTGATTAATTCAGCGCTATCGCTACATCGGGTTGCGCTGCCCATGCCGGATGAGGCGCGAACGCCTTATCCGGCCTACAAAATCTTGAAAATTCAATATATTGCATCATTCTGTAAGCCGGATAAGATGCGTCAGCATCGCATCCGGCAATCAACCGCAGGCGGCCACAAAATGGCCGCCGATTTTTACTTATTCACCACCATCAAATGCGCCTGCATAATGTCGCTGGCCGGGCGGCCGTGCGCCAGCAAATCAGCCATTGCTTTAAGATATGGCGGTAGATGGCGGAAATAACACTGATAACCAACGCACAAATAATTCAGTCCCGGTTTGCCGCTGGCATCGAGCATAAAGCGGTGTTTCGGGCAACCTCCCCAGCACGCTTTTAACACGTTGCAACTGCGACACTGCGCCGGTAACTGCTTAAATTTATCTTCACCAAACGCCTGCTGTTGCGGGGAATCTACCATTTCTGCAATCGTCTGCTGAAGCATATTCCCCAGTCGATATTGCGGATAGACAAAGTGATCACAGGTGTAAACATCGCCGTTGTGCTCAACAATCACCGAACGCCCGCAGGTTGGCTGATGATGGCAAACCGCGCCAGGCGCGCCGACAAAATTGGCAAATGCCCATTCGATATTCATCACGAAAATCTTACCGACGTCGCGTTTGATCCAGTGATCGAAAATCGTCACCAGAAATTCACCGAACTCTTGCGGGCGCACCGACCATTCCGTCAGTTCCCCCTGAATATCGCCAGGCGCTCGTAATTTCAGTCCGTCGTGGGCTGCTGTTTCATCTGCCAGACGTTCCACCACCGGAATAAACTGGATGAACTCAACGCCCGCATCACGCAAAAATTCATAGACCTGCAACGGTTGCAGCACGCTGGTGCGATTGACGCACGCCAGAACGTTATAATCAACGTGATATTTTTGCAGTAGTTTAAGCGCGCGCATTACCAGTTTATGCGTTGGTCTGCCGCCTTTGGTAACGCGGTATTGATTATGGATCTCTGCCGGGCCGTCCAGCGATAAGCCAACCAGAAAATGATTTTCTGCCAGAAACGCACACCATTCGTCATCCAGCAGCACGCCGTTAGTCTGGAAGCTGTTACTTACCCGCCTGCCTGCACCATATTTTGCCTGTAGTGCCACAGCGCGGCGGTAAAATTCCAACCCCGGCAGCGTTGGCTCTCCGCCTTGCCAGGTAAAAGCAACTTCGTTTTGTGGTTCACTGGCAGCGATATAGTGGCGGACATACGCTTCCAGCGTGTCATCGTCCATATGTGTGACAGGATGTTCGCGGTAGAGAGAGTGTTTTTCGAGATAAAAACAGTAGTCACAGTTCAGATTACAATCGGAACCGCTCGGTTTCGCCATCACATGAAAAGCACGCGTTGGAACCTGTTGCAGCATAGTCGCTCCTTGCCTGAAATCGTCCTTCAATAAGTTAAGGGCGAAATCATACCGTGTGGCAATGAGTTACTACGGGCGTTTATTGCGAAGGGAGAGTGATGGAATACACAGAAAACAAAAAACCCCGCCGAAGCGGGGTTCAAAATTGGTCGGCGAGAGAGGATTCGAACCTCCGACCCACTGGTCCCAAACCAGTTGCGCTACCAAGCTGCGCTACTCGCCGAAATACTGCTTTTTGAATTTTTAGTTCAATTCTTTAAAGTCGTGGTGCGAGGGGGGGGACTTGAACCCCCACGTCCGTAAGGACACTAACACCTGAAGCTAGCGCGTCTACCAATTCCGCCACCTTCGCCCAGTGCGAGCAATATCAACGTGGTTTTTGGTGCGAGGGGGGGGACTTGAACCCCCACGTCCGTAAGGACACTAACACCTGAAGCTAGCGCGTCTACCAATTCCGCCACCTTCGCATTTTCACAACTTCTAATAATGGGGTGGCTAATGGGATTCGAACCCACGACAACTGGAATCACAATCCAGGGCTCTACCAACTGAGCTATAGCCACCACTACAAATCTTGTTACGCGGTATTACTACCACCGCAGCTCAAGCGCCGGGACTAAATGGCGCGCCCGACAGGATTCGAACCTGAGACCTCTGCCTCCGGAGGGCAGCGCTCTATCCAGCTGAGCTACGGGCGCTTAGCGCCGTTGCGGGGGTGGATAATACGGACTTCCCACCCCTCTGTCTAGTCCCTTTTTAAATAAAATGCGCGTTTGGTTACGCTTTGCGCATTTTGCTGCTTATTCCTCCAGTTTATGCGCTTTACCGTGGCGATTAAGCCCAAAAACTTTGTAAATCGCCGTCACCGCCAGCATGAAGATGATGCCGACAAACAGCGACATACGAGTATCTTCATTAAAGTACATGCCGATCAAAACGCAAATAAGGAACGCCATTGTCACATAATTTGCCCACGGGAACAGAATGGAGCGGAACGGATGGCTGGCAATCGCCGCTTTGTGCGCACGACGAAAACGCAGTTGGCTTATCAGGATCACAAACCACGGCACCATCCCCGGCAGCACGCTGGCGCTGTAGACGTAAACAAACACACGCTGCGGATTGGGAATGATGTAGTTCAGGCACGAGCCAATTAACAGGATGGCAATGGATACCGCTACTCCCGCAACCGGCACGCCGTGACGAGAAACTTTTGCCATCGCCGCCGGTAACTGACGGTTTTTCGCCAGTGCATAAAGCATACGTCCGCAACTGTACATACCGCTGTTACAGCCAGAAAGCGCCGCCGTCAGTACCACAAAGTTGATAATACCCGCGGCTGCGGTAATGCCAATTTTGGCGAAAGTCAGTACAAACGGGCTGCCATTGCTGCCAATTTCATTCCACGGGAAGATGGTGACGATAACGAAGATCGCGCCTACGTAGAAAATAAGGATTCGCCACAGCACTTTGCCTACCGCACTGCGCAACGTCACCTGCGGATTTTTCGCTTCACCGGCAGTAATACCAATCAGCTCCACACCCTGGTAGGACGCCACCACGATACACAGCGCCGTCAGGAACCCTTTCCAGCCACCCGCAAAGAAACCGCCATGCTCAGTGAGATTGCCAAAACCAATCGACTGCCCGCCATTGCCAAAGCCAAAGAAAATCACGCCCAGGCCAATGACTATCATAACGATGATCGTGGTGACTTTGATCATCGCGAACCAAAACTCGATTTCACCATACAGTCTGACCGCCGCCAGATTCGCCAGCGCCACCAGCGCCACCGCGATCAATGCAGGTATCCACTGTGCCATCTCCGGGAACCAGAACTGGACGTAGACGCCAATGGCAGTGATTTCCGAGATCCCCACCGCCATCCACATGAACCAGTAAGACCAGGCAGTGAGATAGCCAAAAAACGGGCTCATATAACGATGTGCGTAAACGGCGAACGAACCGGTAACCGGCTCAAGGAATAACATTTCGCCCATTGAGCGCATGATGAAAAAGACGAACAGCCCGGCGATGATATAGGCCAACAATACAGATGGCCCAGCCCATTTTAGGGTGCTGGCGGCCCCCATAAACAGACCAACGCCAATGGTACCCCCCAGGGCGATGAGTTCGATATGTCGAGCTTCCAGCCCACGCTGTAGCTCTGGTTTATTATCTGCCATAAATCCTCGTGTTGTGTTTGCATGTTTTTCCGGTGTTACCGGTTATCGTTATGGGTACATCGAGTGTTGCGAATGTTTTCGTAATTCAGGAGAAATGGCAAATGAAGCATTAAAAATTTGAATGCTTTGTGTAATAAAACAGCAGGAAGGTGAAGAACAGGCGACATTGTGAACACTTATGCCGCCAGCAAGAGAGGGAAAATCAGAGGTTGCCGGTGTAATGCCAGCGTAAATAGCGCAGTAAACGGAGCTGACGCTTAATGCGACTCGGCTGCGAAAGCAGGCGATAGAGCCACTCCAACCCCAGTTTTTGCCAGATTTTCGGCGCGCGTTTCACATGGCCAGTAAAAACATCGTACGTTCCGCCAATGCCCATATAAAGCGCATCAGGATGCACCTGACGGCAGTCGCGCATGAAGATTTCCTGTTTTGGCGATCCCATTGCGACAGTGACGATTTGCGCGCCACTGGCATGGATACGCTCAAACAGCGCCTGACTCTGCTCGGGTTTGAAATAACCATCCTGGCTGCCAACGATATTCACATTCCACTGGCCGCGCAGTTTAGTTTCGGTCTGCGCCAGTACTTCAGGTTTGCCGCCAACAAGAAAAACGGGCGTCCCTTCTTTTCCTGCGCGAGCCATCAGCTCTTCCCAGAGATCGGCTCCAGCTACGCGGGAAACCTGTGACTGAGGATATTTTTTACGTACCGAACGCACGACGCTAATGCCATCGGCATATTTAAATTCGGCAGCGTTAATTAACGCCCTGACCTCGGCGTTATCTTCAATGGTCAGCATTTTTTCGGCATTAATGGCAACCAGCGTTCCCTGCTTAAGCTGCCCATCAGCGAACAGATAATCGAGGGCATGCTGCATATCACGCCAACCGATCAACTGTAAGCCACGCAGCGTATAGGTCGGTGCTGTGGTGTTGTTATTCATTGTTATCCTTCAATCTGCGTCCGGAGCGATGATTTTATTCGTTTATGAATGAGTCCGGCGCTATCAAAAAGCCAGTACAGTAGTTTTGCAATCATCAGGCTTGCACCGAAGACCACGATAAAAAAGACCACCCGCGAGACAAATGAATCCAGTCCTTCGCGCGCCAGCACGATCATATTAAAGATCGCCCCAAAGCAGAAACTGTGCAAAATCGCTGCCTTATAGCGATTGGTTTCGCGGTTGCCCAGCTCATACAGCCAGTCGAACCATTTTATAATCAGGCCAACCACAATCGCCCCAAGCGGAATAAACAACACACCGCCCATCACCACCAGTGAGCCGATAAGCGTAGGTGAGATAGCCAGCCCGGAGTGATTATTCAGCACTTCCCAGGTGAAATAGTTGGCGGAGTTCAGCACCATACTGGGCCGACCCGGCCACAGCCAGGAAGGAATAAAGACATAGAAATCACGGACAATCGGTGCCAGCCCCTGGAAGTCGATGTTGTCGTAGTTCTGCAATAGCAACGCCAGATTCTCCCACGGCGAGAAAGTGTCGCGGGTGAGATAGAGAAACGTGTAGAAAGCTTCATCACCGCTCACGTTCATTCCGTAGCGTTTTAGCGCCAGCCAGAACATACCGACAATCCCCAGCACGCCTGCCGCTGCCAGCATCCACAGTGAAATCCAACCGCGAATAATGCCGATAAACAGGAAGATAGCGAACGCGATAATGATATTGGCGCGAGTGCCACCGACAATCATGTAGGTCAGCAATCCAAAGGCAACGGTACTGACGAGGAAAAACAGCCACGCTTTGCTGTCCTGGCGCAGAAAATAGACCACCAGCATCGCCGGGATAAAAAAGTAAAAGAAGCGCTTTAACGCCACGCCGGAGACTTCACTGGAAAAGATCTGACTGTAGGAGTTAAGTCGGAACAACAAAAAGCCGTTGTGCATGAAGAAGATGCCGACACTGACCAACGCGATGCCCATCAGGAGAAACCAGGTAAGATTGGTTTCCACGCGATTCATGGTAAACACTGGACGGCGCGGTGCATCGGCAACACTTTTGCGTAAGCGGGTTTTGTAGGTGACGTAATAAACCGCGTAAAAGCAGCCCGCAGAAAGCAACGCCTGCAACAAGATTTCTGGCGGCGCGACACCAACATCAAAGCGGAATACCAGTACGCTGGTCAGCGGAAATCCGAAGAAAAACGTCAGCAAAAAAAGCAATGAAAAGAAGATATTGAAGTTAAACCGCACGCGGCGAAACTCAAACCAGGTCAGCGTGGCGATAAACAGCGTACAGAGCAGCCAGACAACAAACAGGCCGCTGAATTGCAGCAGGCTCATGCGACCTCCCCAGCGGCAATTGCCAGCGCCCGATGCCAGCCTTGCAGATAGTTTGGACTAAAGAAGGCAATGTGGTTTTTATCTACCGACGCCAACTGGCGCTGCGCTTCACGCACAATATCCTCGTTGAGATCGTCAGTGGTAAATAGCACCGGCAAATGTTGCTCCGTCATATCCTGCCAGAACGGGTTTTCCCGATTAAGTACGCAGGGGATGCCAGCCTGAATCAACAAGCACAGCGTACCGATACCTTGCTGACGGGCAAAAATAAAGTAGCCGAGATCGCACTGGCGAAGTAGTGCCAGATAAGCGTCAAAATCCATTTTTTCGCTCAGAATTTGCAGATTTTCTTCGCTGAATAATTCCAGCCCCGCCTGACGAACTTCGTTGATATACGCATCGTTGTTGGCCGGATATCCCATCGGCACCACCACTTTCACCGTATCGCCAAACTGCCGATGCACAGCGCGTAAGGCAGCGATGTGTTCATTACTGCGATCGCCGGAGTTCCCCACCAGAATAGTCATTTTCCCTTCACGTTGCCGATCGTTAGCCATCGTATTGAGAGAAGGATCCATCCGGGTTGGGAAGTAAATCAGTTCGCCTCGCACCTTTGGATGCGTTCTGGCAAAAAAGCTCAAGTCTCCCCGAGTGGCAAATACACAGCCCACCCGCTTTTGTGCCAGGCGGCGCAGCGGATAAAAGAGCTTATATCTCAAGCCACTGGAAAGTTCATACAAATCAGCGCCCCATATATGCCAGTAAAACTGGCTGGGCTTGATTCCGCCGCTAAGCAGCGCCAGCCATAGTTTTGGATTGAACTGGCCATGGAAGAAAAACCGCTGTTGACGGTTAGCTTTCGCTTTCGCGATAACCGCTTCAGCCAGTGATTTTTTGTCTGCAAAAAAGCGGATAGTGAGCGCCGGACAGCTATCACTTAAGCCGTCGTCCTTGCCTGCAACCATAAACTCGCGCGCGTGCTCGCTTGTCGCAGCCAGCGCGTCGTTGAAAAACCGCAAAACGGTTTGGTTATGGTGAGGGATATCCGATCCCAAAACGTGAATCAGTACAGTCATGCCCGCCTACGCCAGAGTAAAAACACGCCACAACAAAGAGAAAAATAGACGATATAGGTTGCCATATATGCCTGCGCCGCGCCCAGCGCGCCATGCGCGGGGATCAACCAGTGGGCAAATACCATCAACAACGTGAACTGACTGACTTCCGCCAGAATATAAAACCGGAGCGACGCTTTGGCGATCACCAGATAACCAAAGACATAAGCGCCCACTTTTAACACATCGCCAACCAACTGCCAGGCAAAGAGATCGCGCATGGCGGTAAATTTGTTCGATAAAAGTAGCCAGATGGCAAAGTCACGCAGCAACCAAACTGTAAAACTCGCCGCTGCCACCGCCGGTAGAACGAATTTCAGCGACTTCACCACTTCGCGGGTGATATCGCGCTTTTCCGTTAGCCGCGACAGAGTGGGCAGTAAATACACGCTAAAAGAGGCGGTAATGAATTGCAGGTAGGCGTCGGAAATACTACTTACGCCTTGCCAGATCCCCACCTCATCCCAGCTATACTGCGCCGCCAGCAACTTACGCATCATGATGTAAGCAACGGGCAAGGTCACCGAAGTAATCAGCGCCATTAACGTGAACTTACTCAACTGCCCCGCCAGACCGCTATCCCAACTGGGTTTCAGATAGCTTAACGGGATAGCGCCACGTTTGATCAACATGATGGCAGCCGGAATTACCACCAACGCAGGAATCAGCGCCAGCCCAAGCAACGCGCCTTCATAGCCACCAAAACGGTAACTGACGTAGTAAGCGATAACACCAATCAGGCTGCCAACAATCAGCGATAACGCATTACCCGCGGCATCGCGAAAGCCTTTCATCAGCGCCAGCAACAGGTTGCCCCAGGCGATACCCATTTGCACCAGCGCCACTAAACGTACCAGCCCCTGGTAGTCAGTATTCCCGAACAATCCCTGGCTGATCGGAGCGGCTGCCAGCACAAAAATCAGCGCCATCAGCGTGGAGAAACCAAGCACCATCGCTGATGATGTACCCACCACACGACGTAGCTGCTGCGGATTATCATGATACTGGGCAACGTATTTGGTTACGCCGTTAAAAATGCCCGCCCCGGCAAGCACGCCGAGTACGGTAATCAACTGACGGTAGTTAGCCGCCAGCCCCAGCCCTGCCGGACCAAATGATACCGCCAGCAGCTTACCGACCAGTAACCCGGCACCAATCTTGACCAGCGTACTGGCCGCCGTCCATAAGGACGCTTTCGCCAGCGACATATCAGGAGAAGTAGTTCAGCAAGGTCGCAATTACCGTGCGTTGATTGACGGGCGACAGATTGTAGAACAGCGGCAGACGCAGCAAGCGCTCGCTCTCTTTGGTAGTGTAGCGATCTTCACCGTGGAACTCACCAAACCGTTCACCCGCCGGGCTTGCGTGCAGCGGAATGTAATGGAACACCGCCATGATTTCTGCTTCTTTCAGGAAGTTAATCAACGCGTTCCGGTCATCAATATCACGCAGCTTAATGTAGAACATATGCGCGTTCTGCACGCAGCTATCCGGAATCGACGGTAGTTCGATACGCCCGGTTTTCGCCAGTGGTGCCAGTGCATCGTAATAGTTTTGCCACAGCGCCAGACGCTGCTGGTTGATACGATCCGCTGCTTCCAGTTGCGCCCACAGATATGCGGCTTGCAGATCGGACATCAAATAGCTGGAGCCGATATCGCGCCAGGTGTATTTATCCACCTGACCACGGAAGAACTGGCTACGATTAGTGCCTTTTTCACGGATGATCTCGGCGCGCTCAATCAATTTTTTATCATTAATCAACGTAGCGCCGCCTTCACCACCCGCGGTGTAGTTTTTGGTTTCATGGAAGCTAAAGCAGCCAATATGACCAATGGTTCCCAGCGCACGCCCTTTGTAAGTGGACATCACACCCTGAGCGGCATCTTCCACCACAAACAGGTTATATTTTTTCGCCAACGCCATAATGGTGTCCATTTCACAGGCCACGCCCGCGTAATGCACCGGCACGATAACGCGCGTTTTGTCGGTGATCGCCGCTTCAATCAGCGTTTCGTCGATGTTCATAGTGTCCGGGCGAACATCCACAAAAACGATTTTCGCTCCACGCAGCACGAAGGCGTTGGCGGTGGAGACAAAGGTATAACTCGGCATGATCACTTCATCGCCAGGCTGGATATCCAACAACAGCGCCGCCATCTCCAGAGAAGCGGTGCAGGACGGCGTCAACAGCGCTTTGGCGCTGCTAAAACGTTGCTCCAGCCACTGCTGGCAGCGACGGGTAAAACCACCATCGCCACACAGTTTGCCGCTACCCATTGCCGACTGCATATAATCGAGTTCGGTTCCCACCACCGGCGGTGCGTTAAATGGAATCATGTGATCACCTGTATAACCAGTACGCGGTGCTTTCTACATTTGCACCACTTTTTATGTATCGTTTAAGCGCGGCGGTGTTGCCCATCTGGGTCGCCACCCGCAATGTTGTTTTACCGCGAGCATACGCCCAGTTTAGCGCCGTTTGCATCAGCTCTGCACCTGCACCGCGTCCTGCCAACAGGCCAATACGCACGTCTGTCGCATTGAGCTCACGTAAAGAGACATAGCCACGAATATCGCCGGATGGCGTGCGTAAGATCAGACATTGATGATCAAAGGTGCCGTGAACGGCGTTTTCAATCCACTGCGCATAAAAGCGCCCACTGGCTTCAGGCGCATACCACGGTGCACGAAAACGGCTTTGCGCAAATGCCTCACTCGCTAACTGGCGTAGTACTGGAATATCTGTCTCTTGTGCCACTTCTGCGCCGCTATCACTGGCTCTGGTCACGGGTAGCGCCAAATCAACTTCACCTTCTACCAGTGAGAATCCCAACTGTTGCAGGGCATCCAGTTCACCGATATTTGATGCGACTATTTTGGCCTGCACCCGTGACCACGGCGCTAAAGCGTCTGGTGTCAGGAGTGGCGCGTCAGGGTTAATACGCACGATGGCGCTATTAACACCAAAGAAGGCATTTTCCCAGGTGAGTGGCTCAATACTGGCGCGGACGGGCACGGAGTAACTCCAGCAGATATTGACCGTAGCCAGTTTTCGTTAATGAACTGGCTGCACGCTTCACACCTTCGTCATCGAGCCAGCCGTTGCGCCAGGCAATCTCTTCCAGGCAGGCAATCTTAAAACCCTGGCGTTTTTCCACCGTCTGCACAAAAGTGCTGGCTTCAATCAGGCTATCGTGAGTACCAGTGTCCAACCAGGCAAACCCGCGCCCGAGAAGTTCAACGGTCAGGTTACCTGCCTCCAGATACATCTGGTTGATGGAGGTAATCTCCAGCTCGCCACGCTCCGAAGGTTTAACTTGTTTGGCGTACTCCACCACTTTGCTGTCGTAGAAATAAAGTCCGGTCACTGCCCAGTTTGATTTCGGCTGTTTTGGCTTTTCTTCCAGCGAGATAGCACGGAAATTGTCGTCAAACTCCACCACACCAAAGCGTTCCGGGTCCATCACCTGATAGCCAAAAATCGTGGCCCCTTCAGTGCGCGCCGCAACATGGCGCAGCTTCGGACTGAAGCCCTGGCCGAAGAAAATATTATCTCCCAGCACCAGACAAGAAGGCTCGCCGTTGAGGAAAGTTTCACCGATGATAAATGCCTGCGCCAGACCGTCCGGGCTGGGCTGTTCGGCATATTCCAGATGGATACCGAATTCGCTACCATCGCCCAGCAGGCGTTGGAAATAACCTTTATCTTCCGGCGTGGTGATGATAAGAATTTCGCGGATACCGGCCAGCATCAGCACCGACAGCGGGTAGTAAATCATTGGCTTATCGTAGATCGGCAACAGTTGCTTCGACACGCCGCGCGTAATCGGATGCAATCGTGTACCGGAACCGCCCGCCAGGATAATACCTTTCATGTTTTCCTCCGCTGAAAATTAGCCTTTCAGACCTAAACGCTCACCCTGATAACTGCCGTCCTGCACCCGCTTCCACCAGCTTTCATTAGCCAAATACCACCGCACCGTTTTGCGCATCCCGCTTTCAAAGGTTTCCTGCGGCAGCCAGCCAAGTTCACGAGCAATTTTCGTGGCATCAATGGCATAACGTAAATCATGCCCCGGGCGGTCAGCGACAAAGGTGATCAGGTCACGATAGTGCGCCACGCCGTGCGGTTTATCCGGAGCCAGTTCTTCCAACAGTTCACAAATGGTTTCCACGACATCGAGATTCTTGCGCTCGTTATGGCCACCAATATTATACGTTTCACCGACTTTACCGGTGGTCACCACGCAGTACAGCGCGCGGGCATGATCTTCAACATACAACCAGTCACGGATTTGCTGCCCGTTGCCATATACCGGCAGCGGTTTACCTGCCAGCGCGTTGAGTATCATCAACGGGATCAGTTTTTCCGGAAAATGGTAAGGGCCGTAGTTATTCGAGCAGTTGGTGATAAGTGTCGGCAGACCGTAGGTACGCAGCCAAGCGCGCACCAGATGGTCGCTGCTGGCTTTCGACGCGGAATAAGGGCTGCTCGGCGCATACGGCGTAGTTTCGGTGAAGAAATCATCCGTAGAGTGCAGGTCGCCGTACACTTCGTCGGTGGAGATATGATGGAAACGAAAGGCCAATTTTTTATCTTCCACCAGCGTATTCCAGTAAGCCCGCGCCGCTTCAAGCAGTGTGTAAGTCCCCACAATGTTGGTTTCGATAAACGCCGCCGGACCATCGATAGAACGGTCAACATGGCTTTCTGCCGCCAGATGCATCACACAGTCGGGCTGATGTTCGATAAAAACGCGTTCCAACGCTGCCCGATCGCAGATATCAACTTTCTCAAAGGCAAAGCGATCGCTCTGCGTGACCGATGCCAGCGACATCAGGTTTCCGGCGTAGGTCAATTTATCGACCACCACCACCGCATCACTTGTTTCGTTGATGATATAACGCACCAGCGCCGAGCCAATAAATCCGGCACCGCCTGTCACCAGAATCTTTCTCATCAGCGCCAGACCCCTTTGGTATCGACTACATACTGCTGCTTAACATGATCGCCGCTGATGGCTTTGAACTGACTGTGATCGACCAACATCACCAGCACGTCTGCCGTCGCCAGCGCTTCGTCAAGCTGCGCCAGCGTGCAAAGCCCGGCCAGTTTTTTCGGCAACTGGTGAATGTTCGGTTCAACGACCAGCGTCTCGCCGCTATGCCACTGGGCGATCAGTTCAGCGATTTCCATCGCCGGGCTTTCGCGCAGGTCATCAATATTCGGTTTAAATGCCAGCCCAAAGCAGGCAATTTTCACTTCGCTGGCGCGTTTATCGGTAGCGGCCAGGCAATCGGCAACCGCCGCTTTCACCTGATCAATTACCCAAAAAGGTTTGTGATCGTTCACTTCCCTGGCAGTACGGATAAGCCGCGCCTGCTGCGGGTTCTGCGCTACGATAAACCACGGGTCAACGGCAATACAGTGGCCGCCCACGCCCGGCCCTGGCTGAAGAATATTGACGCGAGGGTGGCGATTCGCCAGACGAATCAGCTCCCAGACGTTAATTCCCTGCCCGGCGCAAATCAGCGACAGTTCGTTAGCAAACGCGATATTCACATCGCGGAAGCTATTTTCGGTGAGCTTACACATTTCCGCCGTCCGGGAGTTAGTGACAACACACTCACCTTCGAGGAAAATTTTGTACAGTTCACTGGCGCGCGCCGAGCAAACCGGTGTCATGCCACCTATTACACGGTCATTTTTAATCAGCTCGACCATCACCTGCCCCGGTAACACGCGTTCCGGGCAATAGGCAATATTCACGTCGGCCTGTTCGCCCACCTGCTGCGGGAAAGTCAGGTCCGGACGCATTTCTGCTAACCATTCTGCCATTTTCTCGGTTGAACCCACCGGAGAGGTGGACTCAAGGATCACCAGCGCACCTTTTTTCAGCACTGGCGCAATGGAGCGGGCAGCCGATTCGACGTAAGCCATATCCGGCTCATGATCGCCTTTAAACGGCGTTGGTACCGCAATCAGCCAGGCATCAGCCTCAACGGGCGTTGTGCTCGCTCGCAAAAAGCCACCTTCTACGGCAGTTTTTACTACACTCGCCAAATCAGGCTCGACGATATGGATTTCGCCACGATTGATAGTATCAACCGTTTGTTGGTTGATATCGACACCAATCACCTGTTTTTGCCGTGAGGCAAACGCAGCGGCTGTCGGCAGCCCAATGTAACCCAGTCCGATGACAGAAATGGTCGCAAAACTCATAGTGATATCCGATTATTTTTTAACGCTTCCAGAATGCGAGAGCATGCCTGACCATCACCATAGGGGTTATGGGCGCGGCTCATCATTTGATATTCGTTGTCGTCGTTGAGAAGACGTGTCACTTCCTCAACGATCCGTTGTTTATCCGTCCCCACCAGACGCACCGTTCCAGCGGTAACAGCTTCCGGGCGCTCGGTGGTGTCACGCATCACCAGCACCGGTTTACCCAGCGAAGGTGCTTCCTCCTGAATACCGCCAGAGTCGGTCAAAATCAACCATGCGTGATTCATCAGCCAGACAAACGGTAAATACTCCTGGGGATCGATCAGAATGACGTTTTTTACGTGCCCCAGAATGCGACTAACCGGTTCTCTGACATTCGGGTTGAGATGTACCGGATAAACAATCTGGATGTCCTGATGAGTGGTGGCTATTTCTGCCAGCGCATGGCAAATCTCCTCAAAGCCACGACCGAAGCTTTCACGCCTGTGACCGGTCACCAGAATCATCTTCTTATCAGGGTCGATAAACGGGTAATTTGCCGCCAGTTCTGAACGCAGCATCTCGCTGCTCATCACTTGATCGCGCACCCACAACAAAGCGTCGATAACTGTATTGCCGGTAATGAAGATTCGGCTATCAGCGACGTTTTCACGTAGCAGGTTTTGCCGTGAGGTCTCAGTTGGGGAGAAATGGTACATTGCCAGATGACCGGTCAGCGTGCGGTTAGCTTCTTCCGGCCACGGCGAGTAAAGATCGCCCGTGCGTAGCCCGGCCTCAACGTGACCAACAGGAATGCGCTGATAAAACGCCGCCAGACTGGTGGCCAGCGTCGTGGTGGTATCGCCGTGTACCAGTACAACGTCTGGTTTGAACTCGGCAAGAATAGGTTTTAATCCCTCAAGAATTCGACAGGTTATCTCTGTCAGTCCCTGTCCTGGCTGCATTATGTTGAGATCGTAGTCAGGTACAATGGAAAAGAGTTTCAGCACCTGATCGAGCATCTCCCGATGCTGCGCAGTGACGCAAACTTTAGCCTCAAAAAAAGGATCTTTTGCCAACGCATGCACCAACGGCGCCATCTTGATGGCTTCCGGGCGCGTACCAAATACAGTCAGTACTTTCACATCGATTCTCTTTGAATAAGCGGCGAGCGCCTTTGTGCTCACCGCAACTGTGTTGCTATTTCGAGCAACGGCGGGTTAATGCGACACCAGCCCCGATCAGCCCCCCGACAATGCCCCACATAATCATCAGGAAGGCACGGCGTGGGCTATCGCGTTTTACCGGTTCTTCCGGTGTACGCAAATAGCGATAGGTCTGAAAACGCGGATCCAGGGTTGGACCAACATTAAGGGTGTTTAACATGGCCCGATTCTGATCATAGTCGAGATCAAAGGCCGGGCCGACGGCCTGTAAATTTTCTAATCGCGCCTGCAGCATCGGGCGACCCAACAAAAACATTTCTGAATCAGGCAATTCATCCGCCGGGACATCTGTCGCGCTGCGAGAGATATTATGTTGCTCAGCGATTTTGAGTGCCTGCTCAATGCTGTTTACCCGGCGGTCGTAGATCGCTTTCGCGACTTCTTCCTGACGCTTCACCTGGGCTTTCATTTGGATAGTGCGCGCTGCCCATGCACCTTTCAGCTCATCATTCAGATGGCTGGCCGCGCGCTGACTGGCGAATGCGACATATTGACGCAGCAGATTATTGGCATCGGGGGCAGTTTCAGCAATCAATTTAACGTTATCGTTGATCGCTCGGGTGAAATCACCGGGAATAAACTGGATGTTGTTGATCATTTCATCCAGCAGAGCCGCATCTGCTTTGCTGTTGCCAACCATCCGCTGTTTGTAATAGTCGGTCTGCAACCAGAAATCGCGGCGGGTGTCCCACGACGCCAGTTGCATAACAAACTCTTTATAGGCTTCGTCCATGACCGATGGTTGATCGGCAGAAGCCATGTTCGAACGAGCATCCAGGTTACGTAGAAACTGCTGTTGCGAGTAGTATCCGCCCAGCATATTGACCGTTGGACGATCGGTAATCGCCGTCGCGCTCCACTCCTGACGGGCGAAAAATGTATACGCCAGCGCAATTAACGCAAACGCCAGCCCCATGCCAACAATCCACAGCTTCCCAGCCCACAAGGTACGAAACAACCCACGAATATCCAGTTCATTTTCAGCATTTTCGGCTGGTTTCCCAGGCATTGGTTGCGTCATTACATCCTCGTTTATTTGGTTAAGTTGGGGCTGCCACCACGATTTCTGCGCAGTCGGCGTTTCACACGCTTAATAAAGCGAGCAACCTTCCAGGCGCGCTTAATGCAATAGCCATAGAGGAAGAATGCTAGCAAAAAGAGCACCAGCATGACCCATTCAGGGACAAAATGAGAATATTCTGCCAGTACGCCAATGGAAGCAAGCAGTGCAGCAGCAAGGGTAATCAGCACAAATGCCTGACGAGAAGTAAAGCCGGCACGCATGATCAAATGATGAATATGCTGGCGATCAGGCGAGAATGGACTCATGCCTTTACGCAGGCGACGATACATAATCGCCACCATATCCATCAGCGGAATAGCGATAATCCATAATGCAGTCACCGGGCTAATCGGATGTGTTTTGCCCTGAGTAGTTTCAAGCAGGATCCAGATTACGGTAAAACCAATCAATGTACTGCCCGCATCGCCCATAAACACTTTGTAGCGACGCCCCAGAATACCGAGGTTGAGCATGATGTATGGCAGGATGGCGGCGATCATCGCAAAGCACCAGATAGCGAGGCTGGTTTGCCCGTCGAACCACAAAATCATGCCAATTGCCGCAAACGAGACGCAGGACACCCCACCCAGCAGACCATCAATGCCATCAACCATGTTGAAAGCATTAATTGCCGCCCAGACGGCAAACAGCGTCAGGAAATAACCAAACGGCCCAAGCACCATCTCCCAGGAGCCAAAAATATAGCCCAGGCTACTGAGATAAAGTTTGCCAAACACCATCATAACGATGCCAACAGCAGCCTGTATGGTGGCACGGATTTTTACACTAATATCGAAACGGTCATCCAGTGCGCCGATGAACACCAGGACGCCCGCACAGGCGAGGTAGAGAGCTGCATGCGGAATGTAGTAATCAACAATTCCGAACGTAAAGCAAATCCCTGCGAAAACTGAAATACCCCCAACGAGCGGTATCAATCCCTGGTGACGTTTGCGGAAGTTAGGTTTATCCACTAAACCGACTTTTTTTGCCACCTTACGGGCAAAAAACAGAAACAGTGTCGTGAATAAAAAAATACTGATGAGATCAGTACTCACTGTCAGTAAATTCACAATGCATGCTCTCAGAGAAAATTATTAGCAGAAGTATACCCACGAAGACCTTTATTCAGAAGGGAAACTCCTTTCTGAGCCTATCAGCCCTGTGCAAAAATTAATCATTCACCACAAAAATTGTATAAAATACCCGCAATAACCAGGAATTTTCCCACTATCACAGGCATGCCGCTAAGATTACAGATATAAAAGCAAAACGCCACGTAAACACGTGGCGTTTTTGGCATAAGACAAATTTATGAACGTTTCATCATATCGAAGAAATCGTCATTGGTCTTGGTCATTGCCAGTTTATTAATGAGGAATTCCATTGCATCGATTTCGCCCATCGGGTGAATGATTTTGCGCAGGATCCACATTTTCTGTAGCTCTTCCTGAGTGGTGAGCAACTCTTCTTTACGCGTACCGGAACGGTTGTAGTCGATAGCCGGGAAGACGCGTTTTTCTGCGATCTTACGAGAAAGGTGCAGTTCCATGTTACCTGTACCTTTAAACTCTTCGTAGATAACTTCGTCCATTTTGGAACCGGTGTCGATCAATGCCGTCGCGATGATGGTCAGGCTGCCGCCCTCTTCTACGTTACGCGCCGCACCGAAGAAGCGTTTCGGACGGTGCAGTGCGTTAGCATCCACACCACCGGTCAGCACTTTACCAGACGCAGGAACAACAGTGTTGTAGGCGCGCGCCAGACGGGTGATGGAGTCGAGCAGAATGATAACGTCTTTCTTGTGCTCAACCAGGCGTTTTGCCTTCTCGATCACCATTTCCGCAACCTGAACGTGGCGAGATGCCGGTTCGTCGAAGGTAGAAGCGACAACTTCACCTTTAACCAGACGCTGCATCTCGGTTACTTCTTCCGGACGTTCGTCGATCAGCAGAACCATCAGCACACAGTCTGGGTGGTTGTAAGCAATGCTCTGGGCGATGTTCTGCAGCAGCATGGTTTTACCCGCTTTCGGCGGTGCCACAATCAGACCACGTTGGCCACGCCCGATTGGTGAAGCCAGATCCAGCACGCGTGCGGTCAAATCTTCAGTAGAACCGTTACCACGTTCCATACGCAGACGAGAGTTTGCGTGCAGCGGGGTTAAGTTCTCAAAGAGGATTTTGTTGCGAGCGTTTTCAGGTTTGTCGAAGTTAACTTCATTAACTTTCAGCAGCGCAAAATAGCGTTCACCTTCTTTCGGCGGGCGAATCTTACCAGAGATGGTATCACCAGTGCGGAGGTTGAAACGGCGGATTTGGCTGGGAGAAACGTAGATGTCATCAGGACCGGCGAGGTAGGAGCTGTCTGCGGAACGGAGGAAACCAAATCCATCCTGCAATATCTCCAGTACGCCATCACCAAAGATATCTTCGCCACTCTTTGCGTGCTGCTTCAGGATGGCAAAAATAATGTCCTGCTTACGCATACGGGCCAGATTTTCCAGCCCCATATTTTCGCCGAGAGTGATCAGCTCAGAAACCGGCGTATTCTTTAATTCGGTAAGATTCATAGTGGTGTGAGTTCTTAAACTTGGGGTAAATCTCGAACTTAATGTTGTGAATGGTATGGCAGGATCATCCATGCCTGTTTACGGTCATCGACTCATGTCTTTTCGCTGTCTGGTCACAGGAGAGTACGCAGAACTGAAACGACAAGACGGATTGAGTGACAAACCAGAAATCTGTTCACTTCGCATTAGATAAAAACGGGAAGCGTTGGATATTACAAGATTCAAACTTAATAAGGTAAGTTTAATACGAAGTCAACATTAAGTTAGCATGGCTCACGCCGGGCGTCCAGTTTTTAGCGACGGGGCACCCGAACATGACGTTCCCTTATGCCAGGTTGGCGTCGAGGAACTCTTTCAACTGACCTTTGGACAGTGCACCCACTTTGGTTGCCGCGACTTCACCGTTTTTGAACAGCAACAGAGTCGGGATACCACGGATGCCATATTTCGGCGCAGTGCCAGGGTTTTGATCGATGTTCAGTTTTGCAACGGTCAGTTTACCCTGATATTCGTCAGCGATTTCATCCAGAATCGGGGCGATCATTTTGCACGGACCGCACCACTCTGCCCAGAAATCGACGAGGATCGCCCCGTCCGCTTTGAGTACATCCGTATCAAAACTGTCGTCAGTCAGGTGAATAATTTTATCGCTCATATATAACTCCACAGGAATAAGCCTGGCGTGTTGGTTTCGTTGTTGGTGTAACATTAACCAACTAAAGGTTGACTTTATTTCACCGGATACGCTTTCGTAAAGCAATAGTAAGCTGATATTCTATCACACTATGAGCAAAACACATTTAACAGAACAGAAGTTTTCCGACTTCGCCCTGCATCCGAAAGTTGTAGAAGCCCTTGAAAAAAAAGGGTTTCATAACTGTACGCCCATTCAGGCACTGGCCCTTCCGCTAACGCTGGAAGGTCGTGACGTAGCCGGGCAGGCGCAAACCGGTACTGGGAAAACGATGGCGTTCCTGACGTCAACGTTTCATTACCTTCTCTCTCATCCCACCATTGCCGATCGCAAGGTGAACCAGCCACGTGCCTTAATTATGGCACCGACGCGTGAACTTGCCGTGCAGATCCACGCCGACGCGGAGCCGCTGGCGCAAGCTACCGGTCTGAAGCTGGGCCTGGCTTATGGCGGCGACGGCTACGACAAACAGCTAAAAGTGCTGGAAAGCGGCGTTGACATCCTGATTGGCACCACGGGTCGTTTAATCGACTACGCCAAACAGAATCACATTAACCTTGGCGCTATTCAGGTCGTGGTGCTGGACGAAGCCGATCGTATGTACGATCTGGGCTTTATTAAAGATATTCGCTGGCTGTTTCGCCGTATGCCGCCAGCAAATCAGCGCCTCAACATGCTGTTCTCCGCCACGCTTTCGTACCGGGTACGTGAACTGGCGTTCGAGCAGATGAATAACGCCGAATACATCGAAGTGGAACCGGAACAGAAAACGGGCCACCGCATTAAAGAAGAGCTTTTCTACCCTTCTAACGAAGAAAAAATGCGTTTGCTGCAAACGCTGATCGAAGAAGAGTGGCCAGACAGAGCGATTATTTTCGCCAACACCAAACATCGTTGCGAAGAGATCTGGGGTCACCTGGCGGCAGATGGTCATCGTGTCGGGCTGTTGACGGGCGATGTGGCGCAGAAAAAACGTCTGCGTATTCTTGATGAATTTACCCGTGGCGATCTGGATATTCTGGTTGCTACCGACGTAGCCGCACGTGGTTTGCATATTCCGGCCGTAACCCACGTCTTTAACTACGATTTACCCGATGACTGTGAAGATTACGTTCACCGTATCGGCCGTACTGGCCGCGCTGGTGCAAGTGGTCATTCCATCAGCCTGGCGTGTGAAGAGTATGCATTGAATTTGCCTGCCATTGAGACCTATATTGGTCATTCTATTCCGGTAAGCAAATACAATCCGGACGCATTGATGACCGATCTGCCAAAACCGCTACGCTTGACGCGCCCGCGCACAGGCAACGGTCCGCGTCGTACAGGCGCTCCACGTAATCGTCGTCGTTCAGGTTAAATAAATAATGTCATACTCAAAATCATTCAAACTGCATCAAGATGGCAAGAGAATGAATCCCGATGAGCTTACTGTAGTAAGTGATTCGGGTGAAAGAACACAGCCAACGCAGAGACAGATTGAAGGATGAAGAGTATGAGTTCCACCTCGTCGCTTTATGCTGCCATTGATCTCGGTTCGAATAGTTTTCATATGCTGGTTGTGCGCGAGGTGGCTGGTAGTATCCAGACGCTGACGCGAATTAAACGCAAAGTACGTCTGGCTGCTGGTCTGAACAGCGAAAATGCCCTGTCTAATGAAGCAATGGAGCGCGGCTGGCAATGCCTGCGCCTGTTTGCTGAACGTCTGCAAGATATCCCTCCTTCGCAAATTCGCGTTGTTGCTACGGCGACGTTACGTCTTGCTGTCAACGCTGGTGATTTTATTGCCAAAGCGCAGGAAATACTTGGTTGTCCGGTGCAGGTGATCAGCGGTGAAGAGGAAGCTCGTCTGATTTATCAGGGCGTTGCTCACACTACCGGTGGAGCCGATCAGCGCCTGGTGGTGGATATCGGGGGAGCCAGTACTGAACTGGTAACCGGCACGGGTGCACAAACCACCTCTCTGTTCAGTCTGTCGATGGGCTGCGTCACCTGGCTGGAACGCTATTTTGCCGATCGTAATCTGGGGCAGGAAAATTTTGATGCCGCAGAAAAAGCGGCACGCGAAGTGTTACGTCCGGTTGCCGATGAATTGCGTTATCACGGCTGGAAAGTGTGCGTTGGCGCTTCCGGAACCGTGCAGGCCTTGCAAGAAATCATGATGGCGCAGGGAATGGATGAACGCATTACCCTGGAAAAGTTGCAACAACTGAAACAGCGCGCCATTCATTGCGGTCGGCTGGAGGAGCTGGAGATCGACGGGCTGACGCTGGAACGCGCGTTAGTATTCCCGAGTGGTCTGGCGATCCTGATAGCCATTTTTACCGAACTGAATATTCAGTGTATGACGCTGGCTGGCGGCGCACTGCGTGAAGGCCTGGTTTACGGCATGTTACATCTGGCCGTCGAGCAGGATATTCGCAGCCGTACGCTGCGTAATATTCAGCGCCGCTTTATGATCGATATCGATCAGGCACAGCGCGTAGCCAGCGTTGCGGCTAACTTCTTCGATCAGGTGGAAAATGCATGGCATCTTGAAGCAATTAGCCGCGATTTGCTAATCAGTGCCTGTCAACTTCATGAAATTGGCCTGAGCGTTGATTTCAAACAAGCGCCGCAACATGCTGCTTATCTGGTGCGAAACCTGGATCTTCCCGGTTTTACTCCCGCGCAGAAAAAACTGCTGGCGACGCTGTTGCTCAACCAAACTAATCCGGTCGATCTCTCATCGCTGCATCAACAAAATGCCGTCCCTCCGCGCGTTGCGGAACAACTCTGTCGTTTACTGCGCCTGGCCATCATTTTTGCCAGCCGTCGCCGTGACGATTTAGTGCCGAAGATTCAATTACAGGCCAGCCATGAACAGTTGACCTTGACGCTGCCGCAAGGGTGGTTAGCCCAACATCCGCTGGGTAAAGAGATTATCGAGCAAGAAAGCCAATGGCAGAGTTATGTTCATTGGCCGCTGGAAGTATATTAACGAGTAATGTGCCGGATGCGATGCTAACGCATCCTGTCCGGCGATAATTCCGTGCCCCTTAACTATTTCCCTCGTTTTGCTGCCATCATCGCTTTCAGATTTGCCAGATGGCTTTGCCCTTTCTGCATCCGTTCTTCCGCGCTGACCACTTTGCGCTCCTGCTCCCAAATCAGATCATCCTGCGGTAACTCTAACAGGAAGCGACTCGGCTCCGGGCGCACCAGTTCACCGTACTGACGACGCTCTTTACACAGCGTAAAGGTCAATTCCTTCTGGGCGCGGGTGATCCCTACATAGGCCAGCCGCCGCTCCTCATCAATATTGTCTTCATCGATGCTGCTCTGGTGCGGTAAAAATCCTTCTTCCATACCGACCATGAAAACATAGGGAAACTCCAGCCCTTTCGATGCGTGGAGAGTCATCAGTTGCACCTGATCCAGTTCTTCCTCGCTTTCACCTCGCTCCATCATGTCGCGCAGAGTAAAGCGCGTCACCACCTGGGTTAACGTCATCGGCTCATCCAGTTCGCTGCCTTCCAGCATCTCCGTCATCCAGCTAAACAGTTGGTTGACGTTCTTCATGCGCATTTCGGCGGCTTTCGGGCTGGGCGATGTTTCGTACAGCCAGGATTCATAATCCATGCCGTGGATCAGATCGCGCACCGCAGCAATCGGCTCCCGCTCCGCCAGACGCTGGATTTCCGCCAGCCAATGAGTAAAGCGAGTCAACGCTTCATAACCACGCCCACTCAGTGTTTGACTCAATCCCATATCAAAACTGGCGGTAAACATACTTTTATTGCGGGTCATCGCCCACTCGCCCAGCTTTTTCAGCGTTGCCGGGCCAATCTCTCGTTTCGGCGTGTTGACGATACGCAGGAACGCACTGTCATCGTCCGGGTTAGTCAGCACACGCAGATAAGCCAGCAAATCCTTGATTTCCGGGCGGGAGAAGAATGAAGTACCGCCGGAAATTTTGTACGGGATGCGGTTTTGCATCAGGAATTTTTCAAACACTCGCGACTGATGATTACCGCGATAGAGAATGGCGTAATCTTTGTACTGTGTTTTATTGACGAAGTGATGCGCAATCAGCTCGCCAGTAACGCGCTCGGCTTCATGTTCTTCATTATTCGCGCTTAATACTTTTAGCTCCGCGCCGTAGCCCAGTTCGGAGAACAGGCGCTTTTCAAAGACGTGCGGGTTATTGGCGATAAGGATGTTGGCCGCTTTCAGAATACGTCCGGAAGAGCGGTAGTTCTGCTCCAGCTTAATCACCTTCAACGCCGGGAAATCCTGGCTCAACAGCACCAGATTTTGCGGACGGGCACCACGCCATGAGTAGATTGACTGATCGTCATCGCCCACCACGGTAAAGCGCGCGCGGCTACCCACCAGCAGTTTCACCAGTTCATACTGGCTGGTGTTGGTGTCCTGATACTCATCCACCAGCAGGTAGCGAATTTTGTTCTGCCAGCGTTCGCGTACTTCTTCATTGCGTTGCAACAACAACGTTGGCAGCAAAATCAGGTCATCGAAGTCGAGAACGTTGCACGCTTTCAGGTGCGCATCATACAGTCCATAACAATGGGCAAAAATACGATCCCGCTCGCCCTTTGCCTCTGCCGCCGCCTGCGCCGGAGTTTTCAGATCGTTCTTCCAGTTAGAGATGGTCGAAATCAACTGTTGCAGGAGAACTTTGTCATCTTCAATCAGACCCTCGGTCAGCTCTTTGAGCAACGCCATCTGATCGGTATCGTCAAACAGCGAAAAGTTCGCTTTCATTCCCAGCGCCGCATATTCGCGCTTGATGATATCCAGCCCTAATGTATGGAAGGTGGAGATCATCAACCCACGCGCCTCTTTGCGCCCCAGCGTCTGCCCAACACGCTCTTTCATCTCGCGTGCCGCCTTATTGGTAAAGGTCACCGCTGCAATATGTCGCGCCTGGTAACCGCAACCGCGGATCAGATGGGCGATTTTATTGGTGATAACACGAGTTTTACCGGAACCCGCGCCCGCCAGCACCAGGCAGGGGCCGGTAACGAATTCGACAGCTTGTTGTTGGCCGGGGTTTAGACGCATAGAAAAATCGCTCAATGAAAGTCGGGAGGGGAAAATAACAGCGTGGTAGTATAGCCAGCCTCATCCATACCACTCAAGGCACGATCATGGCAAAAACGGCAGCAGCACTGCATATCCTTGTAAAAGAAGAGAAACTGGCTCTGGAACTTCTGGAACAGATTAAGAACGGCGCTGATTTCGGCAAGCTGGCGAAGAAGCACTCCATTTGCCCGTCAGGCAAACGCGGCGGTGATTTAGGTGAGTTCCGCCAGGGGCAGATGGTTCCGGCATTCGATAAAGTGGTTTTCTCTTGTCCGGTACTGGAGCCAACCGGCCCGCTGCACACCCAGTTCGGCTATCACATCATTAAGGTGCTGTACCGTAACTAACAAAAAAACCCGGTGCATTTGAACACCGGGTTTTTGCCTGATGGCGCTGCGCTTATCAGGCCTACAGAACGTGCACTTTTTGTAGGCCGGATAAGGCGTTTACGCCGCCATCCGGCACCGTATGTAGCCGCTTAGCCTGCAACCGCAATACGTTTCATATCCGTCATATAGCCACGCAGTTTCTTACCTACCTGCTCGATAGCATGGCTGCGAATGGCTTCATTCACATCACGCAGTTGCGCGTTATCAACGGCACCTTCCGGAATAGCTTTACCCAGATCGCCCGGTTGCAGCTCTGCCATAAACGGTTTCAGCAGCGGCACGCAGGCGTAAGAGAACAAGTAGTTACCATACTCGGCGGTATCAGAGATAACGACGTTCATTTCGTACAGACGCTTACGGGCGATGGTGTTGGCAATCAGCGGCAGTTCGTGCAGTGATTCGTAGTAAGCCGACTCTTCAATGATGCCGGAATCAACCATGGTTTCGAACGCCAGTTCAACGCCTGCTTTTACCATCGCGATCATCAGTACGCCTTTATCGAAGTACTCCTGCTCACCGATTTTGCCTTCAAACTGCGGCGCGGTTTCGAACGCGGTTTTGCCGGTCTCTTCACGCCAGGTCAGCAGTTTCTTATCATCATTGGCCCAGTCAGCCATCATGCCGGAGGAGAATTCGCCGGAGATGATGTCGTCCATATGTTTCTGGAACAGCGGTGCCATGATCTCTTTCAGTTGTTCAGAGAGCGCATAAGCACGCAGTTTTGCCGGGTTAGAGAGCCTGTCCATCATCAGGGTGATGCCACCCTGCTTCAGAGCTTCGGTGATGGTTTCCCAACCGAACTGAATCAGTTTTTCTGCATATGCCGGGTCGGTGCCTTCTTCCACCAGCTTGTCGAAGCACAGCAGAGAACCAGCCTGCAACATACCGCACAGTATGGTTTGTTCGCCCATCAGGTCAGATTTCACTTCCGCAACGAAGGAGGATTCCAGCACGCCCGCACGGTGACCACCGGTAGCCGCAGCCCAGGCTTTGGCAATCGCCATACCTTCGCCTTTCGGATCGTTTTCCGGGTGAACGGCAATCAGCGTCGGTACGCCAAACCCACGTTTGTACTCTTCACGCACTTCAGTGCCCGGGCATTTCGGTGCAACCATCACCACAGTGATGTCTTTACGGATCTGCTCACCCACTTCTACGATGTTGAAGCCGTGGGAGTAACCCAGCGCCGCACCGTCTTTCATCAGCGGCTGAACAGAACGCACTACGTCGGAGTGCTGCTTATCCGGCGTCAGGTTAACCACCAGATCCGCCTGCGGGATCAGCTCTTCGTAAGTGCCGACTTTAAAACCGTTTTCGGTCGCTTTACGCCAGGAAGCGCGTTTCTCAGCGATCGCCTCTTTACGCAGGGCATAAGAGATGTCCAGACCAGAATCACGCATGTTCAGGCCCTGGTTCAGGCCCTGTGCACCACAACCGACGATGACCACTTTTTTACCCTGAAGGTAGCTCGCGCCGTCAGCGAATTCTTCGCGGCCCATAAAGCGACATTTACCCAACTGCGCCAGTTGCTGGCGCAGATTCAGTGTATTGAAGTAGTTAGCCATGGTGATTCCTCATGATGTTGTGCTTCTTATTGTTCGGTTCGCGTTTGCGAGATTAAATTCACTATATGTCAGGAAACTTATTGCGGAAATTGATATATTCACAACGTCACATTGCAATTTCTGCAACGTCAAAATCGAGGGCTGTGCCTGTGGATTTACGCGATCTGAAAATGTTTCTACATCTGGCGGAAAGCCGTCATTTTGGGCGCAGCGCGCGGGCGATGCACGTCAGCCCATCGACACTTTCACGGCAGATTCAGCGCCTGGAAGAAGATCTCGGCCAACCGCTATTTATACGCGATAACCGGACGGTAACGCTGACCGAAGCGGGCGAAGAGCTGCGTGTTTTCGCCCAGCAAACGCTGTTGCAATATCAGCAACTGCGCCACACCATCGACCAGCAAGGGCCGTCGCTCTCTGGCGAGTTACATATTTTCTGCTCGGTGACCGCTGCTTACAGCCATCTTCCGCCGATTCTTGATCGCTTCCGCGCGGAACACCCGTCGGTGGAGATCAAGCTCACCACCGGTGATGCGGCGGATGCGATGGAAAAAGTTGTCACCGGCGAAGCGGATTTGGCGATTGCCGGTAAGCCAGAGACGTTACCCGGTGCAGTGGCATTTTCGATGCTGGAGAATCTGGCGGTAGTGCTGATCGCACCTGCGCTGCCCTGCCCGGTTCGTAATCAGGTATCTGTAGAGAAGCCGGACTGGTCGACGGTGCCGTTTATCATGGCCGATCAGGGACCAGTGCGCCGCCGCATTGAACTGTGGTTCCGACGCAATAAAATCAGCAACCCGATGATTTACGCCACGGTCGGCGGGCATGAAGCGATGGTATCGATGGTGGCGCTAGGCTGTGGCGTGGCATTGTTACCGGAAGTTGTGTTGGATAATAGTCCTGAACCTGTACGCAACCGTGTGATGATTCTTGATCGCAGCGATGAGAAAACACCGTTTGAACTGGGCGTTTGCGCACAAAAAAAGCGGCTACATGAGCCGCTGATTGAGGCGTTCTGGAAGATTTTACCCAACCACAAATAACGTTGACGCGTGGGTAGGCCTGATAAGCGAAGCGCCATCAGGCATTTTTCCCTAACCCGCCAAAAAGAACCTGAACGCCGGGTTATTGGTTTCGTCGTGACAATCGTAGCCCAGCTCATTCAGCCGGGTTTCGAAATCCGGTTCATGGTCGCCAAGTTCGAACGCCGCCAGTACGCGCCCGTAGTCGGTGCCATGACTGCGATAGTGGAACAAAGAGATATTCCAGTGCGTACCCAGCGTGTTAAGAAAGCGCAGCAGCGCGCCCGGTGATTCCGGGAATTCGAAGCTGTAGAGGCGTTCCTGCAACGGATGCGATGGACGCCCGCCGACCATATAGCGCACATGTAGCTTCGCCATTTCGTCATCGGAGAGATCAACCACGCTGTAGCCGCCTTCGTTGAGCATCTGCAAAATTTCTTTGCGCTCCTCAAGGCCGCGGCTTAAGCGCACGCCGACAAAAATGCAGGCATTTTTGGCATCTGCAAAGCGATAGTTGAACTCTGTGACCGAGCGCCCACCGAGTAGCTGGCAAAATTTAAGGAAACTGCCTTTTTCTTCCGGAATGGTCACCGCCAGCAATGCTTCGCGCTGTTCACCCAGTTCGCAACGTTCCGAGACGTAGCGCAGGCCGTGGAAATTGACGTTAGCTCCCGAGAGCACATGCGCCAGGCGCTCACCACGAATGTTGTGCTGGGCGATATATTTTTTCATTCCCGCCAGCGCCAACGCGCCAGACGGCTCCGCCACCGCGCGCACATCTTCGAACAGGTCTTTCATCGCCGCACAGATGGCATCGCTATCAACGGTGATGATGTCGTCGAGATACTCCTGACACAGACGGAACGTTTCGTCACCAATGCGCTTGACCGCGACCCCCTCAGCAAACAAACCTACGCGCGGCAGGTCAACAGGATGACCTGCATCCAGCGCCGCTTTCAGGCAGGCTGAATCTTCCGCTTCCACGGCTATCACTTTGATTTGCGGCATCAGTTGTTTGATCAGCACCGCCACACCCGCCGCCAGACCGCCGCCGCCGACCGGCACAAATACGCGATCAAGATGGGCGTCCTGCTGGAGCAATTCCAGCGCCAGCGTGCCCTGTCCGGCAATCACCATCGGATGATCAAATGGCGGAACCCAGGTGAAGCCCTGCTGCTGCGACAGTTCAATCGCTTTGGCTTTTGCTTCATCGAAGTTCGCACCGTGAAGCAACACTTCGCCGCCGAAGCCGCGTACCGCATCAACTTTGATATCAGCGGTGGCGGTTGGCATGACGATTAGCGCCTTCACGCCTAATCGTGCGGAGGAGAACGCAACGCCCTGCGCGTGGTTACCCGCAGAAGCAGTGATCAAGCCGTGCGCTTTCTGTTCTTCCGTCAGGCCCGCCATCATGGCGTATGCGCCGCGCAGCTTAAAGCTGTGCACTGGCTGGCGGTCTTCGCGTTTTACCAGAATGACGTTATCAAGACGCGACGAGAGTTTTTCCATTTTCTGCAGCGGCGTGACCTGCGCCGCTTCATAGACCGGCGCGCGTAGCACCGCCCGTAAATACTCAGCGCCTTCCGGTGCGCCAGACAGGGGTAGTGAGTCTGCCATTATTAACCCCCCAGTTTCGATTTATCGCGTACCGCACCTTTGTCGGCACTGGTCGCCAGGCTGGCGTAAGCGCGCAGAGCAAAGGAGACCTGACGTTCACGGTTTTTCGGCGTCCAGGCTTTATCACCACGGGCTTCCTGCGCTTCACGACGTGCCGCCAGTTCTGCATCACTTACTTGTAACTGAATGCTGCGGTTCGGAATGTCGATGGCGATCAGGTCACCGTCTTCAATCAGGCCAATGCTGCCGCCACTTGCCGCTTCCGGTGAGACGTGACCGATGGAAAGGCCAGAGGTGCCGCCAGAGAAGCGACCGTCGGTGATCAGTGCACAGGCTTTACCGAGGCCCATCGATTTCAGGAAGCTGGTTGGGTAGAGCATTTCTTGCATCCCCGGACCGCCTTTCGGCCCTTCGTAGCGGATCACGACTACGTCGCCTGCCACAACTTTGCCACCGAGGATCGCTTCTACCGCGTCGTCCTGACTTTCATACACTTTCGCCGGACCGGTAAATTTCAGGATGCTGTCATCGACGCCCGCGGTTTTAACAATACAGCCGTTTTCCGCGAAGTTACCGTAAAGTACAGCCAGACCACCGTCCTGGCTGTAGGCGTGTTCCAGTGAGCGGATACAACCGTTAGCACGGTCGTCATCGAGGGAGTCCCAACGGCAATCCTGCGAGAACGCCTGGGTGGTACGGATACCCGCCGGGCCTGCACGAAACATATTTTTTACCGCATCATCCTGGGTCAACATGACGTCGTAGTGTTCCAGCGTTTGCGGCAACGTCAGACCGAGCACGTTTTTCACATTGCGATTCAGTAATCCCGCGCGATCCAATTCCCCGAGGATACCGATAACGCCACCAGCACGGTGAACATCTTCCATATGGTATTTCTGAGTGCTCGGCGCAACTTTGCACAACTGCGGGACTTTGCGTGAAAGTTTATCGATATCACTCATCGTGAAATCGATTTCTGCTTCCTGCGCCGCTGCCAGCAGATGGAGAACGGTGTTAGTGGAACCGCCCATCGCGATATCCAGCGTCATGGCGTTTTCAAATGCCGCTTTGCTGGCAATATTACGCGGCAGGGCGCTTTCATCGTTTTGCTCGTAGTAACGTTTGGTCAGCTCGACAATGCGTTTACCGGCGTTAAGGAACAATTGCTTACGGTCAGCGTGGGTTGCCAGCAGTGAGCCGTTACCCGGCTGCGACAAGCCCAGCGCTTCGGTCAGGCAGTTCATCGAGTTGGCGGTGAACATCCCGGAGCAGGAGCCGCAAGTTGGGCAGGCTGAACGCTCAACCTGATCGCTCTGGGAGTCAGAGACTTTCGGATCTGCCCCCTGGATCATCGCATCAACCAGATCAAGTTTGATGATCTGATCGGACAGTTTGGTTTTTCCGGCCTCCATCGGACCACCGGAAACAAAGATCACCGGAATATTCAGGCGTAGGGAGGCCATCAGCATCCCTGGGGTGATTTTGTCGCAGTTGGAGATACAGACCATCGCGTCGGCGCAGTGGGCGTTCACCATATACTCAACGGAATCAGCGATCAGTTCGCGAGATGGCAGTGAATAAAGCATGCCCCCGTGGCCCATGGCGATCCCATCATCCACCGCAATGGTGTTGAACTCTTTGGCAACACCGCCAGCCGCTTCAATTTGTTCAGCGACCAGTTTACCGAGATCGCGCAGATGGACGTGGCCCGGTACAAATTGGGTGAACGAGTTCACAACCGCGATAATCGGTTTGCCAAAATCGGCGTCGGTCATTCCGGTGGCGCGCCACAGCGCACGAGCCCCCGCCATATTACGGCCATGAGTGGTGGTGGCGGAACGGTACTTAGGCATACTTTATTTACTCCCAGTGTCTGTCTCGTAAATGGGACGGTGCGTGCCATCCCATTTTTGTATTTATTGATTAACTTGATCCAACCAGCCCCATTTATCTTCGGTTTCGCCGGTGAAGAGGCCAAAGAAGGCTTGCTGAATACGTTTGGTAACCGGGCCACAACGACCTTCGCCTACCTGAATACCGTCTACACTGCGCACTGGCGTGATTTCAGCCGCAGTACCGGACATAAAGACTTCATCTGCCAGATAGAGTGATTCGCGCGACAGAACTTGCTCACGCACTTCAATTCCCAGCTCTTTCGCCAGTTTGATGATGGCGTCACGGGTAATGCCCGGTAATGCGGATGAGGTAAACGGCGGGGTGAACAGCACGCCCTCTTTCACTTCAAACAGGTTTTCGCCTGCACCTTCAGAGATGTAACCATTCACATCCAGCGCGATACCTTCCTGATAGCCATGGCGGCGCGCTTCGCTACCCACCAGCAGGGAAGAGAGGTAATTACCACCCGCTTTCGCCGCAGTTGGGATGGTGTTTGGTGCTGCGCGGTTCCAGGAGGAAACCATCGCATCGATCCCCTGCTCCAGCGCTTCTGCGCCCAGATACGCTCCCCACGGGAAAGCGGCGATAATCACGTCGGTGGAGTATCCCGCTGGCGGATTTACGCCCATGCCAACGTCACCGACAAAAATCAGCGGACGGATATAGGCACTGGTGAGATTATTTTTGCGGATTACGTCGCGGCAGGCTTCCATCAGCTCATCAATACTCTGTGAAACAGGGAAGCGATAGATTTTTGCGGAGTCATGCAGACGCTGCATATGCTCACGATGACGGAATACAACCGGTCCTTTATGTGAGTCGTAGCAACGGATACCTTCAAAAACCGAGGTGCCATAGTGCAGCGCGTGCGACATTACATGCACCTTCGCGTCTTCCCAGCGAACCATCTCCCCATTGAACCAAATGTAATCAGCTTTCTTCGTGGTCATTTTTATATTCCTTTTGCGCTCAGGCGCGGATTTGTTGTGATGTTGTTGTGCTCTGGCAGATGGCAACGTGTGCGACGTCCACCAGTTTATTTAACTGACTAAACAGTAAGTCGACCGACCGTGGGCTGGCAACGGTCAATTCGATATTTATATTTTGTGCATCACTGGCGGCAGCCATATTCATTGAGCAAACATGGAAACCACGATGGCGCACCACGCGTAAAACACGTTCTAAGGTTTCCGGATTGAAGCGAGCCGATACATTAACCTGATGTTGCATCATGATAATTTCTCCAACATTTCTGAATTACTGGCACCAGGCGGCACCAGTGGCCAGACGTTCTCAAGTTCGTCGATTGAGACATGAAGCAGGTATGGCCCATCACTGTTCAGCATGGTGTCGAGTGCCGCTTCAACCTGGTCTTTACGGGTGATGTGTTGGCCAGGGATACCGAAGGCTCTGGCTAACATGAGGAAATCGGGGTTATCGGTAAGGGTGGTTTCACTGTATCTTTCCTGGAAAAACAGTTGCTGCCATTGTCGAACCATCCCTAACCGTTGGTTATCGAGTAAGACGATTTTCAACGGTAATTGCTTGCGTTTTACGGTGCCCAACTCTTGCACATTCATCATGAAAGAGCCGTCACCGGAGATACAAACAACGGTATCGTTCGGTCGCGCGACTTGCGCGCCAACCGCCGCTGGTAAACCGAACCCCATGGTGCCTAACCCACTGGATGTGATGAAATTTTCCGGACGAGTATGGGCAATGTGCTGCGCGGCCCACATCTGATGCTGTCCCACATCCGTGGTCACAACACAATCCGCAGCCTTACGATCCGACAGTTGTTTTAACAACAACGGCGCGTAGATAGCCTCTCCGGGGTGATCGTAGCGCCAGGCATGTTCATCACGCAGTTGTGCGCAATATTGCTGCCAGCCATTGATATTTAACGACTGCTGTAATGCCGGTAACAAAGCATTCAAATCGCCCTGTAATGCCACATGCGCCTGACGCAGTTTGTTCATTTCTGCTGGGTCGATATCCATATGGATCACGCAGGCATGTGGTGCGAAGGTATTCAGTTTGCCGGTAACCCGGTCATCAAAACGTGCACCCACGGCGATCAGCAGATCACACTCCTGTACCGCGAAGTTCGCCGCTTTGGTGCCGTGCATCCCCAACATTCCCAGATAGTACGGATAATCCGTCTCGACTGCGCCCAGCCCTTTCAACGTACAGGTGACAGGCATTTTTGTGGTCGTGAGAAACTCACGCAGTGCAGGAACAGCCTGCGCCATACCGACACCGCCGCCGACATACAACATCGGCTTTTGCGCTTTAGTCAGCATCTGTCGCGCTTGCTCAACTTCTGCATGTGGAAAAGTCACTTCGTTTTCAACGGTGGTGAACCACGGTTCCAGATCGCCACTGGCTAACTGAATATCTTTTGGGATATCAACCAGAACCGGGCCGGGACGACCTGAGCTGGCGACATCAAACGCTTCCGCCATGATGCGTGGTAATTCTTCCAGCGACTGCACCAGGAAGCTGTGTTTGGTACAGGCTAACGACAATCCCAGTACATCCACTTCCTGAAATGCGTCGGTGCCGATAAACGGTGCGGACACCTGACCGGTGATGGCAACAACCGGAACAGAATCTAACAGCGCATCCGCCAGTCCGGTGATCAGATTGGTTGCACCAGGGCCAGACGTGGCAATGCATACACCGGTTTTGCCGGTAGCACGAGCATAGCCGATAGCTGCCATTGCCGCCCCTTGCTCATGTCGGCACAACAAGTGCTCCACGCCGCCGTCATACAATGCATCATAAACCGGCATAATTGCGCCACCCGGATAACCAAAAACGGTATTCACCCCCTGTGCCCGCAACGCATGTACCACCCACTGTGCGCCATTCATAGTTAGTTCCCCGTCCTGAATCTTGAGAAACAGAATTTTGTGCTGTTATTCATTGTCTGCTTCTCGGTTATGTTTTTAAGGTCAAAAAAAACCCCCGGACCTTTCGGTGCGGGGGTCTTAGTTCGTTAAGGCTTGATCTCTAAGCCTTTCCTCGTCCAAGTGCAGCCCCGCACGGTGGGATAATAATCACCACCACGCTAATCACGACCAGGCTAATCACTCGTAGAAGGGCTGTCATTTTGTCTTTTCTTGCATCTTGTTCGAAGGAATACCTAAAGAGTTACCATAGATTTTGCGAATGGCACAAGATATTTTTTGGTCGCTTTTTATGACAAATATAATAATTTCTATAAAAACCATTGTTTTTTATATAAAAAATAGTGAATGAAAAAAATTCAATTTCCGTATAATTCTTGCCCTTTCTTAAAGACTAATTCTTGCACGCCTCATTTTTGCGAGCGTTAATCCATCGCTAATACAACTCAAATCACTTTGCATAAATAAATAGGAATCTACCGCCAAATAACACAATTTAGCAGGCTACAGCAGCGATCTCTTATGTTCATAATGGTGACTTAAGGAGGACTTATGTCACTGTCAATTGTTCATACCCGTGCCGCGCTGGGAGTAAACGCTCCGCCGATCACTGTTGAGGTACATATCAGTAAAGGTCTACCCGGATTAACGATGGTGGGCTTACCAGAAACAACGGTAAAAGAAGCACGCGATCGCGTGCGTAGCGCCATTATCAATAGCGGATATGAATATCCGTCGAAAAAAATCACCATAAATCTTGCGCCTGCCGATCTACCGAAAGAAGGTGGAAGATATGATTTACCTATCGCCATTGCGTTGCTGGCTGCCTCTGAACAGCTTACAGCCAATAAGTTGGATGAATATGAATTAGTTGGGGAACTGGCGCTTACAGGCGCTTTGCGTGGCGTTCCCGGCGCAATCTCCAGTGCAACTGAAGCTATTAAGTCGGGCAGAAAGATTATCGTCGCGAAAGACAATGAAGCGGAAGTAGGGCTAATTAACGGTGAAGGATGCCTGATAGCCGATCATCTACAAGCGGTCTGTGCATTTCTGGAAGGTAAACATGCTCTCGAACGCCCAAAACCAACAGATGCGGAATCCTGGGTATTACAACATGATCTCAGTGATGTTGTCGGTCAGGAGCAAGGAAAGCGAGGGCTGGAAATTACCGCCGCTGGCGGGCACAACCTTTTACTGATTGGGCCGCCGGGAACGGGTAAAACAATGCTCGCCAGCCGTATTAATGGTCTGTTGCCAGATTTAAGTAATGAAGAGGCACTGGAGAGTGCTGCGATATTAAGTCTGGTAAATGCCGAATCGGTACAAAAACAGTGGCGGCAACGCCCGTTCCGTTCACCACATCACAGTGCGTCGTTAACTGCGATGGTTGGCGGTGGTGCAATTCCCGGGCCTGGTGAAATCTCGCTGGCGCATAACGGCGTGCTTTTTCTTGATGAGCTACCTGAATTTGAACGGCGTACATTGGATGCCTTGCGGGAGCCCATAGAGTCAGGCCAGATCCATCTTTCACGCACGCGAGCGAAAATAACCTATCCGGCACGTTTCCAGCTTGTCGCGGCGATGAATCCCAGCCCTACCGGACATTATCAGGGGAACCATAACCGCTGTACGCCAGAACAAACATTACGTTATCTCAACCGACTCTCAGGTCCCTTTCTCGACCGCTTTGATCTCTCACTGGAGATCCCTCTCCCACCGCCCGGTATTCTGAGTAAAGCAGTAGTTCTGGGGGAAAACAGCGCCACCGTTAAACAACGCGTAATAGCTGCCAGAGAGCGCCAATTTAAGCGGCAGAATAAACTGAATGCCTGGCTGGATAGCCCAGAAATACGACAATTCTGCAAGCTTGAGAGTGAAGACGCACAGTGGCTGGAAGAAACGCTGATCCATCTGGGATTATCTATTCGTGCCTGGCAGCGGTTACTGAAAGTATCAAGAACCATTGCGGATATTGATCAGTCTGAGACCATCACACGCCCGCATCTGCAGGAGGCGGTTAGCTATCGAGCTATCGACCGCTTGTTAATCCATTTGCAAAAACTACTGGCATAAAAAAAGGGCATTTCGCCCTTTTTTATTAATCGTCGGAATCGGTGTAGTCTTCAGCACCTTCGACCTGCGGTTTACCGCCGGAAAGAGTGTGAAAACGTTTTGGACGCTTGATACGCGTCATATATTTAGACCACACGCGTTCTGCTTCTGTCACTGGCTCACGTTCGCCACGGCATACTGCTACGAAGAGTTTCTCTTCTTCGGTCACCGGCTCGCGTTTACCGAGATCCAGCTCATTGAAGGCATAACCATGACGTTCAAGCAGTTGTGCCTCTTTGATGGTGAAATCACCATGACGAGAGAACCCACGTGGATAATGTTTATTGTCGAAATATCGATTAGTCGTCGTAAAGCTTTCCGCCATCCTGCACGCTCCTAATTCTTTGACCGAGCTAGTTATGGCGCGGAGTATTAGTTACGCTTGACAGAGTGTAAAACAAAACATTTAAATCATAACGACAAATAATTTTGCGGAGAGCACTGTGGATACGGAATTGTTAAAAACTTTCCTGGAAGTTAGCCGAACACGTCACTTTGGTCGAGCGGCTGAATCGCTCTATCTGACCCAATCAGCTGTGAGTTTTCGGATCAGGCAACTGGAAAATCAACTGGGTGTGAACCTTTTCACCCGCCACAGGAATAATATCCGTTTGACCGCTGCAGGAGAAAAGCTCCTGCCTTATGCAGAAACGCTCATGAGTACCTGGCAGGCCGCCCGTAAGGAAGTGGCACATACCTCACGACATAATGAGTTCTCCATCGGTGCCAGCGCCTCGTTGTGGGAATGTATGCTTAATCAGTGGCTGGGACGTTTGTATCAAAATCAGGATGCCCACACAGGGTTGCAGTTCGAAGCGCGGATCGCCCAACGGCAGTCACTGGTAAAACAACTGCATGAACGTCAGCTTGATCTTCTTATTACCACTGAAGCGCCCAAAATGGACGAGTTTAGTAGCCAGTTGCTGGGGCATTTTACTTTGGCACTTTATGCCAGCACCCCTTCTAAATTAAAAGGAGATCTTAACTATCTGCGACTGGAATGGGGGCCAGATTTTCAACAACATGAGGCCGGTTTAATCGGTGCTGATGAAGTTCCAATCCTGACAACCAGTTCTGCCGAACTGGCACAGCAACAGATTGCAATGCTTAATTGTTGTACCTGGCTACCAGTAAGTTGGGCTCGCAAAAAAGGCGGATTGCATACTGTTGTCGACAGCACAACGCTTTCACGTCCTCTCTATGCTATATGGCTGCAAAATAGTGATAAACACGCGTTGATTCGCGATCTATTGAAAATTAACGTTCTGGATGATGTGTATTAATTAAAATAGCTGGCAAGGATGCCGGAAGAAGGTTTTACTTTGGATGAATTTATTACAGATAAAAAAAATCCTTAGCTTTCGCTAAGGATGATTTCTGGCAGGGGCGGAGAGACTCGAACTCCCAACACCCGGTTTTGGAGACCGGTGCTCTACCAATTGAACTACGCCCCTAATTAGGGTGGCGGAACGGACGGGACTCGAACCCGCGACCCCCTGCGTGACAGGCAGGTATTCTAACCGACTGAACTACCGCTCCACCGAATTCTTTTACAACCACCAGTTTTATGACCGGCTTACTGCTAAATTTGATGCCTGGCAGTTCCCTACTCTCGCATGGGGAGACCCCACACTACCATCGGCGCTACGGCGTTTCACTTCTGAGTTCGGCATGGGGTCAGGTGGGACCACCGCGCTATCTCCGCCAGGCAAATTCTGTTTATTAACCCGCTTATCGCCGGTTAATCTAATCTGTATCAGGCTGAAAATCTTCTCTCATCCGCCAAAACATCTTCGGCGTTGTAAGGTTAAGCCTCACGGTTCATTAGTACCGGTTAGCTCAACGCATCGCTGCGCTTACACACCCGGCCTATCAACGTCGTCGTCTTCAACGTTCCTTCAGGAGACTTAAAGTCTCAGGGAGAACTCATCTCGGGGCAAGTTTCGTGCTTAGATGCTTTCAGCACTTATCTCTTCCGCATTTAGCTACCGGGCAGTGCCATTGGCATGACAACCCGAACACCAGTGATGCGTCCACTCCGGTCCTCTCGTACTAGGAGCAGCCCCCCTCAGTTCTCCAGCGCCCACGGCAGATAGGGACCGAACTGTCTCACGACGTTCTAAACCCAGCTCGCGTACCACTTTAAATGGCGAACAGCCATACCCTTGGGACCTACTTCAGCCCCAGGATGTGATGAGCCGACATCGAGGTGCCAAACACCGCCGTCGATATGAACTCTTGGGCGGTATCAGCCTGTTATCCCCGGAGTACCTTTTATCCGTTGAGCGATGGCCCTTCCATTCAGAACCACCGGATCACTATGACCTGCTTTCGCACCTGCTCGCGCCGTCACGCTCGCAGTCAAGCTGGCTTATGCCATTGCACTAACCTCCTGATGTCCGACCAGGATTAGCCAACCTTCGTGCTCCTCCGTTACTCTTTAGGAGGAGACCGCCCCAGTCAAACTACCCACCAGACACTGTCCGCAACCCGGATCACGGGTCCACGTTAGAACATCAAACATTAAAGGGTGGTATTTCAAGGTCGGCTCCATGCAGACTGGCGTCCACACTTCAAAGCCTCCCACCTATCCTACACATCAAGGCTCAATGTTCAGTGTCAAGCTATAGTAAAGGTTCACGGGGTCTTTCCGTCTTGCCGCGGGTACACTGCATCTTCACAGCGAGTTCAATTTCACTGAGTCTCGGGTGGAGACAGCCTGGCCATCATTACGCCATTCGTGCAGGTCGGAACTTACCCGACAAGGAATTTCGCTACCTTAGGACCGTTATAGTTACGGCCGCCGTTTACCGGGGCTTCGATCAAGAGCTTCGCCTTGCGGCTGACCCCATCAATTAACCTTCCGGCACCGGGCAGGCGTCACACCGTATACGTCCACTTTCGTGTTTGCACAGTGCTGTGTTTTTAATAAACAGTTGCAGCCAGCTGGTATCTTCGACTGATTTCAGCTCCACGAGCAAGTCGCTTCACCTACATATCAGCGTGCCTTCTCCCGAAGTTACGGCACCATTTTGCCTAGTTCCTTCACCCGAGTTCTCTCAAGCGCCTTGGTATTCTCTACCTGACCACCTGTGTCGGTTTGGGGTACGATTTGATGTTACCTGATGCTTAGAGGCTTTTCCTGGAAGCAGGGCATTTGTTGCTTCAGCACCGTAGTGCCTCGTCATCACGCCTCAGCCTTGATTCTCCGGATTTGCCTGGAAAATCAGCCTACACGCTTAAACCGGGACAACCGTCGCCCGGCCAACATAGCCTTCTCCGTCCCCCCTTCGCAGTAACACCAAGTACAGGAATATTAACCTGTTTCCCATCGACTACGCCTTTCGGCCTCGCCTTAGGGGTCGACTCACCCTGCCCCGATTAACGTTGGACAGGAACCCTTGGTCTTCCGGCGAGCGGGCTTTTCACCCGCTTTATCGTTACTTATGTCAGCATTCGCACTTCTGATACCTCCAGCATGCCTCACAGCACACCTTCAACGGCTTACAGAACGCTCCCCTACCCAACAACACATAGTGTCGCTGCCGCAGCTTCGGTGCATGGTTTAGCCCCGTTACATCTTCCGCGCAGGCCGACTCGACCAGTGAGCTATTACGCTTTCTTTAAATGATGGCTGCTTCTAAGCCAACATCCTGGCTGTCTGGGCCTTCCCACATCGTTTCCCACTTAACCATGACTTTGGGACCTTAGCTGGCGGTCTGGGTTGTTTCCCTCTTCACGACGGACGTTAGCACCCGCCGTGTGTCTCCCGTGATAACATTCTCCGGTATTCGCAGTTTGCATCGGGTTGGTAAGTCGGGATGACCCCCTTGCCGAAACAGTGCTCTACCCCCGGAGATGAATTCACGAGGCGCTACCTAAATAGCTTTCGGGGAGAACCAGCTATCTCCCGGTTTGATTGGCCTTTCACCCCCAGCCACAAGTCATCCGCTAATTTTTCAACATTAGTCGGTTCGGTCCTCCAGTTAGTGTTACCCAACCTTCAACCTGCCCATGGCTAGATCACCGGGTTTCGGGTCTATACCCTGCAACTTAACGCCCAGTTAAGACTCGGTTTCCCTTCGGCTCCCCTATTCGGTTAACCTTGCTACAGAATATAAGTCGCTGACCCATTATACAAAAGGTACGCAGTCACCCCATTAAAGAGGCTCCCACTGCTTGTACGTACACGGTTTCAGGTTCTTTTTCACTCCCCTCGCCGGGGTTCTTTTCGCCTTTCCCTCACGGTACTGGTTCACTATCGGTCAGTCAGGAGTATTTAGCCTTGGAGGATGGTCCCCCCATATTCAGACAGGATACCACGTGTCCCGCCCTACTCATCGAGCTCACAGCATGTGCATTTTTGTGTACGGGGCTGTCACCCTGTATCGCACGCCTTTCCAGACGCTTCCACTAACACACATACTGATTCAGGCTCTGGGCTCCTCCCCGTTCGCTCGCCGCTACTGGGGGAATCTCGGTTGATTTCTTTTCCTCGGGGTACTTAGATGTTTCAGTTCCCCCGGTTCGCCTCATTAACCTATGGATTCAGTTAATGATAGTGTGACGGATCACACTGGGTTTCCCCATTCGGAAATCGCCGGTTATAACGGTTCATATCACCTTACCGACGCTTATCGCAGATTAGCACGTCCTTCATCGCCTCTGACTGCCAGGGCATCCACCGTGTACGCTTAGTCGCTTAACCTCACAACCCGAAGATGTTTCTTACGAACCATCATCGTGTTGCGAAAATTTGAGAGACTCACGAACAACTTTCGTTGTTCAGTGTTTCAATTTTCAGCTTGATCCAGATTTTTAAAGAGCAAATATCTCAAACATCACTCGTAAGTGAGTTTTGAGATACAGTGGCCGGCGACTTTCACTCACAAACCAGCAAGTGGCGTCCCCTAGGGGATTCGAACCCCTGTTACCGCCGTGAAAGGGCGGTGTCCTGGGCCTCTAGACGAAGGGGACGTATCAGTCTGCTTCGCAAGACGCCTTGCTTTTCACTTTCTATCAGACAATCTGTGTGAGCACTGCAAAGAACAGTTCTTTAAGGTAAGGAGGTGATCCAACCGCAGGTTCCCCTACGGTTACCTTGTTACGACTTCACCCCAGTCATGAATCACAAAGTGGTAAGCGCCCTCCCGAAGGTTAAGCTACCTACTTCTTTTGCAACCCACTCCCATGGTGTGACGGGCGGTGTGTACAAGGCCCGGGAACGTATTCACCGTGGCATTCTGATCCACGATTACTAGCGATTCCGACTTCATGGAGTCGAGTTGCAGACTCCAATCCGGACTACGACGCACTTTATGAGGTCCGCTTGCTCTCGCGAGGTCGCTTCTCTTTGTATGCGCCATTGTAGCACGTGTGTAGCCCTGGTCGTAAGGGCCATGATGACTTGACGTCATCCCCACCTTCCTCCAGTTTATCACTGGCAGTCTCCTTTGAGTTCCCGGCCGGACCGCTGGCAACAAAGGATAAGGGTTGCGCTCGTTGCGGGACTTAACCCAACATTTCACAACACGAGCTGACGACAGCCATGCAGCACCTGTCTCACAGTTCCCGAAGGCACCATCCCATCTCTGGAATGTTCTGTGGATGTCAAGACCAGGTAAGGTTCTTCGCGTTGCATCGAATTAAACCACATGCTCCACCGCTTGTGCGGGCCCCCGTCAATTCATTTGAGTTTTAACCTTGCGGCCGTACTCCCCAGGCGGTCGACTTAACGCGTTAGCTCCGGAAGCCACGCCTCAAGGGCACAACCTCCAAGTCGACATCGTTTACGGCGTGGACTACCAGGGTATCTAATCCTGTTTGCTCCCCACGCTTTCGCACCTGAGCGTCAGTCTTCGTCCAGGGGGCCGCCTTCGCCACCGGTATTCCTCCAGATCTCTACGCATTTCACCGCTACACCTGGAATTCTACCCCCCTCTACGAGACTCAAGCTTGCCAGTATCAGATGCAGTTCCCAGGTTGAGCCCGGGGATTTCACATCTGACTTAACAAACCGCCTGCGTGCGCTTTACGCCCAGTAATTCCGATTAACGCTTGCACCCTCCGTATTACCGCGGCTGCTGGCACGGAGTTAGCCGGTGCTTCTTCTGCGGGTAACGTCAATGAGCAAAGGTATTAACTTTACTCCCTTCCTCCCCGCTGAAAGTACTTTACAACCCGAAGGCCTTCTTCATACACGCGGCATGGCTGCATCAGGCTTGCGCCCATTGTGCAATATTCCCCACTGCTGCCTCCCGTAGGAGTCTGGACCGTGTCTCAGTTCCAGTGTGGCTGGTCATCCTCTCAGACCAGCTAGAGATCGTCGCCTAGGTGGGCCGTTACCCCGCCTACTAGCTAATCCCATCTGGGCACATCCGATGGCAAGAGGCCCGAAGGTCCCCCTCTTTGGTCTTGCGACGTTATGCGGTATTAGCTACCGTTTCCAGTAGTTATCCCCCTCCATCGGGCAGTTTCCCAGACATTACTCACCCGTCCGCCACTCGTCAGCAAAGAAGCAAGCTTCTTTCTGTTACCGTTCGACTTGCATGTGTTAGGCCTGCCGCCAGCGTTCAATCTGAGCCATGATCAAACTCTTCAATTTAAAAGTTTGATGCTCAAAGAATTAAACTTCGTAATGAATTACGTGTTCACTCTTGAGACTTGGTATTCATTTAGCGTCTTGCGACGTTAAGAATCCGTATCTTCGAGTGCCCACACAGATTGTCTGATAAATTGTTAAAGAGCAGTGCCGCTTCGCTTTTTCTCAGCGGCGCGGGGTGTGCATAATACGCTTTCCCGCTACAGAGTCAAGCATTTTTTCGCTTTTCTCTGTCGAAGTTCTCAGGAGAACCCCGCTGACCCGGCGGCTTATTTGCCGTTGTTCCGTGTCAGTGGTGGCGCATTATAGGGAGTTATTCCGGCCTGACAAGAGGAAATTTAAAATAATTTTCCGAATGCGTGTTTTTTCATCAAAACACCTGTTAATGCGCCATAAAACAAGCAATTTGCCGTTTTTGCAACCGCAATCACACTTCCTGGTGGCATACTAAGGATGAAAAAAAGAATAAGGAAGATGAGTATGCCATTAAGCGCACAACAGTTAGCTGCACAGAAAAACCTTTCGTATGTTCTGGCTGAGAAGCTGGCGCAACGGATCTTAAAAGGTGAATACGCACCCGGCACCATTCTGCCTGGTGAAATTGAGCTGGGTGAGCAATTTGGAGTGAGCCGTACTGCGGTACGCGAAGCGGTCAAGACGTTAACGGCAAAAGGAATGGTTTTGCCACGTCCACGAATTGGTACGCGTGTCATGCCGCAATCCAACTGGAACTTTCTTGATCAAGAGTTGCTTACCTGGTGGATGACGGAAGATAACTTTCATCAAGTTATTGATCATTTTCTGGTTATGCGTATCTGTCTGGAACCGCAAGCCTGCTTACTGGCAGCAACGATGGGCACCGCAGAACAGAAGGCACATCTTAATACGCTGATGGCCGAAATGGTGGCATTAAAAGAAAATTTCCGCCGGGAACGTTGGGTTGAGGTTGATATGGCCTGGCATGAACACATTTATAAAATGAGTGCTAACCCGTTTTTGACCTCTTTCGCCTCGTTATTTCATTCGGTTTATCACACCTACTTTACATCGATAACCAGCAACACTGTAATAAAACTGGATCAGCACCAGGCGATCGTTGATGCGATAATCCATAGTGATGGCAACGCAGCTTTCAAAGCTTGTCAGGCACTGCTACTTCCCCTCGAGAAGTGAGACAGCCTAACGAAACACTGAATGAGCGATAAAAAGCGTGGTATGGCGAGTTTATTGTGGATTGCGGCAATGACCTTCTTTATGCAGACTCTCGATGCCGCCATTCTGAATACTTCCTTCCCCGCTATCGCTCATAGCCTCAATCGCTCACCCCTTGCTATGCAATCGGCCATTATCAGTTATACGTTAACGGCGGCAATATTTTGCTTAAAATCTAAGCAGAGCCGCGCTCCATCAGAATCGGGGTGAGTTGTAATCGTTGTTGCTGTAAGGTTGGTTGAGCCATCCGGTGGATAAGTACATCAATTGCCAGCTCTCCCAGTTCATCTTTCGGTTGATGAATTGTGGTGAGCGGTGGCGTCATATAACGTGCCAGTTCAATATCGTCATAACCAATCACCGCGATGTCCTGCGGAACATGTAACCCAGCCTGGTATAACGCCTGGTACACACCGACCGCCATCGCGTCATTTCCAGTAAACACAGCCTGGGGACGTAACGGATGCGATAATAACTGCTGCATCGCGTCAAACCCGCCGTTAAATTCAAAATCGCCTGTCACTTCATAGCCATCAGGAACTTCCAGTCCTGCACGATCCATTGCCGCCCGGTAACCTTCCAGCCGCAAACGTGCAGGCGTTTTATCCAGCGGGCCGGTAATACAGGCAATACGGGTATAGCCTTTGTCGATCAGATATTGCGTCGCTAAATCCCCCCCCAGAAACGAGTTATCCTGAATGAGATCGCTGTCGCCATCGAACGGCGCCCAGTCCATCATCACGGTAGGAATTGTTGGATAGCGTTGCATGATCTCACGCGAAGGCTGGTGTGTTTCAGTACAGAGTAATAGCAAACCATCGACACGTTTTTGCATCAACGTTTCCAGATTGCGATTCATTCGCTGCTCATCGCCTTCGGTATTGCAGAGAACAAGGCTATAACCGCGTTCAAAGCAACTGCGTTCAACGCCACGCACCAGTTCAGAATAGAAAGGATTGGTACTGGCAGTGATCAACATGCCAATAGTATGTGTTTGATTGAGCTTGAGACTACGTGCCAGAGCTGATGGCGCGTAATTGAGTTCTTTAATCGCCGCTTCAACTTTGGCGGTAATCGCTTCGCTGACGAAGCGATCTTTATTGATGACGTGAGAAACTGTCGATGTAGAAACGCCCGCCAGACGGGCAACATCTTTCATTGTAGCCAAGCGTCACCTCTGCCTGTCTAAGAAGGTATCGATCTCTTCACGCCAGGGAACGGAAGGTTGTGCACCTTTACGTGTCACAGCAATCGCAGCGGCAGCATGGGCAAAACGAATCGCCTCAGGCAATGTTTTTTCTTCCAGCAACGCCGTGATTAATGCGCCATTAAAAGTATCTCCGGCAGCAATAGTATCAACAGCCTGAACCCGGAATCCAGGTACGCGCTGACCTTCGCCATTCACACTGGCCCACACGCCACGGCTCCCTAAGGTAATCAGTACAGTACGGATACCTTTCTCATGTAGTATCTGCGCAGCTTTCGCCGCATCTTCATCATTTTCAACACGAATACCGGTGAGCTTTTCTGCTTCCGTTTCGTTTGGCGTGATGATGTCCACCAGCGCCAGCAATTCGTCAGGAAGTTCACGAGCCGGAGCCGGGTTGAGTGCAACGATAGTTTTATTTTGATGGGCGATTTTCGCCGCTGCCATCACACTTTCGAGTGGTGATTCCAACTGCATTAATAATGCCGACGCGTTGGCAATACGCTCACGTTGCGCTTCCACCAGCGTTGGGGAAAGGGCTGCGTTAGCCCCGGCATGAATGCCGATAACGTTCTCGCCTTCGGCATTAACAAAAATCAGCGCTACGCCTGTCGATTCGCCCTTGATCACACTGACCGGAGAAATATCAATATTATCAGTGGCGAGTTGCTGACGAACACTCTCACCAATGCTGTCATCCCCTGTGCAGGCAATGAACGCAATATTCGCGCCACTACGCCCTGCGGCCACAGCCTGATTCGCGCCTTTACCGCCGAATGCGACCTGATAGTGGTTACCGGTTACGGTTTCGCCTGGAGTAGGAAAAGATTGAAGATTAAGGATATGGTCAGCATTAATGCTGCCAAGAACAACGAGGCTGCCTGCATTTTGCATATTCGGGATGTCCATAAAATGCGCCACCGGGTTAGGGTGGCGCGTGCCCTGCTTTTCTTTATATTACACGTTCATCTGTCGATGCCGTATTTATGCCACCATCAGGTTATAAAACCTGATTAAAGACTACTGCTTAACAACCAGTTTCAGATCAACCGGATACTTAGCCTGAACTTTCTCGCCTTTCAGCACTTTATCGGCGGTTTCGACGCCTTTCGCGCCAATCTGATCGGGTAACTGAGCGATAGTCGCTGCTAGTTTGCCATCATTAACCGCTTTTTCGCCATCCGGCGTACCGTCAAATCCGACAACCATCACATCCGATTTACCGGCAGTTTGCAGAGCGCGCAGTGCGCCCAGCGCCATTTCATCGTTCTGCGCGAATACAGCCTGCACATCCGGGTGCGCCGTCAGCAAGTTCTGCATCACGTTCAGACCTTTGGTACGGTCGAAGTCTGCTGGCTGGCTGGCGAGAACGTTAAATTTGTGAGCTGCAACGGCCTGCTGGAAGCCTTCGCCACGTTCGCGAGCAGCGGATGTACCGGCGATGCCCTGCAATTCGATAACTTTCGCCCCTTCACCTGCTTTCTTCGCGATGTAATCACCGGCAATTTTGCCGCCCAGTACGTTATCGGAAGCAATGTGGCTAACAACGTCGCCTTTCGTTGCCTGGCGGTCAAGAGTGATTACCGGGATGTTCGCCTGGTTGGCCATCTTCACGGCGTTACCTACCGCGTCGGAGTCGGTCGGGTTAATCAGCAGAATTTTGGTGCCGCGAACAGTTAAGTCCTGCACATTCGCCAGTTCTTTTGCCGGGTTGTTCTGGGAGTCCAGCACCACCAGGTTATAGCCGAGTTTATCCGCCTCTTTCTGCGCGCCATCTTTCAGCGATACAAAGAACGGGTTATTGAGCGTGGAAACCACCAGCGCAATGGTATCTTTTGCCATTGCATTCGCACTGACGGTGGCGCTTAACGCAACAGCAGAAACCAGGGTAGCCAGTTTTTTCATGTTCATATTCAAGATGTCCTGTAGTCGTTATTACTGCTTTTTGTTGTCTACCAGCACCGCCAGCAAAATCACCACCGCTTTGACGATCATCTGGTAATAGGAGGAAACACCTAACAAATTCAAACCATTATTAAGGAAGCCAAGAATTAATGCGCCGATCAATGTCCCAACAATGCGACCTTTTCCGCCTGCCAGACTCGTACCACCCAGAACCACCGCGGCAATGGCATCCAGCTCGTAGCCAGTCCCCGCCGTCGGTTGCGCAGAGGAAAGACGCGCTACTTCAATGATCCCAGCCAGCGATGCCAGCAGTCCACAAAGAGAGTAGACGATGATTTTGATTCTATTGACATTGATACCAGAAAGACGCGTTGCCGCTTCGTTGCCACCCAGCGCGTAGATGTAACGCCCCAGACGCGTGTGATGCAGCATGTACCAGGCCGCGAGGAAGACAATACCCATGATCCACACAGGCGTCGGTACGCCCAGCGGACGACCAATACCAAACCAGCCAAACAAGTCGGCGTTCTCGGTAAAGCCGGTATTCACCGGGCTACCGTTGGTGTAAACCATCGTCACGCCACGCAGTAAAAGCATCATCACCAGGGTAGCGATAAACGCCTGGACGCGGCCTTTCGCTACAATCACCCCGGTTACCGCGCCAATTGCAGCTCCTAATGCCAGTGCGGCAGCAACAGCCACCAACGCGTTAACTTCAATGCCAACGATGGAGGCAGCAACTGCGCCAGTTAGCGCCAGCAGAGAACCGACGGACAGGTCGATACCCGACGTCAGGATCACCAGCGTCATGCCGACCGCCATAATGGCGTTAACCGAGGTTTGCTGGAGAATATTGAATAAGTTATTAACGGTGAAAAAGTTCGGACTTAACGTCGAGACAATCGCGATCAGCACCAGCAGAGCGATAAGCGATTTCTGCTCCATCAGCCACGCTTTCGTGAAATAACGGCGACCAGAGACAGTCTGGGTTGTCATTTTTTTACTCCTGATTCACGCGATTAAGCTTGCCCACAGCGGCAGCCATTAACACTTCCTGGGTGGCCTGCTCACGAGTAAATTCCCCGCTGAGATGCCCTTCATGCATAACGATGATGCGATCGCTCATGCCTAATACTTCTGGCATTTCCGATGACACCAGAATGATGCTCAAACCATCGGCTTTGAACTGGTTGATCAGTTGATAAATCTCTTTTTTCGCGCCGACATCCACGCCACGGGTGGGTTCATCAAGGATAAGCACTTTCGGGCGCGTCATCAGACCGCGGGCAATCGCCACTTTTTGCTGATTGCCACCGGAAAGCAGACCAATTGCCTGTTCCATCGACGGCGTTTTCACATTGAACAGACGAATAAAATCACTCACCGCCTGTTGCTCATCGGCATGCTTCAGACTGCCATCAGCACGGCTGAAGTAACGCAGGGCAGTTAGCGACATGTTCTCTTTTACTGACATGCCCAGCACTAAACCGTCGCGTTTGCGGTCTTCGGAGATATACACAATGCCATTTGCCAGGCCATCCTGCGGTGAACGGGTAACAACTTCATGCCCATCCAGAGTGACGTAACCGCTGGTGCGCGGCAGTGCGCCGTAGAGCACTTTCATCAGTTCGGTGCGGCCGGCGCCCATCAAACCAGAGACGCCGAGAATTTCACCTTTACGTAGGGTAAAAGAGACATCGTTAACGCCAGGTCCGCAGAGATTATCAACTTTCAGACGGATATCTCCCGGCGCTTTTTCCTGGTGTGGATATTGTTCTTCCAGTTTGCGGCCCACCATCATCTCAATCAGCGAATCTTCGGTTAGTGATGCCACTTCACGCTCGGCAATAAATTGCCCGTCACGAAAAACCGTAACGTCATCACAAATCTCGAAGATTTCTTTCATACGGTGGGAAATATAGACAACGCCACGCCCTTGCAATTTCAGCTCGCGAATGACGCGGAACAGGGATTCGGTTTCGGTATCGGTCAGTGCATCGGTCGGTTCATCCATAATGATAACTTTCGACTCAAAGCTTAATACCTTCGCGATTTCAACCATCTGCTGGTCACCGATGGAAAGATCGCCCACCAGCTTGTCGCTTTTAAACCGCAGATTAAGTTTAGCCAGCAATTTATCCGCTTCGGCATACATGGTTTTCCAGTCAATTTTGCCAAAACGATTCACAAACTCTCGGCCGAGGAAAATATTTTCCGCAATGGTCAGTTGCGGGATCAGATTCAGTTCCTGGTGGATAATGCCAATTCCAGCTTCCTGAGAAGATTTCGGCCCGGTAAACGTCGTTTCTTTGCCCAGCCATAAAAGCGTACCGGCATCACGGGTATAGATACCGGTAAGCACTTTCATCATGGTGGATTTACCCGCGCCATTTTCACCTACCAGCGCCATCACGCGACCCGGATAGACATTTAGCGCGGCTCCCGAAAGCGCTTTTACGCCCGGGAAGGCTTTATCGATACCTTTAAGCTGTAGTAATGCTTCCATGGCGGCCTCAGAACGTCACGCCAGCACAGAGAATGATATTCGCATACGGGGAACACTCCCCGCTGCGAATTACCGCCTGACTGTTTGCGGTTTGTTGTTTGAATTGTTCATGCGTGATGTAACGAATTTCAATGAAATTTCCCTGGTGTTTTTGCAGCGTCTCAAGATGTGAGAGCAACGTTTCGTGGAGTTGCGGATTATGTTGTTTGATCTCTTCCGCGATAATGGCAGCCTCGACCTGCATTTCACTTGTGACGACGCCCAGCACCTGCATAAAAGAAGGTACGCCCTGGGTTAATGCCATATCGATACGCGTTGTACTTTTGGGGATAGGTAAACCAGCATCACACACCACCAGCGTATCGGTATGCCCCAGGCGGGAGATCACCGACGAAATACCTGAATTAAGAACGGCGCCTTTTTTCATTTTTTTCTCCATCAGCGAAACGTTTCGCTGACCCGCAGTTTAATCCCGTCTAATTAAGGAAAACCATCGCGACGTTGCAGAAATGTGATCAACATCGAAACGTTTTATATCGAGAACAAACAATGAAAATAAAAACGCCCCCTTATGGAGAAAGGAGGCGTCTGGGGTTAGATCTCGACCTGTGTACCCAACTCGATAACCCGGTTTGGTGGGATTTCAAACTGATCCGGAGCGCGCAACGCATTACGTTGCAACAGCAAATACAGCTTGCCGCGCAAACGTAAGTACCACGGACGTTTGCCGAGGATCAGTGATTCATGTGACATAAAGAAGGACGTTTCCATCATTCGACAACTTAACCCTTCCAGACCACAGCGGTGGAAAACTTCTTCTACGTTTGGCGTTTCCCGCCAGCCGTAACTTGCCACCACGCGCCAGAAAGTAGGCGACAGTTGTTCAATCTGTACCCGACGGACGTTATGGACATATGGCGCGTCTTCAGTACGCAGAGTTAACAGAATAACCCGCTCGTGCAATACCTTGTTATGTTTGAGGTTATGCATTAGAGCAAAGGGAATGACATTGATTGCGCGCGACATATACACCGCAGTTCCGGGCACACGAACAGGCGGTGATTTCTCCAGCGAAGCAATCATCGCCTCCAGAGAGTTACCATGTTCATGCATCCGCCGCAGCAGGCGGAAACGCTCACTCTTCCAGGTGGTCATCACGATAAACATCACCGTACCGAGGCTCAATGGCAACCAGCCACCGGAGAGCAGTTTATCGAGGTTAGCGGTAAACAGCGGGATATCAACACACAAGAAGGCAATCAGAATCAGCGCAACAAAATACTTATTCCAGTGCCAGTTCTGGCGCGCCACGGTAGTTGAAAGAATAGACGTCAGTACCATAGTTCCGGTAACTGCAATCCCATATGCCGCCGCCAGGTTACTGGAGTGCTCAAAGCTGACTATCACAATCACGACTGCGACATAAAGCATCCAGTTCACAAATGGAATGTAGATTTGCCCCGATTCCATTTCAGAAGTGTGAATAATGCGCATCGGAGACAAATAGCCCAGACGTACCGCCTGACGCGTCAATGAGAAGACACCAGAGATAACCGCCTGCGAGGCAATTACCGTTGCCAGTGCGGCGATGATCAGCAGCGGGATCAGCGCCCAGTCCGGTGCCAACAGAAAAAACGGGTTTTTAATCGCTTCCGGGTTCTTTAACAGCAGCGCCCCCTGACCGAAGTAGTTAAGGGTTAAAGAAGGCAGTACGACGGTAAACCATGCCAGGCGAATCGGGAACTTACCAAAGTGCCCCATATCAGCGTACAGCGCCTCAACACCGGTAATCGACAGAACCACCGCGCCTAACGCAATAAAGGAAACGGTTTTATATTCAAGGAAGAAATGCACCGCCCACATTGGGTTTAAGGCATGCAACACTTCTGGATTGGCAATAATGCTACGTAACCCAAGAGCTGCCAGAATCAAAAACCAGGTCAGCATAATCGGCGCAAAAAGCTTACCGACCATAGCAGTGCCATGTTTTTGAATCATAAACAGTAACGTGAGAACGATGATTGAGAGGGGAACAATCCAGGTGTCCAGTTGTGGGGCGACGATTTCCAGACCTTCGATGGCAGACATTACCGAAATGGCGGGTGTTATGACAACTTCACCATAGAAAAAGCTGCCGCCTATTAGCCCCATAATCACCAGAATTGAGGTCGTTCGCGCCGACGTATTGCGCCCGGCAAGCGACATCAGCGTCAGAATTCCCCCTTCACCGGCGTTATCTGCACGCATCACGAAGGTGAGATATTTTATGGAAACCACAAAGATTAGCAGCCAGAAGATCAGCGATAAAAAGCCAAACACGGCATCGCGTTCAACGCCAAAACCAAACTGGCCGGACAAACATTCACGAAGCGTATATAACGGGCTGGTACCAATATCGCCGTAGACAACTCCAATCGCCGCGAGGGTAATCGCGGGCAACGATTGCTTATTATCAGTGCTCATAGACTAGTCTTTCGTTGAAATATGAAATGTGTGCGTAGTCCCTTGGCCCACAAAAAAGCGTTCAGTATGCACGATTAACGGCAAAATCGTACTCCTAAATGCGGTCACATTAACCTGGCTCAAAGAAAAATAGCCCTCCTTTGAGACTATTTTTGCCACCATCAAGAAACGTCTATACTCGCAGTTTACGCAGAACTTTTGACGAAAGGACGCCACTTCATTATGGCTCACCCTCATTTATTAGCGGAAAGAATTTCCCGCCTGAGCAGTTCGCTGGAAAAGGGGCTTTATGAACGTAGCCACGCCATCCGCCTGTGTTTGTTAGCGGCATTAAGCGGCGAAAGCGTATTCCTGCTCGGCCCGCCAGGTATTGCCAAAAGTCTGATTGCCCGGCGTTTAAAATTCGCCTTTCAAAATGCTCGCGCGTTTGAATATCTGATGACCCGCTTCTCCACCCCGGAAGAAGTTTTTGGCCCGCTTTCCATTCAGGCGCTAAAAGATGAAGGCCGCTATGAGCGTTTAACCACCGGTTACCTGCCGGAAGCAGAAATCGTCTTTCTTGATGAGATCTGGAAAGCCGGGCCAGCGATTCTTAATACCCTACTGACCGCTATTAATGAACGCCACTTCCGCAACGGTGCACATGTCGAAAAAATTCCTATGCGCTTGCTGGTGGCGGCCTCCAACGAACTGCCGGAAGCAGACAGTAGCCTGGAAGCGTTATATGACCGTATGCTGATTCGTCTGTGGTTAGATAAAGTGCAGGATAAAGCGAATTTCCGCTCCATGTTGACCAGCCAACAGGATGAAAATGACAATCCCGTTCCTCCCTCTCTACAGGTTACAGATGAGGAATATGAACGCTGGCAGAAAGAGATTAGTGAAATTACGCTGCCCGATCATGTATTTGAGCTGATTTTTATGCTGCGCCAACAACTGGATAAATTGCCGGATGCCCCCTATATTTCCGATCGCCGCTGGAAAAAAGCGATCCATTTACTGCAGGCCAGCGCCTTTTTTAGCGGTCGCAATGCGGTTGCCCCGATTGATCTGATCTTGCTGAAAGATTGCCTGTGGTATGACGCGCAAAGCCTGAATTTGATTCAACAACAAATTGATGTATTGATGACCGGTCACGCATGGCAACAGCAAGGGATGTTGACTCGCCTGGGCGCGATTGTGCAGCGTCGCCTGCAACTTCAGCAACAACAAAGCGATAAAACGGCTTTTACCGTGATTCGTCAGGGCGGTATGTTCAGCCGCCGCCCACAATATCAACTTCCAGCCGACGTTACCGCTTCCACGTTGACCCTGCTGCTGCAAAAACCATTAAAACTGCATGATATGGAAGTGGTTCATATCGCTTTTGAGCGTAGCGCACTGGAACAGTGGCTGAACAAAGGCGGTGAAATTCGCGGCAAATTAAATGGTATTGGTTTTGCCCAGAAGCTGAATATGGAAGTTGATAGCGCCCAACATCTTGTTGTCCGTGATGTCAGTTTGCAGGGTACGACACTGGCTCTCCCCGGCACATCTGCAGAAGGCCTGCCTGGCGAAATAAAACAACAACTGGAAGAGCTTGAAAGTGACTGGCGTAAACAACAAGTTTTATTCAGCGAACAGCAAAAATGTCTGTTTATCCATAGCGACTGGTTAGGTCGCATTGAAGCCAGCCTACAGGATGTCGGTGCCCAGATTCGCCAGGCGCAACAATGCTAACACTGGATACGCTTAATGTAATGCTGGCCGTCAGCGAAGAGGGATTGATCGAAGAGATGATCATCACGCTGTTGGCCTCGCCACAACTGGCTGTTTTCTTTGAAAAATTCCCACGCCTGAAGGCGGCAATCACTGATGATATTCCCCGCTGGCGTGAGGCGCTGCGCAGTCGGCTGAAAGATGCACGCGTCCCACAGGAACTCACTGAAGAGGTCATGTGCTATCAGCAAAGCCAACTTCTCTCCACACCGCAATTTATTGTGCAGTTACCGCAGATCCTGGACTTACTGCATCGACTAAATTCCCCGTGGGCCGAACAAGCCCGGCAGTTGGTTGATGCCAACAGCACGATCACCCCAGCATTACACACGCTTTTTCTCCAACGTTGGCGCTTAAGTCTGATCGTGCAAGCGACGACGTTAAATCAACAATTATTAGAAGAAGAACGTGAACAACTGTTGAGCGAGGTTCAGGAACGCATGACGTTAAGCGGTCAACTTGAACCGGTTCTGGCGGAAAACAACACCGCAGCCGGTCGCCTGTGGGATATGAGCGCCGGTCAGCTCAAACGCGGCGACTATCAGTTAATTGTGAAATATGGTGAATTTCTTAACGAGCAGCCGGAGCTGAAACGTCTGGCAGAACAGTTAGGGCGTTCACGGGAAGCAAAATCGATCCCCCGCAACGATGCGCAGATGGAAACCTTCCGCACAATGGTACGCGAACCAGCGACCGTTCCTGAGCAGGTTGATGGCTTGCAGCAAAGCGATGATATTTTACGCCTTCTGCCGCCGGAACTGGCGACTCTGGGCATTACTGAACTGGAGTATGAATTTTACCGTCGGCTGGTGGAAAAACAGTTGCTCACTTATCGCCTGCACGGTGAATCATGGCGTGAAAAAGTTATCGAACGTCCGGTCGTCCATAAAGATTATGACGAACAGCCGCGCGGGCCGTTTATTGTCTGCGTAGATACATCTGGCTCAATGGGCGGCTTTAATGAACAGTGCGCGAAAGCGTTCTGTCTGGCCTTGATGCGCATTGCCCTCGCTGAAAATAGGCGCTGCTTTATTATGTTATTTTCCACCGAGATCGTCCGTTATGAGCTTTCAGGCCCACAAGGCATCGAACAAGCGATCCGTTTTTTAAGCCAGCAGTTTCGTGGCGGCACCGATCTTGCCAGTTGTTTTCGCGCCATTATGGAGCGCTTGCAAAGCCGGGAATGGTTTGACGCCGATGCGGTGGTGATTTCTGATTTTATCGCCCAACGGTTGCCTGACGACGTGACGAGTAAAGTAAAAGAGTTGCAGCGGGTACATCAGCATCGCTTTCATGCCGTGGCGATGTCGGCGCACGGCAAACCCGGCATCATGCGCATTTTCGATCATATCTGGCGCTTTGATACCGGGATGCGTAGCCGCCTGCTCAGACGCTGGCGGCGATAAGTCATTACAACAGAGAAGAGACGCTCTCGCGAACGGCCGCAGGCCATACGCCGCACTGAACCTGCCCAATATGTGGCAGTTGCAGCAACAACATGGTTAAACGAGACTGACCGATACCGCCGCCGATAGTCTGTGGCATTTCGCCGCGCAGCAGCGCCTGATGCCACTCCAGTTGCAGACGATCTTCATCACCGGTCAGCGCCAGTTGATGTTTCAACGTCTCGGCATCCACACGGATACCCATTGAAGAAAGCTCAAACGCATCTTCCAGTACGGGGTTCCACACCAGAATATCGCCGTTCAACCCCGCATATCCAAGCTCTGAAGGAGTACTCCAGTCATCATAATCCGGTGCGCGCACGTCGTGGCGGTGGCCATCGCTTAACTTGCCGCCAATTCCGACGAGGAATACCGCGCCAAGATCTTTCGCAATCGCCCGCTCACGCCCTTTGGCATCAAGATCCGGATAACGGGACAGTAATTCCTGACTATGTACAAAGTGGATCTGATCCGGCAGGAACGGTGCCAGGCCAAACTCTTTGCTAACTGCGGCTTCGGTCGCTTTAATTCCCGCCCAGATCGCCTCTACCGTGCTTTTCAGAGTGGAGAATTGGCGCTCACCGTCGCCCATTACGCGTTCCCAATCCCACTGATCAACATAGACCGAGTGCAACGGGGAAAGACGGTCTTCATCGGGGCGAAGGGCTTTCATGTGCGTGTAAAGCCCTTCGCCCACGCTGAAGTCGTGTTGCCCTAATGTCTGACGTTTCCACTTCGCCAGTGAATGAACCACTTCGAACTGGGCGTCAGGCAGCGCTTTCACTTTTACCTGCACCGCTTTTTCACAGCCCGACAAGTTATCCTGCGTGCCATCCCCCACACGGCTAAGGATTGGCGCCTGGACTTCAATCAGCCCTAAGCGTTCTTCCAGTTGACGAGAAAAGTGAGATTTCACGAAGCTAATTTGACGTTGTTTGGCAATGTAAGCGGTTTTCATTTTTTATACTCCTGCGTCCTGTTGCTTATGATTAAGCAACAAAAACCGGCACACATGCAATAATCATTCAATAAAAAGCCTTGCTTACTTTTGATTCATTAAAAGTTAAGGCTAAAATAGACTGAATCATTAATATTCATAAGAAAAATCTATGGAAAATTATCAAATCGACAATCTGGACCGCGGCATTCTGGAAGCATTAATGGGCAATGCGCGTACCGCTTACGCCGAACTGGCGAAACAATTTGGCGTCAGTCCGGGAACGATCCACGTTCGCGTAGAGAAAATGAAGCAGGCAGGGATTATTACTGGTGCTCGGATTGATGTTAGCCCGAAACAACTCGGTTATGACGTAGGCTGCTTTATCGGCATTATATTGAAGAGCGCCAAAGACTATCCTTCCGCGCTGGCAAAACTGGAAAGCCTTGATGAAGTAACTGAAGCCTATTACACCACCGGCCACTACAGCATCTTTATTAAGGTAATGTGCCGCTCGATCGACGCTCTCCAGCATGTACTTATCAACAAGATCCAAACAATTGATGAAATTCAGTCCACTGAAACTCTGATCGTACTGCAGAACCCGATCATGCGTACTATCAAGCCATGATCGACTTTTTTAATCCCATACTTTTCCACAGGTAGATCCCAAAGCGTTCACAGCGTACAATACGCCACTCTTAAAAAAGGTGGCGGTTTATGGCAGATATTACTCTTATCAGCGGCAGCACCCTCGGTGGTGCCGAATATGTGGCAGAACACCTGGCTGAAAAGCTGGAAGAGGCAGGTTTTACCACCGAAACGCTGCACGGCCCGTTGTTAGAAGAGTTATCTACCTCTGGGATCTGGCTGGTTATCAGTTCTACCCACGGTGCCGGAGACATTCCGGACAACCTCTCTCCTTTCTATGAAGCATTGCTGGAACAAAAAACCGATCTTTCTGCGGTACGCTTTGGCGCAATCGGCATTGGTAGTCGTGAATACGACACTTTTTGTGGTGCTATCGATAAACTCGATGCTGAACTCAAAAATTCCGGTGCGAAACAGATTGGCGAAACACTGAAGATCAACATCCTTGATCATGACATTCCGGAAGATCCGGCAGAAGAATGGCTGGGATCGTGGGTTAATTTACTCAAATAACTATACAGATCGTGCGATCTACTGTGGATAACTCTGGTAGGAAGCTTGGATCAACCGGTAGTTATCCAAATAACAACTGTTGTTCAGTTTTTGAGTTGTGTATAACTCCGCATTCTGATCCCAGCTTATACTGACCAGGATCACCGATCATTCACAGTTAATGATCCTCAGCAGGTCATTGATCTTAAAAGCCAGATCCTTGTTATCCACAGACCAGGTCGATCCTAATAAGAGATCACAATAGAACAGATCTCTAAATAAAAAGATCTTCTTTTTAATACTCAGGATCCCAGGTCTTTCTCAAGCCGTCAAAGTTGAGTAGAATCCACGGCCCGGGCTTCAATCCATTTTCATACCGCGTTATGCGAGGCAATCACCATGTTTTATCCGGATCCTTTTGACGTCATCATCATTGGCGGGGGTCATGCAGGCACCGAGGCAGCGATGGCCGCGGCGCGTATGGGTCAACAGACTCTGCTTTTGACACACAATATCGACACTCTGGGGCAGATGAGCTGCAACCCGGCGATCGGCGGTATTGGGAAGGGACATCTGGTAAAAGAAGTGGATGCACTCGGCGGTCTGATGGCAAAAGCGATCGACCATGCAGGTATTCAGTTTAGGATACTAAACGCCAGCAAGGGGCCAGCGGTTCGGGCTACCCGGGCACAGGCGGATCGCGTGCTCTATCGTCAAGCGGTACGTACTGCTTTGGAGAATCAACCGAACCTGATGATCTTCCAGCAGGCGGTTGAAGATCTTATTGTCGAAAACGATCGCGTGGTCGGCGCTGTTACCCAAATGGGCCTGAAATTCCGTGCCAAAGCTGTCGTTCTTACTGTCGGGACTTTCCTTGACGGTAAGATTCATATCGGTCTGGATAATTACAGCGGTGGTCGTGCTGGCGATCCTCCATCCATTCCGCTCTCGCGCCGTTTACGTGAACTTCCGCTGCGTGTTGGTCGTCTGAAAACCGGGACACCGCCGCGTATTGATGCGCGTACCATCGACTTTAGCGTCCTTGCACAACAGCATGGCGATAACCCGATGCCGGTGTTCTCGTTTATGGGCAATGCGGCCCAGCATCCACAGCAGGTGCCGTGCTACATCACCCATACCAACGAAAAAACGCATGACGTGATCCGCAGTAACCTCGATCGCAGTCCGATGTATGCCGGAGTGATCGAAGGTGTCGGCCCACGCTACTGTCCGTCGATCGAAGACAAAGTCATGCGCTTTGCTGACAGAAACCAGCATCAGATCTTCCTTGAGCCAGAAGGGTTAACGTCTAACGAAATTTATCCGAACGGTATCTCCACCAGCCTGCCGTTCGATGTGCAGATGCAAATCGTCCGCTCCATGCAGGGGATGGAAAACGCGAAGATCGTGCGTCCGGGTTATGCCATTGAATATGACTTCTTCGATCCGCGTGACCTGAAACCTACGCTGGAGAGCAAGTTTATCCAGGGGCTGTTCTTTGCCGGTCAAATTAATGGCACTACAGGTTACGAAGAAGCGGCGGCGCAAGGTTTGCTGGCCGGTCTTAACGCCGCTCGCCTGTCTGCAGACAAAGAAGGCTGGGCACCGGCGCGCTCCCAGGCGTACCTCGGCGTACTGGTAGATGACCTCTGCACACTGGGTACTAAAGAACCGTATCGTATGTTTACCTCTCGTGCGGAATATCGTCTGATGCTGCGCGAAGATAACGCCGACCTGCGTCTGACTGAAATCGGACGTGAGCTGGGGCTGGTTGACGATGAACGTTGGGCGCGCTTTAACGAGAAACTCGAAAATATCGAGCGTGAGCGTCAGCGTCTGAAATCCACTTGGGTAACCCCGTCGGCGGAAGCTGCTGCCGAAGTGAATGCTCACCTGACTGCGCCGCTTTCCCGTGAAGCCAGTGGTGAAGATCTGTTGCGTCGTCCGGAAATGACCTATGAAAAATTAACCTCGCTGACGCCGTTTGCCCCTGCGTTGACAGACGAGCAGGCGGCGGAACAGGTTGAGATTCAGGTTAAATATGAGGGTTATATTGCGCGCCAACAGGATGAGATCGAAAAACAGCAGCGTAACGAGAACACACTGCTGCCTGCGACACTGGATTACCGCCAGGTATCCGGTCTGTCTAACGAAGTGATCGCTAAACTCAACGATCACAAACCGGCCTCTATTGGTCAGGCTTCGCGTATTTCTGGCGTCACGCCTGCGGCCATCTCCATTCTGCTGGTGTGGCTGAAAAAACAAGGTATGCTGCGTCGTAGCGCATAACGCATTAAAAATGCCTGGTAAGCACCCGCTTACCGGGCAACGCATCAAGAACAGGTAATCACCGTGCTCAACAAACTCTCTTCACTGCTGAAAGACGCAGGAATTTCGCTTACCGATCACCAGAAAAATCAGCTTATTGCCTACGTAAATATGCTGCATAAATGGAATAAGGCGTACAACCTGACTTCGGTCCGCGATCCTAATGAGATGCTGGTACGCCATATTCTCGACAGCATTGTCGTGGCACCGTATCTGCAAGGTGAACGTTTTATCGATGTCGGTACAGGACCGGGTCTGCCAGGTATTCCACTCTCTATTGTGCGTCCTGAGGCCCACTTCACGTTGCTGGATAGCCTCGGTAAACGCGTGCGCTTCCTTCGTCAGGTGCAACATGAGTTAAAACTGGAGAACATTGAGCCAGTACAGAGTAGGGTAGAAGAGTTTCCGTCAGAGCCACCGTTTGATGGTGTGATTAGCCGTGCTTTTGCCTCTCTGAACGATATGGTGAGCTGGTGCCATCATCTTCCTGGTGAACAAGGTCGTTTTTATGCGCTGAAAGGCCAAATGCCAGAAGATGAAATGGCCTTGCTACCAGCAGAATATCAGGTTGAATCAGTGGTTAAACTTCAGGTTCCGGCTCTGGATGGCGAACGTCATCTGGTGGTGATTAAAGCAAATAAAATTTAATTTTTATCAAAAAAATCATAAAAAATTAATCGGTTTGACTGTTAACAACAACCGGGTTTTTTACTGATATAACTGGTTACATTTAACGCCACGTTCACGATTTTGATTCAATACTGTAACGTGGCTTTTTTTGATAAGCAGAAAATAAGTCATTAGTGAAAATATCAGCCGGCTAAAAATCGGCGCTAAGAAGCATAACTTGCTGTTAAAATATTATTAAGAATGTCAATGGCTGGTTTTTGTTATGTAAATGTCATTTATGAAAACAGTATCTGTTTTTAGACTGAAATATCAGAAGCTTGCAATGGCATCATTTGCCAAGTAAATAAATATGCTGTGCGCGAACATGCGCGATATGTGATCTGAAGCACGCTTTATCACCAGTGTTTACGCGTTATTTACAGTTTTTCATGATCCGACATGGTTAGCAGAAAAGTCGCAATTGTATGCACTGGAAAAATATTTAAACATTTATTCACCTTTTGGCTACTTATTGTTTGAAATCACGGGGGCGCACCGTATAATTTGACCGCTTTTTGATGCTTGACTCTAAGCCTTAAAGAAAGTTTTATACGACACGCGGCATACCTCGAAGGGAGCAGGAGTGAAAAACGTGATGTCTGTGTCGCTCTTGAGTCGAAACGTTGCTCGGAAGCTTCTGCTCGTTCAGTTACTGGTGGTGATAGCAAGTGGATTGCTGTTCAGCCTCAAAGACCCCTTCTGGGGCGTCTCTGCGTTAAGCGGGGGCCTGGCAGTCTTTCTGCCTAACGTTTTGTTTATGATATTTGCCTGGCGTCACCAGGCGCATACACCAGCGAAAGGCCGGGTAGCCTGGACATTCGCTTTAGGCGAAGCTTTCAAAGTTCTGGCAATGTTGGTGTTACTGGTGGTGGCGTTGGCGGTTTTAAAGGCGGTATTCTTGCCGCTGATCGTTACGTGGGTTTTGGTGCTGGTGGTTCAGATACTGGCGCCGGCTGTAATTAACAACAAAGGGTAAAAGGCATCATGGCTTCAGAAAATATGACGCCGCAGGATTACATAGGACACCACCTGAATAACCTTCAGCTGGACCTGCGTACATTCTCGCTGGTGGATCCGCATAACCCCCCAGCCACCTTCTGGACAATTAATATTGACTCCATGTTCTTCTCGGTGGTGCTGGGTCTGTTGTTCCTGGTTTTATTCCGTAGCGTAGCCAAAAAGGCAACCAGCGGCGTACCAGGTAAGTTTCAGACCGCGATTGAGCTGGTAATCGGCTTTGTTAATGGTAGCGTGAAAGACATGTACCATGGCAAAAGTAAGCTGATTGCTCCGCTGGCCCTGACGATTTTTGTCTGGGTGTTCCTGATGAACCTGATGGACTTACTGCCTATCGATCTGCTGCCGTACATTGCTGAACATGTACTGGGGCTGCCTGCTCTGCGTGTGGTTCCGTCTGCTGACGTGAACGTAACGCTGTCTATGGCACTGGGCGTATTTATCCTGATTCTGTTCTACAGCATCAAAATGAAAGGCATCGGCGGCTTCACGAAAGAGTTGACGCTGCAGCCGTTCAATCACTGGGCGTTCATTCCTGTCAACTTAATCCTTGAAGGGGTAAGCCTGCTGTCCAAACCTGTTTCACTCGGTTTGCGACTGTTCGGTAACATGTACGCGGGTGAGCTGATTTTCATTCTGATTGCTGGTCTGTTGCCGTGGTGGTCACAGTGGATCCTGAATGTGCCGTGGGCCATTTTCCACATCCTGATTATTACGCTGCAAGCCTTCATCTTCATGGTTCTGACGATCGTCTATCTGTCGATGGCGTCTGAAGAACATTAATTTACCAACACTACTACGTTTTAACTGAAACAAACTGGAGACTGTCATGGAAAACCTGAATATGGATCTGCTGTACATGGCTGCCGCTGTGATGATGGGTCTGGCGGCAATCGGTGCTGCGATCGGTATCGGCATCCTCGGGGGTAAATTCCTGGAAGGCGCAGCGCGTCAACCGGATCTGATTCCACTGCTGCGTACTCAGTTCTTTATCGTTATGGGTCTGGTGGATGCTATCCCGATGATCGCTGTAGGTCTGGGTCTGTACGTGATGTTCGCTGTCGCGTAGTAAGCGTTGCTTTTATTTAAAGAGCAATATCAGAACGTTAACTAAATAGAGGCATTGTGCTGTGAATCTTAACGCAACAATCCTCGGCCAGGCCATCGCGTTTGTCCTGTTCGTTCTGTTCTGCATGAAGTACGTATGGCCGCCATTAATGGCTGCCATCGAAAAACGTCAAAAAGAAATTGCTGACGGTCTTGCTTCCGCAGAACGAGCACACAAGGACCTTGACCTTGCAAAGGCCAGCGCGACCGACCAGCTGAAAAAAGCGAAAGCGGAAGCCCAGGTAATCATCGAGCAGGCGAACAAACGTCGCTCTCAGATTCTGGACGAAGCTAAAGCTGAGGCAGAACAGGAACGTACTAAAATCGTGGCTCAGGCGCAGGCGGAAATTGAAGCCGAGCGTAAACGTGCCCGTGAAGAGCTGCGTAAGCAAGTTGCTATCCTGGCTGTTGCTGGCGCCGAGAAGATCATCGAACGTTCCGTGGATGAAGCTGCTAACAGCGACATCGTGGATAAACTTGTCGCTGAACTGTAAGGAGGGAGGGGCTGATGTCTGAATTTATTACGGTAGCTCGCCCCTACGCCAAAGCAGCTTTTGACTTTGCCGTCGAACACCAAAGTGTAGAACGCTGGCAGGACATGCTGGCGTTTGCCGCCGAGGTAACCAAAAACGAACAGATGGCAGAGCTTCTGTCTGGTGCACTGGCACCAGAAACGCTCGCCGGGTCGTTTATCGCAGTTTGTGGTGAGCAACTGGACGAAAACGGTCAGAACCTGATTCGGGTTATGGCTGAAAATGGTCGTCTTAACGCGCTCCCGGATGTTCTGGAGCAGTTTATTCACCTGCGTGCTGTGAGTGAGGCTACCGCTGAGGTAGACGTCATTTCCGCTGCCGCGCTGAGTGAACAACAGCTCGCGAAAATTTCTGCTGCGATGGAAAAACGTCTGTCACGCAAAGTTAAGCTGAATTGCAAAATCGATAAGTCTGTAATGGCAGGCGTTATCATCCGAGCGGGTGATATGGTCATTGATGGCAGCGTACGCGGTCGTCTTGAGCGCCTTGCAGACGTCTTGCAGTCTTAAGGGGACTGGAGCATGCAACTGAATTCCACCGAAATCAGCGAACTGATCAAGCAGCGCATTGCTCAGTTCAATGTTGTGAGTGAAGCTCACAACGAAGGTACTATTGTTTCTGTAAGTGACGGTGTTATCCGCATCCACGGCCTGGCCGATTGTATGCAGGGTGAAATGATCTCCCTGCCGGGTAACCGTTACGCTATCGCACTGAACCTCGAGCGCGACTCTGTAGGTGCGGTTGTTATGGGGCCGTACGCTGACCTTGCCGAAGGCATGAAAGTTAAGTGTACTGGCCGTATCCTGGAAGTTCCGGTTGGCCGTGGCCTGCTGGGCCGTGTGGTTAACACTCTGGGTGCGCCAATCGACGGTAAAGGTCCGCTGGATCACGACGGCTTCTCTGCTGTAGAAGCTATCGCTCCGGGCGTTATCGAACGTCAGTCCGTAGATCAGCCGGTACAGACTGGTTATAAAGCTGTTGACTCCATGATCCCAATCGGTCGTGGTCAGCGTGAATTGATCATCGGTGACCGTCAGACCGGTAAAACCGCACTGGCTATCGATGCCATCATCAACCAGCGCGATTCCGGTATCAAATGTATCTATGTTGCTATCGGTCAGAAAGCGTCCACCATTTCTAACGTGGTACGTAAACTGGAAGAGCACGGCGCACTGGCTAACACCATCGTTGTGGTAGCAACCGCGTCTGAATCCGCTGCACTGCAATACCTGGCACCGTATGCGGGTTGCGCAATGGGCGAATACTTCCGTGACCGTGGTGAAGATGCGCTGATCATTTACGATGACCTGTCTAAACAGGCTGTTGCTTACCGTCAGATCTCCCTGCTGCTCCGTCGTCCGCCAGGACGTGAAGCATTCCCGGGTGACGTATTCTACCTCCACTCTCGTCTGCTGGAGCGTGCTGCGCGTGTTAACGCCGAATACGTTGAAGCTTTCACCAAAGGTGAAGTGAAAGGGAAAACCGGTTCTCTGACCGCGCTGCCGATTATCGAAACTCAGGCTGGTGACGTTTCTGCGTTCGTTCCGACCAACGTAATCTCTATTACCGATGGTCAGATCTTCCTGGAAACCAACCTGTTCAACGCCGGTATTCGTCCTGCGGTTAACCCGGGTATCTCCGTATCCCGTGTTGGTGGTGCAGCACAGACCAAGATCATGAAAAAACTGTCCGGTGGTATCCGTACCGCTCTGGCGCAGTATCGTGAACTGGCAGCGTTCTCTCAGTTTGCATCCGACCTTGACGATGCAACGCGTAAGCAGCTTGACCACGGTCAGAAAGTGACCGAACTGCTGAAACAGAAACAGTATGCGCCGATGTCCGTTGCGCAGCAGTCTCTGGTTCTGTTCGCAGCAGAACGTGGTTACCTGGCGGATGTTGAACTGTCGAAAATCGGCAGCTTCGAAGCCGCTCTGCTGGCTTACGTCGACCGTGATCACGCTCCGTTGATGCAAGAGATCAACCAGACCGGTGGCTACAACGACGAAATCGAAGGCAAGCTGAAAGGCATCCTCGATTCCTTCAAAGCAACCCAATCCTGGTAACGTCTGGCGGCTTGCCTTAGGGCAGGCCGCAAGGCATTGAGGAGAAGCTCATGGCCGGCGCAAAAGAGATACGTAGTAAGATCGCAAGCGTCCAGAACACGCAAAAGATCACTAAAGCGATGGAGATGGTCGCCGCTTCCAAAATGCGTAAATCGCAGGATCGCATGGCGGCCAGCCGTCCTTATGCAGAAACCATGCGCAAAGTGATTGGTCACCTTGCACACGGTAATCTGGAATATAAGCACCCATACCTGGAAGATCGCGACGTTAAACGCGTGGGCTACCTGGTGGTGTCGACCGACCGTGGTTTGTGCGGTGGTTTGAACATTAACCTGTTCAAAAAACTGCTGGCGGAAATGAAGACCTGGACCGACAAAGGCGTTCAATGCGACCTCGCAATGATCGGCTCGAAAGGTGTGTCGTTCTTCAACTCCGTGGGCGGCAATGTTGTTGCCCAGGTTACAGGTATGGGGGATAACCCTTCCCTGTCCGAACTGATCGGTCCGGTAAAAGTGATGTTGCAGGCCTACGACGAAGGCCGTCTGGACAAGCTTTACATTGTCAGCAACAAATTTATTAACACCATGTCTCAGGTTCCGACTATCAGCCAACTGCTGCCGTTACCGGCGTCAGATGATGATGATCTGAAACATAAATCCTGGGATTACCTGTACGAACCCGATCCGAAGGCGTTGCTGGATACCCTGCTGCGTCGTTATGTCGAATCTCAGGTTTATCAGGGCGTGGTTGAAAACCTGGCCAGCGAGCAGGCCGCCCGTATGGTGGCGATGAAAGCCGCGACCGACAATGGCGGCAGCCTGATTAAAGAGCTGCAGTTGGTATACAACAAAGCTCGTCAGGCCAGCATTACTCAGGAACTCACCGAGATCGTCTCGGGGGCCGCCGCGGTTTAAACAGGTTATTTCGTAGAGGATTTAAGATGGCTACTGGAAAGATTGTCCAGGTAATCGGCGCCGTAGTTGACGTCGAATTCCCTCAGGATGCCGTACCGCGCGTGTACGATGCTCTTGAGGTGCAAAATGGTAATGAGCGTCTGGTGCTGGAAGTTCAGCAGCAGCTCGGCGGTGGTATCGTGCGTACCATCGCAATGGGTTCCTCCGACGGTCTGCGTCGCGGTCTGGATGTAAAAGACCTCGAACACCCGATCGAAGTCCCTGTAGGTAAAGCGACTCTGGGCCGTATCATGAACGTACTGGGCGAACCGGTCGACATGAAAGGCGAGATCGGTGAAGAAGAGCGTTGGGCGATTCACCGCGCAGCACCTTCCTACGAAGAGCTGTCAAACTCTCAGGAACTGCTGGAAACCGGTATCAAAGTTATCGACCTGATGTGTCCGTTCGCGAAGGGCGGTAAAGTTGGTCTGTTCGGTGGTGCGGGTGTTGGTAAAACCGTAAACATGATGGAGCTTATTCGTAACATCGCGATCGAGCACTCCGGTTACTCTGTGTTTGCGGGCGTAGGTGAACGTACTCGTGAGGGTAACGACTTCTACCACGAAATGACCGACTCCAACGTTATCGATAAAGTATCCCTGGTGTATGGCCAGATGAACGAGCCGCCGGGAAACCGTCTGCGCGTTGCACTGACCGGCCTGACCATGGCGGAGAAATTCCGTGACGAAGGTCGTGACGTTCTGCTGTTCGTTGACAACATCTATCGTTACACCCTGGCCGGTACGGAAGTATCCGCACTGCTTGGCCGTATGCCTTCAGCGGTAGGTTATCAGCCGACCCTGGCGGAAGAGATGGGTGTTCTGCAGGAACGTATCACCTCCACCAAAACAGGTTCTATCACCTCCGTTCAGGCGGTATACGTACCTGCGGATGACTTGACTGACCCATCACCGGCCACCACCTTTGCGCACCTTGACGCAACCGTGGTACTGAGCCGTCAGATCGCGTCTCTGGGTATCTACCCGGCCGTTGACCCGCTGGACTCCACCAGCCGTCAGTTGGACCCGCTGGTAGTTGGTCAGGAACACTACGACACCGCGCGTGGCGTACAGTCCATCCTGCAACGTTATCAGGAACTGAAAGACATCATCGCCATCCTGGGTATGGATGAACTGTCTGAAGAAGATAAACTGGTGGTAGCGCGCGCTCGTAAGATCCAGCGCTTCCTGTCCCAGCCGTTCTTCGTGGCAGAAGTATTCACCGGTTCTCCGGGTAAATACGTCTCCCTGAAAGACACCATCCGTGGCTTTAAAGGCATCATGGAAGGCGAATACGATCACCTGCCGGAGCAGGCGTTCTACATGGTCGGTTCCATCGAAGAAGCTGTGGAAAAAGCCAAAAAACTTTAACGCCTTAATCGGAGGGTGATATGGCAATGACTTACCACCTGGACGTCGTCAGCGCAGAGCAACAAATGTTCTCTGGTCTGGTCGAGAAAATCCAGGTAACGGGTAGCGAAGGTGAACTGGGAATTTACCCGGGCCACGCACCGCTGCTCACCGCCATTAAGCCTGGTATGATTCGCATCGTGAAACAGCACGGTCACGAAGAGTTTATCTATCTGTCTGGCGGCATTCTTGAAGTGCAGCCTGGCAACGTGACCGTTCTGGCCGACACCGCAATTCGCGGCCAGGATCTCGACGAAGCGCGAGCCATGGAAGCGAAACGTAAGGCTGAAGAGCACATTAGCAGCTCTCACGGCGACGTAGATTACGCTCAGGCGTCTGCGGAACTGGCCAAAGCGATCGCGCAGTTGCGCGTTATCGAGTTGACTAAAAAAGCGATGTAACACCGGCTTGAAAAGCACAAAAGCCAGTCTGGAAACAGGCTGGCTTTTTTTTCGCGCGTCGCCGCGAGATTTGTTCTGCTATGTTTTTATATCCCGCAATTAAACCGTCTTTATAACTCAGCGAAATCCTTCGTTGGTTTTCTTGTTTATTCATTGATCGAAATAAGAGCAAAAACATCAGGCTGACGCTTAAATGAAGGTGATGCCTTACTTTTATGCAGACAAAAGGCGTGACGATGGTCGAAAATGGTGCTTTCGCCAGCGAGGATAATCCGTTATTGAACAATTTATCCTCTGTCCATTTCACGATGAAAAAAATGTAGTTTTTTCAAGGTGAAGCGGTTTAAATTCGTTCTCAAATTACAGTCAGGGCGCGTATGTTGAATAATGCTATGAGCGTAGTGATCCTTGCCGCGGGCAAAGGCACTCGCATGTATTCCGATCTTCCGAAAGTGCTGCATACCCTTGCCGGGAAAGCGATGGTTCAGCATGTCATTGATGCTGCGAATGAATTAGGCGCAGCACACGTTCATCTGGTGTATGGTCACGGTGGCGATCTGCTTAAACAGGCGCTGAAAGATGACAACCTGAACTGGGTACTTCAGGCAGAGCAACTGGGTACTGGTCATGCGATGCAGCAGGCTGCGCCTTTCTTTGCCGATGATGAAGACATTTTAATGCTTTATGGCGACGTACCGCTGATCTCTGTCGAAACACTCCAGCGTCTGCGTGATGCTAAACCGCAGGGCGGCATTGGTCTGTTGACGGTGAAACTGGATGACCCGACCGGTTATGGTCGTATCACCCGTGAAAACGGCAAAGTTACTGGCATTGTTGAACATAAAGATGCCACCGATGAGCAGCGTCAGATTCAGGAAATCAACACCGGCATTCTGATCGCCAACGGCGCAGATATGAAACGCTGGCTGGCGAAGCTGACTAACAATAACGCTCAGGGCGAATACTACATCACCGATATTATTGCGCTGGCGTATCAGGAAGGGCGTGAAATCGTCGCTGTACATCCGCAACGCTTAAGCGAAGTTGAAGGCGTGAATAACCGCCTGCAACTCTCCCGTCTGGAGCGCGTTTATCAGTCCGAACAGGCTGAAAAACTGCTGTTGGCAGGGGTTATGCTACGCGATCCGGCCCGTTTTGATCTGCGCGGAACGCTTACTCACGGGCGTGATGTTGAAATTGATACTAACGTTATCATCGAGGGTAATGTTACTCTCGGCAATCGCGTGAAAATTGGCACTGGTTGCGTGATTAAAAACAGCGTGATTGGTGAAGATTGCGAAATCAGCCCATATACAGTGGTGGAAGACGCGAATCTGGCAGCGGCCTGTACCATTGGCCCGTTTGCCCGTCTGCGCCCGGGGGCAGAGCTGCTTGAAGGCGCACACGTCGGTAACTTTGTTGAGATGAAAAAAGCGCGTCTGGGTAAAGGTTCAAAAGCCGGTCATCTGACTTATCTGGGCGATGCGGAAATCGGTGATAACGTTAACATCGGTGCAGGAACCATTACCTGCAACTATGATGGTGCGAATAAATTTAAAACCATTATTGGCGACGATGTGTTTGTCGGCTCTGACTCCCAACTTGTTGCACCGGTAACGGTTGGTAAAGGCGCGACTATTGCTGCGGGTACTACCGTAACGCGCAATGTTGGCGAAAACGCTCTGGCAATTAGCCGCGTGCCGCAGTCGCAAAAAGAAGGTTGGCGTCGTCCAGTAAAGAAAAAGTAATTCTGGCCGGGTAATCCGGCCTCCTGGGATGAAGAGATAACATAATCTCCCGCCCGCAAGCAGTAACTATAAAAATAACCCCACTCTCTACAAGGCTCGGGGCGCCCGGAAAAACGGGCATACAGGTTGACCGACAACGATATCAATCGGAATTAAAAACTATGTGTGGAATTGTTGGCGCGATCGCGCAACGTGATGTAGCTGAAATCCTTCTTGAAGGTTTACGTCGTCTGGAATACCGCGGTTATGACTCTGCTGGCCTGGCAGTAGTCGATGCGGACGGTAATATGACCCGTCTGCGTCGTCTCGGTAAAGTGCAAATGCTGGCCCAGGCAGCGGAAGAACATCCTCTGCATGGCGGAACGGGTATTGCTCATACCCGTTGGGCGACCCACGGTGAACCTTCAGAAGTGAATGCGCATCCGCATGTTTCTGAACACATTGTGGTGGTGCATAACGGCATCATCGAAAACCATGAACCACTGCGTGAAGAGTTAAAAGCGCGTGGCTATACCTTCGTTTCTGAAACCGACACCGAAGTGATTGCGCATTTGGTTAACTGGGAACTGAAACAGGGCGGCACCCTGCGTGAAGCTGTTCTGCGTGCTATCCCGCAACTGCGTGGCGCTTACGGTACGGTAATTATGGATACCCGTCACCCGGATACCCTGCTGGCGGCTCGTTCCGGTAGTCCGCTGGTTATCGGCCTTGGCATGGGCGAAAACTTTATCGCTTCTGACCAACTGGCACTGCTGCCGGTGACCCGTCGCTTTATCTTCCTTGAAGAGGGTGATATTGCGGAAATCACTCGCCGTTCAGTAAACATCTTCGATAAATCTGGCGCGGAAGTTAAACGCCAGGATATCGAATCCAATCTGCAATATGATGCGGGCGATAAAGGCATTTACCGTCATTACATGCAGAAAGAGATCTACGAACAGCCGAACGCGATCAAAAACACTCTTGCCGGGCGTATCAGCCACGGTCAGGTGGATCTAAGTGAACTGGGGCCGAACGCAGATGAACTGCTGTCGAAGGTTGAGCATATTCAGATCCTCGCCTGTGGTACTTCGTACAATTCAGGTATGGTTTCCCGTTACTGGTTTGAATCGCTGGCTGGTATTCCGTGCGACGTCGAAATCGCCTCTGAATTCCGCTATCGCAAATCTGCTGTTCGCCGTAACAGTCTGATGATCACCCTGTCGCAGTCGGGAGAAACCGCGGATACACTGGCTGGCCTGCGCCTGTCGAAAGAGCTGGGATATCTCGGCTCGCTGGCGATCTGTAACGTTGCAGGCTCTTCTCTGGTTCGTGAATCCGATTTGGCGCTGATGACCAACGCAGGTACTGAAATTGGCGTGGCGTCCACCAAAGCATTCACCACTCAGTTAACTGTGCTGTTGATGCTGGTGGCAAAACTGTCCCGCCTGAAAGGCCTGGATGCCTCCATTGAACATGACATCGTGCATGGTCTGCAGGCGCTGCCGAGCCGTATCGAGCAGATGCTGTCTCAGGACAAACGTATTGAAGCTCTGGCGGAAGATTTTTCTGATAAACACCACGCGTTGTTCCTGGGCCGTGGCGATCAGTACCCCATCGCGCTGGAAGGCGCATTGAAGCTGAAAGAGATCTCCTACATTCACGCCGAAGCCTATGCTGCGGGCGAACTGAAACACGGCCCGCTGGCGCTGATTGACGCTGATATGCCGGTTATCGTCGTTGCACCGAACAACGAACTGCTGGAAAAACTAAAATCCAACATCGAAGAAGTTCGTGCGCGTGGCGGTCAGTTGTACGTCTTTGCCGATCAGGATGCAGGATTTGTGAGCAGCGATAACATGCACATCATCGAGATGCCGCATGTGGAAGAAGTGATTGCTCCGATCTTCTATACCGTTCCGCTGCAACTATTGGCGTACCACGTCGCGCTGATCAAAGGCACCGACGTTGACCAGCCGCGTAACCTGGCAAAATCGGTTACGGTTGAGTAATACACAGATGCCCTGCTTTCGCAGGGCATTTTTTCCTGTTATGTTTTTAATCAAACATCCAGCCCACGTCATGTGACAAATCGTCATCTTCGGCTATTTTTTCACTGTCACAGAGTGAAAATTTTCTGTTATCTCTTCTTTATTAATATTTGTAACATACTGAATTTAAATGGTTATTTAAATAAGAGTGAAGGCTTTCTTTCTCTGTCATAAAACTGTCATAAACCTTACATATAACTGTCACCTGTTTGTCCTATTTTGCTTCTTGTAGCCAACAAACAATGCTTTATGAATCCTCCCAGGAGACATTATGAAAGTTATGCGTACCACCGTCGCAACTGTTGTCGCCGCGACCTTATCGATGAGTGCTTTCTCTGTGTTTGCAGAAGCAAGCCTGACAGGTGCAGGTGCAACCTTCCCTGCGCCGGTGTATGCCAAATGGGCTGACACTTACCAGAAAGAAACCGGTAATAAAGTTAACTACCAGGGGATTGGTTCTTCTGGTGGCGTAAAACAGATTATCGCTAACACCGTTGATTTCGGTGCTTCTGACGCACCGCTGTCTGACGAAAAACTGGCTCAGGAAGGACTGTTCCAATTTCCGACCGTGATTGGCGGCGTCGTGCTGGCAGTTAACCTGCCGGGTCTTAAATCTGGCGAACTGGTGCTGGATGGTAAAACCCTCGGTGACATCTACCTGGGCAAAATTAAAAAGTGGGATGACGAAGCGATCGTCAAACTGAATCCGGGTCTGAAACTGCCTTCACAGAACATCGCCGTGGTGCGCCGCGCAGATGGCTCCGGGACTTCTTTCGTTTTCACCAGCTACCTGGCGAAAGTAAATGAAGAGTGGAAAAACAGCGTTGGTACTGGCTCTACCGTAAAATGGCCGATCGGTCTTGGTGGTAAAGGTAACGACGGTATTGCCGCATTTGTTCAGCGTCTGCCGGGGGCAATTGGCTACGTTGAATATGCTTACGCGAAGCAAAACAACCTCGCCTACACCAAACTGATCTCCGCTGATGGTAAACCTGTTGCGCCGACCGAAGAGAACTTCGCAAATGCGGCAAAAGGCGCAGACTGGAGCAAAACATTCGCTCAGGATCTGACCAACCAGAAAGGCGAAGATGCGTGGCCGATCACCTCTACCACGTTCATTCTGGTTCACAAAGATCAGAAGAAACCAGAGCAAGGTGCAGAAGTGCTGAAGTTCTTCGACTGGGCATACAAAACCGGAGCTAAACAGGCCAACGACCTGGATTACGCCAGCCTGCCGGATAGCGTAGTTGAACAGGTTCGCGCTGCGTGGAAGACCAATATTAAAGACAGTAGCGGTAAGCCGCTGTACTAATAAAACTCCAGGCCGGATAAGGCGTTTTACACCGTATCCGGCATTACAAAATGACTTTGTAAACGCGTTTAACTGAAGAGTAACTTATGGCTGCAACCAAGCCTGCTTTTAACCCACCGGGTAAAAAGGGCGACATAATTTTCAGCGTGCTGGTAAAACTGGCGGCGCTGATTGTGCTATTGATGTTGGGTGGCATTATTGTCTCTCTGATCATCTCCTCCTGGCCGAGCATTCAGAAATTTGGTCTGGCTTTCCTGTGGACCAAAGAGTGGGATGCGCCGAACGATATTTACGGGGCGCTGGTGCCGATCTACGGTACGCTGGTGACTTCGTTTATCGCGCTGCTGATCGCCGTCCCGGTGAGTTTCGGGATTGCCCTGTTCCTGACAGAGCTTGCGCCAGGCTGGCTGAAGCGCCCGCTGGGTATCGCCATTGAACTGCTGGCAGCCATTCCAAGTATCGTTTACGGCATGTGGGGGCTGTTTATTTTTGCACCGCTGTTTGCCGTCTACTTCCAGGAACCAGTCGGCAATATCATGTCGAATATCCCGATTGTTGGCGCGCTGTTCTCCGGCCCGGCATTTGGTATCGGTATCCTCGCGGCGGGCGTGATCCTCGCCATTATGATCATTCCGTACATTGCGGCGGTAATGCGCGATGTCTTCGAACAAACCCCGGTGATGATGAAAGAGTCAGCCTACGGTATCGGCTGCACCACCTGGGAAGTTATCTGGCGTATCGTTCTTCCGTTCACCAAAAATGGTGTGATCGGCGGCATTATGCTGGGTCTGGGGCGCGCGCTCGGTGAAACGATGGCGGTGACCTTTATCATCGGTAACACCTACCAGCTCGACAGCGCCTCGCTGTATATGCCAGGTAACAGTATTACTTCCGCGTTGGCGAACGAATTTGCGGAAGCAGAATCCGGTCTGCACGTGGCTGCACTGATGGAACTCGGCCTGATCCTGTTTGTGATTACCTTCATCGTCCTGGCCGCATCGAAGTTTATGATTATGCGCCTGGCTAAGAATGAGGGGGCACGCTAATGGCTATGGTTGAAACACAAACTACCGCGGCGCTGGCAGAATCCCGCCGCAAAATGCAGGCGCGTCGCCGCCTCAAAAACCGTATTGCGCTGACGCTCTCAATGGCGACGATGGCTTTCGGTCTGTTCTGGCTGATCTGGATTTTAATGTCCACCATCACCCGCGGTATCGACGGTATGTCTCTGGCGCTGTTCACCGAAATGACGCCGCCGCCAAATACAGAAGGTGGTGGCCTTGCGAACGCCCTGGCGGGTAGCGGCCTGTTAATTTTGTGGGCCACGGTATTCGGTACGCCGCTGGGGATTATGGCGGGGATTTATCTGGCGGAATATGGACGTAAATCCTGGCTGGCTGAAGTTATTCGCTTCATTAACGACATTCTGCTCTCCGCGCCGTCGATTGTTGTTGGTCTGTTTGTTTATACCATCGTGGTGGCTCAGATGGAGCACTTCTCCGGTTGGGCTGGCGTGATTGCCCTGGCACTGTTGCAGGTGCCGATTGTTATCCGCACCACCGAGAACATGCTGAAACTGGTGCCGGACAGCCTGCGTGAAGCGGCTTATGCGCTGGGGACGCCGAAGTGGAAGATGATCTCCGCGATTACTCTGAAAGCGTCGGTCTCCGGGATTATGACCGGTATTCTGCTGGCGATTGCTCGTATTGCGGGTGAAACCGCGCCGCTGCTGTTTACCGCGCTCTCCAACCAGTTCTGGAGCACGGACATGATGCAGCCGATCGCTAACCTGCCGGTAACGATCTTTAAGTTCGCGATGAGCCCGTTTGCGGAATGGCAGCAACTGGCCTGGGCTGGTGTGTTGATCATTACCCTGTGCGTACTGCTGCTGAACATTCTGGCGCGCGTTGTTTTTGCCAAGAATAAACACGGTTAACACTTTGCCGGATGCGGCGTGAACGCCTTATCCGGCCTACGGTAAGCCTGATTAGCGAAGTGCATCAGGCACGATGAGGAAAAGATTGCAATGAGTATGGTTGAAACTGCCCCGAGTAAAATTCAGGTTCGTAATTTGAACTTCTACTACGGCAAATTCCATGCCCTGAAAAACATCAACCTGGATATCGCTAAAAACCAGGTTACGGCGTTTATCGGGCCGTCTGGCTGCGGTAAATCGACGCTGCTGCGTACCTTCAACAAAATGTTTGAACTGTATCCGGAGCAGCGTGCGGAAGGTGAAATTCTGCTTGATGGCGACAACATCCTGACCAACACTCAGGATATCGCCCTGCTGCGTGCGAAAGTGGGCATGGTGTTCCAGAAACCGACGCCGTTCCCGATGTCCATTTACGACAACATTGCCTTTGGTGTCCGTCTGTTTGAGAAACTCTCCCGTGCCGACATGGACGAGCGTGTACAGTGGGCATTGACCAAGGCCGCATTGTGGAACGAAACCAAAGATAAATTACACCAGAGTGGTTACTCTCTCTCTGGTGGTCAGCAACAACGTCTGTGCATTGCGCGTGGTATCGCTATTCGCCCGGAAGTGTTGTTGCTCGATGAACCGTGTTCGGCACTCGACCCTATCTCCACCGGGCGTATTGAAGAGCTGATCACCGAATTGAAGCAGGATTACACCGTAGTGATCGTAACTCACAACATGCAGCAGGCTGCGCGTTGTTCTGACCACACGGCGTTTATGTACCTGGGCGAATTGATTGAGTTCAGCAACACGGACGATCTGTTCACCAAGCCAGCGAAGAAACAAACAGAAGACTACATCACCGGTCGTTACGGTTGATTCAGGAGTGCGTTATGGACAGTCTCAATCTTAATAAACATATTTCCGGCCAGTTCAACGCCGAACTGGAAAGCATCCGCACGCAGGTGATGACCATGGGCGGGATGGTGGAGCAACAGCTTACCGATGCCATCACTGCGATGCACAACCAGGACAGCGATCTGGCGAAGCGCGTGATCGAAGGCGACAAAAACGTCAACATGATGGAAGTGGCGATCGATGAAGCCTGCGTGCGCATTATTGCCAAACGTCAGCCGACGGCGAGCGACCTGCGTCTGGTGATGGTGATCAGTAAAACTATCGCTGAGCTGGAGCGTATTGGTGATGTGGCGGACAAAATCTGCCGTACTGCGCTGGAGAAATTCTCCCAGCAGCATCAGCCATTGTTAGTCAGTCTGGAGTCGCTGGGGCGTCACACCATCCAAATGCTGCACGACGTGCTGGACGCGTTCGCGCGCATGGACATTGACGAAGCCGTGCGAATCTATCGTGAAGATAAAAAAGTTGATCAGGAGTACGAAGGTATTGTTCGTCAACTGATGACCTACATGATGGAAGATTCGCGCACCATTCCGAGCGTACTTACCGCGCTGTTCTGTGCACGCTCCATCGAACGTATTGGTGACCGCTGCCAGAATATCTGCGAATACATCTTCTACTACGTGAAGGGGCAAGATTTCCGCCACGTAGGCGGTGATGAGCTGGATAAACTGCTGGCAGAAAAAGAACCGAAAAAGTAACGCTAACTGTAGGACGGATAAGGCGTTTACGCCGCATCCGGCAAAATGTGAATATGTAATCTGCCCGGTGAACATATCACCGGGTTTCTTTATTTACCGTGTAATATCCCAGCCACGCGCCTTCCACAGTTCCGGCAACTGCGAAAGATGGGTAAAGGTAGTGACTTTCGGATGAACAATCGGCTTATTGTGCGGGTCAGCGCAGAAGTAAAACACTTCCATACCGGCATCGATTCCTGACTGTGCTCCTGCGCTGGAGTCATCGACCAGAATGCAGTTTTCAACGTTCACATTCATTGCTTTTGCGGCGTGGAACATTAATGCCGGATCGGGTTTCCAACGCTGAATGTCGTAACCGCTGAACAGTTTTTCCGGGAAATAGTGCAGCATGTTGAGCTTGCCGAGTGAATGCTGCATTTTGTTGACCGGACCGTTAGAGACGACGCACATCGGCACTTTCACGCTTTCCAGTAAGGCGTTTGCTCCCGCAATCACCTCCAGTTCGCTATCAAACAGACGCGCCACCTCTGCACGATAAACGTGTTCGGCATCGGCACGGACTATTTCTACGCCCTGTTCTTTGCTAATGATGTCGATGATTTCGTAGAGTTTTACGCCTTTAAAGCGGGTAAAAATCTCTTCAAGGTCAACGTTAATGCCAAACTCTTTGAACATCGTGACATAGGCACGAGAGCAAATAACCTCGCTGTCGACCAGCGTACCGTCGCAGTCGAAAAATATCGCTTCTATCTGGGACATGTCTTTCCTTTATCGTTAGTTTAACGTTTTCGTCATGCAGATTTGAGTGACGCAATCGTTGCCGTATAAGCAAGTACAATTAAAAAAAGTTATCTTCAGCCGTCCATATTGTCTCATTTTGGTATAGGATAGCGACGGATTTTCCCTCCTTGTTCGGAAATAGATAATGAGTCAACAACACACAACCCAGGCTTCTGGCCAGGGGATGCTGGAACGCGTGTTTAAACTGCGCGAACATGGCACGACGGCACGGACCGAAGTGATCGCCGGTTTTACCACTTTCCTGACGATGGTTTACATCGTTTTTGTTAACCCGCAAATTCTTGGCGTAGCTGGCATGGACACCAGCGCCGTCTTCGTCACCACCTGTCTGATTGCTGCGTTCGGCAGTATTCTGATGGGGCTGTTTGCTAACCTGCCAGTCGCGCTGGCTCCCGCTATGGGCCTGAACGCGTTCTTCGCTTTTGTAGTGGTGCAGGCGATGGGCTTGCCGTGGCAAGTCGGGATGGGCGCAATTTTCTGGGGCGCGATTGGTCTGCTGCTGCTGACTATTTTCCGCGTTCGCTACTGGATTATTGCCAACATTCCAGTAAGTCTGCGTGTGGGCATTACCAGCGGTATCGGTCTGTTCATTGGTATGATGGGGCTGAAAAACGCGGGGGTGATTGTTGCTAACCCGGAAACGCTGGTGAGTATCGGTAACCTGACATCTCACAGCGTACTGCTGGGTATCCTCGGCTTCTTCATCATTGCTATTCTGGCCTCGCGCAACATTCACGCGGCGGTGCTGGTTTCCATCGTGGTGACGACGCTTCTGGGCTGGATGCTGGGTGATGTGCACTACAACGGCATCGTCTCTGCGCCACCGAGCGTAATGACGGTGGTGGGGCACGTGGATTTGGCCGGGTCGTTTAACCTCGGCCTGGCAGGCGTAATTTTCTCTTTCATGCTGGTCAACCTGTTTGACTCCTCCGGCACCCTGATTGGCGTGACCGATAAGGCGGGTCTGGCTGATGAAAAGGGTAAATTCCCGCGCATGAAGCAGGCGCTGTATGTCGACAGTATCTCTTCTGTTACCGGTTCGTTTATCGGTACATCTTCTGTCACGGCGTATATTGAATCTTCTTCTGGTGTTTCCGTTGGCGGTCGTACCGGTCTGACGGCAGTGGTTGTTGGTTTGCTGTTCCTGCTGGTTATCTTCTTGTCGCCGCTGGCGGGAATGGTGCCTGGCTATGCTGCTGCTGGTGCGCTGATTTACGTTGGCGTACTGATGACTTCCAGTTTAGCACGCGTGAAATGGCAGGATCTGACTGAATCCGTTCCGGCGTTTATTACCGCTGTGATGATGCCGTTCAGTTTCTCGATTACCGAAGGTATCGCGCTGGGCTTTATCTCCTACTGCGTGATGAAGATCGGCACAGGACGTCTGCGTGATCTAAGCCCGTGCGTAGTCATCGTTGCACTGCTGTTTATCCTGAAAATTGTGTTTATTGACGCTCATTAAAATCGATAGCACGCTAAAAAACCCGCCATGCGTTATTGCTGGCGGGTTTTTTATTTAGATTTTCACCCGCTGAATAAACTCGCCAAACGCAGTTAACTGCCCGGCCAGGTGATCCAGCGTTCCCTGATCAATCACCTCTCTGGTTTGCGGATCGACTTTGTTCTGAATCACGCCGCCCATAAACTCAGGTTTGTTCATTACCATCGCATCGAGGAAGACCAGAATCTGGCGCAGGTGATACTGACAACGTGCGCCGCCAATCACACCCATTGAACTGGTCTGAATCAGCACCGGTTTACCGGCCAACGGTTGATCCGGCAGGCGAGATAGCCAGTCGATGGCATTTTTCAGCCCACCCGGCACCGAGTAGTTATATTCCGGCGTGACAATCACCACACCGTCAGCCTGACGGATCTGTTCCGCCAGAGCTTCAACTGTCGCGGGAAAGCCTTCTTCCTGCTGAACATCTGCGTCATACAGGGGAATATCGGCAATGGAAGGCAACGCGTTGACTTCCATACCCGCCGGGGCAATTTTCGGCAGCGTACGTGCAACCATGCCATTAAATGAACCTTTACGCAGGCTCCCCAATAACGTAACCACCTTCAATTTTTCAGACATGATGACTCCTGTGGTTGTTTATTAATTTGGCGAAAAAGACTTCACGGTAGAAAGCTGGGCAAAACGCATCATCCGGCTGGTGGGGTTGTTGGCACGGTTGTGAATATCAGGCAGGCTTTTCCAGCCTTGTTTGCCATCAAACTCCCAGACATTGAGCTTTTCAATTGCCGGAGTGACTGCCACGGACCACACCAGCACGTCCTCTGCGTCGCATAATACTTCTACATGATTGAGATGGGCACATTTCAGGCGTCCCGCAATGGGCATCAATTGCAGATCGCGCGGGTCGTCATTTAGTACATCGCCGGTAAGTTTTAGCACGCTTCGACGCAAAGTAATGAGTTGCGCTCGTGCTTCGTTAGGATCGTTCTGTTTGCTGATCCATAACGATTCATTGCTGGAAAAAATAGGGTTATCGGGTGCATGGGGGCTATGAAACCCGCGTGTCGCGCGCTGGAGTTCCATATCGAGGCCGCATTCGCCTTCGGTTGTTAACGCCACACCGACGATATTTCCGGCATAGGATATTGAAAATGATGGCAAACTTTTATCGCGGAAAACTGGCTTTCCTTTAGCCTGGGTAACGATTTCCGGCAATTCACTAATGCCATACAGCATGAACATCAGTTCTGCGAGTAAACCTCTGGACGCCAGGAAACGGCTTTGACGATGAGGGGGAATATTTTGGGTTTCTTGATGACACTGCGAGGGTAGGCGAACAGATATCAGATGTCCTTCCGTTAACGTTCCTCGGGCAAAGTGAGTCGCCATTTTTCGCTCCATGCTTAATGGTCCATTATGAATACAAGAGTAATCATTTACTGGAACTATGGACAGACTAAAGCGGCGAAAAGTTCGATTCGGATAAACTTATTACATATATTTTACATTTAAACGCGAGATATGGTCGTATTTCATACAACTTGATTATGCCATCGAGGCGTAAAGATTTTTAATGGTTTCTCGTAACCAGACAATCTTCGGGTTATGGCTATTCCGTTTGTGCCACAGCAGAGTAAACGGTACTTCCAGCTTTTTTTGCTGGATTTCATCAAACGGGAGAGGGAGAGCAACCAGCGGAAGCTGGTGGAGCTGGTTGTAGTACTGACAGTAGCGTGGCGCGGTCGCCAGTAGCAGATTGTCAGGCTGCGCCGCCATAAATAGCGCCTGCTCAAATTCCGGTAGACTCATAGCAATCGTGCGTTCGCGTCCTGATTCTTGCAATACATTGTCCAGCGCCCAGGTATCGCTCTGTTCCCAGCAAATGCTGATATGCGGATAACGCAGAAACGAGTCCAGGTTCCACGCTTCATTCAGCACCGGATGATCTTTACGCAGCCAGACGCAGGGTAAATCGCTAAATAGCACTTCATAATCAATGGATAACGGCAGTGAACTTAGCAGTTCCCGGGAGCGTGGATGACTTTCACGCCCGGAAAAACCGATATCCACTTCACCACGAGTAATGGCATCCAGCGAATCGTAATCCCAGTTACGTAATTTAATAGTCGCCTGGGGGTAACGCTGGTAGATCTGTTTCGATAGCGCATTAAACATGATCATCATCAGCGGCGACTCCGCCGCCAGCTCAAATTTCAGGCCGCGCGGCGTTTCATGATGCGGTTTGTCCAGCAGTTGATTGCTCATTTGCATCCACTCCGCCAGATTTTGCTCCATGCTGACCATCAGCGGTGTGGGCGTCAGACCCAACGGGGAGTTCACAAAGAGCGGATCATCAAACCATGTCCGAAGCTTTGCCAGCGATTTACTCACTGCCGAAGGTGTTACGTTCATCCGCTTCGCCGCTTTGGTCACGCTGCGCTCCTGCATCAGTAATTGCAGGCAGAGCAGTAAATTGAGATCAAGCGTGGTGATGGATTTCTTCATGAGCGGCAACAGGGCGTCCAGGTGCGACGAGCATAATCAGCAACAGGCTTACTATGCTACAGGCAATCAGAATCCCGATCAGCATATTCCAGGCGCTGATGCCAATCACTGCTGCCAGCCAAATCCACAGTGACGAGCCACAAACCTGTGCAATGCCTAACGTCGAGCTGGCCACGCCTGCGCGTAATGAAAACGGGCCTAATGCCTGGCTCATTGCCACGCCGAAGCCCACTGAGAAACCGGCGCAAATCAGTGTGATGCCAAACAGCGAAACCGCATGGGAAGGCGAAACTGCAAGGATGATACCCGCCGCCAGGAATAACATTTGCGAGGTGATCATCAGTGTGCGCGGCTTAAAAATTCCCAATGCAAACGGCGTGGAAAACGAAACGGTCATGCTGACGCCTGCGGTTAACGCCATAATGGTGGCGTATTCACCACGTTCGAAGCCCATAATTTCCATCATCAATACAGGCGACGTATTCACGAAGGTAAGAATCACGGAAACGCTGAGAGTGGTGATAAGCACACGGCTAAGGAAAAAACGATTAAGCAGCGACTCGGTATTCTCTCGTGGTCTGTCCGAAGCAGCAGGCGCAGCAGGGCGTGTTTCTTTTAAAATAAACAAAGACAACATGAGTACAGTGATGCCCATCATCGCCATTGTCCAGAACAGGCTCTGCCACGGAAATTTGAGCATAATCAGGTGCCCGAGTACCGGAGCTAACACCGGAATGATGCAGGTAATACCATTGAGCAATGACAGCACTTTTGCTCTGCGTCGATCATCCAGCGTGTCGCGTAAAATCGCGAATGCGACGACATAACAGCAGCCAGCGCCCAGCCCTTGCATAAAGCGTCCGACAAGAAATAGCGTGCTGGTTTCAGACAGTGAACAGAGCACAGAGGCGATAATAAATAGCGCCGCGCCGGGAATGGCGACAGGTTTTCTTCCTGAACGATCGGCCACTTTACCGGCAAACAGCATTGCTGCCGCCATCCCCGCCAGATAAACCGAGAAAGCTATATGCAACTGCGCTTCGCTGGCATTGAGATCGGCGGCAATGCGTGGCAAGCCGACCAGATACATATCAATACCTGCGGGATAAAGTAAAACCAGAGCAAAACTACAAATCAAAAAACGGGACATGGGCTAGCGTCCTGACGGTAAGGTGACGCAAAGCATACGTGGTGAAAGAGAATCAGGCGAGTTGCCATTTGGACATGAGTGATTTCCTGACAGGCAAAAAGCCAGCGAATGACCGCTGGCTTTTTGAAGTGCTTAACCAAATTTGGGTAACACATTAAAGACGTTACCAAACCAGCACAAAATCACGGTTATGCCAAAGAGAATAACAATCGCCGGAATAAGATTACCGCCCCAAACTGTGAATATCTGGTTGGGAAATTTCTTGCGGGCTTTGATAGCCAGTACCGCGGGGATAATCACCGCCCAGATGGTGGCGCACAACCCGGCACCGCCGATCCCGTAAATAAAGCCATTAGGGAAGACCAGATACAACAAAGCGGGTGGCAGGAAGGTTAACAGCACGGTTTTGCAACGTCCGGCGTGGGAGTTATCAATCTTAAACAGATCCGCCAGATAATCGAACAGCCCCAGCGTGACGCCAAAAAATGAACTGGCAACAGCTAAGTTTGAGAACACCAGCAGGCAAAACTCGATAATGCCATGCTGTTTGGTGCCGAGGAACGATTTTACCAGCGAATCAACATTGCCGCCCGAAGAGATAATCGCCTTAAAGCTTTCTCGCGGAATATTCCCCATTGTGCAATACAGCCAGAAGAGATAAATCACCAACGCCAGCAGCGAACCGAAGATCACGCTTTTGATTAGCTTATCTTTGCGTTTGCCATAGCAAATAATCAGGCTGGGAATATTGCCGTGGAAACCAAATGACGCCAGGCATACCGGCAAAGCCATAAAGATATACGGGAAGTAAGACGTCCCCGAAGTCGTGCTGGTGGCATCGCGCAGAATGGAATAATCGACCTGGAAGAAGAAAGAACCAAACACAATCACAAAGGAGATAATTTTCAGGCCGAGAAACAACGAGGTAATACGACTGGCGGCTAACGAACTTATCCACAGTACGCTGGCGACGAAAATGGCCGTGCAGATCCCAACAATGCGAGGATTAGCGTGATAGCCGAAATTCATCGATATCGTTTCGCTAATGATTGCGCCGTTAGCGGAGATATAGGCGTAGGTGAGAATATAGAGAACGAAAGCAACCGTAATACCACTAATAATGTTCCAGGTGTTACCGATTAAATCTTTGGTGATGGTATTAAAACTGGAGCCGACGGGATAATTTAAATTTGCTTCTAATAACAATAACCCAGAATGTAGCATTGAAAACCAGGCAATGATGAGGATAAATGCGCCCCAAAAAAACCAGGCACCAGCTAGATCAACAGGTAAAGCAAACATACCTCCACCAATTACTGTACCCGCTATAACCATGACACCCCAAAATGCAGAGTGTTTTTTTTCTGATTGTTCAGTCATGATGCCACCTTTAGAGGAAGGCTATTTTTGTTATTGAGGATGTAGAGAATAAGAGTGGCTAACATCCTTATAGCCACTCTGAGTATATTAATTAAACTTCTTTCAGTTTTGCGGTGAAGTGACGTAATACTTTGGGTTCGTATGTAAAGGTTAACCCTTTAATATTTGCCGCGTTCTCTTTCACATGTTTGAAGGCTTCAATAATGAAGTCCATATGTGTTTGCGTATAAGTTGCGCGTGGAATGGTTAAACGCAGCAGCTCAGCCGGACATGGTAATTGTTTACCGGTTTTCGGATCGCGACCTAACAGGAAAGACCCAATTTCTACCGCACGAATCCCCGCGACTTTATACAGCTCGCAGGCCAGCGCCTGTGCCGGAAACTGGTCTGCAGGGATATGCGGCAACAGTTTACCGGCATCCACGAATGCCGCGTGACCGCCCGCCTGCTGACACACTACGCCAATCTCTTCCAGGCCATCGACCAGATACTGCACCTGCGCAATACGATAGGCCAGCCAGTCCAGATTCATGCCGTCATACAGACCTACCGCCAGACGTTCCATTGCGCCGCCTTCCAGACCGCCATATGTCGGGAAGCCTTCCTGCACCACGCAAAGAGTTCTGCACTCGGTGTAGACATCGAAGAAGCTGTCATCTTTCACGCACAGCAGGCCACCCATTGGCACCATCGCATCTTTCTTGGCGGACATCGCCAGCATATCGGCATATTTGTAGGTTTCACGGGTGATCTGCTCGATAGTCCAGTCTTTATATTCCGCTTCGCGCTGTTTGATGAAATAGGCGTTTTCGGCAAAGCGTGCGGAGTCCATTACCACTGGAATGTCATATTTCTTCGCAATGCTGTACATCGCTTTCATGTTCGCCAGTGAAACCGGCTGGCCGCCTGCGGAGTTACTGGTGATGGTCGCGACGATATATGGCACATTATTCGGGCCAACTTCTTCAATACCGCGTTCTAATCCTTCAAGGTCAAAGTTACCTTTAAAGTCATAACGCACGCCAGTATCGAAGGCTTCTTTGATATAGACGTTGCGTACGGTACAGCCGTTAATCTGGCTATGGCCCTGAGTGGTGTCGAAGAAATAGTTAGAGAACGCCACCATTTTGCTGCGATCCAGGCCTTTTTCCTGCTCACGCTTTTTAATCAGTACCGGAATATAGATTTGCTCTGCACCTCGGCCCTGGTGCGTTGGAATGGTGTATTGATAACCAAAGATATTTTTTACTGACTCAGCTAATGCATAGTAGCTACGACTGCCGCTATAGGCTTCGTCGCCGCGCATCATCGCTGCCTGCATACTCTGCGTCACCGCCCCGGTGCCGCTGTCGGTCAGTAAATCGATAAACACATCTTCGCTATCCAGCAGAAATGGGTTCATACCGGATTTAATAATCGCTTCTTCACGATAAGCGCGGGTAGTACGTTTTACGGGTTCAATAACACGAATGCGGAACGGTTCAGGGAGATGTTTAAAGTTTTCCATTACATAATCCTTCATTTATTTTAATTGCAATGATCCCTGTGAATATTACATTTGCAATATCTATTAATTTCCAGAATATATACATCTACAATTATTAGCTTAATAAAGCAATTAAGACGGAAATAACGTAGATAAAAAGGAAAATAAAGATATAGCAAACTCATAGATCACATTGAATCTAATCGGTTTGACTCTGGTGATGGCGACAGAAGGGCAAATTAAGGGCGGTGATCGACAATCTTGTTGTCAATATTAAACCACTTTGAGGTCACACATATATGTAAGGTATTCATAATGCACTTATCCTCGAAAGACACGACGCTACAGTATAATACTCAAGATTTTTGTCTATTCTGAAATTGTTTAAATGTGAATCGAATCACAAACGGTCGTGAAGCAATATTAAATGCTCTTTTTAAGAGAATAAATTATGTGAGAAGTTTAATTTTTATAAAAAGGGTTGATTAATAATAAGAGTGCCAACAAGAAAGCGAAACCGCATCTGACAATCAGAATGCGGCTTCGTAATTGCGGGTTACTTACCAATACAGAAGCTGGAGAAAATCCGTCCCAGCAGATCGTCAGAAGTAAACTCTCCTGTGATCTCGCTTAAGTTCTGCTGCGCCAGACGCAGTTCTTCCGCCAGTAATTCACCCGCCCATGCGCCCAGCAGTTGCGCTTTACCCTGCTGCAGATGCTCCGCCGCTTGCTCCAGCGCCTGTAAGTGACGGCGACGCGCCAGGAAACCACCTTCCATATTGGTATCAAAGCCCATGCTCTGTTTGAGATGGTTACGCAGAACGTCCACACCTTCGCCAGTGCGTGCTGAGAGGCGAATCAATGCATGGCCGTTAACTTCACTCATCCCCAGCGTTTCGCCAGTAATATCGGCTTTATTGCGCACCACGGTGATCGGCAGTTTGGCAGGCAGACGGGCAATAAATTCCGGCCAGATTTCTGCCGGATCTACGGCGTCTGTCGTGGTGCCATCGACCATAAACAGCACGCGGTCGGCCTGTTCAATTTCCTGCCATGCGCGCTCGATACCAATGCGTTCGACTTCGTCGCTGGCTTCGCGTAACCCGGCGGTATCGATGATATGCAGCGGCATCCCATCAATGTGGATATGCTCACGCAGTACGTCACGCGTGGTTCCGGCGATATCGGTAACGATAGCGGCTTCACGGCCCGCCAGCGCGTTTAGCAGGCTCGATTTACCGGCGTTAGGACGCCCGGCAATCACCACTTTCATGCCTTCACGCAGCAGGCTGCCCTGACGTGCTTCGGCGCGTACCGCGTCGAGATCGGCAATCACGTCATTAAGCTGGGCTTCAATTTTGCCGTCGGAGAGGAAATCGATCTCTTCATCGGGGAAATCAATCGCCGCTTCGACGTAAATGCGCAAGTGGGTGAGGGCTTCTACCAGATGATTAACTCGTGCAGAGAATGCGCCTTGCAGTGAGTTAAGCGCCGAGCGAGCCGCCTGTTCGGAGCTGGCGTCGATAAGATCCGCAATCGCTTCGGCCTGGGCTAAATCAAGTTTATCGTTGAGAAATGCGCGCTCTGAAAACTCACCTGGGCGGGCAATCCGCAGGCCTGGAATGGTCAGGATACGTTTTAACAGCAGGTCGAGGATCACCGGACCGCCATGACCTTGCAGCTCCAGCACATCTTCGCCGGTGAACGAGTTCGGGCCGGGGAACCATAGCGCGATGCCCTGATCCAGCACGCTGCCGTCGGCGTCTTTAAACGGAAGATAATCGGCGTAGCGCGGTTTGGGTAACTTACCCAGCACGGTTTCGGCAACCTCGCGCGCTTTGAGGCCGGAGATGCGCAGGATACCCACACCGCCACGTCCTGGAGGCGTGGCCTGGGCTACGATAGTGTCATTATCGCTCATGATGTTCCTGTTGCTTTGTTTGGCGGATGCGCTGTGCTTATCCGCCCTACGAAAAGAAAAAAGGCGGTCAACTGACCGCCCTTATTTTAGCGAAAACTCACCGAATCAGGATTTTTTCTTCTCGCGGCTATGCAGGCCACGTTTTTCCAGACCACGGTAAATCAACTGCTGCTGGATAATGGTTACCAGGTTGCTGACGATATAGTACAGCACCAGACCTGACGGGAACCACAGGAAGAACACGGTGAAGATGACCGGCATAAAGGTCATGATCTTCTGCTGCATCGGGTCGGTCACGGTGGTCGGTGACATCTTCTGAATGAAGAACATCGTTACGCCCATCAGGATCGGCAGGATGTAGTATGGGTCCTGTGCAGACAGGTCATGGATCCACAGTGCAAACGGTGCCTGACGCAGTTCAACGGAACCCATCAGCATGTAGTACAACGCCAGGAAGATTGGCATCTGGATCAGCAGCGGGAAGCAGCCGCCCAGCGGGTTAACCTTCTCAGCTTTGTACAGCGCCATCATTTCCTGGCTGATACGCTGTTTGTCATCGCCCAGACGCTCACGCATGGCCTGAATCTTAGGCTGCAGCATACGCATCTTCGCCATGGAGGTGTACTGCGCTTTGGTCAGCGGGTACATGATGCCACGAACGATAAAGGTGATGATGATAATGGAGAAGCCCCAGTTACCCACAAAGCTATGGATCCATTTCAGCAATTTGAACAGCGGCTGAGAGATGAACCACAACCAACCGTAATCAACGGTCAGATCCAGATGCGGAGCAACTGCCGCCATTTTGTCCTGGATTTCCGGGCCAACCCACAGGGTGCTGTTCATCGCGCCAGTCTGACCAGGCTGAACCAGTACCGGCTGAGACTTATAGCCGATAGCGGCGATGCCGTTACCCAGATTAGCGGTATAGAAGTTGTTGGTGCCGTCGTTATGCGGGATCCATGCCGTCGCGAAATACTGTTGCAGCATCGCGACCCAACCACCTTTCGAAGAGATGTTCAGGTTTTCGTTGTCGGCAATAGTATCGAACTTGTATTTCTCGTATTTTTCGTCAGGCGTGGAGTACGCCGCGCCACGGAAAGTGTGCAGTGCAAAGTTGCTGCTTCCGGTGTCGAGATGCGGTGGCAGAGTGATGGATTGCTTCAACTGACCAAAGGTGGAGATCTCCAGCGGTTTTTCGCCAGCGTTCTGCACGTTGTAGTTGACGTTGACAGCGTAATCACCACGTTTCAGGACAAACGTTTTAGTAAACGTGTTGCCTGCTGCGTCGGTATACGTCATCGGCACCTGCAGTTCGTTTTGACCTTCGGCCAGCACATAAGCGTCTTTTTCGACGTTATACAGTGGACGCGGGCCGTTAGCCGGATTATCCGGGCCATCACGACCGGTCAGACCGCTCTGTGCCTGATAAATAAACTGCGGTGAGGTTTCCAGCAACTGGAACGGCTGGGTAGAGTTCAGCTCTTTCGGGTAAGCCGGCAGCAGAGCCTGCTCAACATCACCACCACGGGTGTTGATGGTCAGATCAAGCACGTCGGTTTTTACCGAAATCAGTTTCCCCTGGCCACTGGCCGGTACGCCCTGGTCGGCGGCGCTACCCGCTGCGGTGGTCGTTGTCTGCGTGGTCTGTTGAGCCTGAGGTTGCGGGTTTTTATCCTGCTCCCAGGCTTGCCAGATCATGAAAGACACGAACAGCAAAGCGATGACTAAAAGATTGCGTTGCGAATCCATCGTTAGTGTTCTCTGGTATCAAATGGTCCGGGCGGGACGGGATCGTCACCACCAGGGTGTAAAGGGTGGCATTTTAATACGCGTTTCACCGTCAACCAACTGCCTTTTATCACTCCAAACCTGCGCAATGCCTCAATTCCGTAGCTTGAACAAGTTGGAGTGAAACGACAATGCGGCCCGAGTAGCGGACTAATCAGGCGTTGGTAGACCCGAATGAGGGCTATCAGGACCCGCGAGCCAGGCGACAGTGGCGGCGCCATAATTTTTCCAACGCTTCCGAGAGAGCACGGTTATCGAGGTCGGCAACCCCTTTTTTCGCCACCACCACGAAATCCATAGCCGGGAGTTCATGTTGGCGTAGACGGAAGCTTTCACGCGTCAGACGTTTAATCCGATTGCGTTCATGCGCTCGTCGAACGTTTTTCTTGGCGACTGTAAGACCGATACGGGGATGCCCCAGCGAATTCAGGCGGCCGAGGATGGTGATTTGCGGCGTGCCAGCCCGTTGTGGCTGCTGGAAGACGAATGTGAATTGACTGGGAGTTAACAAGCGTAACTCCCTGGGAAATGCGAGCTTAACCACTCAGGGGTTAGCTTTATTACTTAGAAACGGTCAGACGAGCACGGCCTTTAGCACGACGACGTGCCAGTACCTGACGACCATTTTTAGTAGCCATACGAGCACGGAAGCCGTGAGAACGGTTGCGCTTCAGTACAGACGGTTGAAAAGTGCGTTTCATGGCGATTTCTACCTAAACTTGAATAAATTCAATGGCTTTATTGGATATCCGCCCGAAAACCGAACGATGGACACCGAAGCCATGGGTGATTAAAGAGGCCGGATTGTAATAATTGTACACTCCGGAGTCAATTCTCTTTCCTTATTTACCGCGCTTTTCCGCACCTTTTCACAGGGAAAAAGTACAACTATATACCGGTGAAAACCAGCATTACGCGCCGGGTGGAGGATTATACGGGCTACCGGATAAAGCGCAAGGATCGTCCAGGATCTTTATTAGATCGATTAAGCCTAATTTTGTCTATGGTCATTAAATTTTCCAATATGCGGCTTAAATCGTGCCCGCCTGGTGTCTGGATCGTTTACACTTAGCGGGTTCTGGATCATCCTGTGGATAAATCGGGAAAATCTGTGAGAAACAGAAGATCTCTTGCGCAGTTTAGGCTATGATCCGCGGTCCCGATCGTTTTGCAGGATCTTGATCGGGCATATAACCGCAGACAGCGGTTCGTGCGTCACCCTTATGCAGGGTCTTTTCGACGTGCGTCAACAATCATGAATGTTTCAGCCTTAGTCATAATCGACTTTTGTTCGAGTGGAGTCCGCCGTGTCACTTTCGCTTTGGCAGCAATGTCTTGCCCGATTGCAGGATGAGTTACCAGCCACAGAATTCAGTATGTGGATACGCCCATTGCAGGCGGAACTGAGCGATAACACGCTGGCCTTGTACGCGCCAAACCGTTTTGTCCTCGATTGGGTACGGGACAAGTACCTCAATAATATCAATGGACTGCTAACCAGTTTCTGCGGAGCGGATGCCCCACAGTTGCGTTTTGAAGTGGGCACAAAGCCCGTGACACAAACGCTGAAAGTCCCTGCCAGCAATACAGTTGCACCGGCTCAGGCTGCTCAGGTGCAACCGCAACGTGCGGCGCCTTCTACGCGCTCAGGTTGGGATAACGTTCCGGCTCCGGCAGAACCGACCTATCGTTCCAACGTTAACGTTAAACATACATTTGATAACTTCGTCGAAGGTAAATCTAACCAACTGGCGCGCGCGGCGGCTCGTCAGGTGGCAGACAACCCTGGCGGTGCCTATAACCCGCTGTTCCTTTATGGCGGCACGGGGCTGGGTAAAACTCACCTGCTACATGCGGTGGGCAATGGCATTATGGCGCGCAAGCCGAATGCCAAAGTGGTTTATATGCACTCCGAACGCTTTGTTCAGGACATGGTAAAAGCCCTGCAAAACAACGCGATCGAAGAGTTTAAACGCTACTACCGTTCTGTTGACGCGCTGCTGATCGACGATATTCAGTTTTTTGCTAATAAAGAACGATCCCAGGAAGAGTTTTTCCACACCTTTAACGCCTTGCTGGAAGGTAATCAACAGATCATTCTTACTTCGGATCGTTATCCGAAAGAGATCAACGGCGTTGAGGATCGTTTGAAATCCCGCTTCGGCTGGGGGTTGACTGTGGCGATCGAACCGCCAGAGCTGGAAACCCGTGTGGCGATCCTGATGAAAAAGGCAGACGAAAATGACATTCGTCTGCCGGGTGAAGTGGCATTCTTTATCGCCAAGCGTCTACGCTCTAATGTGCGTGAGCTGGAAGGGGCGCTGAACCGTGTTATTGCTAACGCCAACTTTACCGGACGGGCGATCACCATTGACTTCGTGCGCGAAGCGTTGCGCGATTTGCTGGCATTGCAGGAAAAACTGGTCACCATCGACAATATTCAGAAGACGGTGGCGGAGTACTACAAGATCAAAGTCGCAGATCTCCTTTCCAAGCGTCGATCTCGCTCGGTGGCACGTCCGCGCCAGATGGCGATGGCGTTGGCGAAAGAGCTGACTAACCACAGTCTGCCGGAGATCGGTGATGCGTTTGGCGGTCGTGACCATACAACGGTGCTTCATGCCTGCCGTAAGATCGAGCAGTTGCGTGAAGAGAGCCATGATATCAAAGAAGATTTTTCAAATTTAATCAGAACATTGTCATCGTAAACCTATGAAATTTACCGTAGAACGTGAGCATTTATTAAAACCGCTACAACAGGTGAGCGGTCCGTTAGGTGGTCGTCCTACGCTACCGATTCTCGGTAATCTGCTGTTACAGGTTGCTGACGGTACGTTGTCGCTGACCGGTACTGATCTCGAGATGGAAATGGTGGCTCGTGTTGCGCTGATTCAGCCGCACGAACCAGGGGCGACGACCGTTCCGGCGCGCAAATTCTTTGATATCTGCCGTGGTCTGCCTGAAGGCGCGGAAATTGCTGTGCAACTGGAAGGTGAGCGGATGCTGGTGCGCTCCGGGCGCAGCCGTTTTTCGCTTTCTACTCTGCCAGCGGCGGATTTCCCGAATCTTGATGACTGGCAGAGCGAAGTTGAATTTACCCTGCCGCAGGCAACGATGAAACGTCTGATTGAAGCGACCCAGTTTTCGATGGCGCATCAGGACGTTCGCTATTACTTAAATGGTATGCTGTTCGAAACCGAAGGTGAAGAACTGCGCACCGTGGCGACTGACGGCCACCGCCTGGCGGTCTGTTCAATGCCAATTGGTCAGTCTTTGCCGAGCCATTCGGTGATCGTGCCGCGTAAAGGCGTGATTGAACTGATGCGTATGCTCGACGGCGGCGACAATCCGCTGCGCGTGCAGATTGGCAGCAACAACATTCGCGCCCACGTAGGTGACTTTATTTTTACCTCCAAATTGGTGGATGGTCGATTCCCGGATTACCGTCGCGTTCTGCCGAAGAACCCGGACAAACATCTGGAAGCAGGCTGCGATCTGCTCAAGCAGGCGTTTGCTCGTGCGGCAATTCTCTCTAACGAGAAATTCCGTGGCGTGCGTCTGTATGTCAGTGAAAATCAACTGAAGATCACCGCCAACAACCCGGAACAGGAAGAAGCGGAAGAGATCCTCGACGTCACCTACAGCGGCGCGGAGATGGAAATCGGCTTTAACGTCAGCTATGTGCTGGATGTTCTGAACGCGCTGAAATGTGAAAACGTGCGCATGATGCTGACCGATTCAGTTTCCAGCGTGCAGATTGAAGATGCGGCCAGCCAGAGTGCGGCTTATGTTGTCATGCCAATGAGACTGTAATGTCCCTCACCCGCTTGTTGATCCGCGATTTCCGCAATATCGAAACCGCGGATCTCGCTTTATCTCCCGGCTTTAACTTTCTGGTGGGTGCCAACGGCAGTGGCAAAACCAGCGTGCTGGAAGCTATCTATACGCTCGGCCACGGCCGGGCGTTTCGCAGTTTGCAGATTGGTCGCGTCATTCGCCACGAGCAGGAGGCGTTTGTTCTTCACGGGCGTTTACAGGGCGCAGAGCGCGAGACGGCGATTGGCTTAACCAAAGACAAACAGGGCGACAGTAAAGTCCGTATTGACGGTACTGACGGGCATAAAGTTGCGGAACTGGCGCACCTGATGCCGATGCAGTTGATAACGCCTGAGGGGTTTACTTTACTCAACGGTGGCCCCAAATACAGAAGAGCATTCCTCGACTGGGGATGCTTTCACAACGAACCCGGATTTTTCACCGCCTGGAGCAATCTCAAGCGATTGCTCAAGCAGCGTAATGCGGCGCTGAGGCAGGTGTCACGTTACGAACAGCTCCGCCCGTGGGATAAAGAACTGATCCCGCTGGCGGAGCAAATCAGCGCCTGGCGCGCCCAGTACAGCGCCGGTATCGCCGCCGATATGGCCGATACCTGTAAGCAATTTCTCCCTGAGTTTTCTCTGACTTTCTCTTTCCAGCGCGGCTGGGAGAAAGAGACAGAGTACGCTGAGGTGCTGGAACGTAATTTTGAACGCGATCGCCAGCTAACCTACACTGCGCACGGCCCGCATAAAGCGGACTTACGCATTCGCGCCGACGGTGCGCCGGTGGAAGATACCTTATCGCGTGGGCAGCTTAAGCTGCTGATGTGCGCCTTACGTCTGGCGCAAGGAGAGTTCCTCACCCGTGAAAGCGGGCGGCGGTGTCTCTACCTGATAGATGATTTTGCCTCTGAGCTTGATGATGAGCGTCGCGGGCTGCTTGCCAGCCGCTTAAAAGCGACGCAATCACAGGTCTTTGTCAGCGCGATCAGTGCTGAACACGTTATAGACATGTCGGACGAAAATTCGAAGATGTTTACCGTGGAAAAGGGTAAAATAACGGATTAACCCAAGTATAAATGAGCGAGAAACGTTGATGTCGAATTCTTATGACTCCTCCAGTATCAAAGTCCTGAAAGGGCTGGATGCGGTGCGTAAGCGCCCTGGTATGTATATCGGCGACACGGATGACGGCACCGGTCTGCACCACATGGTATTCGAGGTGGTAGATAACGCTATCGACGAAGCGCTCGCGGGTCACTGTAAAGAAATTATCGTCACTATTCATGCTGATAATTCCGTCTCTGTACAGGATGACGGGCGTGGCATTCCGACCGGTATTCACCCGGAAGAGGGTGTATCGGCAGCAGAAGTGATCATGACCGTGCTGCACGCAGGCGGTAAATTTGACGATAACTCCTATAAAGTGTCCGGCGGTCTGCACGGCGTTGGTGTTTCGGTAGTAAACGCCCTGTCGCAAAAACTGGAGCTGGTTATCCAGCGTGAAGGTAAAATTCACCGTCAGATCTACGTGCACGGTGTACCGCAGACACCGCTGGCGGTTACCGGCGATACCGATAAAACCGGCACTATGGTACGTTTCTGGCCGAGCCTCGAAACCTTCACCAATGTAACCGAGTTTGAATATGAAATTCTGGCGAAACGCCTGCGAGAGTTGTCCTTCCTTAACTCCGGCGTTTCCATTCGCCTGAAAGACAAACGTGACGGCAAAGAAGACCACTTCCACTATGAAGGCGGTATCAAGGCGTTCGTTGAGTATCTGAACAAGAATAAAACGCCGATCCACCCGAACATCTTCTACTTCTCCACCGAAAAAGACGGTATCGGCGTTGAAGTGGCATTGCAGTGGAACGATGGCTTCCAGGAAAACATCTACTGCTTTACCAACAACATTCCGCAGCGTGATGGCGGTACTCACCTGGCGGGCTTCCGTGCGGCGATGACCCGTACTCTGAACGCCTACATGGACAAAGAAGGTTACAGCAAAAAAGCCAAAGTCAGCGCCACCGGCGACGATGCGCGTGAAGGCCTGATTGCGGTTGTGTCCGTGAAAGTACCAGATCCGAAATTCTCCTCCCAGACTAAAGACAAACTGGTTTCTTCTGAGGTGAAATCGGCGGTAGAACAGCAGATGAACGAACTGCTGGCAGAATACCTGCTGGAAAACCCAACCGATGCGAAAATCGTGGTTGGTAAAATTATCGATGCTGCCCGCGCCCGTGAAGCGGCACGTCGTGCGCGTGAAATGACGCGTCGTAAAGGTGCACTGGACTTAGCCGGCCTGCCGGGCAAACTGGCGGACTGCCAGGAACGCGATCCGGCGCTTTCTGAACTGTACCTTGTGGAAGGGGACTCCGCGGGCGGCTCTGCGAAGCAGGGGCGTAACCGCAAAAACCAGGCGATTCTGCCGTTGAAGGGTAAAATCCTCAACGTCGAGAAAGCCCGTTTCGATAAGATGCTGGCTTCCCAGGAAGTGGCAACGCTCATCACCGCGCTTGGCTGCGGTATCGGTCGTGACGAGTACAACCCGGACAAACTGCGTTATCACAGCATTATCATCATGACCGATGCGGACGTCGACGGCTCGCACATTCGTACGTTGCTGTTGACCTTCTTCTATCGTCAGATGCCGGAAATCATTGAACGCGGTCACGTCTACATTGCCCAGCCGCCGCTGTACAAAGTGAAGAAAGGCAAGCAGGAACAGTACATTAAAGACGATGAGGCGATGGATCAGTACCAAATCTCCATCGCGCTGGATGGTGCTTCTTTGCATACCAACGCCAGTGCACCAGCTTTAGCTGGCGAAGCGTTAGAAAAGCTGGTGTCTGAGTACAATGCGGCGCAGAAAATGATCGTTCGTATGGAACGTCGTTATCCGAAGGCGATGCTGAAAGAGCTTATCTATCAGCCGACGCTGACGGAAGCGGATCTCTCTGACGAGCAGGTTGTTACCCGTTGGGTGAATGCGCTGGTGACAGAACTGAACGATAAAGAGCAGCATGGCAGCCAGTGGAAGTTTGATGTCCACACCAATGCCGAGAAAAACCTGTTCGAGCCGATTGTTCGCGTGCGTACTCACGGTGTGGATACTGACTATCCGCTGGATCACGAGTTCATCACCGGTGGCGAATATCGTCGTATCTGCACGCTGGGCGAGAAACTGCGTGGCTTGCTGGAAGAAGATGCGTTTATCGAACGTGGTGAGCGTCGTCAGCCGGTAGCCAGCTTCGAGCAGGCGCTGGACTGGCTGGTGAAAGAGTCCCGTCGTGGCCTCTCCATCCAGCGTTATAAAGGTCTGGGCGAAATGAACCCGGAGCAGTTGTGGGAAACCACTATGGATCCGGAAAGCCGTCGTATGCTGCGCGTTACCGTTAAAGATGCGATTGCTGCCGACCAGTTGTTCACAACTCTGATGGGTGATGCCGTTGAACCGCGTCGTGCGTTTATCGAAGAGAACGCTCTGAAAGCGGCGAATATCGATATTTAATGGCATTAGCAATGCGAGCGTGCCTGATGCGCTACGCTTATCAGGCCTACAATACTCATGCAATATATTGAATTTTCATGATTTTGCAGGCCGGATAAGGCGGTTACGCCGCATCCGGCAAGAAGCTATAAGAAAAGGGCGGAGATGATCTCCGCCCTTTTTACTCCTGTAATCCGCAACTATCATCCCGCAGAACTATACTTTCTGAGTCAACACGTAACGCTTTACAGGTGATTATCATGGGACTTTTCGATGAAGTTGTCGGTGCCTTTCTGAAAGGCGATGCGGGGAAATATCAGGCCATTCTGAGCTGGGTTGAAGAGCAGGGAGGCATCCAGGTGCTGCTGGAGAAACTGCAAAGTGGCGGCTTAGGTGCCATTCTCTCAACCTGGTTGAGTAATCAACAGGGCAATCAACCGGTTAGCGGCGAACAACTGGAATCGGCACTGGGTACGAATGCAGTAGCCGATCTCGGGCAAAAACTCGGCGTAGATACCAGTGCTGCTTCCAACATGCTGGCGGAACAATTGCCGAAGATTATTGATGCGCTATCTCCGCAGGGCGAAGTTTCACCGCAAGCCAATAACGATCTGCTTTCCGCAGGCATGGAGTTGCTGAAAGGGAAACTCTTCCGCTAAGCAAAAGGGGAGCACGCAAGGCGCGTTGCATCCCCCTTTTCCCTCGGGTGTTGTACTGATTTTTGAGCGGAATCGCGTTAGCATGGGTCAGGAATCAATCTACCTGGGGAACTCATGGCTATCAAACTCATTGCTATCGATATGGATGGCACCCTTCTGCTGCCCGATCACACCATTTCACCCGCCGTTAAAAATGCGATTGCCGCAGCTCGCGCCCGCGGGGTGAATGTCGTGCTGACGACAGGTCGTCCTTATGCAGGTGTTCACAGCTACCTGAAAGAGCTGCATATGGAACAGCCAGGCGACTACTGCATTACTTACAACGGCGCGCTGGTACAGAAGGCTGCTGATGGCAGCACCGTGGCGCAAACAGCATTGAGCTATGACGACTATCGTTTCCTGGAAAAACTCTCTCGCGAAGTCGGTTCCCATTTCCACGCGCTGGACCGCACCACGCTGTACACCGCTAACCGTGATATCAGCTATTACACGGTACATGAGTCGTTTGTGGCCACCATTCCGCTGGTATTCTGCGAAGCGGAAAAAATGGACCCCAATATACAGCTCCTGAAAGTGATGATGATTGATGAACCCGCTATTCTCGACCAGGCCATCGCGCGCATTCCACAGGAAGTGAAAGAGAAATACACCGTGCTGAAAAGTGCGCCGTACTTCCTCGAAATCCTCGATAAACGCGTTAACAAAGGCACTGGTGTGAAATCATTGGCCGACGTGTTGGGCATTAAACCGGAAGAAATCATGGCGATTGGCGATCAGGAAAACGACATCGCAATGATTGAATATGCAGGCGTCGGTGTGGCGATGGATAACGCTATTCCTTCGGTGAAAGAAGTGGCGAACTTTGTCACCAAATCCAACCTTGAAGATGGCGTGGCGTTTGCTATTGAAAAGTATGTGCTGAATTAATCAGTGGGCGGGCAAACTGCATAAACGCGTTTGCCCGCAGCGATTAACAATTTCTGGTCGTGCATAAAATCAGGAACTGGAGTGGTGATGTTACTATATCCAGCGTAAGAGTGACTGGCAGCAACGCGTTAGCGAGGCCGCGCGGGACGCCATCTGTTGTTTTGTACTTATAAAATCCCACTGTAAAGGGTTGATGGAAAACCATCACGTTTGAGTAATCCGCTTTTTTATTTTTCTGGTGGATAGAGCCTTTCAAGCTGTCCAGTATCCATGTACAACGCCGGGTATCACAAATAAAACCATATTGTGTCGCCAGTGCTTTATCTTCCTCATTATCCCAGTCGTAATAGAGCGTTATGGCACCAGAAAAATTCGTATCACCGCTGCTTAAAATAAATTTCACATTATCGGAGACGGTTATCTTTTCGCCATGTATTGCCGGATCGTTAAGCATTTTAACCACCTCACCACCACCCGTGGTTAACAGGTAGTCCAGCGACTCGCCAACAAAAACATAGCCTTTCGTACCGTTACTATCCTTTGCCAGCGATAAACCCTTAATCGAGTCTGACCGCCATTGCTCGGCATGTGGAGGGCTTGCGGTATTGAACAGCAGTCCTGCGGTTAGACATCCTGTCAACGCAAATGCCAAAAAACACAAACCGGCAGCCTTAAAAAATCCTTTAAAATTCAACTTCATGATTAATCCTTTAAACAAGAGTGCTAAGCCGTTGAAAGCATACTCTTATTTCCCCCCTGTTTAGCGCCCGACATCCCTTTTCAGATTTCTGCCCGGCGCATGTCATTTTTTTATGCATTGTTCTTTTTGTGATCTAAATTGTAGTACAACAATATAAATTTGTACTACATTGCACGTACAGTAAACGCGAATGTCATCATGCTGGTACTACAAAGTTGCCGCGTTATGCATCGATCGGGGTAAAGTAGAGCAGAACATACAGAGCACAAGGACTCTTCATGACTCTCAATAAAACCGATCGCATTGTCATTACACTGGGTAAACAGATCGTTCACGGTAAATATGTACCTGGCTCGCCGCTTCCGGCCGAGGCGGAACTCTGTGAGGAGTTTGAAACCTCGCGCAACATCATTCGTGAAGTGTTCCGCTCGCTGATGGCGAAGCGGCTGATTGAAATGAAGCGTTATCGCGGCGCATTTGTGGCACCGCGTAATCAGTGGAATTACCTCGACACTGACGTACTGCAATGGGTGTTGGAAAACGACTACGACCCACGGCTTATCAGTGCAATGAGCGAAGTGCGAAATCTGGTGGAACCGGCGATTGCCCGTTGGGCGGCAGAGCGCGCGACCTCCAGCGATCTGGCGCAGATTGAATCGGCGCTGAACGAGATGATTGCTAACAATCAGGATCGCGAGGCGTTTAACGAAGCTGATATTCGCTATCACGAGGCGGTACTTCAGTCGGTACATAACCCGGTGTTACAGCAACTTAGCATCGCGATTAGTTCGCTGCAGCGGGCAGTTTTTGAACGAACCTGGATGGGCGATGAGGCCAACATGCCGCAAACGCTTCAGGAACATAAGGCGCTGTTCGATGCGATACGGCATCAGGACGGCGATGCGGCAGAGCAGGCGGCGCTTACCATGATCGCCAGCTCGACACGAAGATTAAAGGAAATCACATGACAGCTCGCTACATCGCAATTGACTGGGGATCGACCAATCTGCGCGCCTGGCTTTATCAGAGCGACAACTGCCTGGACAGCAGGCAATCAGAAGCAGGCGTCACGCGCCTGAACGGAAAATCTCCGGCTGCGGTGTTAGCAGAAGTGATAGCAGGCTGGCGTGAAGAGAATACGCCAGTGGTGATGGCAGGAATGGTCGGCAGCAATGTTGGCTGGAAAGTCGCTCCTTATTTATCCGTTCCTGTCTGTTTCTCATCTATTGGTGAACAGTTAACGTCTGTTGGCGACAATATCTGGATTATTCCCGGATTATGCGTCTCTCATGATGATAACCACAATGTGATGCGCGGCGAAGAAACACAATTGCTTGGCGCGCGTGCTCTTGCTCCTTCCTCTCTTTATGTTATGCCCGGTACGCATTGCAAATGGGTGCAAGCCGATAGCCAGAAAATCAACGATTTTCGCACCGTGATGACCGGTGAATTGCACCATTTACTGCTAAATCAGTCATTGATTGGGGCTGGTTTGCCGCCGCAGGAAAACTCTGCCGATGCCTTCGCGGCCGGTCTTGAACGCGGCCTTAATGCTCCCGCCGTATTGCCGCAACTTTTTGAAGTTCGCGCCTCGCATGTGCTGGGAACGCTTCCCCGCGAACAGGTCAGCGAATTTCTCTCTGGTTTGTTGATTGGTGCTGAGGTCGGCAGTATGCGCGACGACGTGGCTCATCAACAGGCTATCACCCTTGTCGCCGGAACATCGCTGACCGTGCGTTACCAACAAGCCTTTCAGGCTATGGGTTGCGACGTAACGGCGGTGGCGGGCGACACGGCATTTCTGGCTGGTATAAGGAGCATTGCTCATGCAGTGGCAAACTAAACTCCCGCTGATCGCCATTTTGCGCGGCATTACGCCTGACGAGGCGCTGGCGCATGTTGGCGCGGTGATTGACGCCGGGTTCGACGCGGTTGAAATCCCGCTGAATTCTCCCCAATGGGAGCAAAGCATTCCCGCAGTCGTTGAAGCATACGGCGACAAAGCGTTGATTGGCGCAGGTACGGTACTGAAACCTGAGCAGGTTGATACGCTCGCCAGGATGGGCTGCCAGCTCATCGTTACGCCCAATATCCATAGTGAGGTCATTCGTCGTGCGGTGGGTTACGGCATGACCGTTTGCCCCGGTTGTGCGACGGCGACCGAAGCCTTTAGCGCGCTCGAAGCAGGCGCGCAGGCACTGAAAATATTTCCGTCATCGGCTTTTGGCCCGCAATACATCAAAGCATTAAAAGCGGTATTACCGCAGGACATCGCGGTCTTTGCCGTTGGCGGCGTGACGCCAGAAAACCTGGCGCAGTGGATAGACGCTGGTTGTGCTGGAGCGGGCTTAGGTAGCGATCTCTATCGCGCCGGACAGTCCGTGGAACGTACCGCGCAGCAGGCAGCAGCATTTGTTAAGGCGTATCGAGAGGCAGTGCAATGAAAATTACCAAAATTACCACGTATCGTTTACCTCCCCGCTGGATGTTCCTGAAAATTGAAACCGATGAAGGCGTGGTCGGTTGGGGCGAACCGGTGATCGAGGGCCGCGCCCGCACGGTGGAAGCGGCAGTTCACGAGCTGGGTGACTATCTGATTGGTCAGGATCCATCGCGCATCAACGACTTATGGCAAGTGATGTATCGCGCCGGTTTTTATCGTGGCGGCCCCATTCTGATGAGCGCCATCGCCGGGATCGACCAGGCGTTATGGGATATCAAAGGCAAAGTGCTGAATGCGCCCGTCTGGCAACTAATGGGTGGCCTGGTCCGCGACAAAATCAAAGCCTACAGTTGGGTCGGCGGCGATCGTCCGGCGGATGTTATCGACGGCATTAAAACCCTGCGTGAAATCGGCTTCGATACTTTCAAACTGAACGGTTGTGAAGAACTGGGTCTGATTGATAACTCCCGCGCGGTAGATGCGGCGGTCAACACCGTGGCACAAATTCGTGAAGCCTTTGGTAATCAGATTGAGTTTGGCCTTGATTTTCACGGTCGCGTCAGCGCGCCGATGGCGAAAGTGCTGATTAAAGAACTGGAACCGTATCGCCCGCTATTTATTGAAGAGCCGGTGCTGGCGGAACAAGCCGAATACTACCCGAAACTGGCGGCGCAAACTCACATTCCGCTGGCAGCGGGGGAGCGCATGTTCTCGCGCTTCGATTTTAAACGCGTGCTGGAGGCGGGGGGAATTTCGATCCTGCAACCGGATCTCTCCCACGCGGGCGGTATTACCGAATGCTACAAAATTGCCGGAATGGCGGAAGCCTATGACGTGACTCTTGCGCCGCACTGTCCGCTCGGCCCCATTGCACTGGCTGCTTGCCTGCATATCGACTTTGTCTCCTATAACGCCGTACTTCAGGAACAAAGTATGGGCATTCATTACAACAAAGGCGCGGAGTTACTCGACTTTGTGAAAAACAAAGAGGACTTCAGCATGGTCGGCGGCTTCTTTAAACCGCTAACGAAACCGGGCTTAGGCGTGGAAATCGACGAAGCCAAAGTCATTGAGTTCAGTAAAAATGCCCCGGACTGGCGTAATCCGCTCTGGCGCCATGAAGATAACAGCGTAGCAGAGTGGTAATTCCTGCCACGTAAGCCCCTCATCGGGCACTAAAACAGCAATACAAAAATATAACCCTCTGTAACTTACAGGGCATGGTGAGCGGCCTCACTATGCCCAAAATCAGGAGATAGCTCGCTATGGATATTCCCGTAAATGCAGCAAAGCCGGGGCGTCGGCGTTATCTGACGTTAGTGATGATTTTTATTACGGTAGTGATTTGTTATGTCGATCGCGCCAACCTGGCCGTGGCTTCCGCCCATATTCAGGAAGAGTTCGGTATTACTAAAGCTGAAATGGGCTATGTATTTTCGGCCTTCGCCTGGCTTTATACCTTATGTCAGATCCCCGGCGGTTGGTTTTTAGATCGCGTGGGTTCACGTGTGACTTATTTTATTGCGATATTTGGCTGGTCGGTGGCGACATTATTCCAGGGATTTGCCACGGGCTTAATGTCATTAATTGGTCTGCGGGCGATAACCGGTATTTTCGAAGCGCCCGCTTTCCCGACCAATAACCGTATGGTGACCAGTTGGTTCCCGGAACATGAACGTGCTTCTGCCGTTGGTTTTTATACCTCTGGTCAGTTTGTCGGTCTGGCGTTTCTGACTCCGCTGCTGATCTGGATTCAGGAGATGTTGAGCTGGCACTGGGTGTTCATTGTCACCGGCGGTATCGGCATTATCTGGTCGCTGATTTGGTTTAAAGTTTACCAGCCGCCGCGCCTGACTAAAGGCATCAGCAAAGCTGAGCTGGATTACATTCGTGATGGTGGCGGTCTGGTGGATGGCGATGCGCCGGTGAAAAAAGAGGCGCGTCAGCCGTTAACGGCAAAAGACTGGAAACTGGTGTTCCATCGTAAACTGATCGGCGTCTATCTCGGGCAATTTGCGGTGGCGTCTACGCTGTGGTTCTTCTTAACCTGGTTCCCGAACTATTTAACCCAGGAAAAAGGGATAACGGCGTTGAAAGCGGGTTTTATGACCACGGTGCCATTTCTCGCTGCGTTTGTCGGTGTACTGCTCTCAGGATGGGTAGCGGATCTGCTGGTGCGGAAGGGCTTTTCGCTGGGCTTTGCGCGTAAAACACCAATAATCTGCGGCTTGTTGATCTCCACCTGCATTATGGGTGCTAACTATACCAATGACCCGATGATGATTATGTGTCTGATGGCGCTGGCATTCTTCGGTAACGGTTTTGCTTCGATTACCTGGTCGCTGGTCTCTTCTTTGGCACCGATGCGCCTGATCGGTTTAACCGGCGGGGTGTTTAACTTCGCCGGTGGTTTGGGGGGTATCACCGTTCCGCTGGTGGTGGGTTACCTGGCGCAGGGTTACGGTTTTGCACCTGCACTGGTTTATATCTCCGCCGTCGCGTTGATTGGCGCGCTCTCTTACATCCTGCTGGTAGGCGATGTGAAGCGCGTTGGGTAATCTCTCAACTGTGGAATATGTGCAATGCCACTGCGCATAATCCACTTTCTTAAGGCCGGTGCGGTCAGGCATCGGCTTTTCAGGATCTTGCCGTAGAGTTTTAAACGCAGTTTGCGGGTGGCGTGCCAGTAAGCGGCATTGATTTTCTCCGGCTGCTTCAGTAGCACCGAACGCAGTATTTCCGCGCTATCCAGCGCATAGCTAATCCCCTCCAGCGAGCTGGCACTGATAAATCCCGCCGCTTCGCCAATAAGAAAAGCATTGTCCTTACCGCAGACAAAATCCTGCCAGCGTGAGGGAAACAACACGGTGCATTTTTCACTTTTCACCGCTTTGCCAAACTGGAACTGAAAGGCGTTCATTTTCTCTTTCAGCGCCGCAAAACGCGCCTGGCCGTCTTTCATCGGATAGGCACCGCCAAAAATAAAATAACCGTCTTTGCTGATACTCCATGAGTAACAGTTAGTTATCGCATTATCAAAGATACAGGAGTAGAACGGCGTCGGATGTTTCTCTGTGAACCACTGCTGGATAGCGACATATTTACGAATCTGATGATCCGGGTAGAGATGTCGCCGCACCATCGAGTTTGCACCATCAGCACCGACCAGATAGCGGGCAGTAATGTGTTGCTCCCAGCCATCGGCGCGAAAAATAACATGCCATTTATCATCCTCACGCCAGATTTTCCGGCACAGGCTGTCGTGGTAAACCTCAACGCTGGTGGGGATCAGCGATTTCATCCACAAGTCGAAGGCATGACGATTAATATTGATATAGCTTCGCTGGTAGTTACGCGTGAGCGATGCTGTGACGTCGACGGTTTTGACGCTGAAAATCTGTGGGTTGGCGATCACATCGACAGGGAGCGTTAGCCCGTCGCGAATAAAAGAACGCTGCGCGTCCGGTGCCAGCAGACCACCGCAAGGTTTGCTGAAACCTTCTGTACCGCACTGGTGCTTTTTATCCAGTGCAATCACCTGCATTTTTCCTGCTAACTGCCGCGCCAGTGCGGAACCCGCCGGGCCGAGGCCGATAATCGCTACGTCAAAATGTTCCATCTTTTTACTCACATTCATCACGATAGCAAAAGACTATTGTCTGAAAGTGAAGTCCTTGTGAAGTATGATGGCGGAAACCGTTTTGTATCAGGATCACGCCATGAAACAACTCACCAACGCTTCACGAAACCACCTGCTCACCAATACCAACACCTGGACACCCGATAGCCAGTGGCTGGTATTTGACGTGCGGCCTTCTGGCGCGTCGTTTACCGGCGAGACAATTGAGCGTGTGAATATCCATACCGGCGAGGTTGAAGTTATTTACCAGGCGTCACAGGGTGCACACGTTGGCGTGGTGACCGTTCATCCGAAGCTGGAGAAATATGTCTTCATCCACGGCCCAGAAAATCCTGATGAAACATGGCATTACGATTTCCATCACCGCCGCGGCGTGATTGTTGAAGGCGGAAAGATGAGCAATCTCGATGCCATGGATATTACCGTTCCGTACACTCCTGGGGCGCTACGTGGCGGCAGTCATGTACATGTCTTTAGCCCGAACGGTGAAATGGTGAGTTTTACCTATAACGACCATGTACTACATGAATGCTGCCCGGCGCTGGATTTGCGAAACGTCGGGGTTGCGGCACCGTTTGGCCCGGTTAACGTACACAAACAGCATCCGCGCGAATACAGCGGCAGCCACTGGTGCGTGCTGGTAAGTAAAACCACGCCCACGCCGCAGCCGGGCAGTGATGAAATCAATCGCGCTTATGAAGAGGGATGGGTCGGAAACCACGCGCTGGCGTTTATTGGCGACACACTTTCGCTGAACGGCGAGAAAGTACCGGAGCTGTTTATTGTAGAGCTGCCACAAAATGAAAACGGCTGGAAAGCGGCTGGTGAGGAGCCGTTAAGCGGCACGGAATCAACCCTGCCAGCGCCGCCGCGTGGTGTCGTGCAGCGACGTTTAACCTTTACTCACCATCGTACTTACCCAGGGTTAGTCAACGTTCCACGCCATTGGGTGCGTTGTAACCCACAGGGGACGCAAATCGCGTTTTTAATGCGTGACGATAACGGTATTGTGCAATTGTGGCTTATCTCCCCACAGGGCGGCGAACCGCGCCAGTTAACCGATAACAAAACGGATATTCAGTCAGCGTTTAACTGGCATCCGTCAGGAGAATGGCTGGGTTTTGTGCTGGATAATCGTATTGCCTGTGCACATGCGCAAAGCGGTGAAGTTGAGTATTTAACCGAAAATCACGCCAACCAACCTTCGGCAGACGCCGTGGTCTTCTCGCCAGATGGTCAATGGCTGGCGTGGATGGAAGCTGGCCAGTTGTGGGTCACCGAAACTGGCCACTAATTCAGTTCGTTGGCATTCGGGCTGGTGGAATGACGGCATTGATGGCCTGCGCGTCGGCTTCACTTTTTTCCACGCGTGAGCGCACTGAACTGTCTTTGCGGAATGCATCCCACGGCAGTAAAAGCGTGTCCATAACAGCGGTAAACGGCATATCAAGAATCACCAGTGACTTAGTGCCCCAGTTGGTTTCATTGTCACCAATCATGGTGGCGCTGGCACGGGTGCCAGGGTATGTTCCCTCTTTGCCCCCTGTATGGGACATCACGCTGGAACATCCTGTCATTAACGCCATCCCGCTGCACATTAAGAGTGCTAACAACACATTTCTTATCATAATAAATTCATCAGTTGATCGTTGGTGTTGGCATGATGTGTTATAGCGATCCCTTGCTGAAAATAACATCATCATCATGTCGCACTGTGGCGGCTATCGCACTTTAACGTTTCGTGCTGCCCCTCAGTCTATGCAATAGACCATAAACTGCAAAAAAAAGTCCGTTGGAAAGACTTGAAAAGTGCATATCCAGACCCATTTTTATACCGTAGCCGATGAGAACGCGCCTGATGGGTGTTCTGGCTATCCGACCTGTCCATTGTGGAAGGTCTTACATTCTCGCTGATTTCAGGAGCTATTGATTATGCGTAACTTTGATTTATCCCCGCTTTATCGTTCTGCAATTGGATTTGACCGTTTGTTTAACCACTTAGAAAACAACCAGAGCCAGAGTAATGGTGGCTACCCTCCGTATAACGTTGAACTGGTAGACGAAAACCATTATCGCATTGCTATCGCTGTAGCTGGTTTTGCTGAGAGTGAACTGGAAATTACCGCCCAGGACAATCTGCTGGTGGTGAAAGGTGCTCACGCCGACGAACAAAAAGAGCGCACCTATCTGTACCAGGGCATCGCTGAACGCAACTTCGAACGCAAATTCCAGTTAGCAGAAAACATTCATGTTCGTGGCGCTAACCTGGTGAACGGTCTGCTGTATATCGATCTCGAACGCGTGATTCCGGAAGCGAAAAAACCGCGCCGTATCGAAATCAACTAATTCTCTAAGGCCGCCTGGCGCGGCCTGGCAACTTCATGCTCGCCGTCAGGGAGCATATGCGAATCCTCGGATTTGCAGGTACTTACTCGCTTCTTAGAAGGAGAAATGACTATGCGTAACTTCGATTTATCCCCACTGATGCGTCAATGGATCGGTTTTGACAAACTGGCCAACGCACTGCAAAACGCCGGTGAAAGCCAGAGCTTCCCGCCGTACAACATTGAGAAAAGCGACGATAACCACTACCGCATTACTCTTGCGCTGGCGGGCTTCCGTCAGGAAGATTTAGATATTCAACTGGAAGGTACTCGCCTGAGCGTAAAAGGCACGCCGGAGCAGCCCAAAGAAGAGAAAAAATGGCTGCATCAAGGTCTTATGAATCAGCCTTTTAGCCTGAGTTTTACGCTGGCAGAAAATATGGAAGTCTCTGGTGCAACCTTCGTAAATGGTTTGCTGCATATTGATTTAATTCGTAATGAGCCTGAACCCATCGCAGCGCAGCGTATCGCTATCAGCGAACGTCCCGCGTTAAATAGCTAATTAGCTATTCTTTTTGCCCCGCCAGCCTGGTGGGGCTTTTTTTATTTACCATCTTCAACAATGTGTTAATTTTCGCCAATTTAAGATGTTCCTGCACTCTCTTTCCCGTGATAATGTGCGCCATAAGGCAAATCTGCTTCACCGATTCAGCCATAATCCATAGCAATTAAAATGTTATCTCAAGAGAAATGGACGATGAGTGATATAGCATTAACAGTCAGTATTCTGGCTTTGGTGGCGGTCGTCGGTTTGTTTATCGGCAACGTCAAGTTTCGCGGCGTTGGATTGGGCATTGGCGGCGTACTGTTCGGTGGGATCATCGTCGGCCATTTTGTTTCACAGGCTGGGATGACATTAAGTAGCGACATGCTGCATGTTATCCAGGAATTTGGTCTGATCCTGTTCGTTTACACTATCGGCATTCAAGTGGGGCCGGGATTCTTTGCCTCGTTGCGTGTCTCCGGATTACGCCTTAATTTGTTTGCCGTTTTGGTTGTCATCATCGGTGGTCTGGTCACCGCCATCCTGCATAAATTGTTCGATATCCCACTTCCCGTGGTGCTGGGGATTTTCTCCGGCGCGGTCACCAATACGCCAGCGCTGGGCGCAGGTCAGCAGATCTTACGCGACCTCGGCACACCGATGGAGATGGTTGATCAGATGGGGATGAGCTATGCGATGGCGTATCCATTCGGCATTTGCGGGATTTTGTTCACCATGTGGATACTGCGGGTTATTTTTCGCGTCAATGTTGAGACGGAAGCCCTGCAGCACGAGTCGACACGAACCAACGGCGGTGCGCTAATCAGGACGATTAATATCCGTGTTGAGAATCCTAATTTGCATAATTTAGCCATTAAAGATGTGCCGATTCTCAATGGCGATAAAGTTATCTGCTCGCGATTGAAACGAGAAGAAACCCTAAAAGTACCTTCGCCAGAGACCATTATTCAGTTGGGAGATTTACTGCATCTGGTGGGGCAGCCTGCGGATTTACATAATGCACAACTGGTGATTGGTCAGGAAGTGGATACTTCGCTGTCGACGAAAGGCACCGATTTGCGTGTCGAACGCGTGGTGGTCACCAATGAAAATGTGCTCGGCAAGCGTATTCGCGACCTGCATTTTAAGGAGCGCTATGATGTCGTCATTTCGCGACTGAATCGTGCCGGGGTTGAACTGGTCGCCAGTGGCGATATTAGCCTGCAATTTGGCGATATCCTCAACCTGGTTGGACGCCCGTCGGCTATTGATGCCGTTGCCAATGTATTAGGTAATGCGCAGCAAAAACTGCAACAGGTTCAGATGTTACCCGTGTTTATTGGTATCGGTCTTGGCGTGTTGTTAGGCTCCATTCCGGTGTTCGTGCCAGGATTCCCGGCGGCGTTGAAGCTGGGGCTGGCGGGTGGTCCGCTGATTATGGCGCTGATCCTTGGACGTATCGGCAGTATCGGTAAGCTGTACTGGTTTATGCCGCCAAGTGCCAACCTGGCACTGCGCGAACTGGGTATCGTACTGTTCCTTTCAGTTGTTGGTCTGAAATCCGGCGGCGATTTTATCCATACATTGGTTAATGGCGAAGGGCTAAGTTGGATAGGCTATGGTGCATTGATTACCGCGATTCCGCTGATCACAGCCGGCATTCTGGCGCGGATGTTAGCCAAAATGAATTATCTCACTATGTGTGGGATGTTGGCGGGTTCAATGACCGATCCACCGGCGCTGGCGTTTGCCAATAATCTTCATCCAACCAGTGGTGCAGCGGCTCTCTCTTACGCCACGGTGTATCCATTAGTCATGTTTTTGCGCATCATCACACCACAGTTACTTGCGGTGCTTTTCTGGGGCATCGGTTAACCCTTTTCCGGGTGGAGTCGCCGTAAATGGTACTCCACCCGGTATTCACAGGCGTTTCTGAACATTACTGAGTTACTTAAACCAGTGAACCACCGGTCAGGAAAGAAAAGATCAGGAATATCAGCACAATTCCACAGATGATGCCGATACCAAAAAGCAAGGTATGGAAAGCCAGCGTCCCGCTACCAAAAAACAGTGCACCGCGAATGCCCCAGCGATTTTCTTTACGCATACCGGCAACAAACGCGCAGAGTAGCGCGGCAATGGCCAGGGCGATACCGCCGTGATCGAGGATTTTATCGACATCAACGTCCTCTTTTTTCTGCGTTGTGGTGATTTTTTCGCCTTTTATTCCGGCGAGAAGACCTCTTTTAATTTCCGCCGTTTTTTCTGCAATAACGCTTTCCAGCGTTGGCGGCGGCGTGGAAAAAGGGCCGAATGAAAAGTGGATAATGCCCATTATTAAAGCGATAGCACCGAACAGCATACCCAGTGAACTGATTTTATTTTGCGCTATGATACCCATCTGACCTCCTTGTAGCGGATGGCAAGCATATCAGGAAAGCGCCGGACGACATTCCTAAAAATAGACGAATAAGACATCGCTATTGCGAAACGACTAAGGAGCCATAGTGAAAATTTCCCGACTCGGAGAAGCGCCCGATTACCGTTTTTCTCTGGCTAATGAGCGTACCTTTCTGGCGTGGATCCGAACTGCGCTGGGTTTTCTGGCGGCAGGTGTTGGGCTGGATCAGCTTGCGCCGGATTTCGCCACGCCGGTCATTCGCGAACTGCTGGCATTGTTGTTGTGTCTGTTTTCCGGCGGGTTAGCGATGTATGGTTACCTGCGCTGGCTACGTAACGAAAAGGCGATGCGTCTGAAAGAAGATTTACCCTACACCAACAGCTTATTAATCATTAGCTTAATATTGATGATTGTGGCGGTGATCGTTATGGGACTGGTACTGTATGCCGGATAGCCGCAAAGCCAGACGGATTGCCGACCCGGGTCTTCAGCCGGAACGCACATCGCTGGCATGGTTTCGCACCATGCTGGGTTACGGTGCGTTGATGGCGTTGGCAATCAAACACAACTGGCATCAGTCAGGCACATTGTTCTGGATTTCTATTGGCATCCTTTCCTTTGTGGCATTGATCCTCTGGCGCTATACCCGCAATCGCAATTTAATGGATGTCACTAATAGCGATTTTTCCCAATTTTACGTAATCCGTGACAAATTTATGATCTCCCTCGCGGTGTTATCTCTTGCAATACTGTTTGCTGTAACGCATATACATCAAATTATCGTATTAATTGAGAGAATCACATGACAGGAAGTCAGGTTAGAAATGCTGAAGAGGACAGGCACAAATTGGTTATAGAGTATAAAGACGCTCTGCAACCTGCCGATTTTTATCAAAATTTCAAACAGCGAGGCATCCGCTCCGTGCAACTTATTCCCCACATTGAATTTGATGACCGGGGCGAGCTGACGGCAGCTTCGATGACAGAGGAGCTGTGGGGGCAATTTTTAATTGCCCTGTTCGAGTGTTGGGTGCGGGCAGATATCAGTCGTATATCAATTGAGCTTTTCGACGCCACCCTGCAAAAATGGTGCAGGAGCGAAAAACTGCAACCCCGGCGAGGCTGTCAGGGATGTGACTGGCATCGTCTTTGCCCACAAGCATGGGATGATCAGCCGGACGACGTGCTTTGTGCTGGCTATCAAGCTTTTTATTCCCACTCGGCACCGTACATGCGGGTGATGCGCGACTTGATAAAGCAGCATCGTTCTCCCATGGAGTTGATGACGATGCTGCGGTGATGCGAGCTTAAACGGCCTGCCCCTGGTGTGATATCCGCGTTGCCAGCGGCAGCCAGCAAAGCACAATCAATAACCCCATTAAGGTCATCAACAGCCCCAGACTTCCCTGGCCGGTTTGCGGCAGCATCGCAGAGAGCGACGCCAGTACGCCGGAACCAATGTTTTGCAGGCCGCCAACCAGTGCGCCAGCAGTACCTGCCAGGAATGGAAACGGCTCCATCGCGCCGCTGGTGGCCAGCGGAAATAGCATTCCGGCACCAAAAAAGAACAGCGCGGCGGGAACGAGTAGTGTCCAGACATTCATCACGCCAAACCAGCCAGGGATCCACATCATCAGTCCTGCCAGCAGGCAACAGATAACTGACTGCCACATTAACGAAGAGAACCGTTTATTCGGGCGTCCGGCAAACCATGCGCCGAAAAATGCCGCCGGGATTGGCAGAATAAATAAAATACTGACCGTCATACTGCTCAGCCCTAATACTGCGCCCATCAACACACCAGAACAAGCTTCGAAAGCGGCAATTCCTGCCAGACCGCCAATAAGCATCAGTAAATAGCAGTTAAAACCGCCGTTACCGAAAAGAGTTTTATAACTGGTCAGTAGGCGCGTGCGTGGCGCATCGACAGGGCGCGTTTCCGGCATCCAGCGCGCCATACTGAACGTCACACCGGCACAGAGCACCAGCAAAAACAGGTAACAGGCCCGCCAGTTCCACATGGTATTCAGCAGACCGCCAATTAATGGCGCAAGCAAAGGGCTGACGAGAATACCCATATTTAACATGCTATTAGCGTGACGTAGCTGTGTCCGTTCATACAGATCACGCGGTAATGTACGCGCCATCACACCACCGACACCGGTTCCCATTCCCTGCATTGCGCTGGCAGTAATTAATACCGTCAGGCTGGAGGTGGTGACCGCCACCAGCGTTGCTAACATAAAAATGGACATTCCGACGAGGATCACCGGGCGGCGACCCACACGGTCGGAAATTGGGCCATAAAACAGTTGTGAGACACCGTAGGTCAGCAGATACGCGCCCATTACGCTCTGCACCGCCCCTTCACGGACGTTGAGATCGCGCGCCATATCGGCAATAGCTGGAATATAAATAGTTTGTGCCATCTGACCGACAGCCACGAGTAATACCAACATCAATAATAAATTGATGTTTCTATGCGTTTTCATTATCACAGATGCTTATATAAGAATATTTAGAATAAGTTGCTACGCATTCCAATAAATGCGGGAGAGGAATCTATCACATTGATAAATGTTAGCCAGATATATATATGGAATGATGAATAACGAAGCGGCAGAATATATAAACAACAGCGGCAATAAATGTTTCCGGAATGGATTGTAGTTTAAATAAATTCTGTAGATACGATGCGTCAGCATCGCATCGACACGAATCTGCCAGCAGAATGTAAAAGATCACCTCCTCAGGAGGTAGTCTTTTACTTCTTACGCTTCAGTACAAAACGTGATCAGTCCCTCATTTTTTCCCTGATGAAAAATTTTCCATTGTCTCTCCTGTAAACCTGTGCTTGTATAAATATTGTTAAACACAAAACAAACAAGGTCCCCAATGACTACTTCCATGCTCAACGCAAAACTACTACCAACTGCGCCATCCGCCGCAGTGGTCGTCGTGCGTGTGGTGGTCGTCGTCGGCAATGCGCCGTAGGGACTGGAACAACACACGATTCCAAAACCCCGCCGGCGCAAACCGGGCGGGGTTTTTCGTTTAAGCACCCCCGGAAAGTCGGCCCAGAAGAAAAGGACTGGAGCATGGCAAGTTCGGGCACAACATCGACACGTAAGCGCTTTACTGGCGCAGAATTTATCGTTTATTTCCTGGAACAACAGGGCATTAAGGTTGTGACGGGGATCCCTGGTGGCTCAATTCTCCCTGTCTATGACGCCTTAAGCCAAAGTACACAAATCCGCCATATTCTGGCCCGTCACGAACAAGGAGCGGGATTTATCGCCCAGGGGATGGCGCGCACCGACGGAAAACCAGCGGTTTGCATGGCCTGCAGTGGGCCGGGAGCGACTAATCTGGTGACTGCCATTGCCGATGCGAGGCTGGACTCCATTCCGCTGATTTGCATCACCGGTCAGGTTCCGGCCTCAATGATTGGCACCGACGCCTTCCAGGAAGTCGATACCTACGGCATCTCTATCCCCATCACCAAACATAACTATCTGGTCAGACATATCGAAGAACTTCCGCAGGTCATGAGTGATGCCTTTCGCATTGCGCAATCAGGCCGCCCTGGCCCGGTGTGGATAGACATTCCTAAGGATGTGCAAACAGCGGTTTTTGAGATTGAAGAACAACCTGCTCCGGTAGAAAAAGCCGCCGCGCCTGCCTTTAGTGAAGAGAGCATTCGTGACGCGGCAGCGATGATTAACGCAGCCAAACACCCGGTGCTTTATCTGGGAGGCGGTGTGATCAACGCGCCTGCGCGGGTGCGTGAACTGGCAGAGAAAGCGCAACTGCCCACCACCATGACCTTAATGGCGCTGGGCATGTTGCCAAAAGCGCATCCGCTGTCGCTGGGTATGCTGGGAATGCACGGTGTACGCAGCACCAACTTTATCTTGCAGGAGGCGGATCTGCTGATTGTGCTCGGTGCACGTTTTGATGATCGGGCGATAGGCAAAACCGAGGAGTTCTGCCCGAACGCGAAAATCATTCATGTTGATATCGACCGCGCAGAGCTGGGCAAAGTTAAGCAAGCGCACGTGGCGATTCAGGCGGATGTTGATGATGTGTTGGCGCAATTAATCCCACTGGTGGAAGTCCAACCGCGTACAGAGTGGCACCAACAGGTGGCTGATTTACAACGCGAATTCCCGTGCCCTATCCCGAAAGCATGCGATCCGTTAACGCATTACGGCCTGATCAACGCCGTTGCCGCCTGTGTGGATGACAACGCGATTATCACGACCGATGTTGGTCAGCACCAGATGTGGACCGCACAAGCGTATCCGCTCAATCGTCCTCGTCAGTGGCTGACCTCCGGTGGGCTGGGAACCATGGGCTTTGGCCTGCCAGCGGCGATTGGCGCGGCGCTGGCAAACCCGGATCGCAAAGTTTTATGTTTCTCCGGTGACGGCAGTCTGATGATGAATATTCAGGAGATGGCCACCGCCAGCGAAAACCAACTGGATGTCAAAATCATTCTGATGAACAACGAAGCGTTAGGGTTGGTGCATCAGCAGCAAAGCCTGTTCTACAAGCAGGGCGTTTTTGCCGCCACCTATCCGGGCAAAATCAACTTTATGCAAATAGCCGCCGGATTCGGCCTCGAAACCTGTGATTTGAATAACGAAGCCGATCCGCAGGCTGCGTTGCAGGAAATTATTAATCGCCCTGGCCCGGCGCTGATCCACGTGCGCATTGATGCCGAAGAAAAAGTTTACCCGATGGTGCCGCCAGGTGCGGCGAATACTGAAATGGTGGGGGAATAAACCATGCAAAACACAACTCATGACAACGTGATTCTGGAACTCACCGTTCGCAACCATCCGGGCGTAATGACCCACGTTTGTGGGCTTTTTGCCCGCCGCGCCTTTAACGTCGAGGGTATTCTCTGCCTGCCGATTCAGGACAGCGACAAAAGCCATATTTGGCTACTGGTTAATGATGACCAGCGGCTGGAGCAGATGATAAGCCAAATCGACAAACTGGAAGATGTGGTCAAAGTGCAGCGTAATCAGTCTGACCCGACCATGTTTAACAAGATTGCAGTGTTCTTTCAGTAACCGCTCAAGGCTTGAACAGCGGCGCGCTTATCGTTAAGGTAAGCGCGTTTTTTTACCCGCCAGGACAAGACCATGATCACCGTTGCCCTTATAGACGATCACCTTATCGTCCGCTCCGGCTTTGCGCAGTTGCTGGGGCTGGAACCTGATTTGCAGGTAGTTGCTGAGTTTGGCTCGGGGCGCGAGGCGCTGGCCGGATTGCCTGGGCGCGGTGTGCAGGTGTGTATTTGCGACATCTCAATGCCGGATATTTCGGGGCTGGAGTTGCTAAGTCTGCTACCAAAAGGGATGGCGACAATTATGCTCTCCGTTCATGACAGTCCGGCGCTGGTTGAACAGGCGCTTAATGCGGGCGCGCGCGGTTTTCTCTCCAAACGTTGTAGCCCGGACGAACTGATCGCCGCCGTGCATACAGTTGCCACGGGCGGCTGTTATCTGACGCCGGACATCGCCATTAAGCTGGCATCCGGCCGCCAGGACCCACTGACCAAACGCGAACGTCAGGTGGCGGAAAAGCTGGCGCAAGGGATGGCAGTAAAAGAGATCGCCGCTGAACTGGGGTTGTCGCCTAAAACGGTGCACGTACATCGCGCTAATCTGATGGAAAAACTGGGCGTCAGTAACGACGTTGAACTGGCTCGCCGTATGTTTGATGGCTGGTGATGAAGACGTTTTTTTCCCGCTTAATTACCGTTATAGCCTGCTTTTTTATTTTCTCTGCCGCGTGGTTTTGCCTGTGGAGTATCAGCCTGCATTTGGTTGAACGCCCGGAGCTGGCTGTGCTGCTGTTCCCGTTTGGCTTGCGGCTGGGACTGATGTTGCAATGCCCGCGCGGATACTGGCCCGTATTGCTGGGCGCGGAATGGTTGCTGATTTACTGGTTGATGCAGGCGGTTGGGTTAACGCATTTTCCGTTATTGATGATCGGTAGTTTACTGACGTTACTGCCCGTGGCGTTGATTTCTCGCTATCGCCATCAGCGTGACTGGCGCACGTTGCTGTTACAAGGAGCAGCGTTGACGGCGGCAGCGTTGTTACAGTCACTGCCCTGGCTTTGGCACAGGTATGGAAACGAGTCGTGGAACGCGCTGTTATTGACCTTAACTGGCGGTCTGACGCTGGCTCCTGTTTGTCTCGTGTTCTGGCATTACCTGGCGAATAACACCTGGCTACCGCTGGGGCCGTCGCTGGTTTCTCAGCCGATAAACTGGCGTGGACGCCATCTGGTCTGGTACTTGCTGCTGTTTGTTATCAGTCTCTGGCTGCAACTGGGGCTGCCGAACGAACTGTCGCGCTTTACGCCATTCTGCCTGGCGCTGCCGATTATTGCCCTGGCCTGGCACTATGGCTGGCAAGGAGCGCTGATTGCGACGCTGATGAACGCCATTGCGTTGATTGCCAGCCAGACATGGCATGATCATCCGGTGGATTTATTGCTCTCGCTGCTGGTGCAAAGCCTTACAGGCTTGTTGCTTGGTGCAGGTATTCAGCGACTGCGCGAGCTTAACCAGTCGCTGCAAAAGGAACTGGCGCGCAATCAGCATCTTGCCGAACGTTTGCTGGAAACCGAAGAGAGCGTGCGCCGCGACGTAGCGCGTGAACTGCACGATGATATCGGCCAGACCATCACCGCTATTCGCACCCAGGCGGGCATTGTTCAGCGATTGGCAGCGGATAACGCCAGTGTGAAGCAGAGTGGGCAGCTAATCGAACAACTGTCGCTGGGCGTTTACGACGCGGTGCGCCGCTTGTTAGGGCGGTTACGCCCACGTCAGTTGGATGACCTCACTCTTGAGCAGGCCATCCGTTCACTGATGCGAGAAATGGAACTGGAGGGGCGCGGTATTATCAGTCATCTCGAATGGCGGATAGATGAATCGGCGTTAAGTGAAAACCAGCGAGTAACGCTGTTTCGTGTCTGCCAGGAAGGGCTGAACAACATTGTGAAACATGCCGATGCCAGTGCGGTCACGCTGCAAGGCTGGCAGCAGGATGAGCGGTTAATGCTGGTGATTGAAGACGATGGTAGCGGTTTGCCGCCAGACTCAGGGCAACACGGTTTTGGCCTCACCGGAATGCGTGAGCGCGTGACGGCGCTGGGCGGCACCTTAACCATCTCCTGTCTGCACGGCACACGCGTCAGTGTCTCTCTCCCCCAACGTTATGTCTAAGGCTTGATGATGTTGCAGTTTCTGAAAGCGCCTGCCGACGCGCCGCTGATGAGTGATAAACGTGAAATTGATGCCTGCTACCGCTACTGGCGTCGGCATATTTTGTTGACCATCTGGTTAGGTTATGCGCTGTTTTATTTCACGCGTAAAAGTTTTAACGCCGCTATGCCGGAAATCCTTGCTACCGGCGTGCTAAGTCGTAGCGATATTGGCCTGTTAGCAACCCTGTTTTATATCACCTACGGTTTGTCGAAGTTTGTCTCCGGCATTGTCAGCGACCGCTCAAATGCGCGTTATTTTATGGGGATTGGGCTTATCGCGACTGGCATCATCAACATTCTGTTTGGATTTTCCACTTCGCTATGGGCGTTTGCCGTGCTCTGGGTGTTGAACGCCTTTTTCCAGGGTTGGGGGTCGCCGGTTTGTGCGCGTCTGTTAACTGCCTGGTATTCACGTACCGAGCGTGGCGGTTGGTGGGCGCTGTGGAATACGGCACATAACGTTGGCGGTGCGTTGATCCCCATCGTGATGGCGGCAGTTGCGCTGCATTATAGCTGGCGTATCGGGATGATGATTGCCGGAAGTTTAGCCATTATAGTGGGGGTTTTTCTCTGCTGGCGGCTACGCGACCGCCCGCAGGCGTTAGGTTTACCGGCGGTCGGAGAATGGCGGCATGACGCACTGGAGGTAGCCCAGCAACAGGAAGGGGCGGGGTTGACACGTAAAGAGATCCTCACCAAATATGTGTTGCTGAATCCATACATCTGGCTGCTTTCGTTCTGCTACGTGCTGGTTTACGTGGTTCGTGCAGCGATTAACGACTGGGGCAACTTGTACATGTCCGAGACGCTGGGCGTCGATTTGGTGACGGCGAATACCGCGGTAACCATGTTTGAACTGGGCGGATTTATCGGTGCGCTGGTTGCAGGCTGGGGATCGGACAAACTGTTTAACGGTAACCGTGGGCCGATGAATTTGATATTCGCCGCGGGGATTTTGCTTTCTGTCGGCTCGCTGTGGCTGATGCCGTTTGCCAGTTACGTGATGCAGGCGACCTGCTTTTTCACCATTGGCTTTTTTGTTTTTGGCCCGCAGATGTTAATCGGCATGGCAGCGGCAGAGTGTTCTCACAAAGAGGCGGCAGGGGCAGCGACGGGGTTTGTCGGCTTGTTTGCTTATCTTGGGGCATCGCTCGCCGGTTGGCCGCTGGCGAAAGTGCTCGATACCTGGCACTGGAGCGGTTTTTTTGTGGTTATCGCTATCGCCGCCGGGATTTCGGCGCTGCTGTTACTGCCCTTTTTGAATGCTCAGGCACCACGCGAAGCGTGATGCATCTCACCTTTTTACTTCATATCCGGCAAAACTAAGAAATTTTCCTGGTTTTGCCTGGACGCTATCCCAGGCCTGATTTGCTGCTGATTTTTACAATGAATACCTCACGCAGGTATTCATTTCAGGAGTAACCCATGCTGGCTTTCCTCAACCAGGTTCGCAAGCCGACTCTGGATCTTCCGCTCGAAGTGCGGCGCAAAATGTGGTTCAAACCGTTCATGCAATCCTACCTGGTGGTCTTTATTGGCTACCTGACGATGTACCTGATTCGTAAGAACTTTAACATTGCGCAGAACGACATGATCTCCACCTACGGGCTGAGCATGACGCAGTTGGGGATGATAGGACTGGGCTTCTCCATCACCTATGGCGTGGGTAAAACGCTGGTTTCCTATTACGCTGACGGCAAAAATACTAAGCAGTTCCTGCCATTCATGCTGATCCTTTCAGCCATTTGTATGCTGGGGTTCAGTGCCAGTATGGGCAGCGGCTCGGTTAGCCTGTTCCTGATGATTGCTTTCTACGCCTTAAGCGGCTTTTTCCAGAGCACCGGCGGTTCGTGCAGTTACTCCACCATCACCAAATGGACGCCGCGTCGTAAGCGCGGGACGTTCCTCGGTTTCTGGAACATTTCCCACAACCTCGGCGGCGCGGGTGCGGCGGGTGTGGCGCTGTTCGGCGCAAATTACCTGTTCGATGGCCACGTGATTGGCATGTTTATTTTCCCGTCGATTATTGCACTGATTGTCGGTTTTATCGGTCTGCGTTACGGAAGTGACTCCCCTGAAGCTTATGGTCTTGGCAAAGCCGAAGAACTGTTCGGTGAAGAGATCAGCGAAGAGGACAAAGAGACGGAATCCACGGATATGACCAAGTGGCAGATCTTTGTCGAATATGTTTTGAAAAACAAAGTGATCTGGCTGCTGTGCTTCGCCAACATCTTCCTGTACGTGGTGCGTATTGGTATCGACCAGTGGTCAACCGTCTACGCTTTCCAGGAACTCAAACTCTCTAAAGCGGTAGCGATTCAGGGCTTTACGCTGTTTGAAGCAGGCGCACTGGTCGGTACGCTGCTGTGGGGCTGGCTCTCCGACCTGGCGAATGGTCGCCGTGGCCTGGTGGCCTGCATCGCGCTGGCACTGATTATCGCGACACTCGGTGTGTATCAGCACGCCAGCAATCAATACATCTACCTGGCTTCTCTCTTTGCATTAGGTTTCCTGGTATTTGGTCCGCAACTGTTGATTGGCGTGGCGGCTGTTGGCTTTGTACCGAAAAAAGCGATCGGCGCTGCCGACGGGATTAAAGGCACCTTCGCCTACCTGATTGGTGACAGCTTTGCCAAGTTAGGTCTGGGGATGATTGCCGATGGTACTCCGGTATTCGGCCTTACCGGCTGGGCTGGAACCTTCGCCGCGCTGGATATCGCCGCAATTGGCAGTATCTGCCTGATGGCGATAGTCGCGGTGATGGAAGAACGCAAAATCCGCCGCGAGAAAAAAATTCAGCAGTTGACAGTGGCATAAACGTAACTGGTGACTTTTGCCCGGCATGATGCCGGGCTTTTTTTATTCCGCGATCTCAAGCGTAGTGAAGGAAAACGTCTCGCCATCAAACAAACCCTGGCTGGTCAGTTTCAGCGCGGGGATCACTGGCAGGGAAAGAAATGCCATCTGAATAAACGGTTCATCCGGTAGTGGACCACATTCACGGGCGGCGACTTTCAATGCGTCAATTTGTTCCGCCAGTGACTGTGCTGTGTCGGTGCTCATCAGCCCGGCAATGGGCAACGGCAGGTGGCTCTGTACCTGACCGTTACGTACTACGCAAAGCCCACCGCCGTCCTGAATAACCTGATTCACCGCCAGCGCCATTTCTTCGGTGCTACGACCGATCACCACAATATTATGGCTGTCATGGCTGACCGTCGCCGCCATCGCGCCTTCGTTCAGGCCAAAGCCGCCGAGCAAACCACAGGCCGGAGCCAGTCGTTGCCCGTAGCGCTCAAGCACGGCAATAAAGCACACATCATCGCGATCAAAACCGTTTTCGCTGTAAACGCAGGAGCGGGAGTGCGTAATCAGTTCGTTATGAATAACGTCAATGACACGATAGCGTTTTCCGGGAGTAAATTGCAGCGCAAAGTCGCTGGCGGAAACTGGCTGGCGGGCAATGGTATTGCCATACGGCGGGGCAGATTGCGCCAGTCTTACCGACTCTTGTGCCTGTAAGGTTCGTGCGTCAATCGGTTCGCCTTTCACCAGTACCTGTTGTACTGTGACCTTACGCGCGTCACTTAGCAGAACGATATCGGCCTGTTTGCCTGGTGCCAGTAAACCGAGATGATTAAGACCAAAATGACGCGCCGTCGACCAACTGGCTACACGATATGCCACATGCAGCGGCACATTGTGTTGTTCGATCAGGCGGCGGATTAAGGCGTCGATATGCCCTTCATGGGCAATTTCCCACGGGTTACGGTCATCGGTACAGAGCATGCATTGCGGGCTGTTAAATTCGTTGATCAACGGTGCCAGTGCATTGAGATTGCGGGCGGCGGACCCTTCGCGGATCATCAACGACATACCGAGTTGTAATTTCCGGCGACCTTCTTCCAGCAGATAACTTTCGTGGCAGTTTTCAATACCCGCAGCAATATAAGCGTTAAGTTCTTTACCACCCAAACCGGGACAGTGACCGTCCAGCGTCAGATGGCGAAACGCGTCCAGTTTATCGAGTAGCGCATTTTGGCCGCTAATCACGCCTGGATAGTCCATCATCTCGGCCAGACCGGTAACCTGCGGATGATCCCGCCAGGTGAGCATCTGTTCGAGGGTAAAACTGGCGCCGTTTACATCGCAGCCTTCCAGGGCGGGAACGCAAGAACTGACCTGCAAATACTGATTCTGCCTTGCCTGTTCAGCGCAGCGGGCAAACCAGGCGAATCCGGCTTCACCCATGACGTTGACGATTTCATGAGGGTCGCAAATGACGGTTGTCAGGCCACGCGGCAGGGTGGCGGTTTCAAAGGTGACTGGCGTCATCATGCTGGATTCAATATGCAGGTGAGCATCAATAAACCCCGGCACTGCCGTTGCGCCGTTAGCATCAATTCGATGCAAAGCCGGAGCGTCGGCGTATTCTGCGCCAACACCGGCAATGTAACGCCCTTTAATCACAATCGGGCCGGAAATTTCTCCGCCATTGATCAGATCCAGAATAGAGACATTATCAATAATATAATCGGCAACGGCTTTTCCACGGGATACGGCTAACAATTCCTGGTATTCGCCCCGACTAATGTGATGAAATTTATGGCTAATAGAATTATTCATGTTTTTCTCATTTTGATTTTATCAGTTTGATTATTATTTATCATAAAGAAACGTCGCGAGATTATTAAAGAATATCCATTAATGTGCAATTGAAATGTGATAATTATCACTGAACCGTTGTTGTCATTTGTTTTACAAAAGCAAGAAATTAAATCTCCTTCAATGGACAAAAAAATGAATAATGAAAATATCGATTACGTGAGTAATGAATCAGGGACGCTTTCGCGATTATTTAAACTGCCGCAACATGGGACCACCGTCCGCACAGAATTGATTGCAGGGATGACCACTTTTTTAACCATGGTGTACATCGTTTTCGTTAACCCGCAAATTCTCGGTGCGGCGCAAATGGATCCGAAAGTGGTGTTTGTCACCACCTGTCTGATTGCCGGTATCGGCAGCATTGCGATGGGGATATTTGCTAACTTACCCGTAGCGCTGGCTCCAGCAATGGGGCTGAATGCCTTCTTTGCGTTTGTGGTGGTGGGGGCAATGGGCATCTCCTGGCAGACCGGTATGGGCGCTATATTCTGGGGCGCAATAGGGCTATTTTTGCTCACGCTTTTTCGTATACGTTACTGGATGATATCTAACATTCCGTTAAGTTTACGTATTGGTATCACCAGTGGCATCGGGTTATTTATTGCCTTAATGGGATTAAAAAACACCGGTGTTATTGTCGCCAATAAAGATACGCTGGTGATGATTGGTGATTTAAGTTCTCATGGTGTGTTGTTGGGTATTTTAGGTTTTTTTATTATAACCGTGTTGTCATCACGTAATTTTCACGCCGCGGTGTTGGTTTCTATTGTTGTTACTTCCTGCTGTGGATTATTTTTTGGTGATGTTCATTTTAGCGGCATCTATTCCATTCCACCTGATATTAGCGGTGTTATTGGTGAAGTTGATTTGAGCGGAGCATTGTCGCTTGAACTGGCCGGTATCATTTTCTCCTTTATGTTGATCAACCTATTTGATTCATCAGGAACATTAATTGGCGTAACTGATAAAGCTGGCTTAATAGATAGCCACGGTAAATTCCCGAATATGAATAAGGCGCTGTATGTCGATAGCGTCAGTTCGGTGGCTGGCGCGTTTATCGGCACCTCTTCTGTTACCGCCTATATTGAAAGTACTTCTGGTGTGGCGGTCGGTGGTCGCACGGGGCTGACTGCGGTAGTGGTCGGCGTTATGTTCCTGCTGGTTATGTTTTTCTCGCCGCTGGTGGCGATGGTTCCTCCTTACGCAACCGCCGGGGCGTTAATCTTTGTTGGTGTGTTGATGACTTCAAGTCTGGCGCGCGTTAACTGGGATGATTTTACCGAATCGGTGCCCGCATTTATTACCACGGTAATGATGCCTTTTACCTTTTCAATTACTGAAGGTATCGCGCTGGGCTTTATGTCGTACTGCATCATGAAAGTGTGCACCGGGCGCTGGCGCGATCTGAACCTGTGTGTGGTGGTGGTAGCGGCGCTATTTGCGTTGAAAATCATCCTGGTGGATTAGTATCTGATAAGTGTTTCCAGATATCATGAGTGCCGTTTACGCAGGAGAACTCATGATCTGGATAATGCTTGCCACGCTGGCGGTGGTGTTTGTGGTTGGTTTTCGGGTGCTGACATCCGGGGCCAGAAAAGCGATTCGCCGCCTGAGCGATCGGCTGAATATTGACGTGGTGCCTGTCGAATCGATGGTCGATCAGATGGGAAAATTAGCCGGTGACGAATTTTTACGTTATCTGCATCGCCCGGATGAGTCGCACTTACAAAACGCCGCGCAGGTGTTGCTCATCTGGCAAATTGTCATTGTCGATGGCAGTGAACAGAACCTGCATCAGTGGCATCGAATTTTGCAAAAAGCCCGTCTCGCCGCACCCATTACCGATGCACAGGTGAGGCTGGCGCTGGGTTTTCTACGAGAGACAGAGCCTGAAATGCAGGAAATTACCGCTTTCCAGATGCGCTATAACGCGTTTTTTCAGCCTACTGAGGGCGTTCACTGGCTGCATTAAAACCGCTTTGCCTGATGCGACGCTGGCGCGTCTTATCAGGCCTACAGACCGAGTACGGATAAGGCGTTCACGCCGCATCCGGCAATCTTTGTCTTGTTCCGTTTCAATCTTACCCCTACCTCATGCGACACCGTAAAAGTTGCAAAAACGTTAAATGCATCACACATTTCAATGTTAAAGTGGTCGGCTTTTCCCCTGAAACATGCCTCGAGTAACACCATGAGTGAATTTATTACAGAAAACCGCGGCGCGGGTGCCATCAGCCGACCGAACTGGTCAGCCGTTTTCTCGGTGGCGTTTTGCGTCGCTTGCCTGATTATCGTTGAGTTTTTGCCTGTCAGTTTATTGACGCCAATGGCTCAGGATTTAGGTATTTCGGAAGGGGTTGCCGGACAATCGGTGACTGTTACCGCCTTTGTAGCGATGTTTGCCAGTTTGTTTATTACCCAGACAATTCAGGCCACTGACCGTCGCTACGTTGTTATTTTGTTTGCCGTTTTGCTGACGCTCTCTTGCTTGCTGGTTTCCTTTGCCAGTTCCTTCAGGATGTTGTTAATCGGCCGCGCTTGTCTGGGACTGGCGCTGGGTGGGTTCTGGGCAATGTCAGCGTCGCTGACCATGCGGCTGGTGCCGCCTCGAATGGTGCCGAAGGCTCTGTCGGTGATCTTCGGTGCCGTTTCTATCGCGCTGGTGATTGCCGCGCCGTTAGGCAGCTTTTTAGGCGAGCTTATCGGCTGGCGCAATGTCTTTAACGCGGCGGCAGTGATGGGCGTTCTGTGTATTTTCTGGATTATTAAATCATTGCCCTCACTGCCTGGCGAACCGTCACATCAGAAGCAAAATACCTTCCGCCTGTTGCAGCGTCCGGGGGTGATGGCCGGGATGATCGCTATCTTTATGTCCTTTGCGGGGCAATTCGCTTTCTTCACTTATATTCGCCCTGTGTATATGAATCTGGCGGGATTCGGCGTAGATGGCTTAACGCTGGTACTGCTGAGTTTTGGTCTCGCCAGCTTTGTCGGTACATCGCTTTCGTCGATCATTCTTAAACGTTCGGTAAAACTGGCCTTAGCGGGCGCACCGTTAGTGCTCGCCTTTAGCGCGCTGATACTGGTGTTGTGGGGAAGCGATAAAATTGTTGCTACCGGCGTGGCGATTATCTGGGGGCTGACCTTTGCTTTAATTCCCGTTGGCTGGTCAACGTGGATCACCCGCTCACTGGCTGATCAAGCAGAAAAAGCCGGGTCTATTCAGGTGGCCGTTATTCAGCTTGCCAATACCTGTGGCGCGGCAATCGGCGGTTATGCGTTGGATAACATTGGCCTGACTTCGCCGTTAATATTGTCCGGTACGTTGATGTTGCTTACCGCACTGTTGGTTACCGCAAAGGTGAAAATGAAGAAATCCTGATGTCAGGTTAAAGAGGCGTTAGTCAGAGGTCATTGCCACTCTTACATATCCGGGCATTCTACCCGACCCAACGCTTCCCAGTAGTTATTCTGATTATTACGCTCCATCGCCACGATGGCTTCGCGTATGTGTTGTTTATTGCCTTCATCTGACAACATTAACTTTTCCCATGCTTCATCTGACAATGAAGCCTGTGGGGTGCAAATTTTCCGCAAATCCTGCAATACCGTATTTTTCTCTTTTGCGGATTGTAATGAGCTAAAAGGTGACTCGGCGTATACGATATCTGGCACAGTAAAAACGGTGAAAATAAGCAGTAGTGTCGTTGATTTCATGGATTCAACCTCTTACAAATGCGCATCGAATAAAGCATAAGTGTAGTTTGCTTTATTCGCTCTCATCATGCTGTACGAAACGCGCTTGTGTAGTCAGTAAGAAGTGCCAGACCTTATATGCCTCTTTTATTCCTTTTTATTCTTATCGATAGCGTTTCGTTTTTTAAACCGCAGCGACCTTACCGCTATAGTCAGGTAATCATTAATAAAAGGATAAAAAATGAAACTGACAACACATCATCTACGGACAGGGGCTGCATTATTACTGGCGGGGATCTTGCTGGCAGGCTGCGACCAGCAAAGCAGCGATACAAAACACATTAAAGTTGGCGTAATTAACGGTGCTGAACAGGATGTGGCGGAAGTCGCTAAAAAAGTGGCCAAAGAGAAGTATGGCCTTGAGGTTGAACTGGTAGGATTTAGTGGCTCATTGCTGCCTAATGATGCAACAAATCATGGTGAACTGGATGCCAACGTTTTCCAGCATCGCCCTTTCCTTGAACAGGATAATCAGGCTCATGGTTACAAGCTGGTGGCGGTGGGAAATACCTTTGTCTTCCCGATGGCTGGTTATTCGAAAAAAATCAAAACGGTCGATCAGCTAGAAGATGGGGCGACAGTAGCAATTCCGAATGATCCGACCAATCTGGGTCGTGCGCTGTTACTGCTGCAAAAAGAGAAACTGATCACCCTGCAAGAGGGAAAAGGTTTACTGCCAACGGCGCTGGATATTACCGGGAACCCGCGCCATTTGCAGATAATGGAGCTGGAAGGGGCACAATTACCGCGAGTGCTGGATGATCCGAAAGTGGATGTGGCAATTATCAGCACGACTTATATTCAGCAAACCGGGCTTTCCCCGGTGCATGACAGCGTTTTTATTGAAGATAAAAATTCGCCGTATGTGAATATTCTGGTGGCGCGGGCAGATAATAAGGATGCAGAAAATGTGAAGGAATTTTTGCAATCTTATCAATCACCGGAAGTGGCTAAAGCGGCAGAAACTATCTTTAACGGTGGCGCGGTGCCGGGCTGGTAATCATCAACCGTACCGCGCTGGATAGTTAAATTTTTCTGGCGCGGCGGCGGGAATCTACAGAAATTAATATTACTGATGAAAGAATCAATAGTGTCCCTAACCAGTCTGGTAATGTGAAGGTGATCCCCAGTAACAGCAAAGAAAGCAGCGCGCTACTTAACGGTTCTGCGCAACTCAAAATGCTGGCTTTCGGCCCGCCAATTAACTGTGCGCCCTTCAAATACAGACTAAAGGTCAGTGAAGTTCCAATTACCACCAGATAGAAAAACGCCAGGATCAGGCTGCCATTAACCACGAAATTTGTTCCTTGCCCGGCATAAAAAGGTAGCAGGATCAGACCACCAATGAGCATACTCCAGCCAACGACGGGCAGCGTGCCGTAACGGGCAATGAGCGTTGAGGGGTATGTTGTATAGAATGCGGCAGCGAAGGCTGAAGCTATCCCCCAGAACAGCGCGGCGGGAGAGATCGATAACGATGTCGGATTACCGTGGGTGACCAACAAAAAGGTGCCCACGAGAGAGGTCAAAATCGCGGTAAATACCAGAATGCCGGGGCGTGATTTACGTACTAGTGAGAACCAGGCCACGATAATCGTTGGTGATAAAAATTGCAGCACCGTTGCTGTAGCGGCATTGGATTTTTCGATGGTCAGTAAGAAAGTAAGCTGGACGGTCAGCGCGCCAACGATGGAAAAAATCAGCAGGCTGATGGCATCTTTATGATTTCTAATGATTGAGAAGACTTTATCGCCGTGGACAAATGAGAGTGTCAGCAGAATAAACCCGGCAAATATCAGTCGCGTCATGGTAAGAAACTGCGATGACATCTGGCTTTGCTCCATGATGTATTGTGCGCAGACCCCTGAACTCCCCCACAAAACGGCGGCAATTAGAACGTTCAGCATTCCCTTTCTGGTGGAACTCATATTTTCCTCTGCATACTGTTTTGTCGTTTATGTTGCAGGCATGATAGCAAAAATGGCGAGGATGGCCGTGTTCGTGCAAGGCATATTTATAAAACCAGTGAAATGCTTGTTAAACTGTCATGTTATGGCGTTATCACTTTTTTTTGACAGCGTGCTACTGTTCGCTTTTTAAACGCGAAGAATGCTATGCAAATCCATAAAGTAATAACCCCCGAGTTTGTGAAGAAGTTTTCCTGCGTCGGTCCCAACTGCCTGATTTCCTGCTGTCAGGGATGGAATATACACATCGACAAGAAAACCCATCATACTTACCTCAACGAACAACACCCGAAAATTGCCCAGTTGGCGAAAGAGAATCTATTACGGGTGCGAAATGGTAAAAGCCGCTATTCGATAATCAAACTGGACGCGCAGGGGCAGTGTCCGTTTCTCGATGAAAATAAACTCTGCCTGGTTCATCGCGATCTGGGAGAAGAAGCGCTTTCAGAAACCTGTTCTACTTATCCACGTAACAAAAGGCACTACGCGGATACAACTCGCCATTCGATGGTGCTCTCATGTCCAGAAGTAGCCCGACTGGTATTGTTTGATGCCGACAGCATGTTAGTGCACGAACAGGATGAGCTGTTGGCGAAGGCGAAAACCCCCTTCACTGCCAGGCAGCCGGTTAATCAGATCCACCAGATTGTGCATCTCTTTGCCTGGCACCTCCTGCAGTCGCCATCGTTGAACGTTGAAGAGAATCTGATGGCGCTGGCACAGTTTATGGTTTACCTACAGCGTATTGAGTTCGATCTGCACCGCTATTTTGTGCAGGCTGAACAGTACCATCAGGAGTTATTAAGCGAGCTGGCGGCAGGTATTAGCCTGATGAGTCAATCAACGCCTACGGAGTCGGTGGGATTGAAGGTGCGTGCGCTGACGGTATTGGGTTCGCTTGTCGCGAATAAGAGCAGCAGGGATCGTATTATTGCTGATGCGCATCGAAAGATGGCAGTGTATTTAGACGTAGCAAACAGCCCGGATAAGCAGGTTCTGGCTGACAAGTTTGCAGTTCTGGACAAGCAGTGGCAGCAGCTTTGCCAGGAATCTATCCTCAGCGCTCCGCATGTATTGCGCAATTTACTGACCTACAAAATTTACCACAGCCATTTTCCTGAGGCTGATTTCTCAACGGTTATGCGCCAGGTTTACCGTTTGATCCTCGACTATTTCTATACAAAGCATTTGCTGAGTGTGATATCGCTGGAAGTCACTCCAGATGAGGCAACGGTGCTGAAGATTGTGGCGAGCCTTGCTGAGAAAACCTTGCATTCGCCAATTATCAATCAGCGGATGGATAAAGCGATCGACATGATCAATACCGGGGACGATCTCTCCTGCTTGCTGTTGATTTGTTGAAAAACAGGCGCAGTAGTAAGCCAGAAATCCCAGGGAATGCCAGCTTCAGCTCCCGTTGTTTCATTAGCGCAGGTAAAGCCAGGTCGATATGAAGCAGCATCGGGGAACAGGATTTCCCGGTGATTGCGGCCAGATCAGTCAGGTAAGATACCCCCAATGACCCCCCAAAAATAACGTGCCGCAGGTTGAAGTCGGTTGACCTCAGGATACAAATAAAACCTGGTATATAAGGAAATAGAAGAGGTTTTGTGAATGTCGGGAGAGTTCAGAAGAGGCAAATTGGCGGAAGATTATCGGGGTCGTATTTGATGGTTAATTTATTGATTTAATATTCATATTTTGAATTGGATAAATGAGTAACCCCCATAAGTATCCCCAAATGGTTTTGCATATGGAGTTGGGGGCATTCTGAGCTACTTTTTCGACTCTTTATTCCACTGTAGCAAAGCGGCAATATCCTTCTCGCCTTCGGCCTCTTTTAAGCACCGTTGTTGTTTGGCAAACTGAACATACTCCGTCTGCGCTTTTTCATCGGCCATTTTCTTACTGATTTTACCCGCGCCGTGTAGAACCTCACGGTCATTAAATTGCAGGAACTGATCCAGCTTATCCTGCCAGTCGCGCAAAAAGACCTGTTGACGACGACGGGCCTGATCCTCGGCAAAGTCCAGCCACATGTTAACCACGCGATTAAGCTCGCTGACTTCATCCTGGGTGAGATAATTTTTTGCCACCGTCACGTCGCTCTTACGCACCTCTTCACCTTTATAGCTGGTCAGCCCCATATGCGGCTGGCTGGCATCGGCACGCAGATGAATGAGTTCAGCAGCGGTATGCCCGGTACAGGCAAAATGCAGTTTGTTCTGGATGGTTTGAAAAAATTGCGTGGTTTCTTTTAACGAAGGCTGATAGTCAGCAGCTAATGCAAAGATCTCCCGCACCCGCAAATATACCCGGCGCTCGCTGGCGCGAATATCGCGGATACGTTCGAGCATCTCATCAAAATAGTCGGGCACAACCGATGAACCGACAGGGGGATTCTTCAGTCGCTCATCGTCCATCACAAAACCTTTGATCAGGTATTCCTGAAGCGTCTGCGTTGCCCACTGACGGAATTGAGTGCCGCGAGGCGAGCGAACGCGATAGCCAACAGCGAGTATTACAGGCAGGCTGTAATGTAGCTTGTTGCGACTTACCTGGCGGTTACCTTCCTGTTGAACTTGTAAGTAAGACTTACAGGTTGCGTTTTGGTCAAGTTCGCCTTCTTCATAGATCGCTTTAATGTGCTGCGTGACGGCCTGAGGAGTGATCTGATAAAGGTTTGCGATGGTTGCCTGAGGGAGCCAGAGTGTTTCTTGTTCAAAGCGACATTCAACACGCACTTCTCCGTCACCGCTGGCAAACATAATAAATTCGCCTTCTGGGGACTGGGTTAAGTCTTTGTCTGACATGCCGCCTCCGTTAGAATCAAATCCGCAATGCTATAACTCACGTAGTATGCCAGAGAACCGCATATGAACAGTGTTATTTTGCTGATAACGCTGACGGATAGTGCTTCGCCACCATGTCATTCATCTTACCCACCAGATCCAGCCGCTTGAATGTGATATGCCCACTGCCTTTCTGGTAATCGAGTGCCATGACATCCTCCGGCTTTTGACGAATCCATCATCCAGGGGGATGTGCGCCAGTAACTAACCTGATACCCCAAAAATAACGCTATTCAGGACGGGGCACAGGATACAAATAAAACCTGGTATATAAGGAAATAGAAGAGGTTTTGTGAATGTCGGGAGAGTTCAGAAGAGGCAAATTGGCGGAAGATCACAGGAGTCGAACCTGCCCGGGACCGCTGGCGGCCCCAACTGGATTTGAAGTCCAGCCGCCTCACCGGAGACGACGATCTTCCGCGCCTCGATTGCTACATGGAGGCGGGGCGCATTATAGCTACTTCCTTGAGTTTCTACATCCCCTGGTTCATTTTTTTCCGGGCAATATGCGCAAAGCTTTATCACTAACCCATTATAATTAACATAAATATCATATATTCCAATGATATATGGGTAGGTTTATCGCTACCACGATCACATAAAACAAGAATCATAAATTAATAACCAGATATCGAAATATTCACTCTGGCAGGGATGGTTTACAAAACTCTTTATCGGTCTCAGCACCCCCATAGCATCAAGGAAAAGCAGATGAAGAGTGAAGTGTTGTCCGTTAAAGAGAAAATTGGTTATGGCATGGGAGATGCCGCCAGCCACATTATCTTCGATAACGTAATGTTATATATGATGTTCTTTTACACCGATATTTTTGGTATTCCTGCCGGATTTGTCGGAACCATGTTTTTGGTCGCTCGTGCACTGGATGCGATTTCCGATCCTTGCATGGGGTTGCTGGCCGATCGAACGCGCTCTCGCTGGGGTAAATTTCGACCGTGGGTACTGTTTGGCGCACTGCCATTTGGTGTGGTCTGTGTACTGGCATATAGCACGCCAGATCTCAGTATGAACGGTAAAATGATCTATGCAGCAATTACTTATACCCTACTTACCTTACTTTATACCGTCGTCAATATCCCTTACTGCGCATTGGGTGGTGTAATTACCAATGACCCGACTCAGCGTATCTCGCTGCAATCCTGGCGTTTTGTGCTGGCGACCGCGGGAGGCATGCTCTCCACTGTGCTGATGATGCCGCTGGTTAATTTAATTGGTGGTGATAATAAACCACTCGGTTTCCAGGGCGGCATCGCGGTGCTTTCCGTGGTGGCATTTATGATGCTGGCTTTCTGTTTCTTCACCACTAAAGAACGCGTTGAAGCGCCACCTACGACGACGCCTATGCGGGAAGATTTACGTGATATCTGGCAAAACGACCAGTGGCGTATTGTCGGTATTCTCACCATTTTTAATATTCTGGCGGTGTGTGTACGTGGTGGGGCGATGATGTATTACGTCACGTGGATTCTGGGTACGCCGGAAGTGTTTGTCGCTTTTCTCACTACTTATTGCGTGGGTAACCTGATTGGTTCCGCACTGGCAAAACCACTGACCGACTGGAAATGTAAAGTCTCTGTCTTCTGGTGGACGAACGCCCTGCTGGCCGTGATTAGCCTCGCGATGTTCTTCGTTCCCATGCAGGCCAGCATCACCATGTTTGTCTTCATCTTCGTGATTGGTGTGTTGCATCAACTGGTGACACCTATCCAGTGGGTAATGATGTCCGATACCGTTGACTACGGCGAGTGGTGTAATGGTAAACGACTCACCGGGATCAGTTTTGCTGGCACGCTGTTTGTGCTCAAACTGGGGTTGGCCTTCGGAGGCGCACTTATCGGATGGATGCTGGCTTACGGTGGATATGATGCAGCAGAAAAAGCGCAGAACAGCGCCACAATTAGCATCATTATCGCGCTATTCACGATTGTTCCGGCGATCTGTTATTTGCTGAGCGCGATTGTCGCTAAACGCTACTATTCTCTCACAACGCACAATCTGAAAACCGTTATGGAACAGTTGGCTCAGGGCAAACGCCGTTGCCAGCAGCAATTCACCTCTCAAGAAGTGCAGAACTAAGGAACGGCAATGAAAATTAGCGATGGAAACTGGTTGATTCAACCTGGCCTCAATTTGATTCACCCGCTTCAGGTGTTCGAGGTTGAACAGCAGGGTAATGAAATGGTGATCTATGCTGCCCCCCGTGATGTGCGTGAACGTACCTGGCAGCTTGACACGCCTTTATTTACGCTGCGTTTTTTCTCCCCACAGGAAGGTATTGTCGGTGTACGGATTGAGCATTTTCAGGGGGCGCTGGAGAACGGCCCTCATTATCCGCTCAATATTTTGCAGGACGCGAATGTCACAATCGAAAACACAGAAAGTTACGCTGAGTTTAAAAGTGGCAACTTAAGCGCGCGTGTCAGTAAAGGTGAGTTCTGGTCACTGGATTTTCTGCGTAATGGCGAACGTATTACCGGTAGCCAGGTGAAAAATAATGGCTATGTGCAGGACACTAATAATCAACGAAATTATATGTTTGAGCGGCTGGATCTTGGCGTCGGTGAAACGGTTTACGGGCTGGGAGAGCGTTTTACTGCCCTGGTGCGCAATGGTCAGACGGTAGAAACCTGGAACCGGGATGGCGGCACAAGTACTGAACAGGCGTATAAAAATATCCCGTTCTACATGACTAACCGTGGTTATGGTGTACTGGTCAATCATCCCCAATGCGTCTCTTTTGAAGTGGGATCGGAGAAAGTCTCCAAAGTGCAGTTCAGCGTGGAGAGTGAATACCTCGAATACTTTGTTATCGACGGCCCGACGCCGAAAGCGGTACTTGATCGTTATACCCGTTTTACCGGCCGTCCGGCGCTGCCGCCCGCGTGGTCCTTCGGTCTGTGGTTAACCACTTCATTTACCACTAACTACGACGAAGCGACGGTTAACAGTTTTATCGACGGTATGGCGGAACGCAATCTGCCGCTGCATGTTTTCCACTTTGACTGTTTCTGGATGAAAGCCTTCCAATGGTGCGATTTTGAGTGGGATCCGCTGACCTTTCCGGACCCGGAAGGCATGATCCGCCGCCTGAAAGCAAAAGGGCTGAAAATCTGCGTCTGGATTAACCCCTATATTGGGCAGAAATCTCCAGTCTTTAAGGAGTTACAAGAGAAAGGCTATTTACTCAAACGCACGGACGGCTCGCTATGGCAATGGGATAAATGGCAGCCAGGGCTGGCGATTTATGACTTTACTAATCCGGATGCCTGCAAATGGTACGCCGATAAACTGAAAGGTCTGATCGCGATGGGTGTCGATTGTTTTAAGACCGACTTTGGCGAACGTATTCCAACAGACGTTCAGTGGTTTAACGGTTGTGATCCACAGAAAATGCATAACCATTATGCATACATCTACAACGAACTGGTATGGAACGTGCTGAAGGAAACCGTTGGCGAGGAAGAAGCCGTCTTGTTTGCCCGCTCGGCTTCCGTAGGTGCGCAGAAATTTCCGGTGCACTGGGGCGGTGATTGCTACGCCAATTACGAATCAATGGCGGAAAGCCTGCGCGGAGGTTTGTCTATTGGCCTTTCTGGTTTTGGCTTCTGGAGCCACGATATCGGCGGCTTTGAGAATACCGCTCCGGCGCACGTTTACAAACGCTGGTGCGCGTTTGGTTTGCTCTCCAGCCATAGCCGTTTACATGGCAGCAAATCTTATCGTGTGCCGTGGGCCTACGATGATGAGTCCTGTGATGTGGTGCGCTTCTTCACGCAACTGAAATGCCGCATGATGCCGTATCTTTATCGTGAAGCTGCTCGTGCGAACGCGCTGGGTACGCCGATGATGCGCGCAATGGTAATGGAGTTTCCGGACGATCCGGCCTGTGATTACCTTGATCGCCAATACATGTTGGGCGGCAGCGTGATGGTCGTGCCGGTGTTCACTGAAGCTGGCGATGTGCAATTCTACTTGCCTGAAGGTCGCTGGACACACCTGTGGCATAACGATGAAATAGACGGCAGCCGCTGGCATAAACAACAACACGGCTTTCAGAGTCTGCCGGTATATGTGCGTGATAACACCCTACTGGGGCTGGGCAACAATGAACAACGCCCCGATTATGCGTGGCACGAAGGCACGGCCTTCCAGCTCTTTAATCTGCAAGACGGGCGTGAAGCCGTCTGCGAAGTCCCAGCCGCTGATGGTTCGGTGATCTTCACCCTGAAAGCGGCACGTACTGGCAACATCATTACTGTGACTGGTACGGGAGAAGCGAAGAACTGGACGCTGTGCTTACGCAATATCGCTAAAGTAAATGGTCTGCAAGGCGGTTCGCAGGCTGAAAGTGAGTTGGGTGTGGTGGTGACCCCGCAAGGGAATGAACTGACAATTACGCTGTAATTTGTTGAAGAAATACCGGGTACGTCTGTGTCGTACCCGGCGAGATTGATTTTACTGTACCGGCTCCGTCGATGTAACTTCACCACTGGAAACCACGCCAGCATTCATGGTTTGGGTCACTTGTTGTTTTTCAGCATTTACGGCGTGGAGCAGTCCGTTAACCGTGGGTTTTAGCGGTGCATCGGCCTGAATATCGCCGCTGGCAGTGAGCTGAATATTGCCATCGCCCGTAATCGGTAACTCTGGCCATCCCCACTGTTGCAGAATATTCACCGGCACACCGCGTCCGTTCAGGCTGATATGGGTCTGGCGCTGCGGCGTTTGTGAGACGCTGGCAGTGGCTTCCAGAATGCCTTTCTCGGTAAACGCGCTAAGTTCGCTGATATTCACCGTGCTGCTGTTGGCGGTTAGCGCCAGCGACGGGCGGCGCACATCAACACGATTGAATGTTGCAGCGGCAGCATTCAGATTTGCCGTGCCACTCCAGACGCCCCACTTATGATCGGCTACCAGTGTCAGATTCGCGCCGTAGCCATCCAGCGCTGTGAGCTGCCACGGGAAGGCTGGGTCAATATCAATGATTAGATTGCGGCTGGCGCTGAATCTCTTCAGTTGCAGAGTGTTTAACCAGGCGGGAGTTTGCTGCATCCACAACTGTTGCCAGTTTTTAGGTAAGGTATATTCCAGTCCAACAATCGCTGCATCGTCGAGGATCAGCGTTTTTCCATCGCGCTGCCAGTTTCCTGACGTTCTGACCATCCCCCCTTCCCAGCGGCTGGTGAACTGGCGCAGTGCTACGCCTTGCGGGGAAAATTCCGCGTTTATAATCGGGTCAAATAAATGCAGCGAACCATAAATAAACTCGCTGGCGTTCATTGACAGCTTGCCTTCCTGTGTCTGCCAGTCATCTTTAATAAAGGTCATATTGCGCAAGCTGAGATCGAGATCGGTCACCGCCCAGTCCGGGCCTTGCAGGCGGGCGTCGATCACTTCCAGGCGGCCAATCTGCAATGACGGGACAGAGCGCAAGGGCGCAAAGAAGTCGGTGAGCGATTTTTCGCTTTGCAGACGGATATCCGCCAGGCGCAGATTTTCCACCTGCCAGCTACCGTCGGCGTTACGCTGCGCATTTCCGGTTAATGTCCCGCGGGCGATGTCGGCACCCAGATTAGTCAGTGTGACGCGATCGTTATCAATATTCCCTTCAATCAACACATTGGTGGCAGGAACATCATTGAGCGACAGAGAGCCAGCACTGAACTGAATTTGTGCTTTTGAGCCTAGTACTTTACCGGCTTCCGGCGACCACGGAACGACGCCGCCATTGACTCGCTGTGCGCTAAGATTCCACTCGCTATTGGGACTGTTAAATGCCATATCACGCAGTTGCAAACGATCCGCTTTAAACGGTAGCGGCGCGGTCTGGTCGGTGAGATTCAGCGTCCCGTTTTCCAGCAGGATAGTATCGACATGCCGTGGCTCGCTCAGTTGCCGACTACTTAGCGCGATATCGACACTTTTTGCAACCAGAGTGGCGGGTTGACCATCACGACCGAATGTGACGTTCTCCAGCAAGATATGAGACGGCGCGGAAAAACGGTGATCCATCGCCCCGAAGGCCAGATGATAGTCGCTATTCTCGGAAATCCATGCGCTGATATGCTCTGCTCCCCAGCGGGTTTGCAGAAGGAAATAGAGGCCAACTATCGCCACTAACAGCGTGATGAAAATGTAGAGAAGCAGCTTCCCAATAAATTTCATGGTCTTCCATCCCGTGAAATGCACATAAGGGAGTTATGCACGATTTACGCGCATTCCTCAAGGCAGGAATGGAGAAAGAGAGTGGTTACGGCGGTAAAGAATTTTACCGCCGCGAGTAAATTACTGCTTTTCTGGCGGGAAAATCAGATTCAGTACAATGGCAGTGATACCGCCAGCGGCAATCCCGGAGGAGAGCAGATTTTTCAGCCAGTCAGGGGCAAACTGCAAAATCAGTGGCTGCTGAGAAACACCCAGACCGACCGCCAGCGACAGGGCAATAATCAGAATCGCCCGACGGTTCAGTGGCTCACGAGAAACGATACGCACACCGGATGCGGCGATAGTACCAAACATCACCAGCGTAGCGCCGCCCAGAACAGGTTCGGGAATGTGTTGGACAAAACCGCTCACCGCAGGGAACAGACCCAGCACGATCAACATCAGCGCCACGACAAAACCGACATAACGACTGGCAACACCGGTCAATTGGATCACACCGTTGTTCTGCCCGAAGCAGGAGTTCGGGAAGGTGTTAAACACCGCCGACACAAACGAGTTCAGGCCGTTTGCCAGCACGCCGCCTTTCAGACGTTTCATGTACAGTGGGCCAGAAACCGGTTGTTCGGAAACGTCGGAGGTGGCTGTGATATCGCCAATAGTTTCCAGTGAGGTGATCATAAAGACCAGCATCAGTGGTAGCAGCAGGCTCCATTCAATACCAAGTCCGTAATAGAGCGGCGTTGGCACCATAATCAGCTCTTGCGTCATCGGCTCGTTGCTTTCTGGCAACATGTCCATAAACCACGCCAGTGCATATCCTGCCGCCATCGCAATCACCAGCGAGGCTACGCGTAAGTAGGGGTTACGTTGGCGATTAAGCAGGATGATTAAAGCTAAGACCACGCCCGCCAGTAGCAGATTTTTCGGTGCACCAAAGGTGTTATCGCTCATGGCCGCATAACCGCCACCAATGGATGTTAGCCCAACCTGAATCAGTGACAGGCCAATAATCATCACCACGACGCCGGAAACCAGCGGCGTAATAATGCGGCGCGCCAGATGCAGAACGCGGGAGATAACCATTTCGGTGCAGCTTGCCAGCATCAGTGTGCCGAACAGAGCCGCCATCATCGTAGGAACATCGGCACCACCGGTCTTCAGCGCTGTTCCGCCCATAATCAGCGGGGCAACGAAGTTAAAGCTGGTGCCCTGAATAGACAACAAACCGGAGCCAACCGGACCCCAGGCTTTAATTTGAATAATTGATGCCACACCAGAGGCAAACAGCGACATACTAATAATGTGTTGCGTGTCCTGTGCTGGTAAACCCAGCGCCTGGCAGATTAACAATGCTGGCGTGATTACCGCGACAAACATCGCCAGCAGGTGCTGACAGGCGGCAAACAGAGTTTGAGCAAGCGGCGGACGATCTTCAAGACGGTAAATCAGTTCGCTGTTTTGAGTCTGCGCAACCGGTTGCGCATTTTCTGACTCGAAGGTGGAAACAGACATCGAAAACAATCCCGTGGTAGCAAAGCGGGCATTTTAGCTGACCGAAAGGCAAAAGCAAACGTTTGCCAATCATTCTTCTAAATATTTAAATGCGATAAATGCACTTTTTTATATAACTTTTGGTTGTTTTCTGCTTAAAATCCATGCCATTTTTTTATTTTCAGCTAAGAATTCGAACCGGGAAAGCATGACTCGATACTCGTCATATTTCGTCTTACTATGATTGCGCGATGAAGTATGACGAGTATGAAGAGTGGTGCGGATACAAAGGAGTAACTATGTTTCATCTCGATACTTTAGCAACGCTTGTTGCCGCAACGCTGACGTTGCTGCTCGGGCGCAAGTTGGTCCATTCCGTCTCCTTTCTGAAAAAATACACCATACCAGAACCGGTTGCCGGAGGGTTGTTGGTGGCACTGGCTCTGCTGGTGTTGAAAAAAAGCATGGGCTGGGAAGTTAATTTTGATATGTCCTTGCGCGATCCATTAATGCTGGCTTTCTTCGCCACCATTGGCCTGAACGCCAATATTGCCAGCCTGCGTGCCGGTGGACGCGTAGTGGGGATTTTCCTCATTGTGGTTGTTGGTCTGTTGGTGATGCAAAATGCCATCGGCATTGGCATGGCTAGCCTGTTAGGGCTTGATCCGCTGATGGGGCTGTTGGCGGGGTCTATTACGCTTTCTGGCGGTCACGGGACCGGCGCAGCGTGGAGTAAATTGTTCATTGAACGTTATGGCTTCACCAACGCGACGGAAGTGGCGATGGCCTGTGCGACGTTTGGTCTGGTTCTGGGTGGACTGATTGGCGGCCCGGTGGCGCGTTACCTGGTGAAACACTCCACCACGCCGAACGGCATACCTGATGACCAGGAAGTCCCCACCGCATTTGAAAAGCCCGACGTAGGGCGCATGATCACCTCGCTGGTACTGATTGAAACTATCGCGCTGATTGCTATCTGTCTGACGGTAGGGAAAATCGTTGCGCAACTTTTGGCTGGCACTGCTTTTGAATTGCCAACCTTTGTTTGCGTGCTGTTTGTGGGCGTGATTCTGAGCAACGGCTTGTCAATGTTGGGCTTTTACCGCGTCTTTGAGCGCGCGGTATCCGTACTTGGTAACGTAAGCCTGTCGCTGTTCCTGGCGATGGCGTTGATGGGGCTGAAACTGTGGGAGCTGGCTTCGCTGGCGTTGCCGATGCTGGCGATTCTGGTCGCGCAAACCATCTTCATGGCGTTGTACGCTATCTTTGTCACCTGGCGCATGATGGGGAAAAACTACGATGCGGCGGTGCTGGCCGCGGGGCACTGTGGTTTTGGCCTTGGTGCAACGCCCACGGCAATCGCCAACATGCAGGCGATCACCGAACGCTTTGGCCCGTCGCACATGGCCTTCCTGGTGGTGCCGATGGTCGGTGCGTTCTTTATCGATATCGTCAATGCCCTGGTGATTAAGCTCTACCTGATGTTGCCGATTTTTGCGGGTTAACTGATGAAGCGGCGGTGCAAATGCCGCCGCTTTTTACGCATTCGAATAGCGTTCCGTCTCCGGCATCCAGCGTTCTATCAGGGCTTTTGCCTGCTGGGGATAACGTTCGTGAATATGGCGTGCCAGGCGCTGAACTTCCGGGATCATGGCCTGATCGCGCAGCAAATCAGCCACTTTAAACTCTGCATTGCCTGTCTGGCGCGTGCCCAGCAGTTCACCAGGGCCGCGAATCTCTAAATCTTTTTGCGCAATCACAAATCCGTCGTTGCTGTCGCGTAGCACTTGCAGGCGGACTTGCGCCGTTTTGGAGAGTGGTGTTTTGTAAAGCAGAACACAGTGAGAAGCCACCGCGCCACGACCTACGCGCCCGCGCAACTGGTGTAACTGCGCCAGACCCAGACGCTCCGGGTTCTCGATAATCATCAGGCTGGCGTTGGGGACATCGACGCCTACTTCAATAACAGTCGTCGCAACCAGCAGGTGTAGCTCGCCTTGTTTAAACGACGCCATTACCGCTTGCTTTTCGGCAGGTTTCATCCGCCCATGAACCAGACCGACGTTCAGTTCCGGCAGCGCCAGTTTTAACTCTTCCCACGTTGCTTCGGCTGCCTGCGCTTCCAGTAATTCCGATTCTTCAATCAATGTACAAACCCAGTACGCCTGACGGCCTTCCGTTATGCAGGCGTGGCGCACGCGGTCGATAATGTCGTTACGACGCGTATCCGGGATCGCCACTGTCGTCACTGGGGTACGTCCTGGCGGCAGTTCATCAATGACCGAGGTATCGAGATCGGCATACGCGGTCATCGCCAGCGTGCGGGGGATCGGCGTGGCGGTCATGATCAACTGATGAGGATGAAAGCCCTGCTGCTGGCCTTTCTCCCATAACGCCAGGCGTTGATGCACGCCAAAACGATGCTGTTCGTCGATAATCACCAGCGCCAGACCGTTAAACTGTACCTGTTCCTGGAAGATAGCGTGGGTGCCGACAATCATCTGCACCTGACCGCTGGCGATGGCTTCTTGCTGTGCCAGCCGCGCTTTGCCCTTCTGTTTGCCCGCCAGCCAGCCCACTTCGATACCGAGCGGTTCAAACCAGTTGCGGAAATTATTGGCGTGCTGTTCGGCAAGCAATTCGGTTGGTGCCATCAGTGCCACTTGTTTGCCGTGAGCGATAGCACGCAGCGCAGCGAGAGCGGCAACCAGTGTTTTACCGGAACCTACATCGCCCTGTACCAGACGCATCATTGGCACATCCAGCGCCATATCGCGCTCAATCTCCGCCACCACACGCGCCTGCGCGCCCGTTGGCTTGAACGGTAAGGCAGCGAGCAGTTTGTCCTTCAGCGCGTCACTGGCGCTAAGCGGCTGAGCATGAAAACGTTGGGCACCGGCGCGTAACGCTAACATGCTGAGGTTGTGCGCCAGCAGCTCTTCCAGAATAAGACGACGCTGTGCCGGATGCCGCCCGGTTTCCAGATCGCTGAGCTGTAGTGTTGGCGGTGGACGATGCAGGGTGCGCAAGGCTTCCGGCAGCGTCATCATTCCTTGTGACAGTTCCGGCGGCAGCAGTTCTTCAATGGCGCAGGTGTCGAGCAGATCCAGCGCCTGATCGGTCAGTTTGCGCAGCGTTGCCTGTTTTACACCTTCCGTTGTTGGGTAAACCGGGGTGAGGGTTTCCTGTAACTCCGGAGTACTGAGATCGCCCTGTACGCGGTATTCCGGGTGGATCATCTCCGCACCATATTTACCGCGCTTTGCTTCGCCATAGGCCAATACGCGTCGACCTGTCGCCAGGCTATTTTTCATCGCGGCGTTAAAGTTGAAAAAGCGCATGGTGAGAATGCCGGAACCGTCGCTAATCTGACAGGTCATCATCCGGCGACCGCCGAAGGAGATATTGCAGTTCAGTACTTCGCCTTCCACCGTGGCATAAATGCCCGGCAACAGCTCACCTATGGGATAGAGATGGGTGCGATCTTCATAGCGCAGGGGAAGGTGTAACAGTAAATCCTGCACGGTATGCAGGTTGATTTTCGCCAGTTTGTTACTTTGCGCCGCGCCAACGCCCGTTAGGGAACTGAGCGGGACAGCATCTAACAGGCGACCTTTCATAGCGCTTACCCTGCGGCCTGCATGGTAGCCCACCACTCAGCATCGGCTTCAATCTCGCCTTGTTGATTGACGTGGGGGTAGGGCAGGCCTTTGCGTTTCGCGACTTTAGCCAGCACCGGATAGCCACCTTCAAACAGCAGGCGTTGTTGCTCTGCTTCCGGCAACATACTGTTTTCACGCAGATACATACCCGCGTTTTGCCGCTGACGCTGGGCTTCGTAAAGAATAAGTGCGGAGGCGACGGAGACATTAAGCGACTGCACCATGCCGATCATCGGAATGATGATGTCCTGATCTGCCAGTTCTAATGCTTCCTGCGTGATGCCCGTTTTTTCCTGTCCCATTAAAATACAGGTCGGGCGGGTGTAATCGATTTCGCGAAAATCGACGGCTTTATCAGAAAGGTGGGTTGCCAGAATCTGCATACCCTGACCTTTCAGGTGGGCGACTGCATCGCCAATGGTGCGGTGTGTTTTCACCTGTACCCAACTGTTACTACCAGCAGCAGCCGAAGCCATGGTGCGCATCCGGCTACCAGGCCAGACAGCGTGAACTTCGTGTACGCCAACGGCATCTGCGGTACGAATGATCGCAGAAACGTTATGGGGTTTGTGAACCTGTTCCATGCAGACGGTCAGGTCAGGCTGCCGCCTGGCGAGCATTTCGCAGATGCGTGCATAACGTGTTGGGTTCATAAAACATTAATTTCTGTTTCGGGTGACTTTAATTACGTCTGGCATCACGCGGATTTTGCGCATGATATTTGCCAGATGTACGCGGTCACGTGCGGTCAGACGAATAAAGGCACTGTAGACGCGACCATCTTTCTCTTCTGTATTCAGACTTTGAATATTGGAATTAGTGGTGTTGATCGCCGCTGTCAGGTTTGCCAGTGCGCCCTGATGGTTGAACATCTCAACTTTTATTTCGGTGATGAACTCCTGCGCCGTCTCTTTATCCCATTCCACAGCCATAAACTTCTCTGGCTCTTTCTGATAGCCACGGATGTTACGGCAGGATTCATGGTGGATCACCAGACCCTTACCGGGGCTGACGTGGGCGATAATCGGGTCGCCAGGAATTGGGCGGCAGCATTTCGCAAAGGTGATCAGCACGCCATCGGCACCTTTGATCGGCAGATGCCCGTGACTTTGGGTCGCTGGTGGAATAGAGGCGTCACCATGTTGCAGATTTTTCGCGACCACCACGCTCATTGCGTTACCAAGGCCAATTTCAGCCAGCAGATCGTCAAGCGTTGCCAGCTTCATGCGGTCCAGTTCGCGCTGGATATTCTCCTGCGGAATTTCATTCAGCTTGCGGCTGCCACCTAATGCATGGTTGAGCAGACGGCGACCGAGGCTTACGGAATCATCACGCTTGAGGTTTTTCAGCAACTGGCGAATTTTGGCGCGCGCTTTCGAGCTGACGACAAAGTTCAGCCATGCGGCATTCGGGCGAGCGCCCGGTGCGGTAATGATTTCAACGGTTTGACCACTGGAGAGCGGCTGCGATAGCGGGTACGGCTGGCGGTCGACGCGCGCGCCCACGCAGGCGTGACCGATATCGGTATGCACTGCGTATGCGAAGTCGACAGGTGTGGCACCGGCAGGCAACTCGACAATGCGCCCTTCCGGTGTGAAAACGTAAATCTCATCCGGGAAGAGATCGGATTTAACGCTCTCGATAAATTCGAACGAGCTGCCGGCGCTTTGCTGCAGCTCCAACAGGCTCTGCATCCAACGCTGGGCGCGGATTTGTGCAGTAGTGCTGGTTTCGCCGTGCTCTTTATACGCCCAGTGCGCGGCAACACCCATCTCCGCCATCTGGTCCATATCTTCGGTACGAATCTGGACTTCAACCGGAACGCCGTGCGGGCCAATCATTGAGGTGTGTAAAGACTGATAGCCGTTCGCTTTTGGGATGGCGATGTAGTCTTTCACGCGCCCCGGACGCGGCTTGTACAGGCTGTGCATCTGACCGAGCACGCGATAACAGGTATCGGCATCATGGACGATTACGCGAAAAGCATAGATGTCCATGATCGAGTGAAAACGCTGCTCTTTGAGCACCATTTTGCAGTAAATCGAATAAAGATGTTTCTCGCGACCACTGACACGGCATGGTATTCCCGCTTCCTGCAAACGCCCTTCGATTTCAGAGAGGATTTTTTGGATCATCTCTTTACGGTTGCCGCGTGCAGCTTTCACCACTTCTTTAATCACGCGGTAGCGGTTGGGGTACAGCGCTTCAAAACCCAGCTCTTCGAGTTCGGTTTTAATGTGGTGGATACCCAAACGGTGTGCCAGCGGACTGTATATTTCAAGGGTTTCACGGGCGATGCGGCGACGTTTGTCCGGGCGGAGTGAGCCCAGCGTGCGCATGTTGTGGGTACGGTCTGCGAGTTTGATGAGAATGACGCGGATATCTTGCACCATCGCCATAATCATCTTGCGAAAGTTTTCGGCCTGCGCCTCTTTCTTATCGCGGAACTTGAGTTTATCAAGTTTTGACACCCCCTCTACCAGTTCGGCTACGCTTTTGCCAAAAAGCTGTTCCATGTCCTGGTAGGTGGCGGGAGTATCTTCAATCACGTCATGAAGTAGCGCCGCCATCAGCGTTTCATAGTCGAGTTTCATCTCGGCCAGAATGCAGGCAACCGCTACCGGGTGCGTGATATAGGGTTCACCGCTTGAACGTGTTTGCCCCTCGTGAGCATCACGTGCAACGAGATACGCCTGCCGCAGACGCTTAATTTGGTCTTCCGGCAGGTAGTTTTGAATCAGTTGATTCAGGCTTTCAAACAGATACAAGGGCGACCCGCTTTGTGATTAACGACGACCTTCAGCAATAGCGGTAACGGCTTGTAATTCAGCGGCTTCCTGCTCTTGCTGTTCCTGGCGTTCGCGAACGTCGAGGATCTGGTTGTTGATCAGACCTTCTTCGATTTCGCGCAGCGCGATTACTGTAGTTTTATCGTTTTCTTCCGGTACTAGCGGATCCTTTCCGCCTACCTGCATCTGACGAGCGCGACGCGCGGCGACCAGTACCAGGTCAAAACGGTTACCAATTTTCTCTACAGCGTCCTGAACAGTTACGCGTGCCATACTTAAAAAGCTCCACAGGTGAAGAAATGACTGGGCATGATACTGAAAGAAGGTTCAGTCTGCCAACAATTTGCTGATTAAAGCGTCATGACGTTGCTTTTGGCGACTCATGCGCAAGCGTTCGGCGCGAATAATGGTCTTCAAATCGGTCAATGCGGTATCGAAGTCATCATTCACAATCAAATAATCATATTCGGCGTAATGGCTCATTTCTGCAACTGCTTGCGCCATACGCTTTGCAATGACCTCTTCGCTGTCCTGACCGCGACCGCGTAGACGGCGGTCCAGCTCGATTTTGGACGGCGGTAAAATAAAGATACTACGCGCATGCGGCATCTTCTGGCGAATTTGCTGCGCACCCTGCCAGTCGATATCAAGAAAAACATCCACACCGCTTGCCAGTACTTGCTCAATGGCCTCGCGCGAAGTGCCGTAGTAATTACCGAACACTTCCGCGTGCTCAAGGAATGCATCTCTGCTAATCATTTCTTTAAATTCATCATGATTAACAAAAAAGTAATGCTCACCGTGTACTTCACCAGGACGCGGTGCGCGCGTGGTGTGTGAAACAGAAACCTGGGTGTCATACAACGGTTGGGTTTTTAATAAAGCCTGAATCAGGCTGGATTTACCCGCGCCACTGGGGGCAGAAACAATATAAAGCGTGCCTTGAGCCATGAGTATCTTTCGTATGTGATTAGCGAAATAAAGCCTACATACGAGCTTATTATACACGGCGTGGCCATGTGACGTAGCCCTTGCTCACACTTTTTGCGCAAAGTTGTTGCGTTTTGCGTAGCTGTTTCCGCAATTCCCTGTCATTTACTGCAATCAGGACGATTCTCTGGAAGCATCATCGCACACTTCAGTTTTGCCTCTCGGCTTTGCATTCACCTCGTTGTATACCTGCCAGCCTGACAACAGCGGAGGTGACGATGAAAGTATGGATTGCAGTGTTAATGAGTGTTTTGTGCTGGCAATCATCGGCGCAGGGAGTCTGCCCAGTCTGGTCGCCAGCCAGAGCGCATGAAGAAATTTCCCGCCTGCAACAGCAAATAAAACAGTGGGATGAGGATTACTGGAAAAAGGGAAAAAGTGCTGTTGAAGACGGCGTTTATGATCAACTCAGCGCCCGCCTTGCACAGTGGCAACGTTGTTTTGGTGAAGAGACAACTCGTGAAGCCATGATACTGCCTTTAATTGGAACCGTAATGCATCCAGTTGCTCATACTGGAGTGCGTAAGCTGGCGGATAAAAATGCATTGAGCCTTTGGATGCGTGAACGCAGCGATCTTTGGGTGCAGCCAAAAGTTGATGGTGTCGCGGTAACTCTGGTCTATCGTGACGGAAAACTGATTAAGGCGATCAGCCGTGGCAATGGCCTGAAAGGTGAAGACTGGACGCAGAAAGTGCGCTCGATTCCTTCTGTACCGCAATCCGTCAGCGAACCTTTAGCCAATAGCACACTGCAAGGAGAAATATTTCTCCGGAGCGAAGGTCATATCCAGCAGCAAATGGGCGGAATGAATGCGCGTGCAAAAGTTGCAGGTATGTTGATGCGCCAGGACAATAACGACACGCTAAATTCGCTGGGCGTTTTTATCTGGGCGTGGCCGGATGGACCGCAGTTAATGGCCGAGCGATTGCAGCAGCTTGCAAGCGCGGGATTTAGTCTGACGCAAGCGTACACTCACACGGTGAAAAATGCTGATGAGGTTGAGCGAGCACGTAATGAGTGGTGGAAAGCGAAATTGCCCTTCGTCACCGATGGCGTGGTTGTGCGAGCGGCTAAGGAACCCGAATCCCGCCATTGGTTACCGGGGCAGGCGGACTGGCTGGTGGCGTGGAAATATCAACCTGTGGCACAGGTTGCTGAAGTGAGTTCGATTCAGTTTGCAGTGGGCAAAAGCGGAAAAATATCGGTGGTGGCGTCACTCGCACCAGTCATGCTGGATGATAAAAAAGTTCAGCGGGTGAATATTGGTTCCGTCAGACGCTGGCAGGAGTGGGACATAGCGCCTGGCGATCAAATCCTCATAAGTCTTGCCGGTCAGGGTATTCCACGTATTGATGATGTGGTGTGGCGGACTGCGGAACGCAGAAAGCCGACACCGCCAGAAAACCGCTTTAACTCGTTGACCTGTTACTTTGCTTCTGATGTTTGTCTGGAGCAATTCATATCACGCTTAGTCTGGTTGGGGTCAAAACAGGTTTTGGGGCTGGATGGCATTGGCGAAGCTGGCTGGCGCGCACTGCATCAGACGCATCGCTTTGAGCATATCTTTTCCTGGCTTTCATTAACGCCAGAGCAATTACAGAACACGCCAGGGATAGCGAAAAGTAAAAGCGGGCAGTTATGGCATCAGTTTAATCTGGCTCGTAAGCAGCCTTTTACCCGCTGGGTGATGGCAATGGGAATACCGTTAACCCGGGGGGCGCTTAATGCCGGTGATGAACGGTCCTGGACGCAACTTTTGCAGAGAAGTGAACAACATTGGCAGCATCTGCCGGGAACCGGATCTCGTCGCGCCAGCCAGATTATTGAATGGAAGAATAATGTGCAAATCAAGACGCTAGGTAGCTGGTTGGCTACCCAGCAGATCGCAGGTTTTGTACCTTAATGACCTTCGTGGCTGTAGTAAAAAACGGGTAATCCCAGTTTAAGACGCAGTGCCAGCAAGCGAGCAAAAAAGCCAAACACCAGGGTGGAGATAATCACCACATCATGGTTGGAAACATAGTGTTGCAGTGCGATATACAGCACGGCGGAAGCAAATGAAACCCCGGCATACAGTTCTTTCTGAAAGACCAGCGGGATGCGTTTACAGAACATATCGCGCAAAACACCGCCAAATACGCCGGTTGTCACCGCAGCGACAACGGCAATGACCGGGCCGTGGCCCATATCCAGCGCGACCTGTGCGCCAATGATAGAAAAGACCACCAGTCCGAGCGCATCTAACACCAGAAAGACTTTGCGCAGGTAAGGCATTACGGGAGCAACAATAGTGGTGAGTACCGCGGCGGTGGCGACGATAATCACATATTCCGGATGTTTGACCCAGCCGAGCGGATAGTGGCCCAAAAGTATATCCCGTACTGAACCGCCGCCGATTGCAGTGGCGGTCGCAATAATAATTACGCCAAATGTATCCATGCGCCGCCGTCCGGCCGCCAGCGCTCCCGTCATGGCTTCGGCAGTAATGCCAACCAAATACAAAATGTGTAACAGCATGGTTCTCTCCCTAAAAATCTGTCTGGCAGGGTAGCGATTTGTACGCATCGTCACGATTGAGATTTTTTAAGGTGAGAGGTTATTGATAATATTTAGTTATGTGAAATTGGTGTTTTCTGTAGTTTTAATGCGTTTCTCTTAGATTGTCAGAAGAAAAATGCATTAGAAATATTAGGGCGTGTTTTAAAGTAAATAAGAAGTCTGTATACGTAGCGCCGCTGTAATTTAACAACGGCCTACGGAATTATGAGGGTTACTCGATATTCTGAATCTGTTCGCGCATTTGTTCGATCAGTACTTTCAGTTCAATAGCTGAATTAGTTACTTCGGCATTGATAGACTTCGAGGCCAGGGTGTTCGACTCGCGATTAAACTCTTGCATCATAAAGTCCAGACGACGGCCAACCGCTTCTTTTTTCTTCAGAATGTTGTAGGTCTCTTTGACATGCGCTTCGAGGCGGTCCAGCTCTTCGGCAACGTCAATTCGTTGCGCCAGCAGCACTAACTCTTGCTCCAGGCGATTGTTTTCCAACTGTACCTGAGCATCTTCCAGTTTCGCTACCAGACGTTCACGCTGCCATTGCAGGATTTCCGGCATATGGGCACGAACTTTAGCCACTTCGGCGGTGACACCTTCCAGACGCTGCTCGATCAACGCTTTCAGCGCCTGACCTTCGGTTTCGCGCGCGACAATAAAGTCGTCAAGAGTACCATCCAGCGCAGCGAGAATTTCAGCGGCAATGGCGTCGAGATCCTGCTCCTGAGCTGCCATCACACCCGGCCAGCGCAGGATATCAACCGGGTTGATTTCCCCTTCGTCGCTCTGCATTTTTACCCAGTTAGCAGCAGTTACGAGCTGTTTAGCCAGCTTTTCGTTGAGAATCAGCTCGCCTTGTGCGCTAACATCTGGCTCATAGCGCAGGGTGCATTCCACTTTACCGCGCGTCAGGCGAGAACGAATACGCTCGCGAACGACAGGTTCAAGGCTACGGAACTGCTCCGGCAGACGAAAGTAAGTTTCCAGATAACGCTGGTTTACCGAGCGCATTTCCCAGGTTGCGCTCCCCCATTCACCCTTGATTTCACGCCGGGCGTAGGCGGTCATACTGCGGATCATAGACGTTCCTGTTTTTGAAAGGAGAGGTGGAAGGATTATAGCCATCGATGCCTTGTCAGGATAGGAATAACCGCCGGAAGTCCGTATAATGCGCAGCCACATTTGTTTCAAGCCGGAGATTTCAATATGCGTCCAGCAGGCCGTAGCAATAATCAGGTGCGTCCCGTTACCCTGACTCGTAACTATACAAAACATGCAGAAGGCTCGGTGCTGGTCGAATTTGGCGATACCAAAGTGTTGTGTACTGCCTCTATTGAAGAAGGCGTGCCGCGCTTCCTGAAAGGTCAGGGGCAGGGCTGGATCACCGCAGAATACGGTATGTTGCCGCGCTCCACCCACACCCGTAACGCCCGCGAAGCGGCGAAAGGTAAGCAGGGCGGACGCACGATGGAAATCCAGCGTCTGATCGCCCGTGCATTGCGTGCAGCGGTTGATTTGAAAGCGTTGGGTGAGTTCACCATTACGCTGGACTGCGACGTACTTCAGGCCGATGGCGGCACGCGCACTGCTTCGATCACCGGTGCTTGCGTGGCGCTGGCAGATGCGCTGAATAAGCTGGTTGAGAATGGCAAACTGAAAACCAACCCGATGAAAGGCATGGTAGCTGCGGTTTCGGTGGGTATCGTTAATGGCGAAGCGATTTGCGATCTGGAATATGTTGAAGACTCTGCCGCAGAAACGGACATGAACGTGGTGATGACCGAAGATGGGCGGATCATTGAGGTTCAGGGAACGGCAGAAGGCGAACCATTCACCCACGAAGAACTCCTCACCTTGTTGGCGCTGGCCCGAGGGGGAATCGAATCCATTGTAGCGACGCAGAAGGCGGCGCTGGCAAACTGATTTTTAAGGCGACTGATGAGTCGCCTTTTTTTTGTCTGTAGAAAAGTAAGATGAGGAGCGAAGGCATGAAACCATATCAGCGCCAGTTTATTGAGTTTGCGCTTGGCAAACAGGTATTAAAGTTTGGTGAGTTTACGCTGAAATCCGGGCGTAAAAGCCCCTATTTCTTCAACGCCGGACTATTTAATACCGGGCGCGACCTGGCACTGTTAGGCCGTTTTTACGCTGAAGCGTTAGTGGATTCTGGCATTGAGTTCGATCTGCTGTTTGGCCCCGCTTACAAAGGTATTCCGATCGCGACCACAACCGCTGTGGCACTGGCGGAGCATCATGACCTTGACCTGCCATACTGCTTTAACCGCAAAGAAGCAAAAGACCACGGCGAAGGTGGCAATCTGGTTGGTAGCGCGTTACAAGGACGAGTAATGCTGGTGGATGATGTGATCACCGCCGGAACGGCGATTCGTGAGTCGATGGAAATTATTCAGGCCAATGGCGCGACGCTTGCTGGCGTGCTGATTTCGCTCGATCGTCAGGAACGTGGTCGTGGCGAGATATCAGCGATTCAGGAAGTTGAGCGTGATTACAACTGCAAAGTGATCTCTATCATCACCCTGAAAGACCTGATTGCTTATCTGGAAGAGAAGCCGGACATGGCGGAACATCTGGCAGCCGTTAAGGCTTATCGCGAAGAGTACGGGGTTTGATAAAAAACGCCGGATGGTAAGTCATCCGGCGTCATTTTATTGCAACTGCGCGGCAATCAACGGCCAGCGAGCGTCAAAGTCATCCGTCGGGCGGTATTTAAACTCGCTGCGGACAAAACGAGACAGCATCCCTTCACAAAATGCCAGAAGTTGGCTTGCCAGCAACGTTTCATCGGTGGTGTAACCTTCACCCTCACGCATTCTCTTTTCACGCAATACCTGACGCAGTTGCGCTTCAATACGCTCGAACAGTTGGTTGATGCGCCCTTGCAGGCGGTCTTGTTCGAACATTAGCGCATGGCCGGTGAGGATACGGGTCAGGCCTGGATTACGCTCGCCAAAACCGAGAAGTAGCAACACAATCAGACGCAGACGCGCAGTGGTGTCCTTCTCATCTTTCAGAATCAGATTAATGCGAGTAATCAGGCTATCTTCGATAAACTCAATCAGGCTATCGAACATGCGGGTCTTACTGGGGAAGTGGCGATACAGAGCCGCTTCGGAAACGCCGACAGAGGCGGCCAGTTTCGCCGTCGTGATACGTTGGCTTCCATCGCTGGATTCCAGCATCAGCGCCAGAGACTGAAGTATTTCTTCGCGACGGTTCCTTTTCGCAGTTTGTTTTTCTGCCATGTTACAAAATACCCCTGAAAATAAGCACTTGCCAGGCGGCACCCACGCTATGACCGCAAACAAAATGTTTGCGGCGATGTTATGACGTTATTTGGATGCGTATGTGTTACTGACGACCAGAGTGACCAAAGCCGCCTTCACCGCGGTCAGTAGCGTCAAAATCTTCCACCAGATTAAATTCAGCCTGTACCACCGGAACAAAAATCATCTGTGCGATACGTTCACCAGGTTGAATGGTGAAGCTGTCCTGACCACGGTTCCATACAGAGATCATCAATTGGCCCTGATAGTCGGAATCGATCAATCCCACCAGGTTGCCGAGTACGATACCGTGCTTATGGCCCAGCCCGGAGCGCGGCAGCATCATCGCCGCCAGTGAAGGATCGGCAATATGAATCGCCAGTCCGGTCGGCACAAGTGTCGTGTCGCCCGGTGCCAATTCTACGGCGTCGTCGAGACAAGCGCGCAGGTCAAGTCCGGCAGAACCAGAAGTGGCATAAGTCGGGAGTGGAAATTCCTTCCCAACGCGCGGGTCCAGAATCTTAACGTCGATTTTCTTCATCATAACGGGTCACAATCTCGTCGAGTAATAATTGGCCAAGGAGCTCTTTTCGCTCAAGCGGTAAGATTTTATCGCCATCTTGCCAGAAAAGGTGTAATGCGTTTTTGTCGCTATTAAAGCCTTGAGTTGGCTGGGAAACATCGTTCGCGCAGATCAGATCAAGGTTTTTACGGATACGTTTTTGTCGGGCGTATTCTTCCACATTATTTGTTTCGGCCGCAAATCCAACAACATAAGGCCGATGGTCTTTTAATGCGGCAACACCGGCGACGATATCGGGGTTTTTAACCATTTTTATTGTTAATTCATCGCCCGGCGTGGCCTGCTTTTTGATTTTTTCGCGGGCAACGGTAGCTGCGCGATAATCCGCAACGGCAGCGCAACCGATAAATATATTTTGCTGTTGTACAGAAGCCTTCACGGCCGCTTCCATCTCCAGTGCGGTTATCACGTCAATACGTTTCACAAACGGTGGCGTCGGTAGCGAAACCGGGCCAGAAACCAGCGTGACGTTTGCTCCTCTACGTGCTGCTGCTGCAGCAATGGCGAATCCCATCTTGCCGGAGCTGTGATTAGAGATGTAACGCACCGGATCGAGTGGTTCACGTGTCGGACCCGCGGTAATCATAATATTCAGATGTTTCAGGTCGTTGACGGGGGAGAAATGGGCCACCGCCATATCAACAATGGTTAACGGATCGAGCATTCGCCCTGGGCCGATATCACCACAGGCCTGGCTGCCGCTATCTGGCCCCCAGATCAACAAACCTCGCGAGGCAAGTACCTCTAAATTACGCTGAGTAGCTGCAGCCCGATACATCTGCTGGTTCATTGCTGGCAGCACGGCAACAGGCGCAGGCGTCGCAAGGCAAATCGTTGATACCAGATCATTCGCCATACCAGCAGCAACGCGGGCAATCAAATCCGCTGTCGCTGGAGCAAGAATCACTAAATCAGCCCATTTTCCCAGCTCAATATGGCCCATTGCCGCTTCGGCAGCTGGGTCCAGCAGACTGTCGGAAACGGGATAACCAGAGACTGCCTGCAAGCTAAGTGGAGTGATAAAGGCTTTTGCCGCTTCGGTCATGGCTACACGGACGTCGGCCCCGCGATCGCGCAAACGACGCACCAGTTCAGGGGTTTTATAGGCAGCAATACCGCCGCTGACGCCGAGAACGATTTTTTTACCGGCCAGGCTCATGATGATTTTTCCTGTTGGGTGACACCAGAAGTTGGCGATTTTATCACAATACTTTTGTTGTCGTGCTTTCACCTGAGAATCACTTTGCGAGGCGCTTTCCAGGATTGAAAACTGACCGTCGATTTAACCAAACGACTATGACAGGATGCGCCCTCCACAAAGGAGGTGAAGGTGAAAAGCAATGCTGACTTGTTGATGCCACGTGAAAAAATGCTGAAGTTGGGTATTAGCGCGTTAACGGATATTGAACTGCTGGCGCTGTTTCTGCGTACAGGAACGCACGGAAAAGATGTGCTAACCCTGGCAAAAGAGATGCTGGAGAATTTCGGCTCTCTTTACGGCTTGTTATCCTCTGAATATGAACAAGTTAGAGGCGTTCATGGAATAGGTGTGGCGAAATTCGCCCAGTTAAAGGGGATTGCCGAACTGGCCCGGCGTTACTACAACGTGCGGATACGCGAAGAAAGCCCGTTACTTAGCCCGGAGATGACGCGCGAGTTTTTACAAAGCCAGCTTACGGGCGAAGAGCGCGAGATCTTTATGGTGATCTTTCTCGACACTCAACACCGGGTACTTACTCACAGCCGATTGTTTTCCGGCACACTAAACCATGTGGAAGTCCATCCGCGTGAGATTGTTCGGGAAGCGATAAAAATAAACGCGGCGGCACTGATCCTTGCCCATAATCACCCTTCGGGTTGTGCTGAACCCAGTAAAGCGGATAAACTCATCACCGAACGGATAATAAAAAGTTGTCAGTTCATGGATTTACGCGTGCTCGACCATATCGTGATTGGGCGTGGAGAGTATGTTTCTTTTGCCGAACGCGGCTGGATTTAACCCGCTATGCGCGATCCTTCGGGATCTTTGTCTGTTCGGGACTTGAGCACATCGCTGAGTCAGCGTATACTACGCCACCTTTGAGAATCTCGGGTTTGGCATTTGGGCCTGGCAATCGAGAGTTCACATAGAACTGCGATGACCGGGCTGTAAAGCCTGACGAGGCGCCAATACCCCATACGAAGCTCGAGCTAATTTGATTTTTGGAGAATAGACATGTCCCGAGTCTGCCAAGTTACTGGCAAGCGTCCGGTGACCGGTAACAACCGTTCCCACGCACTGAACGCGACTAAACGCCGTTTCCTGCCTAACCTGCACTCTCACCGTTTCTGGGTTGAGAGCGAGAAGCGTTTTGTCACCCTGCGCGTATCTGCTAAAGGTATGCGTGTAATCGATAAAAAAGGCATCGATACAGTTCTGGCTGAACTGCGTGCCCGTGGCGAAAAGTACTAAGTACTTAGAGGAAATAAATCATGGCTAAAGGTATTCGTGAGAAAATCAAGCTGGTTTCTTCTGCTGGTACTGGTCACTTCTATACCACTACGAAGAACAAACGTACTAAGCCGGAAAAACTGGAACTGAAAAAATTCGATCCAGTTGTACGCCAGCACGTGATCTACAAAGAAGCGAAAATCAAATAATTCTCGCTTTGATGTAATAAAAACCTCGCTCCGGCGGGGTTTTTTGTTATCTGCTTGCCCCCATATTGACTGCATCTGTTCATTCCAGGAGATGCTATGCCTGAATTACCAGAAGTTGAAACCAGCCGCCGCGGCATTGAACCGCATCTCGTTGGCGCGACCATTCTTCATGCGGTGGTCCGCAACGGGCGTTTGCGCTGGCCAGTCTCGGAAGAAATCTACCGTCTAAGTGACCAGCCGGTGCTTAGTGTGCAGCGCCGCGCTAAATATCTGTTGCTGGAATTGCCGGAAGGCTGGATCATCATTCATCTGGGTATGTCTGGCAGTCTGCGCATACTTACGGAAGAACGTCCTCCTGAAAAGCATGATCATGTTGATTTGGTGATGAGCAACGGCAAAGTGCTGCGATATACCGATCCTCGTCGCTTTGGTGCCTGGTTGTGGACCAAAGATCTGGAAGGACACAATGTGTTGGCACATCTTGGACCGGAGCCGCTTAGCGATGATTTCAACGGCGAATACCTGCATCAGAAATGCGCGAAGAAAAAGACAGCGATTAAACCCTGGCTGATGGATAACAAGCTGGTGGTGGGCGTGGGGAATATCTATGCCAGCGAGTCACTGTTTGCTGCGGGGATCCATCCGGATCGGCTGGCGTCATCGCTGTCGCTGGCGGAGTGCGAATTGCTGGCTCGGGTGATTAAAGCGGTGTTACTGCGTTCTATTGAGCAGGGCGGCACGACGCTGAAAGATTTTCTGCAAAGCGACGGAAAACCAGGTTATTTCGCGCAGGAATTACAGGTTTACGGGCGTAAAGGCGAACCGTGTCGGGTTTGTGGTACGCCGATTGTGGCGACTAAACATGCGCAGCGGGCGACGTTTTATTGCCGGCAGTGCCAGAAGTAATTCATGCGAGCCGGATGGCATTCCATCCGGCATAAAAGCTACGCTAACTTCGCCATCAGCGCCTGATGGACATTCTTCGGCAGGAAATGGGTGACATCACCCTGATGGCGCGCAACTTCTTTCACCAACGATGAAGAAATAAACGACCACTCTTTCGAAGGCATCAAGAAGACGCTTTCCAGCTCCGGCATTAAGTGGCGATTCATATGCGCCAGTTGCATTTCATATTCAAAATCTGCTACCGCACGCAGGCCACGAATCAGTACCGTGGCTTGTTGATTACGGGCGAAGTTCGCCATCAAATCACTAAAACCGACCACTTCAACGTTATCCAGATGTGCGGTTGCCTGCTGAGCCAGCGCCACACGCTCTTCCAGGGTAAACATTGGTTTTTTACTGGGGCTGGCGGCAATCGCCAGAATAACGTGATCGAACATCTGCGTAGCGCGCGTCACGATATCGATATGACCATTGGTAATGGGATCGAAAGTCCCCGGATAAATCGCCCGTTTTTGCATAACAACCTCAATGCGTTTTCGGTGGCAGGTAAGGTTCCAGCAGTTGAAGCAGACGCTGCAGCGCGCCCTGGTTTTGATACAGCACTTCAACGGCATGACGGCCATAGAAACTACGGTAATCGGCGTCAGTGAGCAAAGAGGAAACCTCTTTTGCCAGTGACGCGGCATCGGTGACGGTAATCAGCCCGCTTGCCTGCTCCAGCCGTGCGCAAATGTCTTTAAAGTTAAAAGTATGCGGCCCCATCAGTACCGGAATAGCGTGTGCGGCGGCTTCCAGCGGATTATGCCCACCGCGTTCGACCAATGAACCGCCAACAAAAGCGAGATCGGCAATGCCATACAGCAGCATCAGCTCGCCCATCGTATCGCCAATTACCACTTGTGTACTGGCGGAAGGGATTTCTCCGGAAGAGCGTGTGATATAGCTTAGCCCAGCCTGGCGGACAAGGTTAATCGCATCCGGGAAGCGTTCCGGATGACGTGGAACAAGAATAAGCAATAAATTAGGGAACTGCTGCAACAGCGCCTGATGTGCGGCAATCACCACACTCTCTTCGCCATCGTGAGTGCTGGTGGCAATCCATACCGGACGATGAGGTGCCCACTGGCGGCGCAGTGTTACTGCTTTAGCGGCTAGCTGCGGAGTTACCGAGATATCGAATTTCAGGCTACCAGTCACAGTCACCTGATTATTTTTTGCGCCCAGCGCCACAAAACGCGCGCCATCTTCTTCGTTTTGCGCGGCGATTAGTGTAATACGACGCAACAAGCGACGAACAAATTTGCCCAGTTTGGCGTACCCCGCCGCAGAGCGTGCAGAAAGTCGCGCATTGGCGATAACCAGCGGGATCTTGCGCTTATGTAGTGCCGCAATCAGGTTAGGCCACAGCTCCGTTTCCATAATCAACACCAGTTTAGGATCGACTTTATTAAGAAAACGGTTGAGCGCATCGGGTAGATCGTAAGGCAGATAGACGTGCTGAACATCTTTACCGAAAGCAGATTGCACGCGTTCCGAGCCGGTCGGCGTCATAGTCGTGACGGTAATTGGCAAATCAGGATAGCGATGACGCAGCGCGCGCACCAACGGGATCGCCGCCAGGGTTTCACCGACGGAGACGGAGTGCAGCATGATGCCGCCTTGTTTCAGCGGATGGCGGTAAAAACCGTAACGTTCACCCCAGCGTTTTCGATAGGCCGGAGCCTTACGTCCGCGCACCCAAAGCCGTATCCAGATCAACGGCTGAATAAGGTAGAGAAGGGCGGTGTAAAGCAATTCAAGCATAATAAATAGCTGACTTATGGATGTGCTGGGGATTCTATGTATTTAGCTGGGGCTTTACCATTACTTTTCCCGTTTTTGACTTAAATAGCTTCTGTTTGGCCTGAACTGCCGCTACATCTCCAGTTTTTTTGTATTTTTATGCGATTTATTGAAACTCGACCCTATTTTCAACTCTACATCGGCTATACCGGTATTATCTGCGCGCTTTTTCTTATCTATATGATTTTTATGATTAAAACATATTTTGTGTATAAAAATCATTCGGGTCGGATTGCTGCGAAAGAAATGCTACACTAGCACGTCAAAGTAAGTACGTTATCAGTATTCAGGTAGCTGTTGAGCCTGGGGCGGTAGCGTGCTTTTTTTCTGCTTAACTTAACCAGACAATCACACAAAAGAGTCGCTAGTGGAAAAGCCATTTCGAAAAATCCTGGTCATAAAGATGCGATATCATGGAGATATGTTATTAACCACTCCTGTCATCAGTACGCTCAAGCAGAATTATCCTGATGCAAAAATCGATATGCTGCTTTATCAGGACACCATCCCTATTTTGTCTGAAAACCCGGAAATTAATGCGCTCTACGGTATAAGCAATAAAAGTGCAGGAACATTCGATAAAATTAAAAATGTGCTTTCATTGATAAAAACTCTGCGTGCGAATAATTACGACCTGGTCATTAATCTTACGGATCAGTGGATGGTGGCACTGTTGGTACGTTGTTTACCCGCACAGGTGAAAATATCGCAACTTTATGGTCATCGGCAGCATAGCATCTGGAAAAAAAGCTTTACACACTTAGCGCCAATACACGGCACACATATTGTTGAGCGTAATTTATCGGTCCTTGAGCCATTAGGTATTACCGATTTCTACACTGATACAACAATGAGTTACGCCGAAGATTGCTGGAAGAAGATGCGCCAGGAATTAGATGCTCTGGGCGTGAAAGAGCATTATGTTGTTATCCAGCCGACTGCTCGTCAGATATTTAAGTGCTGGGATAACGATAAATTTTCTAAGGTTATCGATGCGTTGCAACAGCGAGGGTATCAGGTTGTGCTGACCTGCGGGCCTTCGGCAGATGATCTCGCCTGTATCGATGAAATAGTGCAAGGCTGCCAAACAAAACCTGTCGCTGGCCTTGCGGGTAAAACACGGTTTACTGAACTGGGTGCTTTAATTGATCATGCCGTACTCTTTATTGGTGTGGATTCTGCACCAGGACATATTGCAGCGGCAGTGAAAACGCCAATAATTAGTTTATTTGGTGCAACTGATCACATATTCTGGCGTCCCTGGACTGAGAATATTATTCAATTCTGGGCGGGGAATTATCAGCAAATGCCGAGCCGACATGAACTTGACCGCAATAAAAAATATCTTTCTGTTATCCCCGCGGAAGATGTTATCGCCGCTACGGAAAAGCTGCTGCCAGAAGATGCCCCTTCAGTTGACAGGAATGCACAATTATGATCGTGGCGTTTTGTTTATATAAATATTTTCCTTTTGGTGGGCTTCAACGTGATTTTATGCGTATTGCATCAACCGTTGCCGCACGAGGCCACCATGTTCGGGTCTATACGCAGTCGTGGGAAGGCGAGTGCCCAAAAACATTTGAGCTTATTCATGTGCCAGTTAAGTCCCATACCAACCATGGACGCAATGCAGAATATTATGCCTGGGTACAAAATCATCTCAAAGCGCATCCCGCTGATCGCGTTGTTGGGTTTAATAAGATGCCTGGGTTGGATGTTTATTTTGCCGCTGATGTTTGTTACGCCGAGAAAGTTGCGCAAGAAAAAGGTTTTTTATATCGTCTAACATCACGTTATCGTCATTATGCCGCATTTGAGCGAGCGACTTTCGAGCATGGTAAATCGACGAAACTCATGATGCTGACTGATAAGCAAATCACCGATTTCCAGAAGCATTATCAAACTGAACCTGAACGTTTTAAAATTCTTCCCCCCGGCATCTATCCGGACAGAAAATACAGCGCGCAAATCCCAAATAGCCGTGAAATTTATCGCCAGAAAAATGGCATAAAAGAGCAACAAAACTTATTGCTACAAGTTGGATCAGATTTTGTTCGTAAAGGTGTGGATCGCTCAATTGAAGCTTTGGCAGCGTTACCGGAATCATTACGCCACAATACGCTTTTGTTTGTTGTTGGCCAGGATAAACCGCGAAAATTCGAAGTGCTGGCAGAAAAACTCGGCGTGCGGAGCAACGTGCATTTCTTTTCCGGTCGCAATGATGTGTCAGAATTAATGGCTGCAGCCGATTTATTATTGCATCCCGCTTATCAGGAAGCTGCTGGTATCGTTCTCCTTGAAGCGATCACTGCTGGATTACCTGTTTTGACAACAGCGGTATGCGGTTACGCGCATTATATTGCCGATGCCAATTGTGGAACGGTTATCGCTGAACCTTTCTCCCAGGAACAATTAAATGAAGTTTTACGTAAAGCATTAACACAATCTTCATTGCGAATGGCCTGGGCGGAGAATGCTCGCCATTATGCCGATACTCAGGATTTGTATAGCTTGCCAGAGAAAGCCGCGGATATCATTACAGGTGGTTTAGATGGTTGAATTAAAAGAGCCGCTTGTCACACTTTGGCGTGGTAAAGATGCTTTTGCCGAAGTTAAGGAACTGAATGGCGAGGTCTTCCGCGAACTGGAGACACGTCGCACATTACGCTTTGAACTGTCCGGGAAAAGCTATTTTCTTAAATGGCACAAGGGGACAACATTAAAAGAGATTATAAAAAATCTGCTCTCATTGCGGATGCCCGTTTTGGGTGCAGACAGAGAGTGGCATGCTATTCATCGCCTGAGTGATGTCGGTGTTGATACGATGAATGGCATTGGGTTTGGTGAAAAAGGTTTAAATCCATTAACCCGTACATCATTTATTATTACCGAAGATCTCACTCCCACGATTAGCCTTGAAGATTATTGTGCAGATTGGGCAGTCAACCCACCTGATGTGCGTATTAAACGTATGTTGATCACGCGAGTGGCAACCATGGTGCGTAAAATGCACGCAGCAGGGATAAATCACCGTGACTGTTACATTTGCCACTTTTTGCTTCATTTGCCATTTACTGGCCGGGAAGATGAATTAAAAATTTCGGTTATCGATCTACATCGGGCGCAGATACGCTCAAAAGTACCGCGCCGTTGGCGCGATAAAGACTTGATTGGCTTATATTTCTCATCAATGAATATTGGTCTGACGCAGAGAGATATATGGCGATTTATGAAGGTTTATTTTGGAATGCCTTTACACGAAGTTCTATTGCGGGAAGTTAACTTAATTAAAGAAGCAGGAATTAAGGCGCAAAAAATAAAAGAAAGAACAATAAGGAAAAAGCTTTAAATGTTCATTTCTTATAATAAGGGCTTAAAAATTGTTAAATATTAGGAACTTCGTCGCTAAGAAACAAAATTTATTTCAACACGAAATACCGAATGTTAAACATTTGCATATAGCATTATGCTTTGACCGTGGATTCATAATGCCAGCGGGTGTTGCATTATATTCAATCATTTCAAATAATAGTGATATTAATCTTCACTTTCACCTTCTTGTTTCAGGAATAAGTGAAAATGAATTCTCCGTATTTTCCGAACTAGAGGGACCGAATACGTCAATATCAGTATATCATGTGACAGATGAATTTGATATTAATCCGGACACCTTAATCCTGGGCATCCCTTTATCAACGTGTTTGCGTTTTTTAATCCCAGAGGTTATTGATGATAAAATAACAAATATACTTTATCTTGATTGTGATATCATATGTAATAGCTCTTTATATGAGCTCGTTGATTACGATTTAAATGATTATATAGCATGCGTCATCCCTGACTCACCAGATATGCAAGACCGTGTGAAACAGTTAGACTATGGCATTGAATTTATCAATTATTTTAATGCCGGAGTTATGCTTATTAATACCAGCGCATGGAAAAACGAGAACATAACACAAAAAGCGTTGGAGATGATCAACAATGGGAAAGTATATAGGTATGCAGACCAGGATGTGCTAAATATTTTACTTAATGGGCGATTATATTATCTCGATAAAAAATATAATAAAAAGACAACATTATCAGTAAGATGTGATGAAGAACAAAAAAATTTACCCAACACAATTATAATGCATTATGTTACTCAGAATAAACCATGGTATAAAATATTTAGGGCACAAAACTTTGAACGTTATTTTTATAATTCACCGTGGAGACATCATAAAAGGATGTTATCACCATCATCAAGTGATATTAGGTTAAAAGCTAAAGTTTATTGGTCCGAAGGGAAATATGGCAAAGCCATTTCTTATTATTATCATTATCTGTTCGCTAAATTATTCAACGTGAAAATTTAGATGGAAAACTAATATAATTATGAAAATAGCATTTATCGGCGAAGCGGTTTCTGGATTTGGTGGCATGGAAACGGTTATCCGCGATGTCATTAATACCTTCAGGCAACAACACATCCAAAGTGAAATGTTTTTCTTTTGTCGCAATGACAAAATGGATAAGGGATGGTTGGAAGGTATTGAATACTCGTGTTCATTTTCCAATATTCGGTTAGGTTTTTTGCGTCGAACGAAACATATTCATGCTTTAAGCAAATGGCTTCAGAATTATCAGCCAGATGTTGTTATTTGTATTGACGTTATCTCGTGTTTGTATGCGGCCAAAGCACGTAAAAAATCAGGAATTGATGTGCCAGTATTTTCATGGCCACATTTTTCTTTAGATCACAAAAAACATGCTGAATATGTCACCTGTGCCGACTATTATTTAGCAATCAGCTCTGGCATTAAACAGCAAATGATTAATCGGGGTGTACCAGAATCGACGATAAATGTTATTTTTAATCCAGTCGAAGCTAAAGACACAGTCATTCCTGCGCCTGAGGAAGGCGAAACGGCAACGTTCATTTATGTTGGGCGTATGAAATTCGAGGGCCAGAAGCGGGTTAAAGACCTCCTTGATGGCTTATCACAAGCTCAAGGTGACTGGAAACTCCATGTACTGGGTGATGGCTCCGATTTTGAAAAATGCCAGGCTTATAGTAGAGAATTAAATATTGATGATCGAATTGTCTGGTATGGTTGGCAACAACATCCTTGGGAATTAGTCCAGCAAGATATTAAAAAAGTGAGTGCGTTATTACTCACGTCATCTTTTGAAGGTTTCCCAATGACTTTACTTGAAGCTTTATCATGGGGAATTCCTTGTATCAGTGCCGATTGTGTCTCCGGACCTGCTGACATTATTCAATCTGATGTTAATGGTCATCTGTATCAACCGGGAGATATTACTGGTTTTGTAACTCTTCTGAATAAATATATAGCAGGTGAAATTCATATCGAACATGGAAAAATTCCTTCATCGATAGATAAGTTTTATAAACCGAAGTATTACGACAGATTACATAAGATAATTATTTCTGCTATTTCCCGGAGGAAATAATGCAGCAGGTGTTTTTCCAGGAAACTGAGTTTCTTAATTCAGTTATTGATTATAATCATAAAGTAGAAACAGAAAATCTTTGTCTGGACATCGCTTATGGAACTGACAAAAATTTTCTTTTTGGTTGCGGAATATCGATTGCTTCTATATTAAAATATAATGAAGGAAGTCGATTGTGTTTCCATATTTTTACTGATTGTTTTGGTGATGATGATCGTAAGTATTTTGATGCCCTGGCGTTACAGTATAAAACCAGAATTAAAATATATCTGATTAATGGTGATCGACTTCGATCATTGCCAAGTACCAAGAACTGGACTTATGCAATATATTTTCGATTTATTATTGCGGATTACTTTATTAATAAGGTGCCTAAAGTCCTTTATCTGGATGCAGATATCATTTGCCAGGGGGCTATTGAGCCACTAATCAATTTCTCGTTTCCAGACTATAAAGTCGCAATGGTTGTTACGGAAGGCCAGGCTGACTGGTGGGAAAAACGCGCACATTCGTTAGGTGTTGCGGGGATTGCTAAAGGTTACTTTAACTCCGGTTTTTTATTTATCAATACAGAACAATGGGCAGTCGAGCAGGTTTCAGCGCGAGCCATTGCAATGTTAAATGAACCAGAAATAATCAAAAAAATAACACATCCTGATCAGGATGTATTAAATATGCTGCTGGCTGACAAACTTATTTTTGCTGATATTAAATATAACACCCAGTTTAGCTTAAATTATCAACTCAAAGAAAGTTTTAAAAACCCAGTAAACGAAAATACTATTTTTATCCATTATATCGGTCCAACCAAGCCCTGGCATGACTGGGCCTGGGATTATCCTGTATCACAAGCCTTTATGGAGGCAAAAAATGCTTCGCCATGGAAGAAGACGGCGTTGCTGAAACCTAACAATAGCAATCAATTAAGGTATAGCGCAAAACATATGCTTAAAAAGCATAGATATCTAAAAGGATTTAGCAATTATCTTTTGTATTTTATTAAAAAGATAATGCATTAAAACTGGGAAACTATAAAATAATGATATAAGGGTAGCATTGTGGACTCATTTCCTGCCATAGAGATAGATAAAGTTAAAGCCTGGGATTTTCGGCTAGCTGATATAAATACTTCTGAATGTTTAAATGTTGCCTATGGTGTCGATGCTAATTATCTTGATGGTGTAGGTGTTTCTATCACATCAATTGTTCTAAATAATCGACATATTAATCTTGATTTTTATATTATTGCTGATATTTACAATGATGACTTTTTTCAAAAAGTCGCAAAACTTGCAGAACAATACCAATTAAGAATCACGTTATATAGAATTAATACTGATAAGCTTCAGTGCTTGCCTTGTACACAGGTCTGGTCAAGAGCAATGTACTTTCGTTTATTTGCATTTCAATTGTTGGGTTTAACGCTTGATCGTTTGCTTTATCTTGATGCGGATGTTGTTTGTAAAGGTGATATTAGCCCGCTATTGCATCTGGATTTAAACGGAGCGGTGGCTGCTGTTGTTAAAGATGTTGAGCCAATGCAGGAAAAGGCAGTATCAAGGTTGTCTGATCCTGAACTACTGGGGCAGTACTTTAATTCTGGTGTCGTTTATTTAGACTTAAAAAAATGGGTTGACGCAAAACTAACAGAAAAAGCGTTGTCTATTCTTATGAGCAAAGATAATATTTATAAATATCCTGACCAGGATGTTATGAATGTCTTACTGAAGGGAATGACAATATTTTTACCTCGTGAGTACAATACAATTTATACAATAAAAAGTGAATTAAAAGATAAAACACATCAAAACTATAAAAAGTTGATTACAGAAAGTACTCTTCTTATTCATTATACAGGTGCTACTAAACCGTGGCACAAATGGGCAATATATCCATCGGTGAAATACTATAAAATAGCGTTAGAAAATTCCCCCTGGAAAGATGACTCTCCGCGAGATGCAAAATCAATTATTGAATTTAAAAAAAGATATAAACATCTGTTAGTGCAACATCATTATATCTCAGGAATCATAGCAGGAGTCTGTTATCTTTGCCGAAAATATTACCGTAAATAACATTTAACTGGTTTATCATGATTCAGAAGAACAAGATCAAAGACTTAGTTGTTTTTACCGATGAAAGCAATTCAAAGTATCTCAATGTATTAAATGACTTCTTGTCTTATAATATAAATATCATCAAAGTTTTTCGTTCTATTGATGATACGAAAGTCATGCTTATTGATACCGATTACGGTAAATTAATACTTAAGGTCTTTTCCCCGAAAGTTAAGCGTAACGAACGTTTCTTTAAGTCGCTGTTAAAAGGTGATTATTACGAACGCCTTTTTGAGCAAACCCAAAAAGTACGAAATGAAGGGTTAAATACCCTCAATGATTTTTATTTGTTGGCTGAGCGAAAAACCTTACGATTCGTCCATACTTATATCATGATTATCGAGTATATTGATGGTGTAGAGTTGTGTGATATACCCGATATTGATGATGTACTAAAAAATAAAATTCAGCAATCAATTAATTCATTGCATCAACATGGTATGGTTTCTGGTGATCCCCATCGTGGTAACTTCATTATAAAAAATGGTGAGGTTAGAATTATTGATCTTTCAGGAAAACGTGCTTCAGCACAGCGTAAAGCGAAAGATCGTATTGATTTAGAGCGTCATTACGGTATTAAAAATGAGATTAAAGATCTAGGTTATTATCTTTTAGTATATCGTAAAAAAATGCGCAATTTTATGCGGCGTTTGAAAGGGAAACCAGCACGCTAAAATAGAAATATCCAACAATTACGTGTCTTCACCAGGACAGTTTTAAGCGGAGTTATTTATTTCACAGGTTTATCATGAAGAATATTAGATACATTGACAAAAAAGATGTTGAAAACCTGATAGAAAATAAGACATCTGATGATGTTATTATTTTTCTGTCTGGTCCCACATCGCAAAAGACGCCTTTGTCGATATTACGGGCAAAGGATATTATTGCTGTCAATGGTTCAGCGCAATATCTGTTAAGTCATAATATTGTTCCCTTTATATATGTACTTACAGATGTTCGCTTTTTACATCAGCGTCGTGATGATTTTTATAAATTTAGCCAGAGAAGTCGTTATACCATAGTAAACATTGACGTTTATGAACACGCTTCCGAAGAAGATAAACTTTATATCCTCCAGAACTGCCTTGTATTACGGTCTTTTTACCGCCGGGAAAAAGGTGGTTTTATAAAGAAGATCAAATTTAATATTTTGAGTCAGATTCACAAAGAACTGCTGATCTCTGTACCTTGGTCTAAAAGAGGTCGTCTGGTCGGATTTTGCAAGGACATCAGTCTTGGTTATTGCTCATGTCATACTATTGCCTTTGCTGCAATTCAAATAGCATATTCACTGAAGTATGCACGGATTATTTGTTCTGGTCTGGATTTAACTGGTAGCTGCTCGAGATTCTATGATGAAAATAATAATCCCATGCCCTCGGAATTGAGTAGGGATTTATTCAAAATATTACCATTCTTCCGTTTTATGCGTGATAATGTAGAAGATATTAATATTTATAATTTATCTGATGATACAGCTATTTCTTACGATGTAATTCCATTCATTAAACTTCAAGAAATCAGTACCGAAGAATCAAAAGATGAGACAAGAATAAAAATACAATATGAAGTCTCAACTGATTCTTATGCTAATTAAACATCATGAAACTAAAATAATATGGTATAAAAATGCGCCTAGGAACTTTTCATAAAAAGAAAAGATTTTATATAAACAAAATCAAGATTAATTTCCTTTCTTTTATATTTCGTAGGGAAATTAATAATCAAGTTACAGAACCTGCGCAAGTTAAATCATGTCTTATAATTCATGATAATAATAAACTCGGTGATCTAATTGTATTAAGTTCGATTTATCGTGAACTTTACAGTAAAGGGGTTAAAATAACCATTCTCACAAATAGAAAGGGTGGGGAGTTTCTCTCTAATAATAAAAATATATTTGATTTCTGTATTAAAGAATCAACTGGCTTCCTTAAAATGCTTAGTCTATGTAAGCATCTGCGGGATTTACAGTTCGATATTGTATTAGACCCCTTTGAAACTATGCCTTCATTTAAGCATAGTTTAATATTATCAAGTTTAAAAGATTCTTACATTTTGGGTTTTGATCAATGGTATAAGCGTTACTATTCATTTTACCATCCCCACGATGAATGTTTAAAAGAACACATGAGTACACGAGCAACAGAAATACTGAAGCATATTTATGGTGAGGGTGAATTTTCCACCGACTACGACTTGCATTTACCTGTAGATGTTGAAAATAAAATAAAAGATTTTATTGGAAATACAAAAATAGTCATCATTAACCCATTAGGTGCAAAAAAAATATGCCGACTTACTCCTGAACAAATAAAATTTATATATCAAGAAGTGAAGATATGGTTTAAAAATTATCGAGTGATATTTACCGGGTTACCGCAAGATTTATTGACAATACCAATATCTGAAATTGAAACACTACCTTTCAACGAATTTATTTATACTGTTGCGTTGACCAGGTATAGTGATTTTGTCATTTCTGTTGATACAGCTCTTGTTCATATCGCTGCGGCTTATCATAAACCAACGCTTGCATTTTATCCTAATTCACGTGCTCCGGAATATCCCTCACATTTAATTTGGGCTCCGAATAATCATCAATCTATACAAATAGTATCCCCAACATTTACGGTAAAAGATATCGATACTGAAACTTTAACTGATTCAGTAAAGAGATTAAGTTGTATAGATAAGAAGTGAGTTTTAACTCACTTCTTAAACTTGTCTATTCTTGATTAATAGTATTGTTGCGATTATTAATAACGAGTAAGAGAACTATGGCGGATATAACGATAATTGGAATGCTGCGTGCCCATATGATCACATCACTGAGTCCAACCCCCATAATGCCAAGCGTTAATATCAACAAACCCAATGCGCGTTTTTTATATGCTGTATAAAATAGTGAGAAATAGAAGAATATAGTGGAAAAAATTCCCATCATACCTTTCAGTGAAGCAGCTTCAATTATCTCATTATGCAGATGTACGTTAGAAAAATCCAATGCCCCTCTCAGTCTGCTGTGTTCTGCGACTAACAAATTCATACTTTCAGCGCGCGACTCTGCAGATCTAAATGAAAAAGGTGATTCTTTGAATATATCTAAACCAATTTCATACATTGCTAGTCTTGCACCTAAGGAAGTCACGCTATTAGCATTGGTGTAACTGTTTAAATCATTTAACGCTTCGTTATAACGATATTGAATTTGTTTATTAAATATAATTACAACACTAGCCAATATGGTAATTAGTAGAATGATAGCGGTGCTGAATTTTTTTGGTGATTTGTTATAATAAGCTATTAATGCAACAGTACAAATCACAGGGAAGAGCAGTAGGGTTGCTCTGGTTTGTGTTAGTGCCAGAACATAAAGCACCGCGCAACTATTTAATAAAAATAAAAAAGGATGATTTTTTTTAGTATAAAGAATTGCAACACCACTAACTATGCCTATTAACATAGTTGAATATGCCGCTCCTGTTGCCGTTCCTATACCAAAAGAAATGCGATCATGTTCATAAATGCTATTAATATAAAATGCATATGCGGCAATTATAAATGACAGAGAATACATAACATATAATGCAATTTCTTTTTTTTGTTTTAGTTTGCTGGTAAGGGCTAAAAAAACAATAAAAGAACCAAATAAAAATATTTTGGCAGTATTTAAGTAATTATGGTAAGTAGCACGAAATGGTGAGTTATCTACTTTAAATAAAGAATACCAAATTAAATCAAGCAATCCTATAAAAAATATAGAAAGGGGAAGAATAAGTTTTTTTATATTATAATTTCCTTGTCTACCACGTAAAATTAGTGATAATAAGCAAACTACAGCAGTGATATTATATATCTTTATGCTGAAAGTGTTATCGACGAATGCAATTATCAACGAAAAAAAACTTAATATATAAGTCATTATCTCTAAAATCGTAGATGATTTTAGAGCATAAGGTTTCCATGATTGGAGTTTAATGAAGGTTGGCATGTTTTACCTTTATAATGATGATAATTTTTCCAAAACTGCGTGACCGTTGAGATTAATTAAGCTTTTCCCCGGGGCCCTACAAACCACCTGATTCTTCCCATATCCGCCAATTAATCCCGGATCGGTCGGTCCATAAACAGTGATATTGGGTTTATCCAGAGCCGCAGTTAAATGGCTTAACCCCGTATCTACCGAAACCACGAATTTCGCCCCGGCCAGCACTCGGGCAACTCCTTCCAGACTCATCTTCGGCAATACGTCGACATAATCAAATCCCTCCGCCAGCCTTTTCGCCCGAGCTTCTTCATGCGGTGCGCCCCAAGGGAGTTTAATGCGGATCCCCGAATCTGCCAGCAAGCCGATTAATTCTCGCCAGTGCTCTTCCGGCCAGTGTTTATCATCACGGGTCGTGGCATGCAGAAATACAGCATATTCACCAGCATCCGGTAGTGGATTTGTCAGGAAATGCTGCGCAATAGCATAATCGCCCTGGGTTTGTGGTTTGCTATACCCCAGGCTTTTAGCGAACAACTCACGGGTTCGTTCTACGGCGTGCTGCTGTTTCGCAATATGGTGCTTGCGATTATAAAACAGGCTTGCCAGTGGTTCGCGAGCAGTTTGCCAGTCCATTCCATGCTTAACGCCATGCGCCAGACGTGTCACCAGCGCGGCACTTTTTACCAGTCCTTGCGCATCAATAATCGCGTCATAGTTTTCCGCCCGTAGCGCTTCACGAAACGCTTTCCGCTCTGCTTTAACAGGCGCTGAAAACCACGCTTTACGCCAGCGACGTATCGCTACCGGAATAACCCGCTCAACGGCGGCGTGCCAGGAAGGAATTTGTGCAAAACCTTCTTCCACCACCCAGTCAAACGTAATCCCCGGGATTGCCTGCTGTGCATCGGTGAGCGCGGGCAGCGTGTGGAGAACATCGCCCATCGACGATGTTTTGACGATCAGTACCCGCATCCGTCAGGCTTCCTCTTGTAACAACAGCGTGTTGAGTTCTTCCAGCACGAGTTGTGGCGTAATGTCGACCAGGCTCTGGTGATAACCCTCTGCGGCGTCACCTTTACGCACTTTGTGATAACCCGTAATCAGGCGGATCACCCGCGCTTTATGGGAAAGCGGCGGTGTGAAGTCCGGGCTGCTTGGGCCATACAGTGCAACCAGTGGGCGATTAAGCGCTGCCGCAACGTGCATCAGCCCTGAATCATTAGTGACAATGGCTTTACAAGCCGCAATCAGGATAACCGCTTGATCAAGCTGCGTTTCCCCTGCCAGATTACGACACCACGACTGCTGCTCGGTATTCAATGCCGCAAGGATCTCATTACCCGCTTCATGATCTTTAGCCGAGCCAAACAGAACCACCTGATAACCTTCATCAATGAGCTGTTTCGCCAGTTCCGCGTAGTGGTAGTGCGGCCAGCGTTTTGCCGGACCAAACTCTGCACCAGGGCAAAAGCCAATCATCGGGCGTTCTGATGAGAGGGAAAATTGATTACAGGTATACGATTTTTCACCTTCGCTCACCTGTAGCTGCGGCCATAGCAGTGGCTGCGGCAGATCTTGTGCTGTGCGCATAATGCCTTTGTCGTAGGCCAGCGCGACATAGCGTTCCACCATCAGTGGCCAGGCTTCTTTATCAAGTACGCGAACATCGTTGAGTAAACCATAGCGCATTTCACCCCGCCAGCCGGTGCGATGAGGAATACCTGCGAAGAAAGGCACTAATGCTGATTTAAAGGAGTTGGGTAAGACGTAGGCGCGGTCGTAACGTTTTTCGCGCAGGCTATGCCCCAGCTTGCGGCGTTCGCTAATCTCCAGCGCCCCATGACCGAGGGGCATGGGAATGGCTTCGTTGACTTCCGGCATCCGCGACAATAACGGACGGCACCAGGCAGGTGCCATCACGTCGATTATCGCCTGGGGATAGCGCGCCTGGAGCGTACGATAGAGACTTTGCGACATCATCATGTCGCCAACCCAAGACGGGCCGATCACCAGTATTTTCATTCAAAGCTCTTATGCGTCGCGATTCAACCAGGCCATATATTCCGTTACGCCTTCGGCAACGGTTTTGAATGGTTTGTCATAACCCGCAGCACGCAGGTTAGTGAGATCTGCCTGGGTGAATGCCTGATAACGGCCTTTCAGTTTATCCGGGAACGGAATGTATTCGATCTGGCCTTTCTTGTGATAAGCCAGCGTCGCATCCGCCACGGCCTGGAAAGATTCTGCACGACCGGTGCCGAGGTTAAAGATGCCGGAAACGCCATTTTCCAGGAACCACAGGTTCACATCAGCCACGTCGCCCACGTAGACGAAGTCGCGTTTAAAGTTTTCGCTACCTTCGAACAGTTTCGGTGATTCACCGTTGTTAAGCTGAGTGTTGAGATGGAAAGCGACGCTCGCCATGCTGCCTTTATGGCCTTCACGCGGCCCATAAACGTTGAAGTAACGGAAACCGACAATCTGCGAGTTCGCTTCTGGCAGGATTTGACGAACATATTCATCAAACAGGAATTTTGAGTAACCGTAGACGTTCAGTGGTTTTTCGTATTCGCGGGATTCGATAAAGTCGGAGGTGCGTCCGCCATAGGTGGCTGCGGAAGATGCATACAGGAATGGGATTTCGCGTTCCAGACAGTAGTGCAGCAGCTCTTTGGAGTATTGATAGTTGTTATCCATCATATACTTGCCATCCCACTCGGTGGTGGAAGAGCACGCGCCTTCATGGAAAATCGCTTCGACATCACCGAACTCTTCGCCAGCCATAATCTGGATCAGGAAGTCTTCCTTATCCATATAGTCTGCGATATTCAGATCCACCAGGTTCACAAACTTGGTGCCGTCTTTCAGGTTGTCCACCACCAGAATATCGGTGATGCCTTTATCATTCAGGGCCTTAACGATGTTGCTGCCGATAAAGCCCGCGCCGCCGGTAACGATGATCATAACTGTAACCTTCGAATTATGGAGTCAGAGACAATCTCAGACACGAATACTTCTATCATATCACTACACGGCGTTGGCTTCAGCCATTCACCGAAAGTGAGAATGATGGGCGTTATTTATTCTAAATTTTACAGAAGTGTTAACGCGTCATCTCGTCGCGACCTGTAAGTTTGGGTAATATGTGCGGGAATTTGTCCTGTCTGGAGAGTCGCAATGCGTGGAGAATTTTATCAGCAGTTAACTAACGACCTGGAAACCGCAAGGGCGGAAGGGTTGTTTAAAGAAGAGCGCATTATCACGTCTGCGCAACAAGCGGACATCACTGTGGCTGATGGAAGCCACGTCATTAACTTTTGTGCCAATAACTATCTCGGGTTGGCGAACCATCCTGAGCTGATTGCGGCGGCAAAGGCGGGAATGGATTCTCACGGTTTCGGGATGGCTTCAGTACGTTTTATTTGCGGTACTCAGGATAGCCATAAAGAGCTTGAGCAGAAACTGGCAGCATTCCTGGGTATGGAAGATGCGATTCTCTACTCATCCTGTTTTGACGCCAACGGTGGCCTGTTTGAAACGCTGCTGGGCGCAGAAGACGCCATTATCTCTGACGCGCTGAATCACGCTTCGATCATTGACGGTGTGCGTCTGTGCAAAGCCAAACGCTATCGCTACGCCAATAACGATATGCAGGAGCTGGAAGCGCGGCTGAAAGAAGCGCGTGAATCCGGGGCGCGCCATGTGTTAATCGCCACCGATGGTGTGTTCTCTATGGATGGCGTAATTGCCAACCTGAAAGGAGTTTGCGATCTCGCGGATAAATACGACGCTTTGGTGATGGTCGATGACTCTCATGCTGTCGGTTTTGTCGGTGAAAACGGCCGCGGTTCTCATGAATACTGCGACGTGATGGGCCGTGTCGATATCATCACCGGCACGCTGGGTAAAGCGCTGGGCGGTGCTTCCGGCGGTTACACCGCGGCGCGCAAAGAAGTGGTTGAGTGGCTGCGCCAGCGTTCTCGTCCGTACTTATTCTCCAACTCGCTGGCACCGGCCATTGTCGCCGCTTCCATTAAAGTGCTGGAGATGGTCGAAGCGGGCAGTGAACTGCGTGACCGCCTGTGGGCGAACGCGCGTCAGTTCCGTGAGCAGATGTCAGCCGCTGGCTTTACCCTGGCGGGTGCCGATCACGCCATTATTCCGGTCATGCTTGGTGATGCTGTAGTGGCACAGAAATTTGCTCGTGAGCTGCAAAAAGAGGGCATTTACGTTACCGGTTTCTTCTATCCGGTCGTACCGAAAGGTCAGGCACGTATTCGTACCCAGATGTCTGCGGCGCATACTCCTGAGCAAATTACGCGTGCGGTCGAAGCGTTCACGCGTATTGGTAAACAACTGGGCGTTATCGCCTGAGGATGTGAGATGAAAGCGTTATCCAAACTGAAAGCGGAAGAGGGCATCTGGATGACCGACGTTCCTGAACCTGAACTCGGACATAACGACCTGCTGATTAAAATCCGTAAAACAGCCATCTGCGGGACTGACGTTCACATCTACAACTGGGATGAGTGGTCGCAAAAAACCATTCCGGTGCCAATGGTCGTAGGCCATGAATATGTTGGTGAAGTGGTTGGTATTGGCCAGGAAGTGAAAGGCTTCAAAATTGGCGATCGCGTTTCCGGTGAAGGCCATATTACTTGCGGTCATTGCCGTAATTGCCGTGGTGGTCGTACTCATCTGTGCCGCAACACGATCGGCGTCGGCGTTAATCGTCCGGGTTGCTTCGCTGAATATCTGGTGATCCCGGCATTCAACGCCTTCAAAATTCCCGACAATATCTCCGACGACTTAGCTGCGATTTTCGATCCGTTCGGTAATGCGGTACACACGGCGCTGTCGTTCGATCTGGTTGGCGAGGATGTGCTGGTTTCTGGTGCGGGGCCAATTGGTATTATGGCGGCGGCGGTAGCAAAACACGTCGGCGCACGCAACGTGGTGATCACCGACGTTAACGAATACCGTCTGGAGTTGGCGCGCAAAATGGGCATCACTCGCGCGGTTAACGTTGCCAAAGAAAACCTCAATGATGTAATGGCAGAACTCGGCATGACCGAAGGGTTTGATGTTGGTCTGGAGATGTCCGGTGCGCCAGCGGCGTTCCGCACCATGCTGGACACCATGAATCACGGCGGTCGTATTGCGATGCTGGGTATCCCGCCGTCTGACATGTCTATCGACTGGACAAAAGTGATCTTTAAGGGCTTGTTCATTAAAGGCATTTACGGCCGTGAGATGTTCGAAACCTGGTATAAAATGGCGACGCTGATTCAGTCTGGTCTGGATCTCTCGCCAATCATTACCCATCGTTTCTCCATCGATGATTTCCAGAAAGGCTTTGACGCCATGCGTTCTGGCCAGTCCGGGAAAGTTATCCTGAGCTGGGATTAACACAAAAAAGGGCTGGCATTCCAGCCCTTTTTCCTGAGGATAATCCGTTAAATATGTAAAATCTTGTCAGTACAATAAAGAATAAGTAATTGCGCTGTTCTCTTATATAGCTGTTCTCATTATCTCTCTAACCTGAAGTTACTCTCTCACCCGTAAAAATAATATCTCACCGGCTTAATAGTTTCTTAATGCAAAGCCTGTACAAAGGAACGGTAATTTCAGAGGTCGTCGGTAACTTATGATGAACAGCACCAATAAACTTAGTGTTATTATCCCGTTATATAATGCGGGCGATGATTTTCGCACGTGTATGGAATCTTTAATTGCGCAAACCTGGACTGCTCTGGAAATTATTATTATTAACGATGGTTCAACGGATAATTCTGTTGAAATAGCAAAGCATTACGCGGAAAACTATCCGCACGTTCGCTTGTTGCATCAGGCGAATGCTGGCGCATCGGTAGCGCGTAATCGTGGGATTGAGGCGGCGACGGGCAAATATGTCGCTTTTGTCGATGCAGATGATGAAGTCTATCCCTCTATGTACGAAACGCTGATGACAATGGCGTTAGAGGATGATCTCGACGTGGCGCAGTGCAATGCTGACTGGTGTTTTCGTGATACCGGGGAAACCTGGCAATCTATTCCCACCGATCGCCTTCGCTCAACCGGCGTGTTAACTGGCCCGGACTGGCTGCGGATGGGGCTTTCTTCCCGCCGCTGGACTCACGTTGTCTGGATGGGCGTTTATCGCCGCGATGTTATTGTAAAAAATAACATTAAATTTATTGCCGGATTACATCATCAGGATATTGTCTGGACAACAGAATTTATGTTTAACGCGCTGCGCGCGCGATATACCGAGCAACCATTATATAAATATTATCTGCATAATTCGTCAGTGAGTCGTCTGAATAGACAAGGGAATAAAAACCTTAATTATCAACGCCACTATATTAAAATCACGCGTCTGCTGGAAAAATTAAATCGCCAGTACGCCGACAAAATTACGATTTATCCGGAATTTCATCAGCAAATAACGTATGAAGCATTGCGCGTTTGCCATGCGGTACGTAAAGAGCCGGATATTATTACCCGCCAGCAGATGATTGCCGAGATATTTACTTCCGGCATGTATAAGCGCCTGATTACTAATGTGCGCAGCGTGAAGGTGGGTTATCAGGCGTTGCTGTGGTCTTTCCGCTTATGGCAATGGCGCGACAAAACACGGTCGCACCATCGCATTACGCGTAGCGCCTTTAATTTGCGCTAGCGTTAAGTTTTGCCGCTTCGGGCTGTTTGCCCCAGCCTTGCCACTGATGCTGGAAGTAAACGATCAGTGTGCTCTGGCTGATGCTTTCGCTTAATACTTCAAAGAAGCGATTAGCATAAACCGGTTCCAGCGGTTTCTTCGGTTTACACAGTTTCACACCACGGAACGGATTACGTGGCGCGTTGGGCACGGTGTTTTTCGGCGGAGTCGATGTATCGACCTGCGGTTCATTCAGCAAGCTGCTGGCTTTCACCAGCGTAATGTCTGGCGGCAGGTTATAAACCATCTGCTGCAGCACACGTACCGTTGAAGGGTGAGGATGACCAATGGCGATCGTCGAACCGTTGCGACGCGCCAGTTCAATTGCGCGATTAAACTGCACACGAATATCCGCTTCGTTTTGCGAATCGTCGAGGAATACCTTCCGTTTAATAACTTTCACGCCAGTACCTTGCGCGGCGCGCATCGCCTGGGTATTGCCGATGGTTACGCTGTCGAGGAAGTAAAGATTGTAACGTGCCAGCGCCTGCATCACTTTCTGCATACCAAACAGGTTCGAGGTCATCTTGCTGCCCATGTGGTTGTTGATCCCCACAGCATAGGGCACGTTATTGACGGCACTGCGAATGATGCGCTCAATTTCGTCGCTACTCATTTCCGGGCGCAACGTATTTTTTTCCAGCGGCTGTTTACTCAATGGTGCCATCGGCAGATGAATCAACACTTCGTGACCGCTGTTATGCGCTTTGGTCGCCATCTCTCTGGCGTGCGGCGAGTCGGGTAGCACGGCGACGGAGATAGCGGATGGCATCGCCAGCACCTGGTTTTCGTTGTGCGGGCGATAGCCAAAATCATCAATAACGATGGCAAGTTTGCCAGCAAGTACGGGGGAGGAAAGCGCCAACAGAGCGGCAAATGCAAGAACGTTACGACGAAATGGAAACAAAACTTATCTTCCCAACCACGGCTGTGGATTGACCGCCTGACCCTGGCGGCGAATTTCGAAATAGAGTGAAGGCCGACCCTGACCGCCACTGCTGCCCACTAGTGCAATTGGCTGACCCGCGCGAACCTGCGAGCCAACGCTCACCAGTGCGCTCTGATTATAGCCGTAAAGACTCATATCGCCTTTACCGTGCTCAACCACCACCACCAGACCGTAGCCTTGCAGCCAGTCAGCCAGAATTACTCGACCGTCGGCAATCGCTTTAACTTCAGTGCCTTCAGAAGCACCAATAACCATCCCTTTCCAGCGCAGCTCGCCCTGTAGCTGTTCGCCATAGCGATGCAGTGTTGGCCCACGAACAGGCCAGAATGCCTGACCACGCGGTGCACCTAAACCACCGGTACGGGACATCAGCGATTTTTCGCTTTCGGTTGGTTTGTAGGTGGTGCCTTTGCGCGTCGCTTCTTTCTGCCTGTCGCGCACTGCCTGGGCTTCGCGCGCTTCACGTTCAGCACGTGCTTTCGCTGCCGCTTCTGCACGAGCAATGCTATTGCGCAGACGAGATTCGTTGGCGCGCAGCTCGCTTAACTGTTGCTGACCTTGTTGAATGGAAGACTCCAGCCCTGCCAGTGTCTTCTTACGCTCATTCAGCGCCTGGGTCAGCTTCGCCTGTTGGGCGCGCTGTTCATATAACAGTGTTTGTTGTTCGCTCTGTTTCTCTTCCAGTTCAGCACGCTGCATGGCAACTTCTGCGCGCGTCTGCTTCAGCTCAGCGATGGTTTCTTGTCGCGCCTGGTTGAGGTAACCGAAGTAAGCCTGCAAACGCTGGCCGCGCTGGCTTTCTTCACCGCTAAGAATGAGCTGAATACCGGTATGCTCACCCTGACGAAACGCGGCATCCAGTTGCGCGGCGAGGCTGCGTTCCTGAGCGGCTTTTTGCTGCTCCAGCTTAGCAATTGACGCGTTCATCTCATCAATCTGTTTATTCAGTTGATTGAGCGTGTTTTGCGTTTCGCGCAGCTTACGGGTGGCTTCAGAGATCGCCTCTTCCTGCTTTTTCAATTGTGCGAGCAGGCTTGCGCGTTGTTGCTGTTGTTGGCGTACCGCGCGCTCTTTCGCGGCGATATCGGCCTGAATAGACTTGAGTTGGTCGCGGTCATCCGCCTGGGCGGAAAAAGTGCACAACAATACGCCAGCGCTAAGAACGCTGGCGTAAATGATGGGCCTGACTGCAAACCTGCGCGGTTTCGTGGCCCGTGTCATGGTATTAATCGCCTTTCCCCTCATGGGGAGGGATTATTCCACGATGAACAGCGGCTTACCAGTCATCTCTTGCGGGATTTCCATACCCATTAAAGAGAGCATGGTCGGCGCGATGTCAGAAAGTTTGCCACCTTCAACCGCTTTCACGTTCTTATCGCCAACGTAAATCAGCGGAACAGGCAGGTTGGTGTGCGCCGTGTGCGCCTGACCGGTAGCCGGATCGCGCATCTGTTCAGCGTTACCGTGGTCAGCGGTGATCAGCAGTTGACCGCCAACAGATTCAACGGCTTTCGCCACTTCATCCACGCAGTGATCCAGCGCTTCTACCGCTTTAACTGCCGCTTCCATCACCCCGGTGTGACCTACCATGTCGCCGTTCGGGTAGTTACAGATGATGGTGTCGTATTTGCCGCTCTTGATTGCCGCAACCAGTTTTTCGGTCAGTTCTGCGGAGCTCATTTCCGGTTGCAGGTCGTAGGTAGCGACTTTCGGTGAGTTGATCAGAATGCGATCTTCGCCTTTGAACGACTCTTCTACGCCGCCGTTAAAGAAGAAGGTGACGTGGGCATATTTTTCGGTTTCGGAAATACGCAACTGAGTTTTGTCATTTTTCGCCATCCACTCACCGAAGGTGTTAACCAGAGAGGCTGGTGGGTAAGCCACTGAGGTTTTGATGTCGGCGGCGTATTCGGTCAGCATCACGAAATCAACGTTAACCACTTTCTTACGGGCGAAACCGTCGAAATCAGCGTTAACGAACGCGCGGGTGATTTCACGGGCACGGTCAGCACGGAAGTTCATGAAAATCAGTGCGTCGCCGTCTTCCATTGCTGCATCTGGCTGGCCTTCGGCACGGATGACAGTCGCTTTCACGAATTCATCGTTTTCGTCACGAGCATAAGCGGCCTGCAAACCGGCAACGGCGGTATCAGCCTGGAATTCGCCCTGCGCCAGAGTCAGCAGGTCATAAGCTTTTTCAACGCGATCCCAACGGTTGTCGCGGTCCATCGCGTAGTAACGACCAATAATGGACGCTACGCGGCCTTTACCCAGTGCGGCAAATTTCTCTTCGAATTTTTTCAGAGAAGCTTCAGCGCTGCGCGGTGGGGTGTCGCGACCGTCGAGGAATGCGTGCAGATAGATTTTTTCTGCGCCACGTTCAGCGGCCAGTTCTACCATTGCCATGATGTGATCTTCGTGGCTGTGTACGCCGCCAGCGGAGAGCAGACCCATAATGTGTACAGCTTTGCCCGCGTTTTTCGCTTTATCTACCGCGCCAGTCAGCACCGGGTTAGCGAAGAACGCGCGATCTTTGATTTCAACGTCCAGACGAGTCAGGTCCTGGTACACGATGCGGCCGGCACCCAGGTTAACGTGACCTACTTCGGAGTTACCCATCTGACGGTCAGGCAGACCGACTTCCAGACCGGAAGCGTCGATCAGGGTATGCGGACGATTGGCCCACAGTGCATCCATTACCGGGGTTTTTGCACTAAAAATGGCGTTATCCTGCTGTTCTTCGCGATAGCCATAGCCATCCAGAATCACCAGTACCATAGGTTTTTTAGAAACCGACATTGCGACAACCTCATACTCAAGAGTCAAAATTTGCGTAATTTTACTACAGCTGAATCGATAAAATAGCCTCTGAAGATCAAATTATGACTCCGCACAGTGAAAGCCGGGGGCTGATTTGCGATTTTTTTTCGTAGCGCCCCGCAAAATTGCATTCCAGTGCACGCGCTGGCTGTATTTGCCGCAACGCGCAGGTATACTCCTTTCCTGGTTTTTTTAATCACTACGTCGGGAGTTGTTACCCCCCATGCAAGAAATTATGCAATTTGTCGGCCGCCATCCCATGCTGAGTATCGCCTGGATCGCGTTACTGGTGGCGGTCCTGGTTACTACGTTCAAAAGCCTGACCTCGAAAGTGAAGGTGATTACACGTGGTGAAGCGACGCGTCTGATCAACAAAGAAGACGCTGTGGTTGTGGATTTACGCCAACGTGATGACTTCCGTAAAGGCCATATCGCTGGCTCTATCAATTTGTTGCCGACCGAAATCAAAGCCAACAATGTTGGTGAGCTTGATAAGCACAAAGACAAACCGGTTATCGTGGTTGACGGTTCTGGCATGCAGTGCCAGGAGCCAGCAAACGCGCTGACGAAAGCTGGGTTTGCGCAAGTATTTGTGCTGAAAGAAGGCGTAGCTGGCTGGGCTGGCGAGAACTTGCCTCTGGTGCGCGGCAAATAATTTACCTGTCGTTTTTTATGCCGCTGATAGTTAGCTGCAATTATGCCCCCAGTGACTTATTGATATAAGCTTCTGGGGATATTCTATTTTGTCGCTACCCTGCAACATAAAACAACAGGTAAAAAACAGGAGCTAAATTATGGCCAATGTTGAAATTTATACCAAAGAAACCTGCCCTTATTGCCATCGTGCGAAAGCATTGCTGAGCAGCAAGGGCGTGAATTTCCAGGAACTGCCGATTGATGGCAACGCCGCTAAGCGTGAAGAGATGATCAAACGCAGTGGCCGCACCACGGTTCCGCAGATTTTTATTGACGCACAGCACATTGGCGGCTGTGACGACTTGTATGCATTGGATGCACGTGGTGGACTGGATCCTCTGCTGAAATAACGTGTGAACGTTGGCATTACATTGCGCAGTATTTAAGGACAACACTTAAGGGTTTTCTACACATGTCAGAACAAAACAACACCGAAATGACTTTCCAGATCCAGCGTATTTATACCAAGGATATTTCTTTCGAAGCGCCGAACGCGCCGCACGTTTTCCAGAAAGATTGGCAGCCAGAAGTTAAACTTGATCTGGATACGGCATCTTCCCAACTGGCAGATGACGTTTACGAAGTGGTACTGCGTGTTACCGTAACGGCATCCCTGGGCGAAGAAACCGCGTTTCTGTGCGAAGTTCAGCAGGGCGGTATTTTCTCCATCGCGGGTATCGAAGGCACCCAGATGGCACATTGCCTGGGCGCATACTGCCCGAACATTCTGTTCCCGTATGCTCGTGAATGCATCACCAGCATGGTATCCCGCGGTACATTCCCGCAACTGAACCTTGCGCCGGTTAACTTCGATGCTCTGTTCATGAACTATTTACAGCAGCAGGCTGGCGAAGGTACTGAAGAACATCAGGATGCCTGATGAACCAACGTAATGCTTCAATGACTGTGATCGGTGCCGGCTCGTACGGCACCGCTCTTGCCATCACCCTGGCAAGAAATGGCCACGAGGTTGTCCTCTGGGGCCATGACCCTGAACATATCGCGACGCTTGAACGCGACCGTTGTAACGCCGCGTTTCTCCCCGATGTGCCTTTTCCCGATACGCTCCACCTTGAAAGTGATCTCGCCACTGCGCTGGCAGCCAGCCGTAATATTCTCGTCGTCGTACCCAGCCATGTCTTTGGTGAAGTACTGCGGCAGATTAAACCGTTGATGCGTCCTGACGCGCGCCTGGTATGGGCAACCAAAGGGCTGGAAGCGGAAACCGGGCGTCTGTTACAGGACGTGGCGCGCGAAGCGTTAGGCGATCAAATTCCGCTGGCGGTTATCTCTGGCCCCACTTTCGCGAAAGAGCTGGCAGCAGGTTTACCAACGGCTATTTCGCTGGCCTCTACCGACCAGGATTTTGCTGACGATCTCCAGCAACTGCTGCACTGCGGCAAAAGTTTCCGTGTCTACAGCAACCCGGATTTCATTGGCGTGCAACTTGGCGGCGCGGTGAAAAACGTCATTGCGATTGGTGCGGGGATGTCTGACGGTATCGGTTTTGGGGCGAATGCGCGAACGGCGCTGATTACCCGTGGCCTGGCTGAAATGTCGCGTCTGGGCACGGCGTTGGGTGCCGAGCCTGCCACCTTTATGGGCATGGCAGGCCTGGGTGATCTGGTGCTTACCTGTACCGACAACCAGTCGCGTAACCGCCGCTTTGGCATGATGCTCGGTCAGGGCATGGATGTACAAAGTGCGCAGGAGAAGATTGGTCAGGTGGTGGAAGGTTACCGCAATACGAAAGAGGTTCGCGAACTGGCGCATCGCTTCGGCGTTGAAATGCCAATAACCGAGGAAATTTATCAAGTATTATATTGCGGAAAAAACGCGCGCGAGGCAGCATTGACACTATTAGGTCGTGCACGCAAGGACGAGCGCAGCAGCCACTAAACCCAGGGAACCTTTGTTACCGCTATGACCCGGCTCGCGCAGAACGGGCCGGTCATTACCTCATCGTGTGGAGTAAGCAATGTCGTGTGAAGAACTGGAAATTGTCTGGAACAATATTAAAGCTGAAGCCAGAACGCTGGCGGACTGTGAGCCAATGCTGGCCAGTTTTTACCACGCAACGCTACTCAAGCACGAAAACCTGGGGAGTGCATTGAGCTATATGCTGGCGAACAAGCTGTCATCGCCCATTATGCCTGCCATTGCTATTCGCGAAGTGGTTGAAGAAGCTTATGCCGCCGACCCGGAAATGATCGCTTCTGCGGCCTGCGATATCCAGGCGGTGCGTACTCGCGACCCGGCAGTAGATAAATACTCAACGCCATTGTTATATCTGAAAGGTTTTCATGCCTTGCAGGCGTATCGCATTGGTCACTGGTTGTGGAATCAGGGCCGCCGTGCACTGGCAATTTTCTTGCAAAACCAGGTATCTGTGACGTTCCAGGTCGATATCCATCCGGCGGCAAAAATTGGTCGCGGTATCATGCTCGACCACGCGACGGGCATCGTCGTTGGTGAAACGGCGGTAATTGAAAATGACGTGTCGATTCTGCAATCCGTGACGCTCGGTGGTACAGGTAAAACCAGCGGCGATCGTCACCCGAAAATTCGTGAAGGCGTGATGATTGGCGCTGGTGCGAAAATTCTCGGCAACATTGAAGTTGGTCGTGGCGCGAAGATTGGCGCAGGTTCCGTGGTGCTGCAACCAGTGCCGCCGCATACCACTGCCGCTGGCGTTCCGGCGCGTATCGTCGGTAAACCAGACAGCGATAAACCGTCAATGGATATGGATCAGCATTTCAACGGCATTCACCATACGTTTGAGTATGGCGATGGGATCTGATGTCCTGTGATCGTGCCGGATGCGATGCTAACGCATCTTATCCGGCCTACAGTAACTAATCTCTCAACACCGCCCCCGGATACCCCAACTGCCGCCAGGCTTCATACACCACCACCGACACCGCATTGGACAGGTTCATGCTGCGGCTGTCCGGCACCATTGGAATACGAATTTTTTGTTCAGCGGGCAGGGCGTCAAGGATGGTTGCGGGTAAGCCACGTGTTTCCGGGCCGAACATCAGATAATCGCCATCCTGATAACTTACGGCGCTATGTGCGGGCGTACCTTTAGTGGTAAGGGCAAACAGACGCTGGGGATTTTCCGCCTCAAGAAACGCGCTATAGTCATGATGACGCGTAACGGCGGTAAATTCGTGGTAGTCCAGCCCCGCGCGGCGCAGGCGCTTGTCGTCCCAGGCAAATCCCATCGGTTCGATGATATGCAGACGAAAGCCGGTATTAGCGCAAAGACGAATGATGTTGCCAGTGTTTGGCGGAATTTCTGGTTCGTAAAGTACGATGTTTAGCATACTGCCCCCTTAGTGCGGGGGCAGGATAGCAGATATTAATCTAACCCTTAAGCTGCATTCCCTTTCGCCATCGGAGCCAGTGCCGCAGGCAACTCTTTACCCAGCCCCTGAACCAGCGAGTCTTCCGTGATTTCGCTAATTGATTTCGCACCAGTCAGCGTCATCGCCACTTTCATCTCTTTCTCGATCAAATTCAGCAAGTTTGCTACGCCCGCCTGGCCCGCCGTTGCCAGCGCATACAGGAAAGCACGGCCCAGCAGTACGGTATCGGCACCGAGTGCGATCATACGCACAACGTCAAGCCCGTTACGAATGCCGCTATCCGCCAGAATCGCGATATCGCCTTTCACCGCATCTGCAATAGCAGGCAGTGCGCGGGCGGAAGAGAGCACGCCATCCAACTGACGACCGCCGTGGTTAGAAACTACAATGCCATCCGCGCCAAAACGGACTGCATCACGGGCATCTTCCGGATCGAGGATCCCTTTGATCACCATCGGGCCATCCCAGAAATCACGGATCCACTCAAGGTCTTTCCAGGAGATGGATGGATCGAAGTTATTCCCCAGCCAGCCGATGTAATCTTCCAGTCCGGTCGGTTTACCGAGATAAGCTGAGATATTACCTAAATCATGCGGACGACCGTTCAGACCCACATCCCAAGCCCATTGCGGATGAGTCACCGCCTGCAAGTAGCGGCGCATTGCAGCATTCGGACCGCTCATACCCGAGTGTGCGTCACGGTAGCGTGCGCCCGGCGTTGGCATGTCAACGGTGAAAACCAGCGTCGAACAACCCGCGGCTTTTGCCCGTTCCAGCGCGTTACGCATAAAGCCGCGATCGCGCAGCACATAAAGCTGGAACCACATTGGGCGCTTGATTGCTGGTGCAACTTCTTCAATCGGGCAAACGGAAACCGTCGAGAGAGTAAACGGAATGCCATGCGCATCTGCCGCTTTTGCTGCCTGGACTTCGCCGCGACGCGCATACATGCCGCATAAGCCCACCGGAGCCAGCGCTACTGGCATCGACAATTTCTCATTAAACAGCGTCGTTTCCAGGCTTAAGTCAGACATGTTTTTCAGAATGCGCTGGCGCAGCGCCACGTCGGACAAATCTTCTACATTGCGGCGCAGGGTGTATTCAGAATATGCGCCGCCATCCATATAGTGGAACAGGAACGGCGGCAGAATGCGTTGTGCGGCGGCGCGATAATCGCTGGCTGCGGAAATAATCATGCGTTTTTCTCCCTCGAATGCTCATGATGCTCACCGGGCAGGCGGGTAATGCGTGCGCGGCGTGCCTGATCTTCATCGAATCGTTTTATGGTGGTGTGGACAAAACTGAGATGCGCCATCATCGCTTTACGCGCACCGTCGGCATCACCAGCAAAAATGGCGTCAATGACTGCCTGATGCTGTTCAGTCAGTTGCGAAAAAACGGGCGGAACCAGATACATCCGCTGGCGACTTTGCATTACCGAGGACTGCAGGACATCAAAGAAACCGCGCATGGTCTGTAGCAGAACAATGTTATGTGAGGCTTCGGCAATCGCCAGATGAAAACGAACGTCTGCTTGTGAGGCGAGGTCCGGGTCTTCGCTGAGCGTTGCCTCAAAGCAAAGCTGAATTTTCTCTTTGTCGCCAGGCGTGGCGCGCATCGCCGCATGCCAGGCGGTGCTGGCTTCAATGGCGTAGCGGGCTTCCAGAATATCGAAGCTGTAATCCGGATCATCGGCCATCAGCGTTTTCAGTGGTTGGACGATGTTTTGCTCCGACCATGCATCATGACGCCAGCGAATAAACGTCCCGCCGCCGCGTCGGCTAAGCAGCACGCCTTCGCTTACCAGTTTTGCCAGCGCCTCGCGTAATGAATTACGCGACACGCCGAGCTGCATCGCCAGTTGACGTTCAGCGGGCAACTTCATGCCCGCCTCCAGATTTTTTTCATCAATCAGCGCCCGTACACGATCTGCTACCTCGTCTGACAGGCGTCTGGGTATAACCATCATTAAGGAATCATCCACGTTAAGACATAGGCCTGCAGCGTGGTGATCACGCCCACCATACAGGTGAAGATCAGGCTGTGTTTGACAGTAAAGCGGAACAAATCAGACTCTTTGCCAACCAGGCCTACTGCCGCACAGGCGATGGCGATAGATTGCGGAGAGATCATCTTGCCGGTGACGCCGCCGGTAGTGTTGGCTGCAACCAGCAACAGGTCAGAGACGCCAATTTGTTGTGCTGCTGTGGCTTGCAGAGCGGCAAACAGGGCGTTAGATGATGTATCCGAGCCGGTCAGGAATACACCCAGCCAACCAAGGAATGGCGAGAAGAAGGTGAATGCGTGGCCGGTGTGTGCCAGAGCCAGCGCCAGTGTTGACGACAACCCGGAATAGTTCGAAATAAAGGCGAACGCCAGCACCATACCAATGGAGTAGATGGGCAGCGCCAGCTCTTTCAGCGTGTTGCCGAAGGTGCTGATAGCGTCAGACGGTTTCATTTTCAGCCAGATAACAGAGAGCAGCGCAGCAAACAGAATGGCGGTGCCGGTGGCAGAGAACCAGTCGAACTTAAACACGGCTGCATAGGCGGTGGCTTCGCTGACCACCGGCGGCATACGAGCAACCAGTTTATCGAGGTACGGCACCGGAATGTTGATGACCCACTCATACAGCGCTCCGCCCGAAGCGAACAGGGCTTTAAACGGTGGAATACTCCACAGTGTTACGGTGGCGGTCAGGAACAGGAACGGTGTCCAGGCACGCAATACCTGACCTGCGGTGTAACCGGTGTGAGCCAGCGTCATATCAACCTGTGACGCCCCCAAATCACCGAAGCGGAAAACGCGCACCGGCTGCCAGCGTTTGAGGAACAGTGTCAGGCAGAGTAGCGATACCAGCGAAGAGATAATGTCCGGCAGTTCCGGCCCAATGAAGTTGGAACTGAGGTACTGTGCGATGGCAAACGAACCACCCGCAACCACGACCGCAGGCCAGGTTTCTTTGATACCGCGCCAGCCGTCCATAATTGCCATGATCCAGAACAGCACGATAATAGTCATAAATGGTAGCTGGCGGCCTACCATCTGGCCAATCTCAAAGCTGTCGATGCCTGTTACCTGCCCGGCAACCAGAATCGGAATACCCATTGCGCCAAATGCCACCGGTGCGGTGTTAACAATCAGGCACAGCCCGGCGGCGTACAGTGGTTTAAAGCCCAGGCCGACCAGTAAGGCTGCGGTAATCGCGACCGGTGCGCCGAAGCCTGCAGCCCCTTCGAGAAATGCGCCGAAACAGAAACCGACGATCAGCATTTGCAGGCGCTGGTCAGGGGTTATTGAAAGAATGGACGAGCGGATGATGTCAAACTGCCCGGTTTTCACCGAGATCTTATAGACGAATACCGCTGCAATAATAATCCACGCGATCGGCCACAGGCCGTAGAAGAAGCCATAAACCACGGAGGCCAGCGCGTTGGCGACCGGCATTTTATAGAACAGCAAAGCTACCGCCAGAGCGATAGTGACCGTCCAGGTGGCGGCGACGTATCCTTTCAGTTTGAGCTTAATCAGCGCAAAGAAGAAAAACAGGATGGGAAGCGATGCTATCAGGCTGGAAAGCCAGATATTCCCGGCGGGATCATAGTTTTGTTGCCAGAGATTCATTGCAGGTCTCCTGGAGGCCACGCACATCGTGTAATGAGTCTGTTGCTCATCTCCTTGTCACACGTTGTGTAAAAGTGGCACTGCCAATTTTGTTGTGTAGGGATAATGACAATGAATGGTTAACCAAATGTTATGTAATGGCAACGTTAATGTGAGTTTGAATTGATGAACTGTGAACCAGAGGCCAGATAAGGGAAGAATTGGTAGGGCCAATTTGGGGTGAGGAAGGTGTCTGGTAAAGAAAAGGGCAATCCTCATCAGAGAATTGCCCGCAGATTGTTGACCTGGTGCACCTTATTTTGCCGGATGCGGCGTGAACGCCTTATCCGGCCTACAGGAATTTGTGGAATCCCCCTGTAGGCCGGATAAGCGTAGCGCATCAGGGTTTACCCATTCGTTAATGGATAATTACCACTGAATACCGGCACCGAGTGCGGCGGAGTATTCGCCCTGGCTATTGGTACTACCTTGTAATTTGTAGACCCAACGACCGTTGGCACTCACCATCGATACACCTAAAGCAACAGCCGATTCACCGTTATAAGTACCGCCACCAATAGAAGCCATGCTGGCACCTGGCGTGTAGGCCTGAGGCAGACCAGTCATCGCCATTGCCGAAGCGATACCACCGCTCAGCTTGCTTTCAGTTTTAGACAGTTTGTGATCCATCTCAACCATGCGCTGATCGGTGTATTGCTTCGTTTCCTGCACGCTTTGCTTCAACTGTGCGTAGTTCACCGCATCGTTGTTTTCCACGCCAGCGGAAACGTTGCTAATACGTGTTGTGCCGCCATTGCCGCCCCCGAGGGTAATGCTGCTGTAGTCAACAGAACCGTCAGATTTAGTGTCGTAGCGAACGCTGCCGGCTTCAGAAGATTTCAACTGCGCAACGTTAACGGCGTCGGTAGCATTTTTACCGGCGGCTACGTTGGTGATACGACGCTGATTAGTAGAAGAACCGACAGAGATCGTATTTTCTTCGTCTGCCATAGAGCCCGTACCCAGTGCAACGCTGTTGTCAGCGGCAGCAATAGAGCCGGAACCAATCGCGACGCTATCTGTACCCTGGGCATTGGCATCTGCGCCAGTGGTGTTGGCTTTGAAATATTTGGTACTACCGGTGGTTACGATATCACCAATACCATTTTCGATATTGGTGACGCGGGTATCCAGATTTGTTACCTGAGTGTTGAGGTTGGTAATGCTCTGGGTATTTTGCTCCACACGTGCATCCGTGACTTTCAACTGCCCAACGTTGACAGCATCGGTATCAGCCGAACCCGCCGCGACGTTAGTGATCTGACGCTGACCCTGTCCACTGCCAACAGAAAACTCACCCACAGAATTTTGTGGCGCGTTCATGTTGTAAGCGGTGTAGTTGCTTTGAGCACCACGGGTAGTCTGAGAACCATTACCTATCGCAATGCTATCCGCATGATTTACGCGTGCATTACTACCGATAGCAATACCGTTGATTGCATCGGTCAGTACTAGCGTATTCAGACCTATGCCAATACCAGCGTCAGCATTAACGGCTGTTTTCGCCCCTATTGCCAGGGAGTCAGTTCCTACGGCCAGCGAATCTTCTGCTGTTGAATTGGCGTGGAAATATTTGGTTGGTGTGGTCGCTACAGCGCCAATAGCGTTCTGCAATTGACGTACGGTAACGGCGTCATGTGCTTCTGAACCATCGGCAATGTTAATGATTTGACGATATTTACCATCGTCGCCAATCGACAAGGCACCCAGCAGTTCACCATCCGTGGTGTCATAACCAATCACCACACCATTTTTCGTCACGCTGGTAGAACGAGAACTCTTCACAATGACACGGTCAGAAACGGAGTTGCTACCTATTGCAATGCCGGTATCAATAGTGCTACTGCTGTCCTGGCCAATCGCGATGCTACTGGCACCAGAAGCAACGGAGTTATAACCGACAGCGGTAGATCCAATGCCTGTGGCGCTGGCATCGTGGAAGGTTAAACCGGTGTCATTTGTACGAATATAGTTAATACCTGTGCCGTTTTTTTCTGTATAGGTATTGCTGGTATCGCCGGCAAAGTTGTTGATCATCATATTTGTGGCGTACAACTGAGAACCGTTGACTGCATCGTTGCTGTTAGCATCAACCAGACCGTCTGCCACGTTAGTAATTACACTGGCACTGCCGTTGTGGCTGGCGTTGAATGCGCCATTGTTACCTGCGGTTGCATCCCAGAGCAGGGCATCATCGAGAGTTGAGTCGATCGCGTCCAGAGCGTCGCCCACATTATCGTAATCGGCATTCGCAATTGTGTATGATGGCGCGCTGATGCTGCCATCTGTATTCACCGTAGAACCGCCTCCCAGAGCATCAGCGACAGAGTTGCTCATGGTGTAGAGTTGCGAGCCGTTTACGGCATCGCTGCTGGTTGCGTCTACCGCACCTGCCGCTACATTCGTGATTTGGCTGGCGCTGCCACTATGGCTGGCGCTAAATGCCCCGGTTTGACTGTCCCAAAGCAGGGCATCACCAAGTGAATTACCCATCGATGTATTAATCGCGTTCAGGGCATCACCAACGTTACTGTAATCGGTTCCGTCAATATTATATGTTGGTCCGGTTAACGCACCGCTGGCATCAACTGCGGCATTGCCACCCAGGTACGTCGCGACGGAACTGCTTAAGCTGTAGAGTTGAGAGCCGTTAATCGCGTCGGTACTGTTGGCATTGATGTCACCTATTGCAACGTTGGTGATTTTGTTGGTGGTGCTGGTGCCGTGTTTGGCACTGAACGCCGTACCATTCCACTGCAGGGCATCATCTTCCAGACCCGTGATTGTGGTGTTGATATCCGCGACATCATCAGTCAGGTTGGTGATGTTGGTGGTGTTGGTGGTTACATTATCGTTGGTGGTTTTCAGTTGTGAACCGTTGACGGCATCGGTGCTGGTGTCTGACAGGTCACCGGCCATGACGTTGGTGATTTTGTTGGTGGTGCTGGTGCCGTGTTTGGCACTGAACGCCGTACCATTCCACTGCAGGGAATCATCTTCCAGGCCCGTGATCGTGGTGTTGATATCCGCGACATCATTGGTCAGGTTGGTGATGTTGGTGGTGTTGGTGGCAACGTTATCGTTTGTCGTTTTCAGTTGCGAGCCGTTGACGGCATCGGTACTGGTGTCTGACAGGTCACCGGCCATGACGTTGGTGATTTTGTTGGTGGTGCTGGTGCCGTGTTTGGCGCTGAATGCCGTACCATTCCACTGCAGGGCATCATCTTCCAGGCCTGTGATTGTGGTGTTGATATCCGCGACATCATCAGTCAGGTTGGTGGTGTTGGTGGCAATGTTATCGTTTGTCGTTTTCAGTTGCGCGCCGTTGACGGCATCGGTACTGGTGTCTGACAGGCTACCGGCCATGACGTTGGTGATTTTGCTGGTGGTGTTAGTGCCATGTTTGGCGCTGAATGCCGTGCCATTCCACTGCAGTGCATCATCTTCCAGGCCTGTGATTGTGGTGTTGATATCCGCGACATCATTGGTCAGGTTGGTGATGTTGGTGGTGTTGGTGGTAACGTTATCGTTTGTCGTTTTCAGTTGCGCGCCGTTGACGGCATCGGTACTGGTGTCTGACAGGCTACCGGCCATGACGTTGGTGATTTTGTTGGTGGTGCTGGTGCCGTGTTTGGCACTGAATGCAGTGCCATCCCATAGCAGAGAATCGTCCTTCAGATCTGTCACCGCCGTATTGGTGGTGTTGATTGTCGAATTCACTGCATCAAGAGCATCACCTACATTGTTGTAGGTCCCTGAGGAAATAGTATAGGTTGGCGCATTAACGGTTCCGTCAGCAGGATTCACACTGGCATTGCCGCCTAACCGGTTTGCCACCGATTGGCTAAGCGCAAAAATCTGCGAACCATTGACGGCATCGGTACTTGTTTTGTTGATGATGCCTTTATCAACAAATACAATTTTTCGCTGGTCCGTATTGTTACCGACAGAGATAACATTGTCTGCCGCTGCGAGAGAACCCGCACCAAGCGCGATGGAATTATTTCCTGATGTTCTGGCTCCATTACCCAGAGCGACGCTGTTGTTTCCGCTCACAAAGCTGTCCTGCCCTAGCGCGACAGCCCCTGTCCCGTTCGACTGGCTGTTATAGCCCATAGCAACAGAACCGACTTTGGTCGCCTCACTTGCTTGACCTATCGCGAGTGAATACGAGCCACTGGCTTCGCTGTCCTTGCCCACCGCCGTCGCGTTTGCACCGCTCGCTTTAGACAAATTCCCCAGCGCAATGGTGAAATCTCCGCTTGCTTCAGCAGTACCTCCGATTGCTATGGCGCGACTGCCCGATGCTTTACTTAGTTGCCCTAATGCTAACGCTCTGTCTCCTGATGAGTTGCTTTTGTAACCTAGTGCGGTACTTCCCAATGCAGAATAAGCATCTTCCCCTATCGCAACAGATGATGTTCCGCTTCCCCTGGGCCCTGCGGTTGCGACTGCCCCCTTACCAATGGCTATCCAGCCATCAGTCAGTGGAGTATCACCGGCAACTTCTTCGGCACTTTTACCACCATCAAGCCCTGAGGCATATACTCCAGATGACAGCAACCCACCAACAACGAGTGCAGAAATTAACAGCTTACTGCGCCCGCTCTTCTTCCCACAGCTTTTTGCCGTTTCGCTGGCAACGCTATAACTGCCCGTCGCCGGGTTCCAGATAACTTTAAAGATTTTGTTCATTATTGATGCTCTCTATTCCTTGATATAAGCGCAGAAGCCGCATTTATTTTTTGCTTTTTCGTTGCCGAGTTTCAGCAGGTTGAATGATGCCGAACTGAAGATTGGTCATATTGATGGACAACTTCAGATACTTCAGGTTATTAGGCGAAACGCCTTTTAATGTCAGATTAATGTCTTGCCATTGACCAGGCATTAATTGAAGAGTGGAATTCATAGTGGTGTTGAAAAGTAATTGCTGCCATTTCGCCAGGGCTTTGGCATCAGTGGGTTTTTCATTACCCCATGTAGCATGGAAGCCAATGTTTGATACGGGAATGCTTAAAAGGTTAACCAGCGAAATCCGAATAACGCTGCCATTCTCTACGGCATCAATAGACAGTATGCGTCCTGCTAAACCGACTGAGCCGTTATTTAAAATGAAGTATTGTGTTTGTGTTGGGTTAAATTCAGTGAAGACAAATTCGTCCTGTTTGTTTTTGACAGCCTTTACGATGCTGGCAAGTGTTTTGGTGCTGTTTGTGATATTATTCTGTTGTTTTTCAAATAGTTCTATTTTGTGGTTATATTGTTCTTGTTGCTTCTCAAGCGCCTCTATTTTACTTTTTTGCAACTCTTGCTGTTTGGTTAAATCATCGATCAGGTTCGCTTTTTCAATATAATCACAGCCTGTTAATGTACAGAATGACAATATTGTTAACACGTTTAAAAGTGTTTTTTTTATGTTCGCAGGGTGAATTCCTTTTCATAATCCCAATATGTTGATAATTACACCACAAACATTTTTTTGATGAATGTTTGTGGTGTATGTATTCGCAATAAAAATTTATGGAAGAGTTTTGAAATAATTGGTATCGCGAACATGTCATTAAATGACGAATGATTTCATTTTGTAGCGAACGATATTAATCGCACGGATTTTAATGAGCGATATTAATCAATGTCAAATGTTCAAGATTTTAGGCTGACGGGAATAGGGAAGTTTTGTATTCATATAAATGATGTTTTGTGATGAGGTTTGCTATGCTGATGGAAAAATATAAATAATTACGCGTCATTATACGACGATTTATTACTATGATTTATATATAGTACGTTATTGCGCAACGCATTTTCAGATTTTAGCCTGCAAAAATCGCTCAAACTAGTGGGGAAACTGAAACATTTTATGTTAAGAAAGACATCTCATTTGATGAGAGGTACATGCTCCTGCATGTGCCAGCAGGAGCGAGTAAATCGTGAGAGGCTGTGATTACAGCGACCAGAAAGGAACTTAAAACGCGATCTTTGAGAACCCTGTCATCTCTTGCAGGCCCATTTCACGGCCCAGCTCGGTCATTGGGTGCACTACCACCAGCCCACGAACACTCTTCTTCAGTTTGCCCATGTCCGCTTGCTCTTTTTTAGTAATCGCACGCTGGAAAGGCATTTTCATCAGCTTTTGTGCTTCTTTGCTGAGTTTTTGGCTGTGAACGTCACGCAGACGAGCAATTTCAGCTTCCAGCGTGGCTTTCTCTTTTTCCAGTTCGGCATATTTGTCTGCGGCTTCAACTAGCGACAGGTCGGCCTGTTGGTGACGGATGGCGTCCAGGCGATCGCTAAGACGTTTAATTTCGTTTTTTTCGACTTCTTTCATGTGATGGCTTCTGATAAAGATAAATTTATAGTCCTAGTATGCGTGACGGGGTGCTTTGTTCACAACCGATGGTATTGTAATAGTTTTGCTGGGTAACCAATTTTGCGTTCAGAAAAGAATGTAATTTATTGATTAATAAAAAGTAATAAGCAAGTGAGGACAAGCGTTGTAGATTTCGCACGTTTTCCTTAATGCCATTTTTACCGGGATCTAAACTAAAATTGGCGGCCGCGCATTCCCGGCGCGGGGTAATTCGGAGATATTATGATGGGCAAAATAGGTGAAAACGTTCCGCTTTTTATCGATAAAGCCGTAGATTTCATGGCATCTAGCCAGGCGTTCCGGGAGTATCTGAATAAACTTCCCCCTCGTAACGCGATCCCGTCCGATATACCTGAGGAAAGCGTGCCGTTATATCTCCAACGCCTGGAATATTATCGTCGGCTTTATCGACCGAAGCAGGTAGAGGGGCAGCAGTAAGCGAGCATTGCTTACTTTTGAAAGGCTTTTTTTAAGCTGATTTTGGAAATCAGCTCTGTCAGTGAAAGGACCATTGTTGATCGCACAGCTTGTTGATAGCGTTGAACTTGCATCGCGTACAAACTGGAGTCTGCTGGTTCAAACTGTGGCGGCGGTGGTAGCGCCGCCACGCAATGCAGTTCGCCAAATGGCCCAAGAATTTCATCATCGGTAAACGCGTACTCGTTGCCGTCGTGGTTCAGCTCTTCCCGCAGTGCCATCAACAGTTCCGCATCTTCGTATTCATGGCGACTGATTACGCCAAGCCCATAAATCAGCTTTAAGCGCACGGACAGATCGCCCAGCGGGCCATTGCCGTCGAGTAACGGTTCTACAGCATACTTCACCGCGTAATCGTCTTTGCGGAATACCTGAAGCACCAGAAGATTCACCGCCTCGGTCAGGAGATCGACGGCGGTAATCAGAAAGCTTCGCACGGTTTTGCCAGCATTCAGACGCTCAAGCACACGGTTTTCAAAGGCCTGGGTTTGTTCCATTGTTGCCTGCATATCTGACAATCTGTTATTCGGGCGCAGGGACCCCTGCGCCTGGTCCACCATTATTGCATTGCGTTATAAGCGGTTACCGCTTCTGTGACAACCTCGCTGTTGGCATCAAGCCCGGAAATCTGTGCCAGCGCAGCCTGCGGCCCTTTGTCGGCAATCAGCGCAGCCAGTTCCTGAGCCTGTGGATCTTCTTCACTGCGGAAGTGCATGGCGGCAGCAATACCCTGAATCAGGTTTTTGTGCGGTAAACCGTACTCCAGCGTACCCAGCAGCGGTTTTACCAGACGATCTCCGGCGCTCAGTTTACGCAGCGGCTGACGGCCTACACGCTCCACATCATCTTTCAGATACGGGTTTTCAAAACGGCCGAGGATTTTCTGGATATACGCAGCATGTTTATCAGCATCAAAACCGTAGCGCTTGATTAGCACCGCGCCGCTTTCTTCCATCGCACCTTTTACCACCGCACGGATTTTCTCATCGAGAATTGCGTCACGAATGGTCTGATGACCCGCCAGTTTTCCGAGGTACGCGGTTATAGCATGGCCCGTATTCAGGGTGAAGAGTTTACGCTCAACAAATGCCATCAGGTTGTCGGTTAGCTCCATACCTGGGATGTTTGGCAGCGCGCCTTTGAATTGAGTTTTATCGACAATCCATTCGCTGAAGGTTTCTACCGTCACTTCCAGCGGATCGTTGGTTGCAGAAGCAGAAGGCGGCACGATGCGGTCAACGGCGGAATCGACAAAGCCAACGTGTTCTTCAACCCACGCTTTTGCTTCTTCCGACAGGGCATTCATTACATGGCCTTTCAACTGAGTGGTGCCGCGAACCATGTTTTCACACGCGATGATGTTCAGTGGGGATGCATTACCTTGTTCTTTGCGTTTCACCAGCCCTTTAGCAATCGCCGGAGCAATTCGTTCCAGCACGACCGGACCAACGGCGGTAGTGACTAAATCGACCTGAGCGATTAAATCCACCACGTCATCACCAATACTGCTGACGGCATCAACGCCGGAAACGGTATCGACCTGCTCGGTTTCACCGACCACATGAACCTGGTAGCTATGACGGGCATTCAGGGCATCAAGTACCACCTGATTGACATCGGCAAATGTCAGTTGAATACCCGCATCAGCCAGCAGTTTACCGATAAAGCCACGACCGATGTTACCTGCGCCAAAATGTAATGCTTTCATAGTATTAACCTTCATCAATGTTTTTACCCGAGAGGGCTGGGGTGAGGCATTTCCCTCACCCAAACCCTCTCCATGAGGAGAGGGGCCGAGATATTGCCGGATGCGGCGTAAACGCTTTATCCGGCCTACAAGAACGAGCAAATTCAATAAATTGCACTTTGTTTTATAGGCCTGATAAGCGTAGCGCATCAGGCAATTAGCCCCACCTTCTCCATGTGGAGAGGGTGGGAATGGGTTACTTACGACCAGCCAACAGTTCCAGCACTTCATCCACGCTGGTGGTGTGTGCCAGACGCTCAATGACGGACTCATCATCCAGCGCGTTGGTCAGGCTGGTGATAACCTGAATGTGCTCGTTGTTACGGGCAGCAATACCAATCACCAGACGGGCAATGTCATCTTCTTCTTCACCGAAGCGCACGCCTTCCGGGTACTGACAGAACACGACGCCAGTTTTCAGCACGCGATCTTTCGCTTCAACCGTACCGTGCGGCACGGCGATAGACTCACCCAGATAGGTCGGGGTCAGTTTTTCACGATCCAGCATTGCCTGTATGTATTCCGGCTCAACGTAACCGCCTTTCACCAGTTGTTCGCCAGCAAAGCGAATAGCTTCTTCTTTAGTTGCCGCTTTACGACCGAGGAAGATGTTCTCCGCGCCCAGTTTGAACAGGTTGGCGTTAGAATCGTCAAAGCTGTCTTTCAGGCTGTCTTTCACTTTCTCTTCGTTTTCAGTATGGCGCTGGGCAGCAACCAGACGTTCGGTCAGGCTGGTGTACAGGCCACTGTCGAGGAAGTTAGTCAGCGAAATATGCTGAGCCTGCGGAACCTGACGCATAGCGCGCTCGGTCAGATCACGGTGAGTGATGACGAGGTCCACATCTGGCGGCAGGTTATTGATCGCGCTGTTAGTGACGGAAATCTGTGACAGACCGGCATCCTGAATTTTCTTACGCAGCACACCTGCGCCCATTGCACTGGAACCCATACCAGCGTCACAGGCAACGATGATTTTACGCACGTGGCTCAGGTCGTTAGTCACATCACCAGCAGACAGCGGAGACGCGCCTTTAGCCTCAGCTTTCATGTCCTGCATACGGCGAGTTGCCGCTTCGATATCGTCTTCCTCTTTCACTTTGCTGGTTTTCAGCAGAATGGCAGAGACAACGAAGGAAACCGCCATTGCCGCACATACACCCGCGATGTTAGCGAAGTAAGCACCTTTTGGCGTCATCGCCAGTACCGCGAGGATAGAACCCGGAGATGCCGGAGAAACCAGACCACCGCCCAGAATAGTCAGCGTAAACACGCCAGTCATACCGCCGAGGATAACGGCGAGGATCAGACGCGGATTCATCAGCACATACGGGAAGTAGATTTCGTGGATACCGCCCAGGAAGTGGATGATTGCCGCACCGCCCGCAGACTGTTTAGCGCTACCACGACCAAAGAACATGTACGCCAGCAGAACGCCCATACCCGGACCCGGGTTTGCTTCAATCAGGAAGAAGATGGATTTGCCCATCTCATGGGACTGCTGAATACCCAGCGGCGAGAAGATACCGTGGTTAATGGCGTTGTTAAGGAACAGGATTTTCGCCGGTTCAACAAAGATAGACGCCAGCGGCAGCATGTCATGGACAACCATGAAGTTAACGCCCGCAGCCAGCATTTTAGACAGGGCTTCAACCAGCGGACCAATCCCCATGAATGCCAGAATCGCGAGGATCATCCCCATGATACCGGCAGAGAAGTTGTTCACCAGCATCTCAAAACCGGATTTGATCTTACCATCTACCCAGCGGTCGAAATGCTTAATGCACCAGCCGCCCAGCGGGCCTGCAATCATAGAACCGAGGAACATCGGCATATCTGCGCCGACGATAACGCCCATGGTGGTGATAGCACCGACCACGCCGCCACGTTCACCACCTACCAACTTACCACCGGTATAACCGATCAGCAGCGGCAGGAGATAAGTGATCATCGGCCCGACCAGCTTCGCCAGCGTTTCGTTCGGTAACCACCCTGTTGGAATAAATAACGCGGTGATGATACCCCACGCGATAAACGCGCCGATATTTGGCATCACCATGTTGCTGAGGAAACGACCAAAGCTTTGCACTTTGATCTTAATATCGGATGACATAAAAACACCCCTTCTTATGTTTGCTGTCGCGCAGGCTGGAAGCCCGAGGTTTTTTGTTAATGTGGCGGCAGAGGTAGCCGGACCTTGTAGATACTGCGAAATCTGGCACTGAATCGGTTAACTGTCCAGTCGACGGTCTTTTGTGTGATATCAATCACATAAATATAGGGGGTAGAGAGGTAATTGACGTGATATTCATCACAAAACACTTGTGTAAAAAAACAACAAGGCGGTGATTTTCGCTAAAAATGGCATTTAAATGTGAGGTTTGTCACGTTTTTTATTTGATAGTTTGTTGAATTTTTGTGATCTAAATCACAAGATATTTTCTTAAGTCGTTCACCCGGTGTGATCTACGGCATGTTCTGGCTCTGCCTTAAGGCCGCTATGTCACTGAGTAACTCATCACCGCTTAAAATTATTCTTCGGTGTGATGGCGAGAATCGCAAACCCGGATTATTGTCAAATAATCAGCCCGACGCCCATCTGGCTGCCAGCCCATAACAACTCTGATAAGCGTGAATCCGAGGCAGCTATGTTTCTAAACTATTTCGCGTTGGGAGTGCTGATTTTCGTCTTTCTGGTGATCTTTTATGGAATCATCGCGATACATGACATCCCCTATTTGATTGCCAAAAAACGCAACCATCCTCATGCCGACGCCATTCATACCGCAGGGTGGGTCAGCTTATTTACGCTCCACATTATCTGGCCGTTCCTGTGGATCTGGGCCACGCTTTACCAACCGGAGCGCGGCTGGGGGATGCAGTCGCATATTACACCGCAAGAGAAAACGCCTGACCCAGAAATTGCCGCGCTTTCTGATCGCATCTCCCGGCTGGAGCAGCAACTCGCTGCTGAGAAAAAACCTGACTACTCCACGTTTCCGGAGATCTAATCATGGATCTATTGATTGTCTTAACTTACGTGGCGCTGGCGTGGGCGATATTTAAAATCTTCCGTATTCCGGTGAATCAGTGGACGCTGGCGACGGCGGCGCTCGGTGGCGTGTTTCTGGTGAGTGGTTTGATTTTATTGATGAACTATAACCATCCCTACACCTTTATGGCGCAAAAGGCGGTGATTGCCATCCCCATCACGCCCCAGGTCACAGGGATTGTTACTGAAGTCACGGACAAAAATAATCAGCTTATTCAAAAGGGCGAGGTGCTTTTTAAGCTCGACCCGGTGCGTTATCAGGCGCGGGTAGACCGACTTCAGGCCGACCTGATGACGGCGACACATAATATTAAGACGCTGCAAGCGCAGCTCACTGAAGCGCAGGCTAACACCACTCAGGTTTCAGCGGAGCGCGACCGGCTGTTTAAAAATTATCAACGTTACCTGAAAGGTAGCCAGGCGGCGGTGAATCCGTTTTCGGAACGTGACATCGACGACGCGCGGCAAAATTTTCTCGCCCAGGATGCGCTGGTGAAAGGTTCCGTGGCGGAGCAGGCGCAGATCCAGAGCCAACTCGACAGCATGGTCAACGGCGAGCAGTCGCAGATTGTCAGCTTAAGGGCGCAACTTACCGAAGCGAAATATAACCTTGAGCAGACCATTATTCGTGCACCGAGCAATGGCTATGTTACTCAGGTGCTAATCCGTCCAGGCACTTACGCGGCAGCTTTGCCGCTGCGTCCGGTGATGGTCTTTATCCCTGAGCAAAAACGGCAAATTGTCGCCCAGTTCCGGCAAAACTCGCTGTTGCGTCTGAAACCCGGCGATGATGCGGAAGTGGTATTTAACGCGCTGCCGGGGCAGGTATTCCACGGCAAACTGACCAGTATCTTGCCGGTGGTGCCTGGAGGTTCGTACCAGGCGCAGGGGGTACTGCAATCATTAACGGTCGTGCCTGGAACTGACGGTGTGCTGGGAACCATCGAACTGGACCCTAACGCTGATATTGATGCTTTACCTGATGGCATCTACGCCCAGGTGGCGGTTTACTCCGACCATTTCAGCCATGTTTCGGTGATGCGTAAGGTGCTGCTGAGAATGACCAGTTGGATGCATTATCTTTATTTGGATCATTGAATGTTGGGTATTGAGTCGCATAAATGTGGTTGAGAGCTAAAAAAGTTGCAAATACAGGACATGAGTATTCGCTGTTCGGCCTGCGAAACTCGTGTCCTTTTTGTCTAGTCCACTGAGCATATAAACGCTCCCCTGATACCAGAAAGTGGACATTTAATTTTTTCTTTTTATCTTGAGAGAAAACTGTTTCGGTGTAATACCAAAGTAACTTTTGAAGTTTCGAATGAAATAAGATGTGCTTGTATATCTGTAAATAGACCCGTTTTAGTTCCATGCATTTTTTGAGAGTCCGGCTAAATATTACGGTTGTTGATAAGTTAATCGCAGAGAACAATATTCTGTATGTGAAACCGACTAAACCGCTTAACGAAATGTCTGTCGGTGATATTCCGTTGATCACGGCAGAAAATGGAACCAACAATACCCAGGCGTTTAAAACTGTGACTCAACAAATGGGTTTTCACTCAATGACCCCTGATATTGAGGTGGTAAATACTGACAGTGCCACACAGTGGCGTCTGAAAGGATTCGATGTTCAGCGTAATAATGCTGCACTCAGTGAAAGTCAGCGCTTTATGGATATCCGGTACAGAAACTTCCTATCTGAGGTGAATAACCTTAACCGACGTATGGGTGATCTACGCGATACCCAAGGAGAAGCCGGTGCCTGGGCACGGTTTATGACCACTTCTGGTTCAGGTGAGGGGGGATTCTCTGATCGCCACATGCATCTGCAAATTGGTGCCGACAAAAAACATCACTTTGATGGAGGCGATCTTTTTACAGGTATCATGATGACTGTTACTGACAGCAAAGCCAGTGGCGAAAGTTACCAGGGGAAAACCCGCTCTGTAGGCGGCGGTTTATACGCATCCACCCTGTTTGATTCAGGATTGTATATTGATGTGGTCGGAAAATATGTCCACCATCGTGACGATTACACAATGCAAACATTAGGGCTTGGTAAGGCAGACGATACTGCCCACTCCTGGTATTTAGGCGCAGAAACCGGCTGGCGCTATCAGTGGAAGCCTGATGTCTTTATTGAACCGCAGGTTGAACTGGTCTACGGCACGTTGTCAGGCAATACCTTTAACTGGCAATACAACGGCATGGATATCAGCATGAAGCGTAAAACGGCAAACCCCCTGATTGGCCGTACTGGTGTGGAATTCGGAAAAACGCTGGATGGTCACGACTGGCAGGTTACAGCGAAGGCAGGTTTAAGTTATCAGTTTGACCTGCGGAATTCTGGCACCACTACGTATCGTGATTTTGCTGGTGAGTCCACCGTGTACAACGGTAAAGATGGTCGTATGTTAGCCAACATTGGGATTGATACACGCATTAAAGACAATACCCGTATCGGCCTGACCGTTGAGAAATCAGCATTTGGTAAGTACAACGTCGATAATGCTATCAATGCGAATATCCGCTATTCATTCTGATATTTAAAAAGATCGTTTCATTTACAAGGCCCGGTATGTGTACGTATCGGGCCATCTTGTGTTTGTCATCACGCTCATATCAATAACATCTGCCCTTTTTTTTAACCCTGGGTCATACTCATATTTTGTTAACAAAAAGGAAACATAATGAAACTCATCGGTAGCTACACCAGCCCGTTTGTACGCAAACTTTCTATTCTGTTGTTAGAAAAGGGCATTACTTTCGAATTTATCAATGAACTGCCCTATAACGTAGACAACGGCGTGGCGAAATTTAACCCGTTAGGGAAAGTGCCGGTGCTGGTGACCGAAGAGGGCGAATGCTGGTTTGATTCGCCAATCATTGCCGAATATATCGAATTAATGAACGTTGCTCCGGCGATGCTGCCGCGCGATCCGCTAGAGTCGTTGCGAGTGCGTAAGATTGAGGCGTTGGCAGATGGCATTATGGATGCCGGGCTGGCTTCGGTGCGTGAGCAGGCGCGCCCGGCGGCGCAGCAGTCTGAAGATGAGCTGTTACGCCAGCGGGAGAAAATCAACCGCAGTCTGGATGTGCTGGAAGGATATCTGGTCGATGGCACGCTCAAAACCGATACGGTCAATCTGGCGACTATCGCTATTGCCTGTGCCGTCGGGTATCTCAATTTCCGCCGCGTTGCGCCGGGCTGGTGTGTGGACCGCCCACACTTAGTCAAACTGGTCGAGAATCTCTTTAGCCGCGAAAGCTTCGCTCGCACCGAACCGCCAAAGGCTTGATGCGCGATATGTCCTCCAGACACTTCTCACGTTACAATCTGCGGTTATGTTAAACGCCCTTCTCCGTGTGAGAGGGCCTTGATGAGCCTGGTTTCCTATGACAACCGAAACGCGTTCCCTCTATAGTCAGCTTCCCGCTATTGATCGCTTATTGCGTGATAGTTCCTTCCTTTCTTTACGTGATACTTATGGCCACACTCGCGTGGTGGAGTTGCTGCGTCAGATGCTTGACGAAGCGCGAGAAGTAATTCGCGACAGTCAGACGCTACCCGCGTGGTGTGAGAACTGGGCGCAAGAAGTCAATGCCCGACTGGCGAAAGAGGCGCAGAGCGTGCTGCGTCCGGTGATCAACCTGACGGGAACGGTGCTGCATACTAATCTTGGTCGGGCATTGCAGGCGGAAGCGGCGGTGGAAGCTGTTGCGCAAGTTATGCGTTCACCGGTGACGCTGGAATATGATCTGGATGACGCCGGACGTGGGCATCGCGATCGCGCGCTGGCACAGTTGTTGTGCCGCCTTACTGGTGCGGAAGATGCCTGCATCGTCAATAACAATGCGGCGGCGGTGCTGTTAATGCTGGCAGCAACTGCCAGCGGCAAAGAGGTGGTGGTTTCTCGCGGTGAACTGGTGGAGATTGGTGGCTCGTTTCGTATCCCTGACGTAATGCGTCAGGCAGGCTGTACCCTGCATGAAGTAGGAACCACCAACCGTACCCACGCTAATGATTATCGTCAGGCGGTGAATGAAAATACCGCGCTGTTGATGAAGGTGCATACCAGTAACTACAGCATTCAGGGGTTCACCAAAGCGGTAGACGAAGCGGAGTTGGTGGTGCTCGGTAGAGAGCTGGATGTTCCAGTAGTGGCTGATTTAGGCAGCGGTTCGCTGGTCGATCTTAGCCAGTACGGTTTGCCGAAAGAGCCGATGCCACAGGAGTTGATTGCCGCGGGCGTCAGCCTCGTGAGCTTCTCCGGCGACAAGCTGTTAGGCGGGCCACAGGCAGGGATTATCGTCGGTAAAAAAGAGATGATCGCCCGGCTGCAAAGTCACCCGCTGAAGCGTGCATTACGCGCAGATAAAATGACTCTCGCGGCGCTGGAAGCCACGCTGCGTCTTTATTTACACCCTGAGGCTCTGACAGAAAAATTACCGACCCTGCGTCTGCTTACCCGCAGCGCAGAGGTCATTCAAATCCAGGCGCAACGTTTACAGGCTCCCCTTGCCGCACATTACGGCGCGGAGTTTGCGGTACAAGTTATGCCATGCTTGTCGCAGATCGGCAGTGGTTCGCTGCCTGTTGATCGCCTGCCGAGCGCGGCATTAACGTTTACACCTCATGATGGACGCGGTAGCCACCTTGAGGCATTAGCCGCCCGCTGGCGTGAATTGCCGGTGCCAGTGATTGGCCGCATTTACGACGGGCGTCTGTGGCTGGATTTACGCTGCCTTGAAGATGAGCAACGGTTTTTGGAGATGTTGTTGAAATGATTATTGCGACTGCCGGACACGTTGACCACGGCAAAACGACATTATTACAGGCGATTACTGGCGTAAATGCCGACCGTCTGCCGGAAGAAAAAAAGCGCGGTATGACCATCGATCTCGGCTATGCCTACTGGCCGCAGCCGGATGGACGCGTTCCTGGATTTATTGATGTTCCCGGCCATGAAAAGTTTCTTTCCAACATGCTGGCGGGCGTTGGTGGTATCGATCATGCGCTGTTAGTGGTGGCGTGCGATGACGGCGTGATGGCACAGACCCGTGAGCATCTGGCGATTTTGCAGCTTACCGGTAACCCGATGCTGACGGTCGCGCTGACCAAAGCCGATCGCGTGGACGAAGCGCGCGTTGATGAGGTTGAACGCCAGGTAAAGGAGGTGCTGCGGAAATACGGTTTTGCTGAGGCAAAACTGTTTGTCACCGCAGCGACTGAAGGAAGGGGAATTGATGCTCTGCGTGAACATCTGCTTCAGTTGCCGGAACGTGAACACGCCAGTCAGCACAGTTTCCGCCTCGCTATCGACCGTGCTTTTACCGTAAAAGGTGCCGGGCTGGTGGTGACGGGTACGGCGTTAAGTGGGGAAGTGAATGTTGGCGATTCATTATGGTTGACGGGGGTAAATAAACCGATGCGCGTGCGTGCTCTCCATGCGCAAAATCAACCAACAGAAACCGCCCATGCCGGGCAGCGTATTGCGCTTAATATCGCCGGTGATGCGGAGAAAGAACAGATTAATCGAGGCGACTGGCTGCTGGCAGATGTGCCGCCAGATCCGTTCACGCGGGTGATTGTCGAGCTTCAAACCCATACGCCGCTGACCCAGTGGCAGCCGCTGCATATTCACCACGCCGCCAGCCACGTTACGGGGCGCGTTTCGCTGCTGGAAGATAACCTTGCTGAACTGGTGTTCGACACGCCGTTGTGGTTGGCGGATAACGATCGCTTAGTACTGCGCGATATCTCGGCCCGCAACACGCTGGCGGGTGCCCGCGTGGTGATGCTCAACCCGCCGCGCCGCGGTAAACGTAAGCCGGAATATCTGCAATGGCTGACGTCACTGGCACGGGTGCAGAATGATACCGAAGCGCTGGCTGTTCACCTGGAGCGCGGTGCGGTGAATCTCGCGGATTTTGCATGGGCGCGTCAGCTCAACGGCGAAGGGATGCGCGAATTGCTGCAACAGCCGGGCTATATTCAGGCCGGTTATAGCTTGCTGAATGCACCGGTTGCTGCTCGCTGGCAGCGTAAAATTCTCGACACATTAGCGGCTTATCATGAACAGCATCGCGACGAACCAGGGCCGGGACGCGAACGTCTGCGGCGCATGGCGTTGCCGATGGAAGATGAAGCCCTGGTACTGTTGCTGATTGAAAAGATGCGCGAAAGCGGCGAGATCCACAGCCATCACGGCTGGCTGCATCTGCCGGATCACAAAGCCGGATTTAGCGAAGAGCAGCAGGCTATCTGGCAAAAAGTGGAACCGCTGTTTGGCGACGAGCCGTGGTGGGTACGCGACCTGGCAAAAGAGACGGGAACCGACGAGCAGGCAATGCGCCTGACGCTGCGCCAGGCGGCACAGCAGGGGATAATTACGGCGATCGTCAAAGATCGTTATTATCGCAATGATCGAATTGTCGAGTTTGCCAATATGATCCGTGATCTCGATCAGGAGTGTGGCTCGACCTGCGCGGCGGATTTCCGCGATCGCTTAGGCGTTGGCCGAAAACTGGCGATTCAAATTCTGGAATATTTTGACCGGATTGGCTTTACGCGTCGCCGTGGAAATGATCATTTATTACGTGACGCATTATTATTTCCCGAAAAATAAGGAAATGATTAATTCATAATAAATATGAATTAATACAAAATTCTTATTAATATTAAGGAAGCACGTTGTATGGTGAATATAACGTGCTTTTTATTAAAAATATTTTAATAAACGGGAATGTCGATCATATTTTCGAATGAAAATACTTTGTAATCTGCCAGCCCTTTTTACTCTTCCCGGAGTGTTTTATGGCAGCTTCAACCTTTTTTATTCCTTCAGTGAATGTCATCGGTGCTGATTCATTGAATGATGCAATGAATATGATGGCAGAATATGGATTTCGCCGTACATTAATTGTTACTGACAATATGTTAACGAAATTAGGCATGGCGGGTGATGTGCAAAAAGCACTGGAAGAACGCAATATTTTTAGCGTTATTTATGATGGCACCCAGCCGAACCCAACCACGGAAAACGTCGCGGCAGGTTTGAAATTACTAAAAGAAAATAATTGTGATAGCGTGATTTCCTTAGGTGGTGGTTCTCCGCACGACTGCGCAAAAGGTATTGCGCTGGTGGCAGCCAACGGTGGTGATATTCGCGATTACGAAGGCGTTGATCGCTCTGCAAAACCGCAGTTGCCGATGATTGCCATCAATACCACTGCGGGCACTGCGTCTGAAATGACCCGTTTCTGCATCATCACCGACGAAGCGCGTCACATCAAAATGGCGATTGTGGATAAACACGTGACTCCGCTGCTTTCTGTCAATGACTCCTCGCTGATGATCGGTATGCCGAAATCACTGACTGCCGCTACCGGGATGGACGCCTTAACGCACGCCATCGAAGCGTATGTTTCTATTGCGGCAACGCCGATCACCGACGCTTGCGCATTGAAAGCAGTGACCATGATTGCCGAAAACCTGCCAGTAGCAGTAGAAGATGGCAGCAACGTTAAAGCGCGTGAAGCAATGGCCTACGCTCAGTTCCTCGCGGGTATGGCGTTCAACAATGCCTCTCTGGGGTATGTTCATGCGATGGCGCACCAGTTAGGCGGTTTCTACAACCTGCCGCACGGCGTATGCAATGCCGTTCTGCTGCCGCATGTTCAGGTGTTCAACAGCAAAGTTGCCGGTGCGCGTCTGCGTGACTGCGCGGCGGCAATGGGCGTGAACGTGACGGGTAAAAACGACGCGGAAGGTGCAGAAGCCTGCATTAACGCTATTCGTGAACTGGCGAAGAAAGTGAATATCCCTGCGGGTCTGCGTGACCTGAACGTAAAAGAGGAAGATTTTGCGGTGCTGGCGACCAATGCCCTGAAAGACGCCTGCGGTTTTACTAACCCGATTCAGGCAACTCACGAAGAAATTATGGCGATTTATCGCGCTGCGATGTAATCACCTTCCCGTAACGGCTGGCAAATTGTCAGCCATTTTTTATCAACTATCTCTGTAATCCTTGCCCGTAAATTTGTGATTGCCGTCGTAAAGCTATCACCGGCTGGCGAAGATTTCACCAACCATGTCTACCCTTGTTATACCTCACACAGCAAGGAGACTACCATGACCAACAATCCCCCTTCAGCACAGATTAAGCCCGGCGAATATGGTTTCCCACTCAAGTTAAAAACCCGCTATGACAACTTTATCGGCGGCGAATGGGTCGCGCCCGCCGACGGCGAGTACTACCAGAACCTGACGCCAGTGACCGGGCAGCTTCTGTGCGAAGTGGCGTCTTCGGGCAAACGCGATATCGATCTGGCGCTGGATGCAGCCCATAAAGCGAAAGATAAATGGGCGCATACCTCGGTGCAGGATCGTGCGGCGATTCTGTTTAAGATTGCCGATCGGATGGAGCAAAATCTGGAACTGTTGGCGACGGCAGAAACCTGGGATAACGGCAAGCCCATTCGTGAAACCAGTGCTGCCGATGTGCCGCTGGCAATTGACCATTTCCGCTATTTCGCTTCGTGTATTCGGGCGCAGGAAGGCGGGATCAGTGAAGTGGATAGCGAAACCGTGGCTTATCACTTCCACGAACCGTTAGGTGTGGTGGGGCAAATTATCCCGTGGAACTTCCCGCTGTTGATGGCGAGTTGGAAAATGGCTCCGGCGCTGGCGGCGGGCAACTGTGTGGTGCTGAAACCGGCGCGACTCACTCCACTTTCGGTGCTGTTGCTGATGGAAATCGTGGGTGATTTACTGCCGCCAGGCGTAGTCAACGTGGTCAACGGCGCAGGTGGCGAGATTGGCGAATATCTGGCGACCTCAAAACGCATTGCTAAAGTGGCATTTACCGGCTCAACGGAAGTCGGTCAGCAGATTATGCAGTACGCTACCCAGAACATTATTCCGGTGACGCTGGAGCTGGGCGGTAAATCGCCAAATATATTCTTTGCTGATGTCATGGATGAAGAAGATGCTTTCTTCGACAAGGCGCTGGAGGGCTTTGCGCTGTTCGCCTTCAACCAGGGCGAAGTCTGTACCTGTCCGAGTCGTGCTTTAGTGCAGGAGTCTATCTACGAACGCTTTATGGAACGCGCCATCCGTCGTGTTGAAAGCATTCGTAGCGGTAACCCGCTCGACAGCGTGACGCAAATGGGCGCGCAGGTTTCTCACGGACAACTGGAAACCATCCTCAATTACATTGATATCGGTAAAAAAGAGGGTGCGGATGTGCTTACCGGCGGGCGGCGTAAGCTACTGGAAGGGGAACTGAAAGACGGCTACTACCTCGAACCGACGATCCTGTTTGGTCAGAATAATATGCGCGTCTTCCAGGAAGAGATTTTTGGCCCGGTGCTGGCGGTGACGACATTTAAGACGATGGACGAGGCGCTGGAGATTGCCAACGATACGCCATATGGCCTGGGCGCAGGCGTCTGGAGTCGTAACGGCAATCTGGCCTATAAGATGGGGCGCGGCATTCAGGCTGGGCGCGTGTGGACCAACTGTTATCACGCTTACCCGGCACATGCGGCGTTTGGCGGCTACAAGCAGTCGGGTATTGGGCGTGAAACCCATAAGATGATGCTGGAGCATTATCAGCAAACTAAGTGTCTGCTGGTGAGCTACTCGGATAAACCGTTGGGGCTGTTCTGATGTGAAAAACGGGTTGCATCGGGTATTCATTGCCTGATGCGACGCTTGCGCGTCTTATCATGCCTACATGGCTCATGCAATATATTGAATTTGCATGATTTTGTAGGCCGGATAAGGCGTTCACGCCGCATCCGGCATAAGCAACGCGCACGTTATCACTATCTGCGACGCTTGCGCGTCTTATCGGTTCAAATGTTTACGTCTTGAATAGCTGAATATTTATTGAACTAAATTGCGAGTATCCTCGCATCTTTTCAACAAGTTACTGCACACCATTATTCTTCTTCCGAGCGACATTCCTGAGTCAACTTTATCCACCTGACGGCCTATATAAATCGCGCTATCGTGATTGCTACCAAAACATCTGGCTCAGCGGGTGCAGGACTTTATTGGCGGGCAATGGCTGCTGGTAGATATCAATATGAATCAGTTCGAAGGTCGGGCTGAACGAATCAATATTACAATGCCGAAAGGGTTACTGAACAAGATTGATACCTACGTGCGCAATCATCCTGATTACGCCAGCAGAAGTGCGTTTCTGGCAGAAGCTGCCGGACGAGATTACCGACAGCCCAATGATCGATCGTTATGAGAGTTTTATGTTTGTCACTGGTGTGAGCTGGCGTTTTTAATTGACCAGGGAGATGTTGGATAAATTGCGTTAGCAAAATCTATATTAATCAGTTGTAATTACGGTGTCGGAGGGGGGTCCGGCACCGCAATGGATTACGGCAGATAAAACACTTCTTGTAGCTCGCTACTGATCGGGCTGTTATTCGGATTAGCGGGCATAACGTCGGTCATATATTTCCACCAACGTTGGCAAACGTCAGTGCTGGCAACCGCATTCCAGCGTTCTTCAGATTCAATTTCCACGCTGGCAAACAGCAAATTTCGCGCTTTATCGAGATAGATAGCGTAGTTGTGCGCGCCGTGGGATTTCAATACCGCTTCCAGTTCCGGCCAGATCGGGTTATGCCGACGTTGATACTCGTCGTGGGCGTCGGGGTTTACCTGCATAACAAAGGCTTTGCGGATCATGTTTACTCCTTACAGCGCCAGCGCGCTAGCCAGTGGCGTAACGCCGAAACGTTTGCCGAGGGCTATCAACTCCTCACGGCCGATGGTCTGTTTCATGCCGCCCATCGAATACACTTTTATCAACACTTCCGCCGATTTTTCTGCGGTATCGATCAGGCCAAACGCTTCGTCCAGCGTCGGACCGCTGCCGAAGACGCCGTGGAATGGCCAGAGTACCAGTGAATGTTTTTGCATTTCTTGCGCGGTGGCCTGGCCGATTTCGTCCGTGCCTGGCACCATCCACGGCAGAATGCCGACACCATCCGGGAATACCACCAGGCACTCGGTGCTGCCTTCCCACAGTTGGCGGGTGAAAACCGCCGTGTCGTTTTCCAGCACATAGGTGAGGGCGATGAGGTTGGTGGCATGGCAGTGCATGATCACCCGATCTTTACCGTTGGTGGTTTTAATGCGTTCGCAGTGGGAGAGGAAATGAGCCGGAAGTTCGGAGGTCGGAACGGCTTCGTTGGTTAGCCCCCAGAGAATGTGGTAGCCCGCACCGTCGCTGTCGACTTTTACGATGCCTAAATTGGCAGCGGGATCGAGCTGGACGTTACGGAAGAATTTGCCGGAACCGGTGACGATAAACGGTGTATTTGCCAGTAAAGGCATTGGCTGACTGAGCGGGATATAGCGCGGTTGTGGATGGAAATTGTCGTGATAAGGCGCGATATCGGCGTCATCCAGGCGCAGCGTCAGGTTGCCGCCGTTGCGCTCGTCCCAACCTTTCAGCCAGGCATCGGTGGTGGCTTTGATCATTCCCTGGACAAACCAGGACTGGGTAATGTTTTGCATGTTCTGTGTTCCTGTAAATTCGGTGTTGTCGGATGCACGACCTGTAGGCCGGATAAGGCACTTGTGCCGCATCCGGCACTCAATGCCTGATACGTCTTATCAGGCATATAACTGTTGCTGACCTGTAGATCGGATAAGTCACTTGTGCCGCATTCAGCGGTATTTACCCGCGTTGACGCAAAATCGTGTTTTCATAAGCCCGCACGCTTTCCAGCCACTCGCTACCCACTGGCGTATCATGACGCTGGCAATACATTTCCCATACCGCCTGCCACGGCAACGATTTCTGCTCTTCCAGCAACGCCAGTCGCGCGGTGTAATCGCCTGCCGCTTCCAGCTTGCGCAGTTCGGCTGTCGGTTCTAACAACGCACGCAGCAGAGCTTTTTTCATATTGCGTGTACCAATGACCCACGCGGCAATGCGGTTGATGGAGGCATCAAAGAAGTCGAGGCCGATATGTACCCGGTCAAACAGGTCATGACGGACGATCTCGCTGGCGATCGCCTGGGTTTCATCATCCAGCAGCACGACGTGATCGCTGTCCCAGCGTACCGGGCGGCTGACGTGCAGCAGCAACTGCGGCACATACAACATGGCGGCGGAAATCTTGTCGGAAATGACTTCAGTCGGGTGGAAGTGTCCGGCATCCAGGCACAGCGCAGTCTGGCGGCTGGTGGCATAACCCATATAAAACTCATTAGAGCCAACCGTATAGCTCTCCGCGCCAATGCCAAACAATTTGCTCTCTACGGCGTCGATATGGTGCGCCGGATCCAGCTTTTCGCTGATCACTTCATCCAGTGCTGCCAGCAAACGCTGGCGCGGGGCAAGGCGGTCAATGGTGATATCTTTCATGCCATCCGGGATCCAGATGTTCATCACTGATGGCGTGCCGAGTTGTTCGCCAAAATAGGCCGAAACGCGGCGGCTGGCCTTACAATGATCAATCCAGAACTGGCGAATGCGGTCGTCGGCATGTGAGAGCGTAAAGCCATCGGCGCTTAGCGGATGCGAGAAACAGGAAGGGTTAAAATCCAGACCGAGTTGATTAGCTTTCGCCCATTCAACCCAGTTTTTGAAGTGTTCAGGTTTGATTTGGTCACGCGAGACTGGCGTGTCTGACTCCAGATAGATCGCATGTAAATTAAGCCGTTTCGGCCCCGGAATCAGCCGCATAGCCTGTTCCAAATCGGCACGCAGCTCTTCGGCATTGCGCGCTTTTCCCGGGTAGTTGCCGGTGGCCTGAATCCCTCCAGTCAGCGAACCTTCCGGGTTTTCAAAACCAGAAACATCATCGCCCTGCCAGCAGTGCATTGAAACGGGTAAGCGATCAAGTTGGCGCAGTGCCTCCTCGACATCAATCCCTACCGCCGCGAAACGCTGTTTCGCCAGTTCCCAGGCCTGTTCCAGTTGAGTGGTCATGCGCAAAGCTCCTTAGTCTGTCGTGTAGAGCGAAACTGCGCCACATAGTGGGCAATTTCACTGTCAGGATTAGGGGTAAAGGTGGTCAGATTCGCAGTGGCGCTTACCACCTGACGGAAATCATCCACATTGTTGAGTTCATCCAGCGCCATTAACTGGATGCCGATATTGCCGAGCGTTGAAGCTTCTACAGGCCCGGCGATCACCCGAGTACCGCAGGCATCGGCGCACAACTGGTTGAGTAGTGCGTTCTGGCTGCCGCCGCCGACAATATGCAGTTGCGAGAAATCTTCACCGCGTAGCTGTGCCAGTTCATGCAGCACATCGGCATACAGCACTGCCAGACTGTCGAAAATACAGCGCGCCAGTTCAGCATCACTTTCTGGGATCGGTTGCGCCGTTTCCCGACACGCAGTCTGAATTTCGCTGCACATCGCGTCAGGATTAATAAAGCGATCGTCATTGGGATTGATGATGAAGCGGCAGGCCGGAAGCGCCTGTGTCGTAGCGATAAGTGCCGGGAGATCGTTGATTTGCCGCTCCTGAAGCACCCGCTGAAGCAGCCATAAGCCCATAATATTTTTCAGCACCCGATAGCGGCCTTCCGCACCGCCTTCATTGGTGATGTTGGCTGCCAGCGCCGCATCATTGGTGAATGGCGTCTGGCTTTCGAAGCCCATCAATGACCAGGTTCCGGAGGAGAGGTAAGCGGCGCGTGATCCGTTTAACGGCGAAGCGATAACCGCGCTGGCGGTATCATGGCTGGCAACGGCGACCACAGGAATTTCATTACCCTGCGGACAAATCCAGTGACCAATGACATTGCCCGGATGCGTCGGGCGGCCAAACCAGGCTTTGTTGGCACCGCTCCACGCCAGCAGGGAGTCATCCCAGTCATCGCTATTGATATTGACCAGTTGCGTGGTGGTGGCGTTTGTGTACTCCCAGTTCATTTTGCCGGTCAGGCGATAACTAAAGTAATCCGGCATTAGCAGAGCGTGAGCAATGTGTGGAATAAGTTCGGGTTGTTGCTCTGTCAGCGCACGTAGCTGATAGATCGTATTGAAGGGCAAAAACTGAATGCCGCTACGCTGATAAATATCGCGCTTTCCATATTGCTGTTGTGCCAGCGCCATCAGACCACTGGTGCGGCTATCTCGATAAGCAACAGGCAGACCCACGCGCTGACCGTGTTGGTCGAGTAGTACATAGTCCACGCCCCAGGTATCAATACCGATGCTATCGATACGAATCCCTTCCTCACAAACCTTGTTTAGCCCAAGGCGAATGGCGCTCTCCAGGCTATCCACATCCCAGGTGACATAGCCGTTCCGGTTATGCAGTCCATTGTTAAATCGATGGATTTCACGCAGCGTCAGGCTGCGACATTCACGGGAGTAACGCGCCAGCATAACTCGCCCACTGGATGCGCCGAGATCGACGGCGACACAATTGCGAAAGGTCATAATGTGATCCTGCTGAATTTCATTACGACCAGTCTAAAAAGCGCCCGAGTTCGCTACCTTCTTGTTACTGACAGGAAAATACACCACTGGCAACCAGGGAAAGATGAACGTGATAGCGTTCACAATTTTCTGAATTGTGGTGGTGTGATGTTTGCCGCATTTCCTGAAAATTCACGCTGTATCTTGAAAAATCGACATTTTTTACGAGTTTTGCCGTCAAAAATTTAAGGTAAGAACCAAACCGCTTGATTACTATTCCGCCATGTTGATGACATCAGGAGGCCAGTATGACCGTATTACAAAGTGTGGATTTTTTTCCGTCTGGTCACGCGTCCGTGGCGATAGAACCCCGGCTTCCGCAAGCTGATTTCCCTGAGCATCACCATGATTTTCATGAGATTGTGATTGTTGAATATGGCACGGGTATCCACATTTTCAATGGGCAGCCTTATACCATCTCCGGTGGCACAATCTGCTTCGTGCGCGATCATGATCGGCATTTATACGAACATACGGACAATCTGTGTTTGACCAATGTGCTGTATCGCTCACCGGATCGATTTCAGTTTCTCGCCGGGCTGCATCAGCTTCTTCCGCAAGAGCTGGACGGGCAATATCCGTCTCACTGGCGCGTGAGCCAAAGCGTATTGCAGCAGGTGCGGCAACTGGTTTCGCAACTGGAACAGCATGAAAGGGCGAGTGATTTACCCTCGAAAGCCAGTCGCGAGATTTTGTTTATGCAATTACTGCTCTTGCTGCGTAAAAACAGTTTGCAGGAGAGTATGGAAAGTCGTGAATCACGTCTGAACTTGCTCCTGGCCTGGCTGGAGGAGCATTTTGCCGACGAGGTGAATTGGGAAACGGTGGCGGATAAGTTTTCTCTGTCACTACGCACTTTGCATCGTCAGCTAAAACAGCAAACCGGTTTGACTCCCCAGCGTTACCTTAACCGTTTACGGTTGGTGAAGGCGCGTCATCTGTTACGTCATAGCGAGGCCAGCGTGACCGAAATCGCATATCGCTGCGGATTCAGCGACAGTAACCACTTTTCGACGCTGTTTCGCCGTGAGTTTAACTGGTCACCGCGTGATATTCGCCAGGGGCGGGATGGTTTTCTGCAATAACGCGAATCTTCTCAACGTATTTCCACGCCAGATTATGAATAATCAAATGCGTTTTCTGGCTGAGGTGGCACGGTGGTTCATCAGTTAATCCTTCGCAAAAAAGATTTTTTTGCCAGCGAACAGCAGGCGGTCGCTGTTGCTGACCGTTATCCGCAGGATGTCTTTGCCGAACATACACATGATTTTTGTGAACTGGTGATCGTCTGGCGCGGTAATGGTCTGCATGTGCTCAACGATCGCCCTTATCGCATTACCCGTGGCGATCTCTTTTATATTCACGCTGATGATAAACACTCCTACGCTTCTGTTAACGATCTGGTGTTGCAGAACATTATTTATTGCCCGGAGCGACTGACGCTTAGTCTTGACTGGCAGGGGGCGATTCCGGGATTTAACGCTAGCGCAGGACAATCACACTGGCGTTTAGGTAGCGTAGGCATGGCACAGGCGCGGCAGGTTATCGGTCAGCTTGAGCACGAAAGCAGTCAGCATGCACCGTTCGCCAACGAGATGGCGGAGTTACTGTTTGGGCAGTTGGTGATGCTTTTGAAGCGTCATCGTTACACCAGTGATTCGTTGCCGCCAACATCCAGCGAAACGTTGCTGGATAAGCTGATTACCCGGCTGGCGGCCAGCCTGAAAAGTCCCTTTGCGCTGGATAAATTTTGTGATGAGGCATCGTGCAGTGAACGCGTCCTGCGTCAGCAATTTCGCCAGCAGACCGGCATGACCATCAATCAATATCTGCGGCAGGTCAGAGTGTGCCATGCGCAATATCTTCTCCAGCATAGCCGCCTGTTAATCAGTGATATCTCGACAGAATGTGGCTTTGAAGACAGCAACTACTTTTCGGTGGTGTTTACCCGGGAAACCGGGATGACGCCCAGCCAGTGGCGTCATCTCTGTTCCCAGAAAGATTAATTCGCCATGCCCATACCAACGATGTTGGCGGCGACAATAATCACCACACAGCCGAGGCTCAACACCGTTACCGGACGGCGACCCGCATTGTTCCACTCTTTCAGAACCAGACCGACGATACCGCCGCACAGAACGTAGAAACTCATATGCAGCATCCAACTGATGTAGTCATATTGCGCCGGAATGCGGGCGTGACCCCAGGCATAGAAAAAGAATTGCAGATACCACATCAAACCGCCCAGCGCCGAGAGCAATATGTTGTGAATGATCAGCGGTTTTGCCAGCGAGAAGTCGGCTTTTAGCGACAAATCTTTCACTTTTGCCAGACGAATAAAACAGAAACCGAGGTTAATAATCGCGCCGCCGCCCATGATGACAACATAGCTTGGCAGAGCGACATACAATGGATCAACACCCAACGCGGCAGCCGCTTCATGCATTGGTTTTGCGGCGTTCATCGCAAAGGACATCCCTGCAGAGAAAATGCCGCACATCACCGCCAGTACCAGCCCTTTTTTCAGGTTGAACTCTTCGGCTTTAATGCCCATTTTGCGCTCTTTCAATTGCCCGGCGCGGGTCACAATTCCCACGCCAATCAGCGCTACCAGCACGCCGAGCAACGTCATTCGCCCACCGTCGGTATTAATTAACACATCGAAATTGCCGTTGATAATTGGCGTCATCAGTGTACCGACGATCAACGTAATGCCAATGGCGATACCTATCCCCATCGACATGCCGAGATAACGCATGGTCAGGCCGTAGTTGATATTACCAATCCCCCACATTGCACCAAACAAAAATACCGGCAGCAAGGTAGAGAGGCTGAACGAGCTATAATATGCCCAGAAATCAGGTAGTAGCATGGCGCTGATAGCCCACGGCAGAATAATCCACGAGACAATTCCACCGACTGACCACATGGTTTCCCATGACCATTTTTTTACTTTTTTGAACGGAGCGTAAAAACAGGCTGCACTGGCCGCGCCGATCAAATGCCAAAAAATCCCCATCGTAATCGCGTTACTCATTTTCTTATCCTCATCATTTTTCGTCGCGTCACATCTCCGACGAGATGAGTGTAAAAATCGTGCTGTCGATTAACCTTTCGCCTGTTGCCGCCGTTGCCGATTTACTGGCAATCACGGCATTAAGTGGGTGATTTGGCTCACATCTCTGGCATTTTCCTGCAAAACCATATCCTTACGAAAAGTACGGCATTGATAATCATTTTCAATATCATTTAATTAACTATAATGAACCAACTGCTTACGCGGCATTAACAATCGGCCGCCCGACAATACTGGAGATGAATATGAGCTACACCCTGCCATCCCTGCCGTATGCTTACGATGCCCTGGAACCGCACTTCGATAAGCAGACCATGGAAATCCACCACACCAAACACCATCAGGCCTACGTCAACAACGCTAACGCGGCGCTGGAAAGCCTGCCAGAATTTGCCAACCTGCCGGTTGAAGAGCTGATCACTAAGCTGGATCAACTGCCAGCAGACAAGAAAACCGTTTTGCGCAACAACGCAGGCGGCCATGCTAACCACAGCCTGTTCTGGAAAGGCCTGAAAAAAGGCACCACCCTGCAGGGCGATCTGAAAGCGGCTATCGAACGTGATTTCGGTTCCGTTGATAACTTCAAAGCAGAATTTGAGAAAGCGGCAGCTTCCCGCTTTGGTTCCGGCTGGGCATGGCTGGTGCTGAAAGGCGATAAACTGGCGGTGGTTTCTACTGCTAACCAGGACTCCCCGCTGATGGGCGAAGCTATCTCTGGCGCTTCCGGCTTCCCTATTCTGGGTCTGGATGTGTGGGAACACGCTTACTACCTGAAATTCCAGAACCGCCGTCCGGACTACATTAAAGAGTTCTGGAACGTGGTGAACTGGGACGAAGCAGCGGCACGTTTCGCCGCGAAAAAATAATCGCATATTGCCTGCTGCAATGAGGCGTTAACGCCATTTGCCAGCATAAAAAACAAACCATCGCAGATAGCGGTGGTTTTTTTGTGATCAATTTCAAAATAAAAACAATGATCCTATAAAAATAAAACAACGTTTCAATTGGTGTGGTTTTGATCACTTTTATTGCTCTGTTGAATGTCTATCTTCGTTTCCATCAACACTGATGCACCGTGAAGGACGTATGCATCAGCCTATAAAAATATGCCGATAGGTGATGAAAATGCAGATAAAACGCACGATAGAGAAAATCCCAGGGGGGATGATGCTCATCCCGTTGTTCCTTGGCGCACTGTGTCACACCTTCTCGCCAGGGGCGGGAAAATACTTTGGCTCATTCACTAACGGGATGATTACCGGCACGGTGCCGATTCTGGCGGTGTGGTTTTTCTGCATGGGGGCGTCGATCAAATTAAGCGCGACGGGAACGGTGTTGCGTAAATCCGGCACGTTGGTGGTAACCAAAATTGCTGTTGCATGGGTGGTTGCGGCAATTGCCTCGCGCATTATTCCCGAACATGGCGTTGAAGTCGGATTCTTTGCCGGACTTTCAACGCTGGCGCTGGTGGCGGCAATGGATATGACCAACGGCGGGCTTTACGCTTCGATCATGCAACAGTATGGCACCAAAGAAGAGGCTGGAGCGTTTGTGTTGATGTCGCTGGAGTCCGGGCCGCTCATGACGATGATTATTCTGGGAACCGCCGGAATTGCCTCGTTCGAACCGCATGTTTTTGTCGGTGCGGTATTACCTTTCCTCGTAGGCTTTGCGTTAGGGAATCTTGACCCTGAGTTGCGAGAATTTTTCAGCAAAGCAGTCCAGACGCTGATCCCGTTCTTTGCCTTTGCATTGGGCAATACCATTGATTTAACCGTGATTGCTCAGACTGGTTTGCTGGGGATCTTGCTGGGTGTGGCAGTGATTGTCGTGACCGGTATTCCATTGATTATTGCTGATAAGTTGATTGGTAGTGGCGATGGTACTGCCGGAATTGCGGCTTCCAGTTCTGCCGGTGCTGCGGTGGCTACGCCGGTACTGATTGCAGAAATGATCCCGGCCTTTAAACCTATGGCTCCAGCAGCAACCTCACTGGTGGCAACGTCGGTGATTGTGACTTCGATTCTGGTGCCGATTTTGACTTCTGTCTGGTCGCGTAAAGTTAAAGCCAGAGTGGCGAAGATCGAAATATTAGGTGCGGTGAAATAATCCCCCATCCATTTAAATCAAGGGGCCGGATGGTTTGTCGTCATCCGGCTTCTTGCGTTATCTGACAAAGACCTCGTCAATTGTTCGACATTCACTTTCGCTTAACTCGCCACCCGCATTGCGTGATACTCCAGTGCAATAACCAAACTTACGCGATACCACCGTCTTGATAGTAGTGACAAAATCCTCACCAATGGCGTAGATGGACATATAAGTGCCAATCTGTTGCTGAATCTCTTGTAAAGCCGCCAGGTCGCCGCGTTTGAAGGCTTCACGGGCTTCGACAAACAGTTCCGGCATAACGTTGTTCAGGCCGGATATTATCCCCGCGCCACCGGCTAGCAGATTAGGAATGTAATACTCGTCATAGCCCGAAAGTACAGCAAAATCAGAACGAACAGACTGTGTTGCCTGAATCATGCTGCGGGTGTGTGACTGGCAATCGACAGTGTCTTTAATCCCGGCAAAGTGAGGAAATTCACTCGCCAGCGTGGCGACCAGGTCTGGGGTTAAATCACAACCGGTCCGCGCCGGGAAGTTATATGCGAACCATTTTCCCCGTAACTCGCGACCCAGATGGCGGAAATAGCTTAATAATTGCTTCGCCGTCTGGCCGTAGTAGTAAGGCGGCAGGATCATCACTGCATCATAGCCTGTGCGATACGCTTCTTGTGCCATCACCAGTACATCGTGAGTGCAGGTGGAAGAAACGTTAGCGACCATTTTTAATGTGCTCATGGTACGCGCCTCGCGGATAAGCATGAGTCTCTCTTCGAGGGTGAAAGAGGCAAATTCACCAATGCTGCCCATCAGCAATATCACATCAATGTTGGCTTCCGTTAATCGCTGCAGATGTCGCTTCAGCCCGTTAAGATCCACATTACCGTCTTTATCCATTGGCGTAATGGAAGGACACCAGACGCCAGAAAACTGTGTTTGCTCGGTCACGTTGAACACTCCTTATAATGAAATGGCGTTTCAAATTCATCTCATTGATAACATTTCTAAGGCGTCATCATGTGAACCGTGCTCTCATTTTGCGCGCCTGACGTAAAATAAATATGGTCTAATGGGGAAATTTCTCGGTGGAGAGGGAACAGATGCGATATCCAGTTGATGTATACGCAGGCAAGGTTCGGGAATATCCGGAAAGCCGTCCAAGTGCGATTGCGAAAATCCAGGTCGATGGCGAGTTGATGTTGACAGAGCTGGGGCTGGAAGGTGACGAGCAGGCAGAGAAGAAAATTCATGGCGGACCAGACAGGGCGCTGTGTCACTATCCTCGTGAACATTATCTTTATTGGGCGCGGGAATTTCCGGAACAGGCGGATTTGTTTGTTGCGCCTGCGTTTGGTGAAAACCTCTCAACCGACGGTCTGACGGAAAGCAATGTTTATATTGGCGATATTTTCCGCTGGGGCGAGGCTTTGATTCAGGTTACCCAACCGCGGTCACCGTGCTTTAAACTCAATTATCATTTTGACATCAGCGATATGGCGCAGTTGATGCAAAATGCCGGAAAAACTGGCTGGTTATATAGCGTGATTGCGCCGGGGTTGATATCTGCAGATGCGCCGCTGGAGTTGGTTTCCCGCGTCAGTGATGTCACCGTGCAGGAGGCAATAGCCATTGCGTGGCATATGCCGTTTGATGATGAGCAGTATCACCGTTTACTCTCCGCTGCCGGGCTGTCGAAAAGCTGGACGCGGACGATGCAGAAGCGCCGACTTAGCGGCAAGATTGAAGATTTTTCGCGGCGTTTGTGGGGAAAATAAAAAGCGGAGAGTAGGCCTGATAAGACGCAACCAGCGTCGCATCAGGCATCCGCTCAAATGCCGGATGCGGCGTAAACGCCTTATCCGGCTTATAAAAGCTGCCCTGCGCGGTGTTTAGCTCCGCTTATACAGCGGCAGCCAAATTACCAGCCGTAAACCGCCCAGCGGACTGTCTTCAGCTTTCACCCAACCACGGTGCTGCTGGATGGCGGTTTCGACAATCGCCAGCCCCAGACCCGTACCGCCAGATTCACGATCGCGCGCTTCATCGGTGCGATAAAACGGACGGAAAATCTGCTCGCGATCTTCCGGGCTAACGCCAGGACCATCGTCATCCACCGTAATGGTGATACCGTCTTTATCTACCGCGAAGCCCACTTCAATCTTCGTATGGGAATAACGCAGGGCATTACGGACAATGTTTTCCAGCGCACTTTCCAGGGCATTTGGGTTGCCGTACAGCGGCCACGGCCCTGGCGGGAAGTTAACGGTAAACGACTTGCCCATCTGCTCCGCTTCGAACGCTGCGTTATCCAGCACTTCGCTCCACAACTGGTTGGCTTTGATGGTCTCGCTTACCAGCGCGTTTTTCTGCTGATTACGTGACATCACCAACAGGTCGTTGATCATGCTGTCCAGACGTTGTGCTTCGGTTTCAATGCGCTCCAGTTCCTTACTTTCGCCACTACGACGGCGTAGTAACGCCGTACCCAGTTGCAGACGCGTCAGCGGCGTGCGCAGCTCGTGAGAGATATCAGAAAGCAGGCGCTGCTGGGAGGTCATCATGCGTTCCAGCGCAGTCACCATCTGGTTAAAACTGGCACCTGCGGCAAGAAATTCTTGTGGCCCCGCTTCCAGTTCCGGGTGCTGACGTAAGTTCCCCTGAGCGACTTCATCGGCAGCGTTTTTCAGCTTGCGCGCCGGTTTTGCCAGACTCCAGGCCAACCACAACAGCAACGGCGTACTGACCAACATGGTGACAATTAACAGTAATAGCGGGCGGTCAAACAGTAAGTTGATGAAATCGGATTGAGAACTGCTGGCCGGGCGAATCAGATAGAGCTGGTAATTATCTTCACCGTCGCGCACAGAGAACGGCCCGACCAGTTCCACGCGACCATACTTTTTCTTCTGCGGGTGATCGGCGTTATCCGCCTGACCAATAAAGTTGCGAATGATCTGCATTTCGCTGCGTTCAGCACCGATCACGCGGCCTTCGGTGGTTACCAGTAATAAACGCTGACCAGGTGGTGCCCATTTATCAATGGCACGGAACAGGCGACGCCACCACATTAAATCGTTGGGGGGATCGTTCGCCAGTTCCGCTTCGACATGCTGCTCAATCATCAGCCCCTGACGCTGTTCGCTATCCAGAAGCTCGGTCATCTGGCGTGAATCGAGCTTGGGTAACATCAAAACCAGCATCAACACCAGCGCCAGCGTCAGCCAGAAGATGGCGAAGATGCGCGCGGTTAAACTGCCTATCATGAAGCAGAAACCATCAGATAGCCGCGACCACGCAACGTTTTAAACCACGGATGCCCGTCTTTGCGATCCGGCAGCTTACGGCGCAGGTTGGAGATGTGCATATCGATAGCACGGTCGAAAGGCGTCAGGCGTTTGCCCAGCACTTCCTGGCTTAAATGCTCGCGAGAAACTACCTGGCCCAGATGCTGCGCCAGCAAATAGAGCAGGGTAAATTCAGTACCGGTTAACTCCAGCGTTTGTCCGTCGAAGCTGGCTTCCTGACGACCTGGATTCAGCACTAACGCATCTACTTCCAGCGTCGGTGAACCGTTGTCGCTATTTTGCTGTTGCTCGCTCCAGTGCGAACGGCGCAGGATCGCGCGAATACGTGCAACCAACTCACGATCATTAAATGGTTTCGGGAGATAGTCATCCGCGCCCAGCTCAAGGCCAAGAACGCGATCAAGTTCACTGCCGCGCGCTGTTAACATAATGACAGGCGTCTGGTGTGTCTGGCGAAGTGCCTTCAATGTATCGATACCATTTTTCTTCGGCATCATCACATCAAGCAAAAGTAAATCAATGCTGTCGTCCAGAAGATCAAGCGCCTGTTCTCCATCATGGGCAACAATCACGTCGAAACCTTCCATCTCGAGCAGTTCCTTTAACAGGGACGTTAGCTCTCGGTCATCATCAACTAACAAGATTTTATTCATTCTTTAATTACCTCCGAGGCAGAAATTACGTCATCAGACGTCGCTAATCCATGACTTTACGTTGTTTTACACCCCCTGACGCATGTTTGCAGCCTGAATCGTAAACTCTCTATCGTTGAATCGCGACAGAAAGATTTTGGGAGCAAATGATGCGCATAGTTACCGTTGCCGTCATGGCCTCAACGCTGGCAGTCAGTTCACTAAGCCACGCTGCTGAAGTCGGTTCAGGCGATAACTGGCATCCGGGCGAAGAACTTGCGCAGCGCAGTACGCAGAGCCATATGTTCGACGGCATAAGTTTAACCGAACATCAGCGTCAGCAGATGCGAGATCTTATGCAACAGGCCCGGCACGAACAGCCTCCTGTTAATGTTAGCGAAGTGGAGACAATGCATCGCCTTGTCACCGCAGAAAATTTTGATGAAAACGCTGTGCGCGCTCAGGCAGAAAAAATGGCGAAAGAGCAGATCGCTCGCCAGGTTGAGATGGCTAAAGTCCGCAACCAAATGTATCACCTGTTAACGCCGGAGCAGCAAGCGGTTTTAAACGAGAAACATCAACAGCGAATGGAGCAGTTGCGCGACGTGACGCAATGGCAAAAAAGTTCATCGTTGAAGCTATTGAGTAGTAGCAACTCACGTTCCCAGTAGTAAACCCTGTTTTCCTTGCCATAGACACCATCCCTGTCTTCCCCCACATGATGTGGGGGTTTTTTTTATCCTCAATTTGCCTGTTGCTTAATGCATTGCAGATGATTTGCTTCCGTTATACTACCGTCAGTTGATAGCGGGAGTATTTATGAATCAATCTTATGGACGGCTGGTCAGCCGGGCGGCGATTGCTGCGACGGCGATGGCTTCGCTGCTATTGCTGATTAAAATTTTTGCATGGTGGTATACCGGTTCGGTGAGTATTCTCGCCGCGCTTGTCGACTCGTTGGTGGATATTGGTGCGTCACTGACCAATTTATTGGTGGTGCGTTATTCGTTGCAACCGGCGGATGACGAACATACTTTTGGTCATGGTAAAGCGGAATCCCTGGCTGCGTTGGCGCAAAGTATGTTTATCTCTGGTTCGGCGTTGTTTTTGTTTTTAACCGGGATCCAACATCTGATTTCACCGACGCCAATGAATGATCCTGGTGTCGGTATTATCGTCACAATTGTCGCGTTAGTTTGCACCATCGTTCTTGTCTCGTTTCAGCGTTGGGTGGTTCGCCGTACACAAAGTCAGGCGGTGCGTGCAGATATGCTCCATTATCAGTCTGATGTTATGATGAACGGCGCGATTTTGCTGGCACTTGCATTATCCTGGTACGGCTGGCATAGCGCAGATGCCCTGTTTGCTTTGGGTATTGGCATCTATATTTTATATAGTGCGTTACGCATGGGGTATGAGGCGGTACAGTCATTGCTGGATCGCGCGTTACCCGATGAGGAGCGGCAGGAAATTATTGATATCGTGACTTCCTGGCCGGGAGTAAGCGGCGCTCACGATCTTCGCACGCGGCAGTCAGGGCCGACTCGCTTTATTCAGATTCATTTGGAAATGGAAGACTCTCTGCCTCTGGTTCAGGCGCATATGGTGGCTGATCAGGTAGAGCAGGCTATTTTACGGCGTTTTCCAGGCTCGGATGTCATTATTCATCAGGACCCTTGTTCCGTCGTGCCCAGGGAAGGTAAACGGTTTGAGCTATCATAATGCTTGCGAAAAGAGAGCCAGACCCGCATTTTGTGTATAAATTACCGCCATTTGGCCTGACCTGAATCAATTCAGCAGGCAGTGGTTGTTATACTATCTGCATATTCGTTTGGTGTTCGATATGCAGAATCGACTTCCGGCAACAGATTTCATTTTGCATTCCAAAGTTCAGAGGTAGTCATGATTAAGAAAATCGGTGTGTTGACAAGTGGCGGTGATGCGCCTGGCATGAACGCAGCAATCCGTGGTGTCGTACGTGCGGCGCTGTCGGAAGGTCTGGAAGTCATGGGGATTTATGACGGCTATCTTGGCCTGTATGAAGACCGTATGGTTCAGCTTGACCGTTACAGTGTGTCTGACATGATCAACCGTGGTGGTACATTCCTCGGTTCTGCGCGCTTCCCTGAATTCCGCGACGAAAACATCCGCGCGGTGGCTATCGAAAACCTGAAAAAACGTGGCATCGATGCGCTGGTTGTTATCGGCGGTGACGGTTCCTACATGGGTGCAATGCGTCTGACCGAAATGGGTTTCCCATGCATTGGTCTGCCAGGCACCATCGACAACGATATCAAAGGTACTGACTACACCATCGGTTTCTTCACTGCACTGAGCACTGTTGTAGAAGCGATCGACCGTCTGCGTGATACATCTTCTTCTCACCAGCGTATTTCAGTGGTGGAAGTAATGGGTCGTTACTGTGGCGACCTGACTCTGGCTGCAGCAATCGCCGGTGGTTGTGAATTTGTTGTTGTACCGGAAGTCGAATTCAGCCGTGAAGATCTGGTAAACGAAATCAAAGCGGGTATTGCGAAAGGTAAGAAACACGCGATTGTGGCGATCACTGAACACATGTGCGATGTCGATGAACTGGCGCATTTCATCGAGAAAGAAACCGGTCGTGAAACTCGTGCAACCGTGCTGGGCCACATCCAGCGTGGTGGTTCTCCGGTGCCTTATGACCGTATTCTGGCTTCCCGTATGGGCGCATATGCGATTGATCTGCTGCTGGCAGGCTACGGTGGTCGTTGCGTAGGTATTCAGAACGAACAACTGGTTCACCATGACATCATCGACGCTATCGAAAACATGAAGCGTCCGTTCAAAGGTGATTGGCTGGACTGCGCGAAAAAACTGTATTAATGATATCGGGAAAAGGCAGCTTTCTTTTGCCTGAAACCGATGACAAAAGCAAAAATGCCAGATGCGCTTCGTTTATCAGGCCTATATGAATTCTGCAATTTATTGAATTTGCAAATTTTTGTAGGCCGGATAAGGCGGTTACGCCGCATCCGGCATGAACAAGCGTACATTGTCAGCAATTTGAGGCGGATTCATTCCGCCTTTTTTACTCCCCCATATATACCCTCAGGTTATATCCAATCTTTTTTTATTCTTTAATGTTTGATTCACGTTCTGGCACGCTTTGCTTATCACAACACAACATAAGAGAACCGGGCGATGAACAAGTGGGGCGTAGGGTTTACATTTTTGCTGGCGGCGACCAGCGTTATGGCAAAGGATATTCAGCTTCTTAACGTTTCGTATGATCCTACGCGCGAGTTGTACGAACAATACAACAAAGCGTTCAGTGCCCACTGGAAGCAGCAAACGGGCGATAGCGTAGTGATTCGTCAGTCGCACGGCGGCTCAGGTAAACAGGCAACGTCGGTGATTAACGGCATAGATGCTGATGTAGTGACGCTGGCGCTGGCTTACGACGTGGATGCGATTGCTGAACGTGGTCGAATTGATAAAAACTGGATCAAACGTCTGCCGGATAACTCCGCGCCGTACACCTCCACCATTGTCTTCCTGGTGCGCAAGGGTAATCCGAAGCAAATCCATGACTGGAACGACCTGGTTAAGCCCGATATTTCAGTGATCACGCCTAACCCGAAAAGCTCTGGTGGCGCACGCTGGAACTACCTGGCAGCGTGGGGATACGCGCTGCATCACAATAATAACGATCAAGCGAAAGCACAGGATTTCGTGCGGTCGTTGTATAAAAACGTTGAAGTTCTGGATTCCGGCGCGCGTGGCTCTACTAATACTTTCGTCGAACGTGGTATTGGTGATGTGCTGATAGCCTGGGAAAACGAAGCACTGCTGGCAACGAATGAATTGGGGAAAGATAAATTCGAAATCGTCACGCCGAGCGAGTCTATTCTCGCGGAACCGACGGTGTCGGTTGTCGATAAAGTGGCGGAGAAAAAAGGCACCAAAGAGATCGCAGAAGCCTACCTGAAATATCTCTATACCCCAGAAGGTCAGGAGATTGCAGCCAAAAACTATTACCGTCCGCGCGATCCGGAGATAGCGAAAAAATATGAAAACGCTTTTCCGAAGCTGAAATTGTTTACCATCGATGAAGAGTTTGGCGGCTGGACGAAGGCGCAAAAAGAGCATTTTTCTAACGGTGGTACGTTCGACCAAATCAGCAAACGTTAATTTTGTTGAAGGTAACCAGGCCCGGAGGCATCTTGCGACCGGGTTTTTTATTTGTCACGATTTTGCGTTACCCTTGCATCTCTTTGAGGTACAGGGAAAAAAAGATGAAAAAAACGGTTATTTTCATTTTGGTGATGATAGTTATCGCCGTTGCTGCGGGTTTCGGCTACTGGAAATTTACCGGTGATTCGGAGGTATTACGTAAGATTGTCCTTGAGCAATGTTTGCCCAATCAGCAGCAAAACCAAAACCCTTCGCCATGTGTGGAGGTAAAACCTAATACCGGGTATGTGGTTTTAAAAGACATTAACGGCCCACTGCAATATCTGTTGATGCCAACGTATCGTATTAACGGTACTGAAAGCCCTTTGTTGACCGATCCTTCAACGCCTAACTTCTTTTGGTTGGCCTGGCAGGCGCGTGATTTTATGAGCCAAAAATACGGTCAGCAGATTCCCGATCGTGCGGTATCTCTGGCGATTAACTCCCGCACCGGGCGCACGCAAAATCATTTTCATATTCATATTTCTTGTATTCGTCCAGATGTACGCGAACAACTGGATAACAATCTGGCGAACATCAGTAGTCGTTGGTTGCCGCTGCCGGGCGGATTACAGGGGCATGAATACCTGGCGCGTCGGGTAACTGAAAGCGAATTAGTACAACGTAGTCCGTTTATGATGTTAGCGGAAGAAGTGCCTGGGGCACGGGAACATATGGGAAGTTACGGGCTGGCGATGGTACGACAGAGTGATAACTCGTTTGTATTGCTGGCGACGCAACGAAATCTCCTGACGCTGAATCGTGCTTCAGCCGAGGAAATTCAGGATCATCAGTGTGAGATTTTGCGTTAAGGCGAGTTAAGTGCCGGATGTGATATCCGGCACCTGTCAGACTTAAGCCTGTTTAGCGGCTTCTGCAGCTTTAACGATCACTGCGAAGGCGTCGGCTTTCAGAGAAGCACCGCCAACCAGTGCGCCGTCGATGTCCGGCTGAGCGAACAGTTCGGCGGCGTTAGAGGCGTTTACAGAACCACCGTACTGGATGATCACTTGTTCAGCGATGTTAGCGTCAACTTTAGCGATGTGATCACGGATGAATTTGTGAACAGCCTGAGCCTGCGCTGGAGTTGCAGATTTGCCAGTACCGATTGCCCATACGGGTTCGTAAGCGATTACTGCACCTTCGAATGCAGCAGCACCCTGAGTTTTCAGCACCGCGTCGATCTGACGTGCGCACACTTCTTCAGTTTTGCCCGCTTCGTTTTCAGCTTCGGTTTCACCGATGCACAGAACCGGAGTCAGACCCTGCTCTTTCAGCACAGCGAATTTTTTCGCGATCAGTTCGTCAGACTCTTTGTGGTAAGTACGACGTTCAGAGTGACCGATGATGATGTACTGTGCGCCGATGTCTTTCAGCATAGCGGCAGAGGTTTCACCGGTGAATGCGCCGGACAGGTTCAGATCCACGTTCTGCGCGCCCAGCATGATGTGGCTGCCTTCAGCTTCACGCTTCGCCATATCGATGTACATTTCCGGTGGTGCGATTGCAACCGCACAGCCAGCAACACCTGCCAGCTCTTTACGCAGGTTAGAAACCAGCTCGTGAACCATGTGGCGGCTGCCGTTCAGTTTCCAGTTACCCATCACTAAAGGATGTCGCATTTTAATTCTCCACGCTTATAAGCGAATAAAGGAAGATGGCCGCCCCGCAGGGCAGCAGGTCTGTGAAACAGTATAGAGATTCATCGGCACAAAGGCTTTGCTTTTTGTCATTTATTCAACCCTTCAAGCGATTCAGATAGCGCCAGCTTAATCGGTTCAACAGCGAAGGTTAGCCCTTTTTCGCCGTTGTCCGCGACAACATAGCGCAATGCGCCTTCTGTCTCGGTGTAATAACGTTTGTTTTTCCCCGCAGTAAGGAGTGATTGCAGCTTTTTTTGGCTCTGTGTTTTGGTCATCAGCGGGGTAAGCGTGCGGATCATTGCCGCCATGTATTCCTGGGCTTTTGCTTTAGCGGCTTTTTGCTCTGGTCCCTGGATTGGTAGCCAGGTAATTTGAATACTTTTGATTTTTAAAGTGCCGCGCTCCAGCGCCGTAGAGGCATACAAGTTCTCGTTAATTTTACTGGCGGCGCGAGTCAGGTTGGCTTTGTCGGGGCTGCTGTCGATGGCGCGAAATTCGTTCAGTGGCAGATTGGGATTCTGGCTGTTAAAGTCTTCTCGAAACTGGCTGATGGAGAGATCGAAAGTGGGGGCACCAGCCAGCAGGTAGGGCGCTGTCGTTGCCGTGCCAGGCGATTGTGCGTGCACCGTTGCACTAACGGATAACACAACAGATAAGAGAAAAAACAGTGAACACCCTGACTTCATCGGCAGTACCTTTTGTTATGACTGGGTTCGATTAAAACGATATCTGTCGCCCTTGTCAAAAGGGTAGAATCCTGGAAAAGACAACCATCAAGGAACTTACATGACCATACAGCAATGGTTATTCTCGTTTAAAGGGCGTATTGGACGCCGTGATTTCTGGATTTGGATTGGCCTCTGGATCGTTGGGATGCTGGTGCTTTTCTCACTGGCAGGTAAAAAATTACTCGATATCCAGACCGCCGCGTTTTGCCTTGTGTGCCTGTTATGGCCGACAGCGGCAGTGACGGTGAAACGGCTGCACGATCGCGGCCGTTCTGGCGCATGGGCATTTTTGATGATTGTAGCGTGGATGCTTCTGGCGGGTAACTGGGCGATTTTACCGGGCGTCTGGCAATGGGCGGTAGGGCGTTTTATTCCGACGTTGATTCTGGTGATGATGCTTATTGATCTTGGCGCATTTGTCGGCACGCAAAGCGCAAATAAATACGGAAAAGACACCCAGGACGTAAAGTATAAGTCCGAGAATAAATCAAGCCATTAGTCCTTAATATATCTCTTATTGCTATTTTTATCCGGGATCGTTATTTCCACGTTGCAAATGACGATGCCCGGAAAATCTTCTTCATTTCCTCATCTTAAGCAATATCAAAAAAAATGGTAATCCATAAGATCATTACTTGTTTGTTCTTCTCTTAACGGCGCATTATTCTTAAGTGGCAATCGACAGAGAGGCGAATATACAGAGGTGCCCTATGAAAGATGTCGTAGATAAATGCAGTACTAAAGGATGTGCGATTGATATCGGTACGGTTATTGATAACGATAACTGTACCAGCAAACTTTCGCGCTTTTTTGCCACCCGCGAAGAAGCAGAGTCCTTTATGACTAAACTGAAAGAGCTTGCTGCTGCCGCATCCTCTGCGGATGAAGGGGCCAGCGTGGCTTATAAGATTAAAGATCTGGAGGGGCAGGTTGAGCTTGATGCGGCCTTCACCTTCTCATGCCAGGCCGAGATGATTATTTTTGAGTTATCACTGCGTTCACTTGGTTAATGGAGTTAAACATGGCTTATAAACACATTGGCGTGGCAATTTCCGGGAATGAAGAAGATGCCTTACTGGTGAACAAAGCCCTGGATCTCGCCAGACATAACGATGCCCACCTGACGTTAATTCATATCGATGATGGCTTAAGCGAGTTGTATCCGGGTATCTACTTTCCGGCAACAGAAGATATTCTTCAACTGTTGAAAGATAAGTCGGATAACAAACTGTATAAACTGACGAAAAATATTCAGTGGCCGAAGACGAAACTGCGCATTGAGCGCGGAGAAATGCCAGAAACACTGCTGGAAATTATGCAAAAAGAGCAGTGCGACCTCCTTGTCTGTGGTCATCACCACTCGTTTATCAACCGTTTGATGCCAGCATATCGCGGAATGATCAATAAGTTGAATGCGGATCTACTCATCGTGCCGTTTATCGATAAGTAACTGCTTACCAGTAATGCTCCGCTGTCATGTGGCCCGGTCGACGACGTAAATGTTTCGTCATCTGCCGGGTCTCTTTCAGCAGTTGCTGCGTATCACGCACCATCTGCGGATTGCCACACAGCATCACATGGCTGGTCTCTTTGTTCATTGGCAGGCCAACCGCATTTTCCAGTTCACCACTTTCAATCAACGCCGGTATCCGGCCGGTAAGTGAACCCGCTACCGTTTCCCGGCTGACCACCGTCTGAATGCGCAGTTTTCCCTCGTAGCGTTTTTCCAGTTCCTGCATAAGAGGTAAATAGCTTAAGTCGGCGGCATAACGTGCGGCGTGAACCAGTACCAGATTTTTGAAGCGATCTAAATCTTTGCCCAATTGTAGAATCGATAAATAGGGGCCAATCGCCGTACCGGTCGCCAGCATCCAAAGTGTTTCGCAATCCGGCACTTCATCCAGCACAAAGAACCCTGCCGCCTCGCTAACGACCTGCACTTCGTCACCCGGTTTTAGCGCCGCCAGTCGCGGGCTTAATTTGCCATCGGGGACGGTGACCAGATAAAACTCCAGATCGGGATTGTCGGGCGAGTTCACATAGGAGTAGGCACGCTGAACGCGTTCGCCATCAATTTCAAGGCCAAGTTTGGTGAATTGCCCGGCGGTAAACGGAAGCACGGGAGCGTGAACGGTGAGACTAAACAGGGCGTCGGTCCAGTTCTGCACTTTAGTGACTTTGCCTGTTACCCAATCAGCCATGTTTCTCTCCTGTTTTGATTGACTTGCCTTATCTTCGTTCTCCGAACAAAAAAATTCCAGTCCCGAAGGACTGGAAGGCTCAATCGATCAAATCGATCAGAGAATATGCACCTGCATTTCCGGGTCTTTACGATCCAGATAATGAATCGACTGAATGCGACGAATGGTACGTGACTTACCACGGATCAGCAGCGTTTCAGTGGTGGCAATATTGCCTTTGCGGCTAATCCCTTCCAGCAGATCGCCTTTGGTGATGCCGGTGGCAGAGAAGATGACGTTATCGCTACGCGCCATATCGCCCAGACGCAGCACTTTACCGGCTTCAATACCCATTGCTTTGCAGCGTGCCAGTTCCTGTTCGCCAATGCGGCGATTTTCCAGGTTATCACCTTTGACATCATGGCGTGCCAGCAGACGGCCGTTCATATCGCCATCTAATGCACGGATCACCGCCGCAGAAACCACACCTTCTGGCGCACCGCCAATGCCGTACAGCACATCAACTTCGCTATCCGGCATACAGGTAAGAATGGAGGCGGCGACGTCGCCATCCGGAATAGCAAACACGCGCACGCCGAGTTGTTGCATTTCTGCGATAACCGCGTCGTGGCGTGGTTTCGCCAGAATCGTTACCGTCAGTTCGCTTAACGGTTTGCCGAGTGCCGTTGCAACATTGCGCAGGTTATCCGCCAGCGGCAGATTCAGGTCGATGACGCCTTTGGCACCAGGTCCGACGATCAACTTCTCCATATACATATCCGGTGCATTGAGGAAGCAGCCTTTATCGCCTACAGCCAGCACTGCCAGCGCGTTAGCCTGGCCCATCGCTGTCATTCGCGTACCTTCAATCGGATCCACAGCAATATCCACCGCATCACCGCGACCAGTACCGACTTTTTCACCAATGTAGAGCATCGGCGCTTCGTCGATTTCACCTTCACCAATGACGATGGTGCCGTCAATGTTGACCTGGTTGAGCATGATACGCATGGCATTTACTGCCGCACCGTCAGCGGTATTTTTATCGCCGCGTCCTAACCATTTGTAGCCAGCCAGCGCCGCAGATTCAGTGACGCGGGAAAATTCGATGGCAAGTTCTCGTCTCATAGCAAACTCTAAGCAGTAAGGAATGGCGCGAAGTGTAGCACAGGGGAGGGGGCGGATTATTGATGTGTGCGGGGATTGCCCCCGCACGGAGCCATAGTCTGCGACATGCCGGATGCGGCGTGAACGCCTTATCCGGCCTACACAAAATGGCATCGGCTCGTAGGCCTGATAGGACGCGTCAGCGTCGCATCAGGCAATCAGCATCAGGCAATCGGTCAGATGCCTGACATTACTCCTCGTGTTCTTCCCACGCCATCGCACGTTTAACCGCTTTTTTCCAGCCTGCGTAACGGTAATTACGCTCGGTAGTTTCGATGCCTGGACGGAACTCGCGTTCAATCACCGCTTTCTCTTGCAGTTCGTCGAGATTTTGCCAGAAGCCAACCGCCAGACCGGCGAGATACGCCGCACCTAAGGCGGTAACTTCGCGAACTTCCGGACGCTCAACGCGAGTGCCAAGAATGTCCGACTGGAACTGCATCAGGAAGTTATTCGCCACCGCGCCGCCGTCCACGCGCAGGGCGTGCAGGCGAATACCGGAGTCAGCCTGCATTGCTTCCAGCACATCGCGCGTCTGATAGGCAATGGATTCCAGTGTCGCGCGGATAATGTGATTAGCGTTCACGCCACGAGTCAAACCGAAAATCGCCCCGCGTGCATACGGATCCCAGTACGGTGCGCCCAAGCCGGTAAAGGCCGGAACGACATATACACCGTTGGTGTTTTGTACTTTGGTCGCAAAATATTCGGAATCGTCGGCGTCGCTAATCAACTTCATTTCATCACGCAGCCACTGAATGGATGCCCCCGCCATAAACACCGCACCTTCCAGCGCATAGTTCACTTCCCCGCCTGGGCCACAGGCGATGGTAGTCAGCAGGCCGTTTTCTGATTTCACCGCTTTATCGCCGGTGTTCATCAGCATAAAGCAGCCGGTGCCGTAGGTATTCTTCGCCATCCCTTCTTTCACGCACAACTGACCGAATAGCGCCGCCTGCTGATCACCCGCGATCCCAGCGATCGGAATACGAGTGCCGCCTTTGCCGCCAATGTTGGTCTGGCCGTACACTTCAGAAGAGCGACGCACTTCTGGCAGCATTTCGCGCGGGATATCCAGCGCGTCGAGCATTTTGTCGTCCCAGTCCAGAGTATGGATGTTGAATAACATGGTACGGGATGCGTTGGTGTAATCGGTCACGTGAACGCGGCCCTGAGTCATTTTCCAGATAAGCCAGGTATCAACCGTACCGAACAGCAACTCGCCACGACGTGCACGCTCGCGAGAGCCTTCCACATGGTCAAGGATCCACTTCACTTTGGTGCCGGAGAAGTATGGGTCAATGACCAGACCGGTGTTATTACGAATGTACTCTTCCATGCCATCGCGCTTGAGATGCTCGCAGATCTCGGCGGTACGACGGCACTGCCAGACGATGGCGTTATAGATCGGTTTGCCGGTTTCTTTTTCCCAGACGATAGTGGTTTCACGCTGGTTAGTAATACCAATAGCTGCAATTTGATCGGAACTGATATCGGCTTTCGCCAGCACTTCCACCAGCGTGGAGCTTTGGGTGGCCCAGATTTCCATAGGGTCGTGTTCTACCCAGCCTGGTTTTGGGTAGATTTGCTCAAATTCGCGCTGTGAGACGCTAATGATATTGGCATCGTGATCCATCACGACTGCGCGGGAGCTGGTTGTGCCCTGGTCGAGTGCAACGATATATTTTTTTTCAGTCATGTTTAATTGTCCCGTAGTCACATTACAGTGAAGCTTTTTGTTCTGAAGGAGTTGTGATCTCCTTTTCTTCCACAACACAGATATCGCAAGGCAAATGGCGGCCAATCAGTTTGCGGTAGGCAAATGCACCTACAATCGCACCGACGATAGGGCCAAAAAGCGGCACCAGGAAGTAAGGAATGTCTCTGCCACCGGTAAAGGCGACATTGCCCCAGCCCGCCAGCCAGGCAAAGGCTTTCGGACCGATGTCACGCGCTGGGTTCATGGCAAAGCCCGTCAATGGACCCATAGATGCGCCAATAACCGCAATCAGTAGACCAATCAACAACGGTGCCAACGGCCCACGTGGTACACCGTTGCCATCGTCCGTTAACGCCAGGATCAGCCCCATCAGAATAGCGGTAATCACCATCTCAACTGCGAAGGCCTGCACAAAATTGATATGAGGATTAGGATAAGTAGAGAAAGTACCCGCCAGATCAACACTTTCGATGCTGCCGCGAACAATGTGATGGGTCTGCTCGAAGTCGAGGAATAAGTTGTAGTAAAGCCCGTAAACTAATGCCGCAGCGCAGAAAGCACCGGCAACTTGTGAAACGATAAAAGGAATAACTTTGCGCTTGTCGAAACAGGCAAACAGCCACAACGCAATGGTGACAGCGGGATTAAGATGCGCGCCGGAAACCCCTGCGGTCAGGTAGATAGCCATCGCCACCCCCAGTCCCCAAATGACACTGATTTCCCACTGACCAAAAGACGCACCAGCGACTTTAAGTGCTGCAACGCAACCCACACCGAAAAAAATCAGCAACCCGGTTCCGAGGAATTCAGCAATGCACTGGCCTTTCAAGGTTGATGTTTGACTCATAATCGGATCCTGAAGAGTTAATGTTTGTTGTATGCGTGAAAGTCACGGACCTCCACGATGCTTGTAGGCATGCTGTAAACTTATCGTTAACGAGCAAAAACGAGAAATATCGAACTTAAAATGTGTGTGCTTCGTCATAAAATGAGCGTTATCGCGCCATTTATTCCATCATGTTTACACATGATGCATGTTTGTTAGATCATTAGTGCAACAAATTTATTAACATTTTCGATTGGTGTGGATTATGTCACCAGGAGAAGGATGAAAAGTGTGGCAAACCGTAATCTGCAAGGCGTGCCGCTGGACAGCGATGGCGCGGCTTCATACAATCGGAGCTAACTAAAGTGCGCTCGTATTTATTAAGGCGTCACCGATAATCGGGACGAGGATTTTTATCCATCAACGCCTTGCAATTCAGGAGAGGTATGACAATGTCATTAGAAGTGTTTGAGAAACTGGAAGCAAAAGTACAGCAGGCGATTGATACCATCACTCTGTTGCAGATGGAAATCGAAGAGCTGAAAGAAAAAAATAACTCACTGTCGCAGGAAGTTCAGAATGCCCAGCATCAGCGCGAAGAACTGGAGCGTGAGAACAACCATCTGAAAGAACAGCAGAACGGCTGGCAGGAACGTCTGCAGGCCCTGCTGGGTCGCATGGAAGAGGTTTAATCTCTTCCACGCAGAGGCGCCGCAAGGCGCCTTATTTTTTACTTCACTGTATTTTTAGCAGACAACATAATCTCCATCGCCTGTTGGCGATATTTATCTGCCGTATCTGGCTCCATTAATGCAATGATCCCCACAGCCCTGGGGGTGTCTTCAAGATAAACACTGATGGTTCTTTTCTGCTGACCATCAAAATTTATCAACACATCCTGATACTTACAGGTGAAATGTTTGGCATTACAATCATGAAACTGGAAGGTTTCTTCATTGTATTGATCCTTGAGATTGTCTCGCTGCATCTTCTTTAACTCTTCCAGCGAGTCATCGGCGCTACGTCCTGCGGGCAGGCGGAAAGCAGAAATAAAGACGCTATTATCTTCACTTCTTATATCAATGGTTTTATCAGTACTAATAGAAACCGTATTCCAGTGTCGGTTTGGGACAGTCACGGAAATAGCTGCCTTCTCAAACGTATAGTGCCACGGGGTGAACAGACGAAACGTATTGCCGACGTTGGATAAAAGCAGGACTCCCAATACCCAACAGCACCCGCGAGTAAAACTGGCGAAGTTACGCGTTTTTTTAGTGAATGTGCACAGAATACCTGACACAAGCACGGGAAGTAATAACGGCCCAAGAAGTACTGAACCGATATACTCGCCAACCATCCCAGGATCTCCAGTAAGCAAGTTACTGTGCTGAAGATGACTAAGAAAAACAGTTATTATCCATAGTATTAATAAGATAACGTATCTCATATCAATCCATTATTATTAACATGCACATCAGATCATTGACGAGCAGAAAGCATCATTTTCATTACTTCTTCTTGATATTCGTCCAAATAATCTGGGTCGATAGCTGCGACCAGTTGTATCAAATTAGTGTTATCCAGTAGAGTCATGAAAATAGCATGTCTTACTTTGCCATCACTCATTGTTTGCACTCCTTCCTGATAAGCGCAGGCAAATCCCTGAACATCACAAACATGCATTTCTGCAGTTCCGTTTTGAGTCGCGGTAAGTTCCTCGATTGAATGCACACCGAGTTCATTTTGTGAGAAGGCAACAATAGCTAAAATAGCATGGGCATCCCGGGTCACCAGGGTTGGTCCTTGTTTTACTATATTGGCAACCCACTGTTTGCTCGGAACCGTGACGGTGATACCTGGCTCCGGGAAAGTATAATCCCATATGCTGTGTCGTTCCCACACCGTATAGCTGCTATAGATAAGAAATAATCCCATTAACCAACAAGTGCCGCGAATAAAGCTGCGGCTGCTTCTTTTTTTTATCGTTATACAGATGATTGTGGCGATAATAAATGATAAGGCAAGTGGGTTAAAAAATACGTTAGCAAAATATAAAATCATTTCACCCGCGTTGCCAGATAAAAGAAATTTGTAGCGGAAATGGTTAACGGCTATAAGTAATAAATATATAAATAAAAGAATAATATTCTGCATGAATACGTCCATGTATAAAAAAGGGGAATTTAATTCCCCTTTTAACGCATGGCAGATACTTATTCAATATCCAGCGGATCTTCTGAAAGAATAATCCCGGTATTGTCGGCATAAAGATGGTCGCCGGAGAAGAAGGTAACACCGCCAAAATTGACGCGGACATCGCTTTCGCCAATGCCTTCGCCAGCGGCACCAACCGGAATTGCCGCCATCGCCTGGATGCCGATATCCAGCTCTTCCAGATCATCTACCTGGCGCACTGCACCATAAATGACCAGGCCTTCCCATTCATTTTGTACCGCCAGACGCGCCAGTTCAGCATCGACCAGTGCGCGACGAACAGAACCACCGCCATCGACGACAAGAACACGACCACGGCCATTCTGTTCGAGCAGATCGTACAGCAACCCGTTGTCCTCGAAACATTTTACCGTGATGATTTGTCCGCCAAACGACGCCCGTCCACCAAAGTTGGAGAACAGCGGTTCCACGACGTTGACATCTTCTTGATAGATGTCACAAAGCTCGGAAGTATCGTATTTCATAGGCTTAACATTCAGTTGCTGCGAGAATTTTCAGTATATCGCGCTATGTGGGTTGTTGGCAAAATCATCAATTGTTAATTGATATTTGTCAGTTATGCTGCCCACTGGCTTAGGAATATCCCCAAAACAAACAGCAGGTTAGTCAGTAATGCCCCTTTAACAGTGCGTTCCAGCATCGGACGCATCGCCATCGGGTCCATTTCACGCATCACATAACGGGTTTGTTTCACTAACAACGGTGCCGCCAGCAGGAACAGCCAACCCCACGGGCTGTGCAGCGAAAAGAGATTAAACAGTGCCAGGCACACCAGTGACCCCATCAGCAGACAGGCATGGTAACGGCGTGCGTTCACTTCACCTAAGCGTACAGCCAGCGTGTTCTTGCCATTCTCGCGGTCGCTATTGATATCACGCAGATTATTAATGTTCAGTACCGCAGTAGCCAGCAGGCCACATGCTGTAGCCGGAAGGATCAACGCCGGAATCAGGGTATGCGCCTGTAAATACCAGCTCCCCATCACGCTTAACCAACCAAAGAACACCAGTACGGAAATATCGCCAAGGCCAATATAACCATAAGGACGATTGCCCACGGTGTAGGTGATAGCGGCAATGATCGACAACCCGCCAAGAATCAGGAAACCGACAAAATCGGCCAGCGTATGGCACGCCACTGCAACCAGTGCCAGCCCGGAGAGACAGATGAGCACGACGGTAATAATGAGCGCCCGTTTCATCTCTTGCTGGGTAATGACCCCTTTTTGCATCCCGCGTAGTGGTCCGATACGGTCAGGTTTGTCGCTGCCTTTAACGGCATCACCGTAATCATTGGCGAGGTTAGAGAGGATCTGTAACAGCCCGGCGGTAATCAGTGCCAGCAGAGCGACCAGCGGATCGAAGTGACCTTGCCACCATGCCAGCGCCGTCCCGACGATAATTGCAGCAAAGGCGAGGGGGAGGGTTTTAGGTCGTAAACTTTCCAGCCACGCCTGAGTTCGGCTAATTTGTTGTTCAGTCATAATACGCGCCAATAAAAATGGGGCCTTTCAGCCCCATCAAACAATGATGAAAATGATTGAACGCGATTATAGGATAAAACGGCTCAGATCTTCATCTGCCACCAACGCATCCAGATGTTTGCTCACATAATCTGCGTCAATGATGATAGTTTGACCGCTTAAATCGCTGGCGTCGTAGGAGATCTCCTCCATCAAACGCTCCAGAACGGTATGTAAACGACGTGCACCGATGTTTTCGGTAGATTCGTTCACCTGCCATGCGGCTTCCGCGATGCGCTTAATACCGGAGTCGGTGAACTCAATGTTTACGCCTTCAGTCGCCATCAGTGCTTTGTACTGCACGGTGATAGAGGCATTCGGTTCGGTCAGAATACGCTCGAAGTCGCTGGTGGTCAGTGCCTGCAGCTCAACGCGGATCGGCAGACGACCTTGCAGTTCCGGGATCAGGTCAGACGGTTTAGCAATCTGGAACGCACCAGAAGCGATAAACAGAATGTGGTCAGTTTTGACCATCCCGTGTTTAGTGGAAACGGTGCAACCTTCTACCAGTGGTAGCAGGTCGCGCTGAACGCCTTCACGAGAAACATCCGGACCGGAAGATTCGCCGCGCTTACAGATTTTGTCGATTTCGTCGATAAACACGATCCCGTGTTGTTCAACGGCATCGATAGCGTCTTGCTTCAGCTCTTCCGGGTTCACCAGTTTCGCCGCTTCTTCTTCAATCAGCAGCTTCATGGCGTCTTTGATTTTCAGCTTACGCGCTTTTTGCTTCTGACCACCCAGGTTCTGGAACATAGACTGCAACTGGCTGGTCATCTCTTCCATTCCCGGAGGTGCCATAATTTCAACACCCATCGGTGCTGCGGCAAGATCGATCTCGATTTCTTTGTCATCGAGCTGGCCTTCACGCAGTTTTTTGCGGAATGCCTGACGTGCTGCAGACGGTTCCTGCTGCTGTTCGGTCTGTCCCCAGTTGTTTTTGGCCGGTGGGATTAGCACGTCGAGAATGCGCTCTTCTGCCAGTTCTTCAGCGCGATAACGGTTTTTCTCGATAGCCTGGACGCGTACCATTTTCACGGCGGCATCGGTCAGATCGCGAATAATAGAATCCACTTCCTTACCGACATAGCCCACTTCGGTGAATTTGGTGGCTTCAACTTTGATGAACGGCGCATTCGCCAGCTTCGCCAGACGACGGGCGATTTCAGTTTTACCGACGCCGGTCGGGCCGATCATCAGGATGTTTTTTGGGGTCACTTCATGGCGCAGCTCTTCGTTGAGCTGCATGCGACGCCAGCGGTTACGCAGTGCAATCGCCACAGAACGCTTAGCGTTATCCTGGCCGATGATGTGCTTATCCAGTTCGCTGACGATTTCGCGTGGGGTCATTTCAGACATGGGAGATCCTTACGCTTTGTAGCTTAATTCTTCGATGGTGTGGAAATGGTTGGTATAGATGCAAATGTCGCCTGCAATATCCAACGCCTTTTCAGCAATTTCACGGGCGCTAAGTTCAGTGTTTTCTAACAGCGCGCGCGCCGCCGCCTGGGCGTAAGGGCCGCCGGAACCGATAGCAATAAGATCGTTTTCTGGCTGCACAACGTCACCGTTACCGGTGATGATAAGCGATGCAGTTTCGTCCGCGACCGCCAGCAGTGCTTCAAGTTTGCGCAACATGCGATCGGTACGCCAGTCTTTTGCCAGTTCAACGGCAGCTTTAACCAGATGGCCCTGATGCATTTCCAGCTTACGTTCAAACAGTTCGAACAGCGTAAAAGCATCCGCAGTACCGCCCGCAAAGCCCGCGATGACTTTGTCGTTGTACAGACGGCGGACCTTTTTCACGTTGCCTTTCATTACGGTATTGCCCAACGTGGCCTGGCCATCACCAGCGATGACCACATGGCCGTTACGGCGTACGCTTACTATAGTTGTCACGAGCTGACCCCTTGGTTACGAATACAGAGTACAAACCCCGTACAAAAGTACGGGGCATAATGCAATTATAGATGGGGGAGATTTTGAGGGTTTCAACCCCCGGTGGCGAGCCGAATACAGTTTGTGTGACCCGCCATCTTCAAACGATTGAGGGTGTTGTCTGCGTTTTCTTTGCCTTTCACCGGGCCAATGACCACACGATTCCAGCCATTGTTGGTGGTAATTTTCGAGTCAAAACCTTCGAACGCCAGTTGAGCACGCACCGTCTCTGCCTGTTCCGCGCCTCTGAACGAACCGCACTGTACCATCCAGCGGCGTTCATCTTTTTTCTCTGCCGTCGGTTTTGGCGCGTCTGCGGCACGAGCAACGGGCGCAGCCTGCTGTGGTTTCGGCTGTGCAGCAGTATGCGCAGGCGTTTGCAGCAGATCCTGGTACGGTTGCTGAGTGGACGCAGGTTTAGACTGCCGCGGCTGAGACTGTACTGGCGCGGCTTGCGCAGTACGTGTCTGTTGCTGCCAGCTTTGTTCTGTCGCACGTGGCTGCTGGGCCAGACGTTGCTGTTCTGCTAACTGCTGCGCCTGACGCTGGCGTTGTAGCGTTTGCTGGCGCTGTTCCGGCGTCTGCTCATTCCACGGAACTTCAATTAGCTGCGTTGGCTGCTGGCGCATATCGGCCTGCATTTGCTCAAGAAGCTGGCGCTGTTCCGGTGTCAGTTGTTCCGGCGTTTTCACTTCACCACCGGCAGAAGGTTCTGTTGGCGCACGCACACCAGGCTGGCGACTTTCCAGCTCTTTTATGTAACGCCAGCGTTCTTCCGGTTTCGGAGGTAGTCCATTTCCGGTCACTTTCTGGCTTTGCAGCGTCTCGGACTCTTCTTTCTTGTGATGCGTAATGAAGTACAGACCACCGATAAAGGTCACAAGAACGGCGGCAGCAATAGCGACCATTGCGGGAGAAACCGCAGGCAGATTTCGTTGCTTTTTCCGTGAGGTGCTCTTTTTTCGCCGCGAAGGTGCCGGTTGGCTGCGGCGTACATAATCTCGTTGTGCCACTATCGTTTCGCTGTATTTATTCGTTCGTCAGCCCGCCATGTTACTTAAGCGGCGGGCCTTTGACCAGTCACGGAAGTCTTAAAGGTTTACTTTAAGTCAATGTGCGCGTCGATCCCCGGATAATAAGCTCGCAGTCCATTAAACGTGAGCCACTGCCGACCGTTTGCCCCTGCATTTGATCAAGCAATAACAGCATAGCTTCCCGACCGATTTCGTAACGCGGCTGCGCAATGGTTGTCAGCGGCGGATCACAGAATTGCGTCAGGTCGATGTTATCAAAACCGATGATGGAAAGGTCGTCAGGGATTTTCAGCCCCTGACGTTTGGCCTGTGAAAGTGCGCCGAGCGCCATCACATCGCTATGACAGAAGACGGCAGTAGGCGGCTGCGGAAGGTCGAGCAACTGTTGCATGGCTTTACTTCCGGCTTCGAAGGTGAAATCGCCTCGGGCGATATATTGCGGATCAACCATAATTCCGCAGCGACGCAGCGCCTGAACGTAGCCTTGCAGGCGATAGTGACACAGCGGCATCTCTTCTGGACCAGCAATACAGCCAATCCGTTTATGTCCCTGTTCATACAGGTAATTTACCGCATCGAATGCCGCGGTCAGGTTGTCGATATGAACCGTCGGCAGCTCCAGCTCCGGCGCAAATTCGTTCGCCATCACCATAGGCGGCAGATTACGTTGCTCCTCTATGCTGGCATCAAACGGCAGCCTTGAACCCAGCAGCAACATGCCATCAATTTGCTTGGTGATGATTAAATCGATAAAGGTTTTTTCCTGCTGATTTTGATGTGCGCAGTCGCCAATCAGCACCAGATATCCGTGACTTGCCGCCGTAATTTCGATACCGCGAATAATTTCGCTAAAGAAGGGATCACAGATATCCGGGACAATTACCAGAACTGTACGGGACTCATTACGCTTAACGTTACGTCCCATTGGCTGTGGTAAATAACCCACTTCCCGAGCGGCTTTTTCAACCCGATTACGAGTGGCCAGGGAGACTTTATCGGGATTCATCAATGCTCGGGAAACGGTCGCTGTAGAGACTTTTGCTTTCAGGGCAACGTCTTTCATGGTTGCGGCAGTTTCCTGCTTCTTCTTCGCTTTCACACTCACTCCTCGCCTGGCACGTCAGGCGTACTACATCCATGTTTACTTCATATCGGCAACATTTTTAGCAGATAGTGCGTGAAAACGGTTACAGAATTTTCATGAAAAGTGTGATGAATATTTAATTTTTCGATCCGCCTCGCATCGTGAGCGGTTTAGCCTTCAATGGGATCGACATCCAGCACCCATTTCACTTTTCGTGAATCCGGTATTGTGTTGATAAGCGCCAGAGTGCCATTAATGATGTGCTGCAAGCGCACGCGGGAAGGGTGTTGCAACAAGATCTGCCAGCGCCAGCGACCGCCTCGTTTGGGTGCCAGTGCCGGAACCGGGCCGAGAACCCACAGTTTGTCATCCGCCAGCGGACTGGAGAGGATCAGATTGCGCAACTGCTGCAGGAACAGCGGTGCGTGCTGATTATTATGATCTTCTGCGCGCACAATCACATGGCTGGTCCACGGTGGCAGTTGCATCATTCGCCGTTCGGCCAGCGCCTGTTCGGCAAAGGCGTCGTAGCCTTTATAGAGCAACGTTTGCAACAGAGGATGTTCCGGATGGTGTGTTTGCAGCACCACCTCACCCTGTTTACCTGCACGCCCCGCACGACCAGCGACCTGAGTGTAAAGCTGGGCAAAACGTTCTGCTGAGCGAAAATCGGCAGAAAATAGCGCGCCATCGACGTCCAGTAACGCCACAAGCGTGACATCCGGAAAGTGGTGACCTTTCGCCAGCATTTGCGTACCAATCAAAATCCTCGCGCCACCGCGATGCACTTCCGCCAGTTGCTGCTCCAGCGCGCCTTTACGGCTGGTGGTGTCGCGGTCGATACGTGAAATGGCTACACCAGGGAACATCGGCGCAAGCGTCTGTTCAAGCTGCTCAGTGCCCAGCCCCACCGGCATCAGGTGCGTAGAGCCGCAGGACGGACACTGGCGCGGCACCGGGCGCTGGCTATCGCAATGGTGGCAGCGCAGATGTTGCTGTGCCTGATGCAGCGTGTAGTAGTGATCGCAACGTGGGCATTCGGCAATCCAGCCGCAGTCGTGGCACAGCAGCGCAGGCGCAAAACCACGGCGATTAAGAAAGAGAATAACCTGGTTGTCGGCCTGTAAATGCTGGCGCATACGACTGATTAACGCTGGAGCCAGCCCCGCCTGCACCTTCTGACCTTTTAAATCCAGCACGTGTTGAATTGCCGGACGCGCATTACCCGCCCGACGTGTCAGGCGCAGCAGGCGATATTTTTTCTGTTGCACGTTGCATAGCGTTTCCAGTGCAGGCGTTGCCGAACCGAGAATGATCGGGATTTGCTCGCTGTGCGCGCGATATACCGCCAGGTCGCGGGCATGATAGCGCCAGCCTTCCTGCTGCTTGTAGGAACTGTCATGCTCTTCGTCGATGACAATCACGCCGAGATTTTTAAATGGCGTAAACAGTGCGGAACGCGTACCAATCACAATCGCTGCTTCGCCATTTTTCGCTTTCAGCCACGCCGAAAGGCGTTCGCTGTCGTTCAGACCAGAATGCAGAACTTCCACGGGGGCGTTAAATCGTTCACGAAAACGGGCGATAGTTTGCGGTGTCAGGCCGATTTCCGGCACCATTACCAGCGCCTGCTTGCCCTGGCTGAGAACGTTTTCCAGCACGCTTAAATAGACTTCCGTTTTACCGGAACCGGTGACGCCCGCCAGCAGCCAGGCAGAAAAAGAATCGGCCGCGCTATGAATTGCGCCAACGGCGGTGGCTTGTTCAGTATTCAGCCGCAGACGTTCGCCAGAAACGGCATAGCCCGTTCGCCAGTCGCTAAATTCTGGCGTTTCGCTTGCCAGTTCACACAAACCTTTTTTGCGCAGCGCCTGTAGTGCGGCATCATTAAATTCGAGAGTGGCGACCTGGTCGCGCCAGATTTTCCCTTGCCGCAATGCTGCCAGCGCTTGCTGCTGTTTTGGCGAACGTTTCAGGCTGTTGATATCCACCGCCTGACCCTGCTCGGTGGCAAACCAGTACCACATTGGCGTGTTCGCCGCAGGTCGCCCCTGGCGCAGTAAAATCGGCAAGGCATGAAATAACACATCGCCAATCGGATGATGATAGTAATCCGCCGCCCATAGCAGTAATCGCCAGACGGAGTGAGTAAACACCGGCTCACTGTCCAGCACTTCTCCCACCGCTTTCAGTTCGTTGAGTGGCAACTCGCTAACGTCGCTAACCGACACCACAATCCCGATGCGTTCTTGCTGTTTGCCAAACGGCACGCGCACGCGACACCCGGCTTTAACCGTCATGCCTTCAGGCAGCAGATAGTCAAAGGTACGAGGGAGCGGAACGGGCAAGGCAACGTGGGCAACGGGCATAGCATCATCCTGACTTGAAATTCGGTGGAACAGTATACACATTGCCGTAGAGGAGTGCGGATCAGTTTGCATACGCTGGTTAATTTCTGTATGATTCGGCGCCTTTGATACGAAATGATCGTATTGAAACTATACTTTAAACATCGCGTGGTGTCTGGCGTTAGGGCTGGAAGAGCGACGCGGCCTTAAACCGAGGTTTTCCCATGAAAAAAGATATTCACCCGAAATACGAAGAAATTACTGCTAGCTGCTCTTGCGGTAACGTAATGAAAATCCGCTCCACCGTTGGTCATGACCTGAACCTCGACGTGTGCAGCAAGTGCCACCCGTTCTTCACTGGCAAACAGCGTGATGTTGCTACCGGTGGCCGTGTTGATCGCTTCAACAAGCGTTTCAGCATCCCGGGCAGCAAATAAGACCGGATTTCCGAAAAAAGCGCCGCACGGCGCTTTTTTTGTGCCTGAAAACTTTCATCAGCAACATAACTCATTGAGTTTGTGTTTTTTTATCTTTCCTTTCATCGCGAAAATCCATTTTATCGATACCGTATTTTTTCATGCGCAAATATAGCTTTTTTCTGGGTATCTGAAAGTAATCTGCAACGTCGTTTATACGACCCTGGTGGAAGTTGAGAGCATCAATAATTATTTGTCTTTCATAACTTTCTACTCGTTCATCCAGCGGTGCTGGATCAGTCTCCATCATCTGCAAATTGACCGAATCGTCCAGCATTAAAACACCTACTGCAACCAGTTCTGCTGCATTCACCAATTCAATGATATTACCCGGCCAGGCACGCGCCATCAGCCGTTTATAAAACGTTTTTCCCAGCAACGGCTGTTGGCGATTTAATCGTTTACAGGTGAGTGTCAGATAATGGTGAAAAATAGGTTCAATATCCCCCGGTCGTTGGCTTAGTGGTGGGCATTCAATGTGGGTGAGTGAAAAAAGAAAATACAATGCGGGAATGATTTTCTGTGCGGCGGCCAGTTCAGCCAGAGGGCTTTGATTAACAACCATCAGACGAAACGATCGATCCTGTGGGCGTTCCTGGAGTTGAATCAAGAGACGCTGATTTTCTTGTGTTAAATGTTCAAGTTCTTTTAATAACAGCGTGCCACCTTCTGCCTCTTTCACCCATTCTTCCAACGGTTGCTGACTATTAGCGCTGAGTGTGCGTTCAATTAAAGGTCTTTCTTTGCGAGAACTAAATTGATGAAGATAATGAGCAGCTAATGTTCTCCCTGTACCCGGTTCGCCGTAAAAACAGACGGGAAGATCGGTTTCTGCCAGTGTTTCAAGTTGTTGGCGTGTCTGGCGGATCCAGCCGCTGTTACCGATTAAGTGTCGATTAAACTGAGTGTGTCGCCATTTTTTTTGTTCCAGATAAGCTTCACGCTCTGCCAGTGCTTTTTCGATAAGTGATAGAAATTGTTCCGGATTGACCGGTTTTTGCAGGAAATCCCACGCTCCCTTTTTTACCGCTTCAACGGCCATAGGAACATCGCCATGACCGGTGATCATCAGAATAGGAAGATTAGGGTCGATCAGCGTTATTTTTTCCAGCAGCGTAATGCCTGAAATATCTGGCATGCAAACGTCGCACACAACGATGCCTTCCCAGGTATTTTGCAGCAATTGTAGGGCCTCTGAAGGGTTGCTACAGGTACATACTACATAACCCTCTTGCTGTAAGAGAGCGCTGTAGGCTTGCAGAACATCATTATCGTCATCATATGACCATGTATATTTCATAAATGACACAGATCGCCCAAGAGCACACCAGATAACAGGCGGTTAGAGTTGACTGAAACATCAAGCATCGTAGTTCTCCGTAGATCTAACGGTGTGATTTGCCCCATATATGCCCCACCACTCAGCATCGAAGAGCACAAAGCCTTGCAATCCAGTGCAAAGCTTTGTGTGTTATTTTTTATGGCTATATAAATTATATACTGCCAGTGCTATCTAACATTTAAATATTATGAACTATAATAAGTCCTAATCTTTACAGATGAAAGCATAATCTTCCAAGCTTGATCGCTACCCAACCACTCATCGTTGGTTGGTTCATTATCACCAGATACTACATAAGTATCTGGCATATCAAAGTCTATATTGCAAAGGTCTTCTCCTTTGCGCTCCTTAAAAATAAGAAGATCTATTTTTGTTGTTGGGAATTTTTTATCCAAAACACTTCTCAGTTTATACACAGCATCTCGTTCTGCATTCAATCTAACGAGTAAAACACGTTCCGACTCATTGATTTTCTCTATAAATCTTTTTCTTCTCGCCTTTATTTTTTTCATCATATTAAACAAGCAGACTTCAATACCTTGTTTTTCATAGTCATCAATAAGAATATCGTGAATACTTCGAAATCCAGTCGCTGTATCTGTGATATCAATACAATTTTTAAATCTGCCATTAATTTTTATATTTTCAGGCAAGAAAAGGTGGTCGCACCCCTTATTAATTATTTTTGTAACTTGAGGTAGTTTTTGAGAGGCAAACCAATCAAATGGTCCACTAAATGTCCTCAACCCAAATCGCTTTAACCTTCCTGCTGGTTGACATTTTTTACCAAGGCTTGCTATAAAATCATACTCTCCACAAGGAAGAAAAAGGCCTTTATTCATATGATTTTCCTTACATTTTATGACGACAAAAATCATAACATTGCCTTATTAATCAGTCAAACAGTTAACAAAAGCAAACAAACAAGTAAGCACATTGTTGATAATTTGTTTATTTTTATGTTTTTGTTATCTATACCATTTTTTTCATTTGCTTCTGATACAAACAAAACGCCACCATATCGCATGAGGGAGTCGATGTTTGAGTTATTAAAGGAGCAAAGGGATATTGTTATGCTTGGCGATAGCATAACCGCGCGAGGAGAGTGGAATGAGCTTCTTCCTAGTTTATCTGTAGCAAATAGGGGCATTGGGGGAGATGAAGTTAAATTTATGAAAAGAAGGATTGATTCTATATTTTTATTAAAGCCCAAATATGTATTCATTATGGGCGGAACAAATGATTTCAGAAGAAAAAGAAGTGTTGATGATGTGGTTCGTGACTATAAGCATATAATAAAAAAACTACACAAACACAGAATTAATGTATTCATTCAGTCCACCCTTTACGTGTCAAGAGAAAGCAGGTTAAATGACAACATAAAAATATTAAAATTAAATAATGCAATAAATAACTATTGCTCTGTATCTAATTATTGTCGTTTCGTAGATCTTAACGTGCACATGGCAAAAGATAGAAAAATACTAGCTAAGTATAGCGATGATGGAGTCCATCTAAATGGTAATGGGTATTTAATGTGGGCGTCAATCATATACCCTTTAATTAAAAAATAAGAATAGTAAAAAACCATCTCATTATGAGGTGGTTTTTTATATAGAATAAAGCAATAGAGGTTTATTTTATTTGTTTATCATGGCTTAATGCACTAGCACTTTAATTGAAAAAACTATATTTATTTTAGTATCCATCCGGTATTTCCTGTTCCTGTTTTTTTTTGATACCAATCACCATTATAATCAATGTACATTGACCCCTGAGGTGCGGTCACAACACCCTCAGGTGAACCGGAGCCTCTATAAATTCCAAAGAGAGTTGTACCTCTTACTTTCTCGTATGCAAACAACAAACCATCTGAAGCCCTTCTGATACGCAACGGTTCGTGCTCTGAGTCCGATGCAAATGTAGTGGTGCCGTTTGAATCTGTTTCCCTGGAAAAACTTCCATCTGTTCTTGTTCCTTCAATGATCGAATTTGGGTAGTTTGGATCATCAGATGAATGTAACCTAATATAGGAACTATTTGATGCTGATACCCCCCTCCCCCTTAAAATCAATCCCTTAAATGATGACGTAAATAGTGCCTGGATTGAGCCATAAACAGTGTTATCACTACCGTTTTGCTGATCGTATATTCTTAGTCTTGAGCTATTATCATACATAATAGCGTCGAAGTACTCACCAAGACGTTCGCTAAATGCAACAATATTAAAAGCATTGCGCCATCTAAATGATATATTTCGCCCGCTTTCTCCGGCATCTACACCTGCATTACTTGAAGCATTGGTTATGCCAGAATTAAGGTTCTGCTCATCGTTGTTACCAGTCGCTGGTCGTATAGAGTAAATTGTCTTTTTCTCAAGAGAATAGCTACTTCCCCATCCATAATCTGTATCAGGACTCCAGTCTCCAGAATTTGCATCCTTGGTTGTTTCCACCCAATAAGAGCCATTTGATGGAGGAACACCAATTATTCCAGAAGTCTCAATAGATGATGCAGCCCATCTTCTTCCACGCCAGTTTACAATATTAGCTCCTGCCCTCCATGTTTCTATGCAGCTTATAATTATTTCTTCGCCACGAATAGTTAAACCTTCCGGCTCGAATCTGGCTGGATTCCCAAGAGTTGGATGGTTAAGCAACCCATCGCGCCCATATTGCGACCTTGCATCATCGATATCTAATTTTCTTAGTAAATTACCTGTTAAATCATATGTAAAGATATGATGCTTTCCAAAAGCATTAGTGCCTCCCTTAAGTATATGTATATATCTTCCATCAGACGCAATACCTTGTACAGAGTAAGCGCCTTCAGAAGGTGAGTCGCTCATTTCCCAAACAAACATGGGGTTTGCTAATGTTTTATCTTCAAGTTTATCAATTGATATTTTATCGTATATAAATACAGTTCGTTTAGCGGCATCACTCTTTGGTGTATTAACCATTATTAAAAGACGACCGTCAGAAGAAATGGCAATTCCTGCACGATTGTAATCTTGAAATGGGTGACCGCTACCAGTAATCCCCCATACATTATAACTTTTTACGTCAGACTGAGTTGTTCCTGCCCCTCGCCAAGTTATTTTACTAAACCCTTTGCCTGCAGACTCCCCATCTTCACCTGAATTGGTTACACTTGATGTATATAAATATACTTGACCATTCTCCACCATGGCAGAAAGATCAAATCCGTGCCCAAGGTTTAATTCTGGAGAATACGCAACATGGTTTACTACCCTTCCATCATCATAAAGATTAAACTCAACAATACGAACTCTTTCTTTATCCGACCAGGTTGGCCCAACAGGCCGTTGTGTGACAAATAGTTTTTCAATGCCATTAACACGGCAATATGCGATCCCCTGTAACGCATTTCTGGCATTAGGATAAATTTCTGTGTTTGTTTCTCCCTGAAAACCAAAAAAAGGTTCCATCATTTTTCTCTGCGCAAGTTTGTCAGTTTCAAGTAGACGAGAAACGGAAATAAGAGAGCCATTATCTGCAACAATCCTCCCAATACCTCGAGCAGAAGATACATCAACTTCGAGAGTATTTACTGCAAAATCGCCATCAGGAACAAACATTCTATAGCCTGCGTTAGAGAATGCCTCAGTAGCGTCAGTTATTCCATCACTGATAGCCCCCCAACCGCGAACATCTTTGTCATCACGCCATCGTGCAATCTGCAATTCGGGATATTTTTTAGCACCATCCGGGTCTTCTAACTGCTGCCGTAGCTGATCCGGGTCATACTTCAGCACATTAGGGAAATAGAACTGCTGAGTGCCATATGCATCATATACAGCCATAGAATGGCCTTGAACAGTTACGAATTTGGCAATCTGCCCGTTATATACCGGATATCCAGCAGCGTTAATGATGATTGGCTGCGAAACAGGAACATGAGAGCCGTCTTCGTTCTCTACATAAACCTGAATCTGGTTTTCTGGACTTACCGGGTCAGTGTCAATTTTTCCGATATAAATTTTGCCGTTGGCTACTGCTTTAAAAGAACGCGCCATAGTGAAGAGTTGCGAAGGCATACTCACTACAACATTGGCTGTAATGTCTGTCATTTAATTTTCTCCAGACGTAGCAATGCGGAACAAGATGCAACTTGCCCGGCATTGCATTAATGTAAGTTATGATTTGTTAACTATGAGATGAGTCTATGCAAAAAGATCAGTTGAATATTGCGTTCTATATATTTGGTTTTTGCACATTTCTGGTGTTTGCAAAGCTATTCTGACAACGAATCAGACTTAGCCCCCTGCGTCAGAGCGTTAATTGCCTTTTGTGCCTGCTGCATTGCTTTCTCAAAGGCTGTTGATCCGCGTGGGGTGTTTGCCATTCTGAGCATTGCATTTCTGAATGGTTCGCTCTCATAGGCGCGAGTAAGAAGTCCGTAGCTTACTGCTGCGCCAGTTGTCGCCGGGTTCATTGCCGTCCCATACCCGATAATGAACGGGATGGTTTGCTGCCCTGTGGGTGTTGTTACTGCCGCTTTTGCTGCCTGCTGAGTGGACTGAAGGTAATTTTTCAATCCTTTCAGATAAGCAGCATCCTGCCCCTTAAATGTGATGCCAGTCTGGTTTTGCAGGATGTTAAGCTGCCGAAGGAACTGGTCAGGGGATCCGCCAGATTTCTCCATCGCCTTTCCAATGATGCCATTGCGCATTTGCGCCCTGCCAACACGACCAACTGAGTTATACAGCGTCTTAATTTCCGATTTGTTCTTGCTGAATAGCATGTTGTTGACAATTTCCGGTGTCAGGTCGCCTTTCATGAGAACATTCTTCAGCCTGGTATTCTTTAGTTTCGCCGCTTCGTCAGCGTAGACGGCATTGGCCTGCTGATATTTACGGAGAGTATCGTTGCCAAGATTATGACCAATGGCACCATTGATATCGTCGGTCATCGCCTTGTAAACGCGCTGAATGGCAGCATCGGAACGGTTTGGTAACACTGGTCGCTCACCCTTCACGTCCATTCTGAACTGACTGCGCAGGTCGCTTAATTGCTTCAAATCCAGATTTACCGGACCATCAGGGCCAGCATTGCGAACAAGCTCATCATGATATGACTGAAGTTTTGAAATTGTCTCGTTATCAGCAACCTTACCAAGCTTCTTCAGATTAGATATCTCAGTATCAATCTGCTGAATTGCTCGCGCAGGCTGGATATTGACTCCCGCCATTGCATTCTGAACCTGCTCAAGACGGTTCCCTGCAGCACGACGAATTCCTGATGTTTTCGCTTTAAGGCTGTCAATAACAACAGCTGGATCATACTCACCGAATTTATCAGCAAATCTCTGCACCAACTGGCTTCTCGCTTCCTGTTGCGTTGCTCTCATTCCGCTTGTGCCAGCCAGGGGGATATTTTCTGCTGTCGTTTGCGCCATTTTTCCGACGCGGGAAGTAGGCTGTAACAGGTCTGTGGTGTGCAGAGGCACTCCTTCACGCTCTGCAAATCTGATAGCTTGCTGCGCTTCTGGCGCGATAGCACCACGAACGCCACGATAAGCAGCACCTAATCCACGTCCGGCAGCGTTAATAGCACCGCCAGCAAGTACACCAACGCCTAAATCGGTGGCGAGTGCTTCCGCATCATCTTTCGCACTATTTGCAGCAAGTGATCCAACTGCGTTTTCTGCTAGAAGGCGAGTTGCCCCCTGAGCAATTCGACCAGCAAGTGTTGGTGCCTGTGTTGCCGCTCTCTCAATGCCAGCAGGAGTGAGGTAAGGCAATGCTTCAGCAAATACCCTTCCCTCTGTCGTTTGTGGAGTCAGCGCGCCTTGCTTAAGTCCAAAGTCTTGCTCTAATCCCTGCGTTGTTACTCGTGGTGCTGGTTGATATGTACCATCGCCAATACCGAGTTTACCGCCAGCCCAAGCCGCCGCGCTTGTTACAGCATCAGTGAGTTCAGCAGGTATGTTCGCTACGTTGATTCCTGCCTGTAGTAAGCCGCGCCCGGTTTCAGCAAGTCCATTACCAAGGTCATACATTATTCCGCCTTGCTGCTGAACAGGTTTCGGTGCGACAGAACTTACGGGTTGAGGTGGCTGCTGACTGGCTGCCTGCTGCTCAATCTGAGCAAATGGATTATTTGGGTCTGACTGCACGCCTGATGCCGATACTTGTTCGGATGACTGTGCTTCCAGTTGTGCAAACGGGTTGTTAGGGTCTTGCTGAGGATGTACCTTTGCAGAGGTGGCGCGCTGTTCGACTGTTGAGTCTGTCACCGGGTCACCCGCCCATTGAGCAAAGCGATCATCAACGTAACCGCGGCCTTCAGGTCCTGGCGTATATTCGCCACGCTTTGCCTTCATAACGTTGCCGGGACCGTCGTGATAAGCCTGAAGAGCGTCACGCCAGTTACCAAACTGCTGGTACATCTTTGCCAGATAGCGCGCGCCAGCGTCAGCCTGATATTCGGGGTTTTGCATTTGCTCATCGGTATAACCCATATCACGCCATGTCCCAGGCATGACCTGAGTCAACCCTACAGCCCCGGCGGAGCTTACTGCGGCAGGGTTGTAAGAAGACTCCTTGGCACCCAGTGCAGTCATCAACCCTTCTGGCACACCGTAACGTGCGCCAGCCTGCTCTAACAAATCACGGTAATTAGCCATTTACTGCCCCAAAGATGGAAGATATCCGTAGCGATTAATGAAGTCGATTGACAGCTCGGGGTGCTGCTTCAGGTAATCTATAGAAGCCTGAGGCGCTTCCACTCGCTTGATGCCGTTTTGCTGAACGTACTTACCAACCGCCTCATTACGCTTCTGGTTGAGCGTGTTCAGAATGACGCCAGCGTTGCGACGAAAGGACTCCTCGCTCTGCGAGTTCTGCAGCGAACCAACAGCCTGGTCGAGCTTTTTGCCCTCGGCATCAGAAAGTGCGCCCATGCCTCGCATGGCCTGAACCGCTGTCAGGTATGCTTGTGATTTAAAGGTATCAAGTCGTGCCTGAGTGTCTGCAGCCTGTGAGCCTGGAACGTTGGGGATTACTCCACGTAAGCCTGTAATGCTCTTAAGTGAAGGAGAACTAACGATATCGTTCAGAGTGAACATGCTGGTTGTGAGGGTGTTGATGCCGTCTTTGTAGCCATCATTTAGCGCTTGCTGCTTCTGCTGCAACTGCTGGTTGTTGGCTGCTATGCGGCTCTGTATTTCCTGGCGCTTCAGGTCGTTAGTTTCTGCTGATAGCATCCGGTCAAGGCGCTTATTTTCGTTGTTAATGCGGTTTGTTTCTGCGTCCAGATTAATGCGCTGCTGACCTAAATTCGCCTGGATATCTTGTCCGCGCATTGTGATTGCCTGATTCCGAGCGGCGGTTTGCGAATCCAGATCCTGACCGCGCATGGTAACCTGGCGACCCTGCATTTTATCCTGTAGGTCAAAGTATTTTTCGGGCCCGAGACTGTTCATCCCTAGGTGATCGACAAATTCGCCGAACTGCCGCGGGTTCTGTTGGTACATCTGAGCGACGTCATGAGGATTAACGCCAACACGAGCTAACTCACCGGCGTTGTTTTGCAGCCATGATTGCATTGCTTCTGGAGACGATGACGCAAGGCGTGCGCCAGCCGCTAAGGTGCCGATAGAATTACGCTGATCTTCATCAATGAATCCCATGCCTTTACGAACGGATTCAATCTGGTCTGGATATTGAGTAGCCAACTGACGCAAGGCACCGCGATCACCAGACGCATAAGCATTAGCGTATGCCTGCTGAAATTCTTTCTGCCGCTGAGCCTGCTTTTCCTGCTGAAAAACACTCGCTATACCTGAAAGACCTTGCAAAGCAGTCAGCCCAACATTGTTAGCGCCTGAACGCTCAAAATCATTGTTCTGCCTGATAAGCTGAAGCGTATTGCCGATGTCATTTACGCTAGGAGCGTTTGAGTTGACGCCACCGATACCAGCCAACAATCCGCCATTTGATCCTTGCCAAGTAGCCATGATTACCCCTTAAAACAACGAGCCAAGCAGGCCAAGCCCGCCACCAATTGCCGCTCCTAATCCAGTACCAAGTCCGGGAACAATAGAGCCAAGAGCAGCGCCAGTCATAGCCCCTGAAGCTCCGCCGCTAATTGCTGTCTGAAGACCTGATGGTTTATTGGCATTAGCAGCGGCAAGAGCCGCACTTTGCTGCGAAATCTGACTCATGTTGTTGGCATATGTCTGCCCGGCGTTTGCCTGACCTTGCAGTGCGCCAAGACCAATATTTGCCAGATTCTGGTAGTTGTTCATCTGACCAGACAGCCACTGCTGACCAAGCGTTGGTGCGATTGTTGCTAACTGATTACCGGTTGCAGTGGAACCCAATCCACCTGTTGCTTCCGCTGCAGCCAGACTCTGATAGCGAGCCTGACCAGCAAGATCTTTGTACTGCTGAGAGTTGTAATACTGGTTAAGTGCCTGACCTTGCCCATGAAGAGAGGAAAGATTCTGCAATTGTGATACGTACTGCTGAGCGAGTGGCGTGAACGGAGCAAGGTTTTTCATGATCGTCTGCCACTGCTTATTCTGCAGGTCTGCGGCATACTTCTGAGCTTCTGCGGCATACTTTGCGCTTTTATCAGAACTGCCACCTTTCCCGCCTTTTTCAGGGCAATAAGGTTCCTCGCCGCGCAGTTTTCTGCCCAGCGTAAATGCATATAACATGGCTATCTCCCGTGATTCAGGAAGTCGATTAGTTCTTCGCGTGTGGCGCTGTAAAACGTCACGTCATCCACGCCTTTGAAGTATTTCTTGATGGTTCCTACACGCTTAAGGCCAATCATTGCGCAGTACATCTGCCCGTGGCGGAATTTGCGTGCAGCAAATGATGTGACGCACTGAACGGTGGTGTTGGTCAGAATGTATCGCCAGAACGCCAGCCCGATTTCCTTGCTGAAGCCGCGAATCTCTGGCAGGTACATGGCGTGGCAATCGAGGGTCAGCGGCTGAATCTCCTGATAGTAAACAATGCCGCCGAACTGCCCGTGCACGTTCACCTCAAAGTAACGGCATTCAGGCTTGTAGTCGTATCCATCACCGTTGTTGCTTCCGGCAATAATGTCAGGGTGATTTCCGACTGCTTCGATCAGGTCGATGTTTCGCGTTGGTTTGAACTGAATCATTACTGCTCCGCGATTATCTTGATGGTTGTGGCAGTAAACGACGCACCATTCGACTGAATGGTTAACGTGCTGCCATTTGTGGCAAGAAAGCCGTCTTTATCCACGCTGAAGAACGTAGCTAACAGGATGTTGTCGGTTGTTGTCACCGCATTACGACTGCTAACCAACGTGTCAGGAACAGAACCGGACAAGGTTAGCTGCATTGACCTGTTAGCGGTTCCGCTGGGCCACGTCCCGACGATCGACAGCTTGAAGAACAAGGTTTTGTTCTCGTTGAACACAACCATCTTGTTGTTAACGGTGTCGAAGAATGGTGCCAACGTTCCGGATGACGGCGTGAGCGTTTTCAGCAGGCTAACAAGGTTAGTCGGCGCTGTCGGGATGGTTACAGATACTCCTGAGTAAACAACCTCTGATTTCTTGCGCGTGGTGGCATACTCAAGCGCAGATATTCTTGTTGAGTGATCACCAACTGTGCTTTGTAGCGTCGAAATACTTCCTTCTGCCGCTGTGAGCCTGGTATCAAGTGCGTCGATATCGGTTTTATTCTGAGTTATGCGCGCATCATGGTTTGCTAACTCAGATTCATTGGCAGCAATTCGTGTCTCGTGATCAGCCAGCTCTGTTTCAGCAGCCGTAATCCTTGTTTCATGATCTGCAAGAGTGCTTTCCGCTGCTGCAATTCTATGTTCATGATTGATGAGAGTTGCTTCAGCAGCTTCAATTCTGGATTCATGGTCTGCAAGGGTGACATCCTGCTCATCATTCTTCACCTGTGCATCATAAGCCCCCTTCCCTGCTTCGTTGGCCTTGTTAGCCACGTTACCAACATCAGTGCCCTGTGCGATAACGTACAGCAGATATGACTGCGAGAAGATATTGCGCGGAAGGACTGATGTGTCGAGCCGCGTAGCCTGGATGATTACCGGCTCATTGAGATTCGAATCAGCCATTACTCAATCCTTATCTGGCAGCCAGACAGAGTGACAGGTGACTTCGTTATAACGCGCAATTTGAAGCCGACATTTTTCCTGATGCGCCCTACTCGCTTCCACAAAACACGTTTGTCATAAACGAACGGTTCATTCTGCTCAATCATCTGCTCACGACCGTAATTTATGCCGTCAGTGGTTGCAGAGATGAACAGGCTGTCGGCGTACTGCGCAACGCCAGTTGACGATTCAACCTCAAGGTCGAACACTCTGGCGTTATCCGCTTTGAACAACGGAGTAAACAGCAGATGTTCCTGTTGCTTGTCGTACTGGCTGCTGATATCGAATTGCAATTTCCCGGTCACCGATTCCAGCTTATCGCCGCACGTTATCTGATTGCCTTCGTAAATGAAGTCGATAGCGCGGTACACATCGTCATACAGGCCTGTTTTCAGCACACACCATTGCGGACCATTGGCGCTTGAAGATGCGTCGTAAACAAGAACATGACGCGGAAGATGGATAATCAGCAACTCATGCGCATCAAATCGCAGAGACTCCATCACACCATCAGCCAGTTCATCAGCAGTGTAGGAGCGGAGAATTTTCTCAATGCTCGCGCTGGCGATTGGTGATACCTGACCGGAGCCGATGATGTATACAGACGGAGCACCTGTTGCCGGATTGCTGATGAACGCATAGGAATCAGCAAACGGCGTTTTGCAGTAAGTTCCGGCAATGCCTTTCTGCACCATCAGCGATGGCTGTGCGACATACAACGCGGCACCAACTGTGGTTGCACCAGTGAGGGAAAAATATTCAATCGTCGATGAACCAAAGCAGACGATGAAGTCTCGCCATGTGCCGATGCCGATGATTCCGTCAGGCTGAGACTCGGCACGATATTGTGCACTGTAACGGTCAGGATGCGATTCGTCTTCAAGGTCAGTGATAAACCATGAATCCGTGCCGTCTTTTGACCACGCATAACGCCCACGTAAGCGTGTAATGTCGCGGACTGAACCTAACTCATACTGCGTGAATCCGCTGTCTGTAGGCCAGTTTGAGACGGTTTTAACCGTGCCATCATAGCGATACTCGATAAGTTGACCATTAACGCCTACCGCCTGTGATGTCCGGCCATGCGCCATTGATACGCGACCACTTCCGGCAACATCACCGACTGCATTTTCTCCTTTGTACAGCTTGCCACCACACACGCGATAAACAGCACTCTGCGCCATGTTGTACTCGACGCCGCGCGATACGCCGTTCACATTAGAGCGTTTGGCAATGCCCGGGAATGAGCGAAGATATCCGCTGCTGTTCAGGATTTCTTTGGGTGTAGCCAACATATTCACTGGCAGATAGTCGATATAGTCGGCGTTTCGGAAGTCTTTACCGACACCTTTCATAAGCGGAAGTTGCTGAATCGGCATTTATTCACCTCACGTACTCGGATCATCTTTCTCGATGTAAAACCGATTCCACGTAAACGCGCTTTTGTTACCACTACCGCGAGGCATGTCATTTCGCCGCTCAAGTGGTGGTATTTTGGTTAAAGCAATGCAGATTGTCTGATATGCACTGTCAGCAGCGGTAAGGAGAGCGTCTGACGGCTGAATGACGTTATCCATGCACACTTGCACAGCGAGTTTCAAAGCGACGCCATCATTTGCCCATGCAGGGATACCTGAATCATCGTCAGGTAACGGCATGATGCCGTTTTCTGTATCAGCAAACTGATACCCAAGCTCGATACCTTTCGCCTGCCATGCTGCCATCATGTCTTCGAGGTCATTAATGGCATCTTCAATTGCCTGAGGGTCAGCATCTGTCAACGTGGCATTGGAATACAGCCCGGCTTTTCGTAAAGCCTTTAGAACGAGATCACCCTTCGTTTTCGCCATCTTCTTCCGCCTTAGCAACTTTTTGCTTCGTTGCGGTTTCTTCAGGAGTTTTTACCCAGCCTTTTTTCAGATGAGATTTAACTTCTTCGTCATCAACAATGATGTAATCGACAGCAAACTGACCACAGGTGATCATGTTGCCCGGCTTATAGAGCATTGTTCGTGCCATTGTCTTCTCCCAATAAAAATGGGGCCGAAGCCCCACCAAAATTACTGCCCGGCAATAACGATGCCCGTATATTCAGGAACCAGTACAGAGCAACCGTACAGAGTGGTGAAACGAGCAGTGGTTACGCCTTTGATGTGGTCGAAGGCGTAAGACATGATCAGCGTAGCGCCCTGCTCGGTGGTTGCTGTCATTACCTGTGGACCCTGACCAGTCGGGAACGCCAGTTTGCCGTACATCAGTTCAACAGAACCATCAGCCCAGAACAGGTTAGCCGGTGCGGCATTTTTGTTGAGAATGGTGATTGCTGCGCTACTTGCCGCATTAGCATCAACGTTTGCATATGGACGGCTGGCGACATCCGCGTTGTCAGGCGGCAGAATTTTCGGGGAGATAGTTACTGTCGTTCCGCTAACTGCCAGAACGCGGAATACCTGCGGCTGCCCGGTGGTATCTTTGGTGATCTGGTGTACGGAATTCACCCCTGCGATGGTAAACGCATCGCCAACCTGCAAACCTTCAGCAGATACCGTAATGGTCCCCTGTCGGTTATCCACTGGCATATCGTTAGCATCTTTCGCTTCAACCTTGTGCGCAGGTGCTGATGCCAGCGTAATGGAAGTTGCTGTACCCTTCGGAACACGACCAGAAATATCGGTCTTGTAGCTATCGAAGGACGCAACCGTAGGGATCTGCGCTTTTTCGTATGCTGTCAGGGTTGCGCCCTGAGCATAGGCACGGTGACCAAGCTCGCCAGCAAGGTCTTTGTAGTTGAAGGGGTTCCAGAAAGAGCGACGATTGATACCCTGCGGCACACCAATCGCCGTCATGGTGGCATCAATACCTGCCGCACAGTTCCACAAATCACGGCCCTGTGAACCAGTGGTTGAGTCAGCCATTGTGATCACGTTAGTAGCACGCTGCGTGACCATGGAAATCAGGTCAGAGTCAATCTGTGCAGCAAGGCGCATACCTGCGGCGCGACCAGCTTCAGTTTTATGTTCCGGGTCACGCATTTCACGCGCATCCAGAGTGTACAGAATGTTTTTCGGCTCCTTGAACACAGAAGGAACAAGGCGCTGAACCAGTGCTGTTGGCGTTTTGCTGCTGAGGTCGAGGCCTTCCTCAATGTTCATGTGGTAATGCTGCGGACGATACAGAACATCACCTGCTCGCTGCATTGCTGTATCACCGGGACGGAATTTTTTAGCGTTACGGGAAACTACGCAGGCGGCCTCAAAGCCTTCAACGTAGTTTTCGAACATGATTTCAAGGTCTTTTGCTAATTGGTTAGCCATGCTTAATGCTCCGATAGGTTATTTTTTTGCCTTTTTAGCGGCGAAATACGGCGTCCAGTCACCAGTTTCCAGCGCCTTGGCTTTCAGTTTGTCGAGGTTATTGATTACTGCGCCGTTGCTCCCCTTAACTGTCGGGGTTGTGGCTGCCGTGGTTTTTGCTTTTGGCATGATTCTGGCCTTCGATTCGATACGTTCCAGCAGACGACCAATTGCTACGGGGTTGGTAGCTTCTGCCAGTTGCTTGCGCAGTTCAGCGTTGCGACCAAGCGCCAGAACAACGATTTCCGGCTTCTCTGACTCAAACAGGATCGCGTTTTGTGTCTCGATGGGGATTTCCTCGAGTACGGCCTGTTCTGCTTCCTGATAGCCAGGAACCTTGAGAGCCTTAACACGTTGCTGATATTTGGATAATCGCTCTTGATAAGCAGCCTGAAGCTCCTGCTCCTTCTGCTTGCGAGCCATCTCCTGTTGCTGGTACTTTCCGTTATCATCTGCCCACTTAGCCATGCGTTGCTGATAGATTTCTTCATCGAAACCGATGTCCTCATCATCCAGTTTTGGCATTCGCGGTGGTTGAGTGATTACCGGCTGCTGCTCGACGGGTTTCTGAGACTGACGCATCAGCTCTTTCAGCTCGCGGTCTTTCTCTTTAATCGTCTTGCGCAGGTGTTTTACCAGTCCATGCTCTGCGCCATCTTCGCTGGTTGGCGAATCCAGCTTTTCGTCACCAAAGTAGAATTCCTGCTCTGATTCGTCGTCATCAGTTTCAGTAGCTTCCTCTGCATCATTGCCGGAGGACTCACTGCCATCTTCTGTTTCGACTTCTTCAGCCAGTTCGACATCATCAGGAATCTGCTCTGACGCGTCGGTTTCGATTTCAACTTCTGGTGTGTTTTCTGCCATCTGGTCCATTTGTTACCCCTGTTTACTCGATGTTCAGCCCATCGGAAGGCAATAGGGTGCCAGGCCTCATAAAGACAGCCATTGCACGTTATGGGTTAATTACTGCTGTGGTTGTTGCTGAGTTGATTTTTGCAGGATGCTGCTGATGTCCATGCGCTGCGCATGGCCCTGTGCCTGACTTTTCAGGACAAGCTCTGCATCAGCACGGGCATTGTCTCCTTGCTGTTGCTGGAACTGTCCGAGCAGTTTCAGAGCCTCGCGGATATCAGATTTCTGCTGACTATCGGCAGATGCGAGGATTTTCACAACATTTGCCGCAGCAACCTGAGCATCAGTCTGTGCCTGGAATGCTTTAACCTGAATGGCTGCCTGTTCGTTCTGCGCTTTCTGCAATTCAGCCTGACCAGCAAGAAGCTGACCTTGCGCAGCAACCATAGCCGGATCTGGCTGACTGGCCTGTTGTTGTTTCGCCTGCTCAACCATCTGCTGTTCTTCTGGTGTTCTCGGCTTGATAACACCAGACAGAAGCAACTGATTGCGGTTGTATTCTTTAAGGTCGTCCATCCCTTCACCGTCCATATTGTCGAGAATCATCGACGATACAAGGTCGTGCTTCGGCGTTCCTGGTGGGATAAGTGCCAGCATGGAAAGTAACGACTTAACCGTTGCATCACGGCGAGTAGCGAACGACTGACCAACATCGACAGTCACTTCATAGTTACCCTGCGAAAGGTCGTTAAGCGCGATAACCTGCCCTGTCTGACGGTCAACCACTTCACCAGTCATCAGCGCCACGTCATCGCTGCCGTCCTCATTAACGATACGCATCGGCGTATCGCTGCCATAGACTTCACGAGCCATAGAAAGCCACACAACGCCAGCGCGACGCATGGATTTAGCCATGTTGTCCATGTAGATATAGGACTGCGTATCCATCCGGTTAAAGATGCTATCAACGGTATCGGTGGCGACGTTGCTCGGCATGTTCTCAAGCTGCGACGCACCTGTAATTTGCTGAATAGCCGTTCCGGTGTACTGCAATAGCCCGGCAAGAGCTGGAGGCATTTGTGTCGGAGGCGTATAACTGCTGACCTGAGCCTGCGCAGTAATATCTCCGTTTTTGTTTTTCAGACTGACCATCGGCAGGAACGCCGGGCGCTTTTTGTTGCGCTCCGCCCAATGAGTGGCGAGAGGACCAGGAATCATGTCAACATCAACTACAGGAATGCCATCACCGCCAGCCTGAGTAGCGTTATCTGCAATCATGGAAACCATCAGGTTCTCAAGACGCTGTGCATCCATCGCTTTTGCTGCGTGGCCTTCGATTCGCTCCTGATTATCAACAAATGAACGACGCCCATATACCGGGATGAGAGGAATATGTTCGCCCGGAATACGCTTAGGTTCTTCCAGCCATTCAGCGCCAGACAGAAGACCGCAATAAACTCTGCGTTTCTTCACCGTCCGCTCACCAATCAGTTCGAATGCACCATCAGTTAGCTCATCGACAATATCTTTGATTTGATCTTCATCATAGATTGCCGTTTCTCCGCTAACAGGGTTGCGCCATGCAGTGAGCTTCACCTTCTCTATGCGAACTTCGTAGTAGCGCCCAACATAGATGGCATCTGGCGTTGACCAGTCATATTGAGTGCCAGTGTCATCACGAGAAAGGCTTGCCGCGATGGAATCAGGGTATTCAGCCTCGAACGCTTTAGGCGTCATGGAGAACATTTCCATAGCCCACATAGCATCAGAACGGTCATATTGCTTGCTGTCCTGATCGAAGAAGACGCATGTCGCTGGGTCGTAAACAGGAAGAAGGCTGATGCGTCGCTGCTCGTTACTCGGATCCATTTCATCTTCGTAATCGGCACACATGCGGAAACAACCGAATCCGCCCGTTACAGCATCATCAAATGCGTTATCACACGCTTCGCCACCGGATGTTTCCTGATAGTCAGCGCGGAATTTGCCGTTCATCTTTTCGGCTAACGCTTCCGATGCCTTATCGTCCTTCGGCCTGAATTTAACGCTTATGCGATTCTGTCGATACTCGCCAATGATGCGATCACATTCACGGGCAATCTTATTCAGTTCAAAGCGCGGATAATGCTCAAACCTTCCTTCATCAAATGAGTAACCAGCGTTTGTGCTGCCTTCCCACTGTGCGCCGGATACCCGGACGAAACGTTGAGCCTCAATAATCTGCTCACGCATATCCTGCGTTGCTGACCAGGCATTATCAAAGTTGCACAGCACCTTGCGATGCCAGTCAGTCATCTTTTTTTCTGCCATATCAACCTACACCACAAGGAATTGAGTAACTGGAATAGTCGGGTTGCGCAGCCGACTCCGGGCAATGCATACACATCATCAGCGCATCAGCCAGGTTAGGAGATGGAATACCGAGCTTCTGCTTCATTTCGACCTTAGTCATTAGCTCCAGCTTCCCGTTGTTATTGAATTTGCGCTGAATCTGCGTCAGTTCTGCAAACAGCTTCTCCAGCATCTTCTCGCCTATCGCTTCTTTGTCGAAGCTCAGCATGTCGTCGGGGTCTGCATACTCACCGTGGACAACCGCCCGATATGTCAGATACAGCCTGTCAGCCAGCGCGTAATAGAATTGCGCTCGCTTATTGCGGAATACATCACCAATAGTGCGAACGTTGTCGCCCTGTACGACTTCATCAGCCCATGCTCCGGCCTGATACGGCGCATCTTCATCGAATGGCGATTCACTGCCCTTGAACATCGTGGCGGTGATTTTCTTGCCGGAGAACGCTTCCGTTGTCTGTCTGCGTAGGCCCGCACCGACGCCATCACCATCCCACAGGTAATGGTCAGCGCCGTCTTCAATCGCCAGCGAAGTAGCCCAGTCAGCACCCTCGTTGATGTCCATCAGCAGACCTTCGGCAATGCGCTTAACTACCGAACCGTGACGCGATGCGTAACCTTTAGCATCTGGCCCTGTATCTGACGGGTCATGCGCAGAGACAACAGCGCCTTTCGCTTTCCATCCGAGTTTCTTGTGCGCATCGGTTGCGGCTTCAAGCCATTCACGTTTGATGATTGCCATATCACTTGCGCTTACTGGCTCACCAAGCCAGATGTGACGATACAGTGTCGGATTTCTGCGTTTACACTCTTCCATCTCCAGACGGAGAACTTCAGGAAAATGCGGGTTGTCGGTGTAGTTCACCGTCAGCAGGCAAATATCATCGGGAGGATTTACAACGAATCGCTGATAGGTATCGTCGAGTATGTTCTTCGGGTTAAAGCTCACCCATATTTCGGAAAACGGCTTGCGGATGGTTGGTATCAGGATATCCCATGATTCCTTCGTTACCGCTTCCGCTTCTTCCACCCAGCAGATATCAATGCCTTCGAGCGATTTAATCTTCGTCGGGTTGTTTTTGATGCCGTAGAACATGAACTCAGCATTCGTTCCGAGATGACGAATCATGGAACGCTGAATTTCAAACTCAGCCGAATACCCTTCACGCTCGATGGTATCTTCAAGCAACCGGATTACCGAATCGCTGATACTGTTTTGCAGTTCACGAGCGCAGAGAATACGCACTGGCTGCCGACGCGCCGCTTCAACAAGCAGCCTCGCAATTGCCCATGATTTACCGCTACCTCGACCGCCTTTGGCGACTTTGTAGCGATGCGCCTCAATGAACGGTTCAAAGATAGGATTAATCGAGGTCATTTTCCGAACAGAGTGCTCATCGGTGATGTTTCAATCTGAATTGCGCCGCCGTCTTTGCCGACAAGCTCATTAGTTACCTTGTCTCCATACTTACGGGGATTCATTCTGGCCAGCGCCCATTTGCGGGTATCAACGCGAAGTCTTGCCTTTGCCACCTCGGCGGCATCAGGGATTACGTCGTCAGCAATTTCGAATATCTCTTCGAAAATAGAGTCGGCCCGAGTCTCTGTTGCCTTCGCGTACTGGTCACGAAACTCCTGATGTTCAGCCAGCCAGCGAAAAACTGATGTTTTGCTCGGCATTCCTGGGCGTTCGCAAACTTTGCGCAGACTCTCACCGGAGGAAAGCAATGCGCAAATGTCATTAGCCACCTCCGGCATATAATCAGAGGGGCGACCACCTTTCTTTTTCTCAGTCGCCATATTGATTATTTCCCTTCTGCTTGCTTATCCCATTCATCGCGGAATTTGGATGGGTTGTCGAAACCTTGAGTTGCCATGTTTACGTTCCGGTAGTGAACAGGTCTAACGCTTCCTTCGATTTACGCACCGCTTCGATAGTGCGGGTCGTGATATCCGAATTAGCGCCGCCTGATTGGAAGTGAATTTTGAATAGCTCAAGCTTCAGTTCGTCAGTGCCAATGAACTGAAATGCTTCTTCTGCGGCTGCGTTCTGGTTCATGACCAGTTTGTAAATCTCTAACTGGAATTTCTGTTCTTCAGTCATGGGAATAATCTCTGCCATTGTTGGCTCCGTTTATCCGTTAAAAGGGATATCAGTTAAGTTATCCCGTGTAGGGTATAAGCCATTATCAAAGCCACTCTGTAGGGAATGGCTTTTGTAATGGCAATAAAAAGCCCCGCGAATGCGAGGCTAAATCCTGGTATTTGTAATGACTGGCTCTTATCTCAACGCAGCCCCTTACCGCGCGCAAGATGCTCAATATCAAGCATCAGCAATGAGATGTTTAATCTGGATTCACTCCAGAAGTGATCACCATCCTGTCTACAGAGCCAGATGTGAAGGATGATGAGTAAAATTATCGCTATCATCGAAGGCATTGCGTCCTGATGTATTCCTGAAGCGTTCTCAGTGCTGTTTGGTCGCGGATAATTCCGCCCCGGATACCGAGAACGTTTCGTCCAGCAACTGGAGAGAGTTCGACGGTGGCATCATTGCCCATGCCGGAGGCGCTGGAGGTTTCGGCTGAGGATGGCACAGGGCATTTTCCTTTGACGAACACCCGACCACCATTATCAAGCTTGCGCCGAAGAGCATCATTTTCAGCTTTCGCATCAGCTAACTCCTTCGTGTATTTAGCATCGAGTGCATCAGCAGAACGCTGGCGCTGCTGCATGTCAGTAATGGTGGCGGTCGCCTGCTTCAGCTCACTGACTTTTTTATCTCGCTGTTCTTTGTAGGCGATGGCGTTATCACGGTAATGATTGACCGCCCACGACAGGCAGACGATGATGCAGATAACCAGAGCGGAGATAATCGCGGTTACTCTGCTCATACCTCAATCTCTCTGACCGTTCCACCTGCTTCTTTGAATTTTGCAATCAGGCTGTCTGCCTTATGCTCGAACTGACCATAACCAGCACCCGGCAGTGAAGCCCAGATATTGCTGCAACGGTCGATAGCCTGACGGATATCACCGCGATCAATCATCGGCAAAGCGCCACGCTCCTTAATCTGCTGCAGCGCAACAGCGTCCTGGCTTTTGGGAGAGAAGTCTTTCAGGCCAAGCTGCTTACGGTAGGCATCCCACCAACGGGAAAGAAGCTGGTAACGTCCGGCTGCTGTTGATTTGAGTTTGGGGTTTAGCGTGACAAGTTTGCGAGGGTGATCGGAGTAATCAGTGAATAGCTCTCCCCCTACAATGACGTCATAACCATGATTTCTGGTTTTCTGCCGTCCGTTATCAGTTCCCTCTGACCACGCCAGCATATCGAGGAACGCCTTACGTTGATTATTGATTTCCACCATCTTCTACTCCGGCTTTTTTAGCAGCGAAGCGTTTGATAAGCGAACCAATCGAGTCAGTACCGATGTAGCCGATGAACACGCTCGTTATATAAGCGAGATTGCTACTTAGTCCGGCGAAGTCGAGAAGGTCACGAATGAACCAGGCGATAATGGCGCACATCGTTGCGTCGATTACTGTTTTTGTAAACGCACCGCCATTATATCTGCCGCGAAGGTACGCCATTGCAAACGCAAGGATTGCCCCGATGCCTTGTTCCTTTGCCGCGAGAATGGCGGCTAACAGGTCATGTTTTTCTGGCATCTTCATGTCTTACCCCCAATAAGGGGATTTGCTCTATTTAATTAGGAATAAGATCGATTACTGATAGAACAAATCCAGGCTACTGTGTTTAGTAATCAGATTTGTTCGTGACCGATATGCACGGGCAAAACGGCATGAGGTTGCGCTAACAACCTCATGCCACCCGCTTTCACGAAGGTCATGTGTAGAAGGCCGCAGCATAACTATCACTGATGAATTCAGGATAGCCAGTGGCTACGGCTCAGTTATGGTGCTGGTTAACGGACTTGAACCGCTACCCATTCGCTTACAAGGCGACTGCTCTACCATTGGAGCTAAACCAGCATGTTTGGCGGGACAGCGTGGACTCGAACCACGATAAGAAGATTAACAGCCTTCCGTAATGACCTTTATACGACTGACCCAAATAAAAAAAGCCACCGTTGCAACTTAAGAGTCACTAACGGCAGCTTACCTTCTAATTATGGCTAAATGGATAATTGCATGTCAAGGCTTTTAACAGCAACATGCTTAACTTTCTCAACACGTTTACGCATTTTGAAAGCATTTTGCATTGGCTGGTACAAAACAAATAACGACGCTTTCAGGATGTCGTCAATTTCGTTTCTACAGGTTGCCAGTGAAGGTTTTCTCCATCCCTCGCCACCACGTCCACACATCTTGCGTGGCTTTGCAGTCGCGTGATAGTAGGATGCAATTGCTCGCTTAGATGAACCATGAGCGTAGTAGCTAAGGAGGATGCCAAAGGCTTTCTTGTCAATGCACATGACGGAATCGACGACCTGAGAAATCAACATTCCATCATCATCATTGCACATTGGCCTTGTCATAACTCTTCCCGGCTCTACGCTCTCCATGAACTTCGCTATTACGCTGCTCATGCGCTTTTCCAGACGACCTGAATAAACCCATGCGCCCCACAGTTCAAGCCAGCCATTCAGCCACTCGTGCTGCTCTTTGGTGAGGTTTAGTTCTCTTATGCCCATCGTCTTCCCCTCTTGCCCTGTTTGACCATCAGGACGCCGTTAACTATTACGTGACGCTCGCCTTTACTGTCTCGGTTGTACTTGAGCACTGTTCCTCTTGCGCAGGAAAGCATCCTTGCCACTTCGGTCTGATTGCCTCGTGTCTGGATAAGAAGCTCTGGTATCGTTTGAATTGTGGCGTTCATACGTTCTCCAGCTCGGTGATTTTTATTCCAAGCCTTCCGCCTGGTACTTTCACGCCACGAATTACGCGAATGTCATCGAATTGCTCGTCGTCTTCCGCAAATCCGGCGTGGATAAGGGAGTCGAGTAAACCTTTCAGGATGTTGTCGAGGTCGCGGCGGCGGGAGTCTGGAACGTCTGCGATGACTTTGATGCGGAGTCGTGATTTGGTGAAAATGTCTAACTTAAGTTGGCGGATGATTTGCTGAACGTCTTTTCGGTATTTCTGGCCTTTATCGCTGATGTAGTATTGGCTTCCCCGTCTTCGCCAGTAGGTGTTCACCGACGGCGGGTATGGAAGCACAAACTGATATTCGTTCATGGCTTAATCTTCCCCTCCTTCAGCAGTATCGCCTGCGTCCTGATCACGCCTTCCAGGTGGTAAAGTCTGGCGTCTTTGTTGTCGAGATTATGGGTGCGTCGGTCGATTTCATCGTGACACGCGCTACAAGCCCATGCACCGATCAGGTCGTCAGGTTTCATTCCCGTTCCGCAAATTCCAGCCATCCGGTAATGTGCCAGAACTGTAGTTTCAGGATTGCCATTGCATACGCCGTAAATACGTACCTGGCATTCTCTGCCGCGTGCTTCTTTGCGTAGGTTAGCCATTATGGTTCACTCCAGTAATTCTCAATTGCAGCAGCCATTCTCTGCATCCACTCAGCCAGCTTTAACGCGGCTTCTCTTTCAGAACCACATTTAGGGAAATCCTTCATTTCCATGCTGGCCTTATATGTTCTGAATGCCAGGTCTCCGGTAATAATCAACTCCTGATCAAGCACCGAGCGTTTATTCCGGTGTTGAACGTAATAGACAGATTCAGTCCGCATTTCTTCTCTGTCTTTTTTGAAGGAAATAAGCTCAGAGAAATCACTCATCGTCTTCTTCCTCGTACATTGAGCTATTCGGATCGCTCATCAGTTCTGCGCAGCAATCGGAGCACACGTGAACTTCCAGCACATGCAGCTTTTGACCGCAATTAGCGCACGTTAAAGCTCGCTCGACGCTTTTTTTCTGGTATTGAAGGGATTGGGATGGGCTAAGCATGGCTTTCACCATTAAAAAGTCGCTTGTAAGCATCAATGTATCGTTTTGCTTCACCGAGCTTTCGTCTTAATTCCATGTTTTCTGATTCAAGCTTTTCCATGTCTTGCTGGTATCGATCGCGGTGTTCTTTCCATGCTTTTCGATACGCCTTCATGTATGTCGTTTTGGCCTTTCTCTTTGCCTGACGAACAGCGTGATGGTTTTCTACAAACCACTCAGGGTCGTTAAATGCTGCTCTGGCGCATGTAGACAAATAATTTGCTGCCTCCCTGTTTAGCCAACAAATACTGATACATGGCAACTTGATAAGCACCATTTTTCGTTGAGACTCTTTCTCGCCAAACATGTGCCATTTTTTGATGCTAAGGCCAAATCCTGGTTGAATTAAAAGCATTGTCATTTCCTCGCACGATGTCTTAGCCACCGGATATCCCACAGGTGAGCCGTGTAGTTGAAGGTTTTTACGTCAGATTCTTTTGGGATTGGCTTGCGTTTATTTCTGGAGCGTTTCGTTGGAAGGTATTTGCAGTTTTCACAGATTATGTCGGTGATACTTCGTCGCTGTCGTCTCATTCGTACCTCCTGTCGGTAAATCTGACGCCCTGACCAATAGCCCATGCTGTCGTGTACTCAATCAGACTTGCCATACGCTTCACACTCATCTGCGCGCTACTTTCGCGAATGTTGACGTATTCGCCTTCAAGGCCGGGCAAAACATCAGCTTCCTGCTTTGTTGCCACTGCATGACCGCTAATCAACAAAACCTTCCATTGTTCTGGTTTTAACCACTTATCGCACCATTGAACCTGACGTGCGATATCCGCCAGCATCGCGTGAAATTTTGCGTTCTGGTCAAGGTTGCGCTTGTAGTCAGTAATGCGGATGGTGACTGGCTTGTCTTTATCGAGTGGTGTTGCGAGGATGGCGTTGATTGCGGCTTGCTGTTGTTGCTTAGTTCGGAGGAATATTGTTTGCTTCATCGAAATTCTTCTCTTTAATTCCAGCGGCTCTGATAGCTTTCATTACTGCAATTACCGTTTTGTCACGCCCATCCTCATAACCCATCGCATAAGCACCTTCTTCACCATCTTTCCAAAAGTCGTCATTCGATTCTGGCCAGTCGATATCCAGTTCAATAGCTGCTCGCGATGCCTGCCATAAAGTCCACCACTCATTTAAGGAGTGACGAATATCCATGCTTGAAAATGCGAAGTACCTATCACCATTTCTTGCCTCGGTTATCATCTCGAATGGTAATCTCAATTTTTTGGCAACGTATTCCTCAAACTGCTTTCTTGATTCGTCCATCGGTACTTACCCTCAGTTCAACTCACAAAACGCCACGCCACTTTTGCTACGACAACAGGCATAACACCGATAATCACCCACAGGAAAATGCTACCGAAAAGCACACCAACCAGGTCTTTACCTTCGCCTACCAGCCGGACAAAACTGCTGGCAACCACAATGAACGTCGCCACCATCCACATAGCACCGAGAATCCTCAATGCAGAAAAAATCAACTCAACCACGATTTACTCTCCCCAAAATAAAAAGGCCTGCGATTACCAGCAGGCCTGTTACAAGCTCAGTGATGTAGATGGTCATACGTCAGCCCCTTGTGCATATCGTCTGCCACGCGAAGCAGGTGCATTTGATGCTGTGCAAATCTGTCTGGCTTCATCCTGGTCACATGCAACAAAGTGTCCGTTGCAGAACCGCTGGTAAACCGTACCAAGCGAGCCAAAACGGTTTTTCGTCACAATGATTTCAGCAAATGGCGCGGCGCTACTGTTCTCGTCATATACCGCTTCCCGATAGAGCATGATGATTGAGTCTGCGTCCTGCTCAATGCTTCCTGAATCACGCAAATCTGCGTTTGTCGGGCGTTTGTTTGGTCGCTTCTCAACATCGCGCGAAAGCTGACTTAGGGAGATAACAGGCGTTTTCAAGTCTTTCGCCATCGCCTTCAGGCTTCCTGAGATGTGAGCAATTGCGAGGTCGTTGCGGTCTGCTTTCGGCTTCTCAATCAGGCCAAGATAATCCGCCATGATGAGTGAGAGGTTTGGATTTTCCTGTTTGTGCCGTTCTGCGATTGAGCGTATTTCTTCGACCGATAACCGCGAGGCATCGACTACCCATACATCCAAATCTGCAAGCTGACTCATGCCGTTAGCAACACGTGCCCAGCCCTCGTCATCCATTGATGCAGGATTTCGCAGTACGCTAACCGACATCCTCCCGGCGTTGGCAATGCTTCGCTCTGCAATCTGCAATGCGCTCATTTCCATTGAGAAAATCAATACTCCGCGCCGGACGTCAGAACCAGGAATAACGCGGCTTGCAACGCCTTCGGCAATCTTCAGCGCCAGTTCGGTTTTCCCCATACCAGGACGAGCAGCGATTATCACCAGGTCTTCCGCGTTCATCCCTCCGGTGATGGCATCAAGTTCTTCGATTCCGGTCTTCAGGGTATCTGACTCTTCTCCGTTCCTCAGACGCCTGTCAAGCGTGTCAGTGTAGTCAGTAATGATTTCCCCTAACCGTACAGGTTTAACCTCGTCACGGGGCTTTCTGATGGCTGAAAGACGCTTTACAAGTTCATCCATCGCCTGACTCGATGCGTCGATGGTTCCGCTCTGAATTGGTTCACGCATTTCATCCATGATTTCCAGCACCAGACGGCGGTGATAGTTATCCGCGACCATTCCGGCATATCCCTTCAGGTTTGCGGCACTCGGGCAGTTTTTGCTGGTCATCAGGATTGACGTGAAATGCTCCTCTCCGCACGCCTCGGCAACCATCAGCGCATCGATTAGGTTTCTGTTTCTCGCCTGCTTGCGGATAACCTCGAAGGCTTTCCGGTAGAGCGGAATTGAAAACGCTTCCGGCTCCAGCGTTGCCAGAACGTCGCTGGCGGTTGGTGTTAATCCACCAATCAGCAGGCCACCGATAACGCTCGCTTCGATATCCTGTCTCATGTAATCCCCCTGTCTGCAAACTTCCCTTCCCGAACTCCCGTTAACGAGTCTTCCCTCAGCAGGTAATCAAAATCAGCCGTCCAGCCCGTGTCGTTGTCTCCGAAGTAAAACGGCTTGGCCTGATGCACAAACGCCCTGACATACGCTCTGAAACCGTCCACGTTTGGCGTTTTCAGTTGCGGGATGATTTTCTTCAGGCGGCGTTTGCGTTTCTCGTTGACCGCAACAGCGTGTGGCAGTCTGTCACCGACTTCGGTGTTGTAGGCGTTCAGGAAGGATTCGTAGTCGATTCGTTCTGCCTTGCGACGTTCAGGTTTAACCTGCCCATCGCCACCCCCGTTAGGGGGTAAGGGGGTATTTGTATTTATTGTCTTTTGTATATTGTCTTTTGTGTTTAGCTGACTTGGCTTATACCCATTAGCCGACTTGGCTAATGTTTTATTAGCTGTTTTAGCTAATGTTAAGCTGTCCTGGCTAATCCACTGAGAAACCACCTTGTTCACTCCGATTTTCACGCCATCAGCAATGAGGAATTTACGCTCGATAAGCTGGCGCTTGGCAGCGCAAACATGAGTGTGATGAATACCTGTCATGGCTGCTATCTGCGTGTTTGTGAGTCGATCCATCGGCTTATTGAATCCGTATGTCTTGCGCATGATAGCGAGCATCACCTTCAACTGCCGGACGGTTAAATCAGCCATCAGCAGACTGTCGGTAATCTCGTTAGCAACGCGCATGAAACCATCTTCGGTATCTGCCACGCGATGCTCCACGACCTCAAGTTGAGGCCTGTAATCAGCTAACTTAACGACGCCCATGTTTCACTCCTGCTTTGGCTAGTCTGTAAACACCAACAAGGCGCTCTGCGAACGCCCTGTTATTTGCTGCGGCTACCACTAATCCCTCAGGTGAATCAGGGTGTCGAATCTCTTCTTTTTCCTGGTATTTCTTACGACGTTTTGTCATAATTACTCCTGTGGATTGATCCAGTAATTCCCTCAGAATTGCATATCAATTTGCTTAAAATCCTCGGTGGCGGCCGGGGATTTTTTCTTTGTGATTTCATCAAGCGCATACTTAAAAGCCCTGCTAATCGGACTGATGTCTGATGCCATTCCGAAAGCACACAACACCGAAGCAATAAATCTCCAGTCCGTTCTGCTTATCTTCGATTCATGACAGCCAATCATCTTTGCCAGACCGCGCTGGGTAAGCGTTGACAGGTTGATGAGTAAATCAGTTTCAGCGCGATCAACGTCACGCTGTGATAGTTTGCTGTAACTTGTTCTTTCCATTTCTTAAGATTTCCAATAGTGAATAGTTAGTTGAAAGGTATGCGTGGAAACGCATATGGCCTTAGTTGGTCAGATATATTGGGACTCGCTTTTCAGCGACGTAGGACGAATGTCCGTTGTTACAAAGAGCGGATCCGCTTATTAAGCAGCTTTGTGTTCCGGCGGGAACACGTCATCAAGACTGACTTTTGCGCCTAACTTGTTTAGGCACTCAACAAGAGCACGGCATGTTTTAAGGTCTGGGAAGCGACGACCAGATTCCCAATGTCCGATAGCTCCCTGTGTGCATCCAACTGCCTTAGCAAGTGTTGTTTGAGAGATATTCAGTGACTCTCGATATTTTCGTAGGTTGCTCATATGCCCTCCATAGTAATCACAATGCAATAATACGATATGTACTTTTAGAATGCAAACAAAAAAATACATCTTGTGCATGGATGATTTTAGTACAGAGCGTAATAATAAGGGTATGAAAATGAAATGGTATGAACTGGCTAGATCCAGAATGAAAGAGCTCGGCATAACTCAAGAGAAGTTAGCTGAAGAGCTTGGTATGACGCAGGGTGGAATTGGTCACTGGTTGCGCGGATCTCGTCATCCATCTCTTGACGAGATTGGTGTGGTGTTTAAATACCTTGGTATTGATAACGTCTCATTCAACCACGACGGTACATTTTCACCTGTTGGCGAATACTCATCTGCCCCCGTTAAAAAACAATATGAGTACCCTGTTTTTTCTCATGTTCAGGCCGGGATGTTCTCGCCTGAGCTTAGAACCTTTACCAAAGGTGATGCGGAGAGATGGGTCAGCACAACCAAAAAAGCCAGTGATTGTGCGTTTTGGCTTGAAGTTGAAGGTAATTCCATGACCGCGCCAACAGGATCCAAGCCAAGCTTTCCTGACGGGATGTTAATTCTCGTTGACCCTGAGCAGGCTGTTGAGCCAGGTGATTTCTGCATAGCCAGACTTGGTGGTGACGAGTTTACCTTCAAGAAACTGATCAGGGATAGCGGTCAGGTGTTCCTACAACCACTAAACCCGCAATATCCAATGATTCCATGCAATGATAGCTGTTCCGTAGTAGGGAAAGTTATCGCCAGCCAGTGGCCTGAAGAGACATTTAGTTAACAGCCTCACCACTCTAAAACACACAACAATAACCCGACCTTAGCGTCGGGTTTTCTTTTTCCAAAATATAAATCAATAAAATACAAAGTGTTATAAAAAACTAAACCATATTTAGAACATTTTGTATTGACTCAGTAAAGTACACATCGTACTATTTAGCCATCAGCAGGAAGCTGGAAGCCAAACGGAACAGACTGGCAGGCTCTTTAAACAACGTCGAACACTCGACTACGTGGCTGAAAAGCCAGATCACCCAACCACATAAGCTGTGGGATGCAATGCCGAAGCAACTCTCTCAGGAGTAGCTTCGGGATTGCATCGCCAGAGTTTATTCGGGAGGAATCCATGTCCAGAAAAACAGAATTTAAAGGAACCGCAGCTTCTCGCCGTAGAGATCGTCGCGCAAATCTGCAAAGTCAGGAGGCGATCAGCTCCGACAAGCTACACAGGCCAACCCCTTCACGAGTGGTCTTGCAATGCAAGCGCAAACCAGCAATGAGAGCAGAAGTGATAACTCTGACAACGTTGACCAGAAAATATGAAGGTTCAACTTGTCTTCCGAACGTAGCTATTTACGCGGCAGGCTACCGGAAATCAAAACAACTGACGGCGAGGTAATTATGGGTCAGGAAGAAAAATATGAGCTTAAAAAGCTCATTGAAGAAGACGCCATAGAAGAAATTGCAGCATTAACAACAGCTATAAAGAATATTAGGTATGCGCTAAATACGCTTATCTCCTCATGCGACAAAAATAGCAGGGAATTTTTGATACTTGGCGCAGCTCTAGGAATAGTTGATGCGGCAACGCTTCACCTAATTACTCATGACGATATTCTTATTGAGCCGTATGAAACATTACTGCTTGTCAGGCAAAAAATGGCTGATGCCGCAGCAAATGGAGACCTTCAACTTTACATCGACTTAAGGAAAGTATTAAGGCGAATGGTCAGAACTGAAGGAGATATCCCCCTGACAAAGTAAGGGGGTGAAGAGGCTATTTCAGGAATAAAATTAATAATTTGTCAGCGGCGGTACATATACAGGCTTAGGGTCTGGCGCTCTATACATCCGGTATTCATTCTTACAGCGAGGACATGAATGCACAAAGAACCCATTAGATTTTATAGTAACCGTGCTTGGTTGAAGTATCGATATTTTATGTTCGCCGAAGCAATGTGCACAAAGGTTATGCTGCTGAATAGAAGGATCGGAATGACTCTTAGGTCTATACACGGCAGAACCACCTTCAGTTGTATGAAGTTCATAATTCTCAGCTTGCACAACAAACATCTTGATTTTTCTATTTTCATCTCGAAGCTTCATTGCGATCTCCTTCTCGGCCTGATAAAGGCCAGAGAGCTCCGCATTAAGCATCTGTAAATCAGTTATTCTTTGGTGTAGATCTCCAATAGCTTTAGCGATAACCGCATCGTCTCTGGTTTCTTTTATTGTCTTCAGCAGATCATAAGCCTGTTTCGCGGCAGTTATACCAGATAACACATCCATATAAATTACTCTCTTACTGTAGGGGTGAGAGGATTTTACTATTTTTCTCGCTGTAGGGGTACACGAGAACCACCGAGCCTGATGTGGTTAAAAGACAGGCACAATCTTTACTACCGCAATCCACTATTTAAGGTGATATATGGAAGAAGAATTTGAAGAGTTCGAAGAGCATCCTCAGGATGTGATGGAACAATACCAGGACTATCCGTATGACTACGACTATTGATACAAATCAATGGTGTGGACAATTCAAACGATGCAATGGATGCAAGCTGCAATCGGAATGCATGGTTAAGCCTGAAGAAATGTTTCCTGTAATGGAAGATGGGAAATATGTCGATAAATGGGCAATACGAACGACGGCAATGATTGCCAGAGAACTTGGTAAACAGAACAACAAAGCTGCCTGATAGTGGCCTTTATTTTTGGCATAAATAACAGAATAAACACTGCACTGTGTATTCATTCCAACGAGTGAATACACGGAGCAATGTCGCTCGTAACTAAACAGGAGCCGACTTGTTCTGATTATTGGAAATCTTCTTTGCCATCCAATGTGAGGGCGATTTTTTATCTATGAGGATATGAATAGATGTCAAACATCAAAAAATACATCATTGATTACGACTGGAAAGCATCAATAGAAATTGAAATCGACCATGACGTAATGACAGAGGAAAAACTTCACCAGATTAATAATTTCTGGTCAGACTCTGAATACCGACTCAATAAACACGGCTCTGTATTAAATGCTGTATTAATCATGCTGGCGCAACATGCTCTGCTTGTAGCAATTTCAAGCGACTTAAATGCATATGGTGTTGTGTGTGAGTTCGACTGGAATGATGGAAATGGTCAGGAAGGATGGCCTCCAATGGATGGTAGCGAAGGAATAAGAATTACCGATATCGATACATCAGGAATATTTGATTCAGATGATATGACTATCAAGGCCGCCTGAGTGCGGCTTTACCGCATACCAATAACGCTTCACTCGAGGCGTTTTCGTTATGCAATCAAATATAAGGAGTTACCCATGATGCACTTTCAGCTCGCGGGTAGCGGCGTCATGTCCGCTTTCTACCCGCACGAATCTGAATTATCACGCCGAGTTAAACAATTAATCAGAGCAGCAAAGAAACAACTGGAGGCGTTATGCGCAATGAAATAGCCATCAATCACCAGATGCTTCGTGCTGCACAGAACAAAGCAGTAATAGCCCGATTTATTGGTGATTCAAAAATGTGGCTTGAAGCAAATAAAGCGATGAAATCAGCTATCAACCTTCCGTGGTATCGCAGGAAATGAGTTTTACAGATAACTGGTCAGACGAAGAATTCATTCGTCAGATGAAAGAATTAATCGGTAACGAAGGAGATATTCATGTCACTTGCAACCACAGTGAAGGAGAGCAAGTTACAGAGACGCATGTACACGCAGAAAGCTCTCTGGTATCGCCATAATGGTGACCGCGAAGGAATGCGGGTATGCCTTAATTTGTCCCGAGTCGAAGTATTAAATCAGCGTTATTTCCTTGGGCCGTGTCCATTCTGAGAACAATCATATGAGCAAAGAATTTTACGCAAGACTGGCAGCTATTCAGGAGAATCTGAACGCGCCAAAGAATCAGTACAACTCATTCGGCAAATATAAATACAGAAGCTGCGAAGATATTCTTGAAGGCGTTAAGCCGTTACTGAATGGTCTGTTTTTATCAATCAGCGATGAAGTTGTGTTGATTGGTGATCGGTATTACGTGAAAGCCACGGCAACTATTACCGATGGCGAAAACAGTCATACGTCAACCGCTCTTGCACGAGAGGAAGAAAGCAAGAAAGGAATGGATTCTGCACAAGTTACGGGAGCTACAAGCTCTTATGCACGCAAGTATTGCCTCAATGGTTTGTTCGGCATTGATGATGCGAAAGATGCAGATACAGACGAGCATAAACATCAGCAGAACGCAGTAGCAAAGCAATCAAAACCATCACCTACACCTGAACAGGTTCTAAAAGCATTCACTGACGCAGCAATGCAGAAAAACACCGTAGAAGAGCTTAAACAGGCGTTCGCCAAAGCGTGGAAGATGCTCGAAGGCACACCTGAGCAGCACAAAGCGCAGGACGTTTACAACATCAGACGAGACGAATTAGAAGGAGCTGCTGCTTAATGGCACATTCGATTACTGTAAGACTAAACAAGCCCGCAAGAGAGTTTCAGGCCGGGGAAAATATCGGATTCAACATCCGTGCTGGCGTTCAGTATTACGATCGCCAGACAAAAAAGAAAGAATGGACAAACTACAGCGCCGTTGTATTTGCCAAGCCGGGAGCGCAAGCGGATTACTACCGTAGCGTTCTGGTTGAAGGTGGCATTGTAGAAATTACCGGAGAAAACATCAGGGTTGATGTTTATCAGGGGCAAAATGGTCAATCAATCACTCTTGAATTACTGAATTCAAAGATTGGATTTGCAACTTCAGGAAACAGCCAACAGCAACAAAGCAGTAACCAGCAGAACACTCCTGTATACGACGATTCCATCCCATTCTGATTTAGAAAAATAAGGATTCCATTATGCCAGCGCCTCTGTATGGTGCGGATGACGCGCGCCGCTGTTCCGGCAATTCCGTATCGGAGGTGCTGGATAAATTCAGAAAAAACTACGACCTGATAATGTCGCTACCGCAGGAAACGAAAGAGGAAAAGGAATTTCGCCACTGTATATGGCTTGCAGAGAAAGAAGAACGCGAGCGAATTTACCAGACATCAATCCGACCATTCCGCAAAGCCACATATACCCACTTCCCTGAAATTGACCAGCGCCTGCGTAATTACCGCTCACGCTATGGCGCTATCAGTAATGACTGAGGAATTTACCATGAGAGGACTTGCATACAATCCCGGCATTCTTCCGGCAGAAATGATTATTCGCCAACGCGTAAAGCCAATGCCATCGAGAGAGGAATTGCTTAAGCGAAAGAGTTTCGGTTCTGTTAATGACAACAAATATCTGAATGCGATGTGGCGCAAAGGAGGCAGCCAGTGAGCAAGATTGACTATCAGGCACTGCGTGAAAAGGCAGAGAAAGCAACGTGTGGTGTGTGGTCGCTCGAATATGGAGAGGGACGATTTGATGGTGATGATGCACTAATTCATCGCGAGGTTGCTGGATATATTCCTATTTGCAGAATTGAAGGAGCGCATCCAGAAAGCCGTTTCTATGAAGATTTCCAAATGGAACAGCAGGCCAATGCTGAATTCATCGCCGCAGCCAATCCAGCTACCGTGCTGGCGCTGCTGGATGAAAACGAAAGACTGTGTCGCGAGCTGATAGCTCGTAATGGTGAGATTGAAGGGCTTCGGAAGTGGGCAGAAGAACGGGAGATGCAACCATGATGACTTTTACCAGCGAACAATTAGCTACCTTACGTAAGATAGCGCAACAGGCAACACAGGGCGAATGGCGTGCATTCATCTCGCCGGACACTGGTACATATGCGGTGCATACGCCGGGGGATGAACGTTGCGGAGACATTATCAAATGGCCTGGCTTTGACGACCAGAAAAATGCAGAGAACAACGCAGAATTTATCGCAGCTTTCAACCCTAAATTAGTGCTGGCGCTTCTGGATGAACGGGAAAGAAACCAGCAATACATCAAACGCCGCGACCAGGAGAACGAGGAAATTGCGCTAACGGTAGGGAGGCTGCGCGTTGAGCTGGAAGCCGCAGAGAAGCGCATAGCAGAACTGGAAGCACGGGAAATAAAACCAGCCAAAGGCGAAGTTCTTGTCGTTGTATCTGGTTTTACTGGTTGCGGAAAAAGCGCCATTGCCGGGGAAATAGAAATCGCGATGAAGGCTATTGGTGTACCGGTTCAGTGGACTAATGGCGATGCGGAAAAGCGCATGACAGGAGCTGACTGGCTGACAGCGATTGAGATGTACAAACCAACTGTGCGCATCGTGGAAGTTAATGTGCCACGCGCCCCTGGCATTCGCATCAAAGGAGACGCAGGAGAACAAAACGATGAAAAACCGTAAAGCAAAATTACTTCTTTTATCGCGTTCGACGGGGTACGAGAAGCTACCAATCAGCAATCACAAACGGGCGGTGATCGGCATGTTTGGTAGGGTGGTATTCGCATTTAACTATAAACCCACCGCGTCGCGGAACAGACGAGAGAAGGGGGGCGCAGTGCGATGAAAAACCGTAAAGCTAAGATGCTTATCTCCCGTGTATACAGACTTTGCTATCCCAGCCAGTGGTTGAGAGTTAGCAATCGTCGTGTGGTGTTGTTTTCATTTTCTGGAATTGCCAGAGAGGGAGTCCGAGATAAGGGCAGCGCGGCGCAAAACCGCTGGGAAAACCACTTGCGCACTAAAGGAGCCTAATATGGCTATTGCCGCAAGTTACACCATGCATCTCTATTGTGATTGCCTCCAGTGTACAGATGGCAAATATAAGTCGCCAGACTTCGGTGAGTATATAGGTACGTCATGGGCTGGCTGTGCAAAAGAGGCGCGCAAGGATGGCTGGCGAATAAGCAAAGACAAAACGCGTGCTTTTGCGCCCGGGCATAAAGTTTTGAGGATTAACAAATGACCACTATTACCAGAGAACAGGCACAGAAAATTATTGAAGCAGCCGATGAGGTTATTAGTGCGCTGGCCGGAACTAATGAGGATGTTAACCCTGATAGCGATAACATGCTACGTCTGTGGGATGACCTGAATGACCGTCACGCGCCCCCTGAAGTTGTGCGTGAGCTGGCACGGATTGCGCTGGCATCGCTGGAAGCCGAACCTGTAAACCAAACTTACAAGTTGCCAGTTAATACACCTTGCCAAGATGCGCCAGCCCATATCTGGCTGCAAACAGCTGGAGTATGGCCAGAAGATGGCGAGTTAAGCGAATTAACGTGGTGCAGCCACAATCAGCACCATGATGACACACTATATGTTCGAGCTGACCTTGTGAATGGCAACTATCCGGTAACTCCGGATGGTTGGATAAGCTGTAGTGAGCGAATGCCGGATGATGGTCAGCACGTAATTATTTTATGTGATGGCGCATTCGTTCTTTATGCGCAATATCGAAACGGTGAGTTTTTTGATGTTGTCCGCAATGGTGAGGAGTTCTTCGAAACGCAGAGCCGCAATGTAACCCACTGGATGCCGCTACCAGAACCGCCTCGATTAAAGGAGCTATAATAGTGAACTATTATATCTATTTGTATTAAAAGAGTTTTTATAAAATAAATCTTCCAAAGCATGTAAAAACACTGTTAATCTTAACGTGTGTGAAACGTGAAGAGAGGTGTTGAAATGAGCATTCATGATTTGTGTGAAGATCAAGAGCAATGGGCTATGCAGACCCTTATGGGATCAGGAGTTCTTGCAAGGTGCAGAATCCATAACGATGTAATTTTAGACAGCGGAAATGATGCTTCTTCTGCTTATAAATTAGGAACTTACCTATATCAAAAAGATAATAGCTGCAACTTATTCAATACTCTTACTGAAGCCCGCGACGCAATAAAGGATGCATATGAATCGTATTGTGGGATTGATGATTGCCCACAATGCTCAAAATACATTGACGATTAATAATATGAACAAGTAACTATCCTCGCATTCGCGGGGATTTCTTTTATCTGAACTCGCTACGGCGGGTTTTGTTTTATGGAGATGATTATGGTCTGTTCAACATTCAACCCTCTAACGTTACAGAAATACCAGCCAGACCCTGAAGATTTATGCTCACTGTGTGGCGGAAATCATGGTAAAGCCGCCATGATCGAATGTAAGGACAAAATCCACATTTGCCTTAATTGCGTTGATGTCCTCGTTGATATCAAAAATGAGAGAGAAGATAAAAAGCGTAGCGAGGCTGTTCGCGCCTTAGATTCATGGATGCGAGATGGGTATAGTGCCGCGCAAATTTATGACTTAGCAATATCAAAAGGTGAAATACCAGGAGTGCGCATCGAATAAGGCGTAACCAATATTCGAATTGAAGAACTGAAAGAACACCAAGCCGCCTGATGGCGGTTTTTATTGGAGACAAGAAATGTCAGATTTGGCTATGAAGGTTTTGAAATGGCAATCAACTGGCGATGTCGGTATCAGTAGCGCAACTCTTGCCTCAATCGCATGTGGCCTGAAAAAGAATATCTATGGTCATCACTTCGGCGCTCCCCATGACGCAGCAGACTTTCGGCGATGCGTTGCACTTGTTGAGCAGATTCCAGAAATCAGGGATTCATTCGACAAGGTTGCAAAGCGCGTTCCGGCATTCAAAGGAATCCTCAACGAATGGGATTCACTCGTTGCTCTGTTGAAGTCTGAAATGAAGACGTACGGGAACAAAGCACCAGAGACTTACAGAAGAATTAGCGAACTACGCAAGGACTAACCATGGAATCACACAGCCTCAACCCCAATGAGGCATGTTAACCCCCCCCCTTTCATTCCAGCACCGGAGAAAACAATGAGCGAAGTTAACTTAATTGTGCCCAACGACTGGGTGACAGAGCAAAAACTGATCGAAATTACAGGTTTACGCCCAGGAACCATAGAGAGAGCACGTAAACAATCCTGGCTTGTTGGTCGTGAATATCTCCATGTTGCACCGGACGGTATTCCAAAAGAAAACAGCGAATGCATGTATAACCGCAAGGCTATCGACCAGTGGGTTGAGAGTATGTCAAAAAAACAGCCTGGTGCGCGTCGATGAAGAACCGTTTATGCTTAATGCGCTCTTGGGCGTCAGGAGGGAACAATGGCTAAGACAGCATACCCAACAGGCGTTGAGAACCATGGCGGATCACTCCGCATATGGTTCATGTATAAAGGCACACGAGTGCGGGAAAGTCTCGGTGTGCCGGATACACCAAAAAACAGGAAAATAGCTGGCGAGCTACGAGCATCTGTTTGTTTTTCCATTAAGACGGGTAATTTCGACTATGCCGCTCAGTTTCCGGACTCTCCCAACCTGAGAAAATTTGGTGCGGAAAGTAAGGAAATTACCGTCGCAGACCTGGCTGAGAAATGGCTGGATCTGAAAAAGCTGGAAATCAGTACCAATGCGATGGGGCGTTACAGCTCCATTGTAAGAAATATGGTTCCCCGAATCGGAGGCAACAGACTTGCATCTGCTGTGACTCAGGAAGAGCTACTGTTCATACGAAAGGATTTGCTGACCGGATATCACGTTCTGAAACGCGGGCAAAAAACACCCATTAAGGGACGTTCCGTGCCAACTGTTAATAACTACATGAACACCATGGCGGGGATGTTTCAGTTCGCAGCCGACAGCGGATACATCAAAGAAAATCCGTTCGCAGCCATTTCGCAACTGAAGAGATCACGAACGGAACCTGATCCGTTAACCCGTGATGAATTTGTCAGGTTGATTAACGCATTTAAGCATCAGCAATTAAAAAATATGTGGTCACTGGCTGTTTATACGGGAGTTCGCCACGGAGAGTTGGTTTCTCTGGCATGGGAAGATATAGACCTGAAGGCTGGGACAATGACGATCAGAAGAAACCACACATTAACGAAAGAGTTCACTCTTCCAAAAACCGAAGCGGGAACAAACCGTGTTATCAACCTTATTCAACCTGCAATAGACGTGCTTAAGAATCAGGCTGAAATGACACGGCTTGGTAAGCAGTATCAGGTTGAAGTGAAACTTCGTGAGTATGGTCGAACTGAAATGCATCCGTGCACTTTTGTTTTCAATCCGCAAATCGTTACGCGTAATGGCCTTGCCGGGCACCATTATGCAGTTGGGTCGATTAATCAGTCATGGGAAACTGCAATGCGACGCGCCGGGATTCGCTACCGCAAAGCATATCAGTCCAGGCACACTTATGCATGTTGGTCTTTGACCGCTGGAGCTAACCCTAACTTCATCGCGAAGCAAATGGGACACTCTGATGCTCAGATGGTTTATCGCGTTTACGGATCGTGGATGGCAGAAAACAATCAGGATCAGGTATCCATTTTAAACCAGAAATTGAGTGAGTTTGCCCCATCCATGCCCCACGCTGTGGAATCGGATGTAATTAAACAAGTATAGTCAACAGGTTACAAAACCTACACCTGCATGGACATCA
>NZ_KE137148.1:69762-128771 GCF_000408525.1 Escherichia sp. KTE96 | reverse complement strand
GCGTCTTGCGACGTTAAGAATCCGTATCTTCGAGTGCCCACACAGATTGTCTGATAAATTGTTAAAGAGCAGTTGCGACGCGGCTTTCAGCTCACTGTCGCGAGGTGGCGTATATTACGCTTTCCTCTTTCAGAGTCAACCCTGAATTTCAGGATTTTTTCTCTTCAACCGAACCGGCTGTTTGTGTGAAGTGATTCACATCCGCCGTGTCGATGGAGGCGCATTATAGGGTGTTCTCCGTAGGCCGCAATAGAAAAATTGCAAAAAAATGACTGACTGCTGCATTCCCCAGCAAAACCCCGCTTTATACCTTTTTACACACAGAGTTATCCACAATCATCAGCGTTATTTCTGTATTCCTGAACCGCTAATGGCAATCAAAATCGAGATCACCATCGAAACAAAAAAATTCGCGAGCGTTGCGCAAACGTTTTCGTTACAATGCGGGCGAAAAATAAAGATGCCCCGTTAGGGGCGTTAGCTGAGTTTTTTGCGAAAAATTCAGCTAACGCTCTCTGTAATAGTCAAATCCAGGGGATTTACCATGCAACAACGTCGTCCAGTCCGCCGCGCTCTGCTCAGTGTTTCTGACAAAGCCGGTATCGTCGAATTCGCCCAGGCACTTTCTGCACGCGGTGTGGAGCTGCTGTCTACAGGGGGCACTGCCCGTCTGTTAGCAGAAAAAGGCCTGCCGGTGACCGAAGTTTCCGATTACACCGGTTTCCCGGAGATGATGGATGGACGCGTGAAGACCCTGCATCCAAAAGTGCACGGCGGTATTCTGGGCCGTCGCGGTCAGGACGATGCCATTATGGAAGAACATCAGATCCAACCTATCGATATGGTGGTCGTTAACCTGTACCCATTCGCCCAGACCGTGGCCCGTGAAGGCTGCTCACTGGAAGATGCGGTTGAGAACATCGATATCGGCGGCCCAACCATGGTGCGCTCCGCCGCCAAGAATCATAGAGATGTCGCTATCGTTGTTAAGAGCAGCGACTATGACGCTATTATTGAAGAGATGGATGCCAACGAAGGTTCTCTGACTCTCAATACCCGTTTCGACCTCGCCATCAAAGCCTTCGAACATACCGCCGCCTATGACAGCATGATCGCCAACTACTTCGGTAGCATGGTTCCGGCTTATCACGGCGAGAGTAAAGAAGCGGCTGGCCGCTTCCCGCGCACACTTAACCTGAACTTCATTAAGAAGCAGGATATGCGCTACGGTGAAAACAGCCACCAGCAAGCTGCCTTCTATATAGAAGAGAATGTGAAAGAAGCCTCCGTTGCCACCGCAATCCAGGTTCAGGGTAAAGCCCTTTCCTATAACAACATCGCTGATACCGATGCGGCGCTGGAATGCGTGAAAGAATTTGCGGAGCCAGCCTGTGTGATTGTGAAGCACGCTAACCCCTGCGGTGTCGCCATCAGCAGCACGATCCTTGATGCTTACGATCGCGCGTATAAAACCGACCCAACCTCCGCATTCGGCGGCATTATCGCTTTTAACCGTGAGCTGGATGCTGAAACCGCGCAGGCTATTATCTCCCGTCAGTTTGTTGAAGTGATCATTGCGCCGTCCGCCAGCGAAGAAGCCCTGAAAATCACCGCCGCCAAACAGAACGTGCGCGTCCTGACCTGTGGTCAGTGGGGCGAGCGTGTTCCGGGCCTCGATTTCAAACGCGTGAATGGCGGTTTGCTGGTTCAGGATCGCGATCTGGGCATGGTTGGCGCAGAAGAACTGCGCGTGGTGACTAAACGCCAGCCGACCGAGCAGGAACTACGTGATGCGCTGTTCTGCTGGAAGGTGGCGAAGTTCGTGAAATCCAACGCCATCGTCTATGCCAAAAACAATATGACCATCGGGATTGGCGCGGGCCAGATGAGCCGCGTGTACTCCGCGAAAATCGCCGGTATTAAAGCCGCCGATGAAGGTCTGGAAGTGAAAGGTTCCTCGATGGCTTCTGACGCGTTCTTCCCGTTCCGCGACGGTATTGATGCCGCCGCCGCTGCGGGCGTGACCTGCGTAATCCAGCCTGGCGGTTCTATCCGCGATGACGAAGTGATTGCTGCCGCCGACGAGCACGGTATTGCGATGCTCTTCACCGACATGCGCCACTTCCGCCATTAATGGAGCGACAGATGAAAGTATTAGTGATTGGTAACGGCGGGCGCGAACACGCGCTGGCCTGGAAAGCGGCGCAATCGCCGCTGGTTGAGACCGTATTTGTCGCACCAGGTAATGCGGGAACGGCGCTGGAACCTGCGCTGCAAAACGTCGCTATCGGCGTGACCGATATCCCGGCGCTGCTGGATTTCGCGCAAAACGAAAAGATCGACCTAACCATCGTCGGCCCGGAAGCACCGCTGGTGAAAGGCGTGGTTGATACCTTCCGCGCCGCTGGGCTGAAAATCTTCGGCCCAACCGCAGGTGCCGCACAACTGGAAGGCTCGAAAGCATTTACTAAAGATTTCCTGGCCCGCCATAAGATCCCTACGGCGGAATACCAGAACTTCACCGAAGTAGAACCTGCATTAGCGTATCTGCGTGAGAAAGGCGCACCGATCGTTATCAAAGCGGACGGTCTGGCCGCCGGGAAAGGTGTTATCGTGGCGATGACACTGGAAGAAGCTGAAGCGGCTGTTCACGATATGCTGGCGGGTAACGCTTTTGGCGACGCGGGTCATCGCATTGTGATCGAAGAGTTCCTCGACGGCGAAGAAGCGAGCTTTATCGTGATGGTGGACGGCGAACATGTGCTGCCAATGGCCACCAGCCAGGATCACAAACGCGTAGGCGATAAAGATACCGGGCCGAACACCGGCGGGATGGGTGCTTACTCTCCTGCGCCAGTGGTGACCGATGAAGTTCATCAGCGCACGATGGAACGCATCATCTGGCCAACCGTAAAAGGCATGGCGGCGGAAGGCAACACCTACACCGGTTTTCTCTACGCGGGTTTGATGATCGACAAACAGGGTAATCCGAAGGTTATCGAGTTTAACTGCCGCTTTGGCGATCCGGAAACCCAGCCGATTATGCTGCGCATGAAGTCCGATCTGGTTGAACTCTGCCTGGCGGCCTGTGAAGGCAAGCTGGACGAGAAAACGTCCGAGTGGGATGAACGTGCTTCTCTCGGCGTGGTGATGGCTGCGGGTGGATATCCAGGGGATTACCGCACCGGCGATGTGATCCACGGCCTGCCGCTGGAAGAAGTGGAAGACGGCAAAGTGTTCCATGCGGGTACGAAACTGGCAGATGACGAGCAGGTGATCACCAGCGGCGGGCGCGTACTGTGCGTCACCGCGCTGGGTCATACCGTGGCAGAAGCGCAGAAACGCGCTTATGCCTTAATGACCGATATCCACTGGGATGATTGCTTCTGCCGGAAAGATATCGGCTGGCGCGCCATCGAACGCGAGCAGAACTAACGCGACAGTTTTGCCAATAGCGTTTTGCGCGTGATCCCTAACTGGCGGGCGGCTTCGGTTTTGTTGCCGCCCGTTTTCTCCAGCGCCGCCAGAATCACCTCCTTTTCCACTTCCACCAGCGGCTGAATATCCTGACTTTGCACCAGCGGAATCGACGTACTGGCAATCGCCAGCGGCAGCTCGCGTTCGGAAATATATTCCCCGGTCAGTAGCACCACCGCCCGTTCCACTGCGTTTTCCAGTTCACGAATATTCCCCGGCCAGTCGTAGTGAATTAGCAGATCCATCGCCTGCGGCGTAAAGCCTTTTACCGCCTTGCGATTACGTTCAGCAAAGCGCTGCAGAAAATGATCTGCCAACAGAGGAATATCTTCCCGCCGTTGACGTAGCGCCGGCACTTCAATCGCCACCACGTTCAGTCGATAGTAGAGATCCTGGCGAAAACGCCCGGCATTCACCTCTGCGGCAAGATCGCGATGGGTCGCGGCAATCAGCCGGACATCGACAGAAATAGTCTGGTTGCTGCCAACACGCTGGACTTCACGCTCCTGAATGGCACGCAGCAGACGAACCTGCATCATTGGAGAAATATCGCCAATTTCATCGAGAAACAACGTGCCGCCGTCCGCCTCAACAAAGCGCCCTTCCCGCCGTTTATCGGCACCGGTAAACGCCCCTTTTTCATGACCGAACAATTCGGACTCCAGTAAGGATTCGTTGAGTGCCGCACAGTTGAGCGTTACCAGCGGTTTTTCACTACGTGCGCTACTGGCGTGAATTGCTCTGGCAACCAACTCTTTGCCGGTGCCAGAATCGCCGTGGATCAACACCGTGGCTTCCGATGGTGCGACGAGGGCTATTTCACTGAGTAAGTGTTGCATCGCCGGGCTTTTCCCAACCATCCCAAACTGGCTGGCTAGCACGGTAGGCGTTTCAGAAGCGACAATCTGCGTATGAGCAAGCGCCTTTTCCAGCGTTGCCTGCAAGTTATCGAAATCCAGCGGCTTGATGAGATAATCCAGTGCCCCGGTTTTCAGCGCTTCTACCGCCGTCTCGACGCTGGAGTAAGCGGTCATAATCAGCACCGGAATTGCCGGATTTAACGCTTTAATCTCTTTCAGCGTGGCGATGCCGTCCATCTCCGCCATTCGCACATCGCAAAGCACAAGATCAAAAACCTGTTCCCGCACCTGCTCCAGCGCCTGTCGCCCGCTGTTCGCCAGCGCGACGTTATAGCCCCAGCCACGTAGCAATGCCTGCAAGATGGTGCAGTGGCTAATGTCATCATCCACCACCAGAATATCGATGTTATCGTGCTTCATCCTTGTGGGTCCTTACGATTAATATTCACCGGAAGCCAGAGGGTGAATGTTGCACCTTTCCCCTCCTGGCTGGCGACCTGAATTGTACCACCGTGTTGTTCAACAATATTATGCACAACCGCCAGCCCCAGCCCGGTGCCTTCGGCTTTGGTGGTGAAGTACGGGGTGAAGATAGCCTCCAGTTGATCTGCCGCAATTCCCTTACCGCTGTCGGTAACGTTAATTTTCACGCCATTGCCGCTTTCACTTGCCGTCACACTAATCACGCCATGCTCACCAATAGCCTGAATAGCATTGAGATAAAGATTTAACAGTACCTGAGTCAGTCTGTCCGGGTCGGCCTGAATTTCCGGCAACCCGTTGTTAGCGTTAAAGCACAACTGTATCTCACGACTCTGAGCGTCCTGGCTCACCAGTTGTAATGAATGGTTAATCAGGGTATTGAGCTCCACCGCCTGCAAAGCAAGGTGCGTTGGCTTGACCAGTTCCAGCAGTTCGCTCACCACGCGATTCAAACGGTCGGCTTCTTTCGCCATCACCTGCGCCAGTTGATGCGCTTCGCCCCCCGCGGGCGTGCGCTCGGCAAAATATTTCGCCAGTCCTTTAATCGATGAAAGTGGGTTACGGATTTCGTGGGCGACGCCTGCCGCCAGATGCCCCAGCGCCACCAGCTTCTCTTTGCGCTTCATTTCATCCTGCAATAACTGGCGCGAGCGAAGGTAACGGCGATACCAGAAGAATGACAACACGCTCGCCAGCAATACCGTCGCCAGAGCAAAGAGAATAATCAGGGTATTGCGCTTCTCCCCAATCTGGGTTGCAACCAGATCACTGGCATCAACAGCGATAAAAATAGCCTGTTGTGCATCTGCCTGTGGCTCAGGTTTGCCGTTACAGCGCGGCATATTATGCATCCCATGCCTCCAGGAGGCTGACATGGGCTGAAACAAACGATAGACCTCAAGCGCAGGCGTTTTTTCCGCGTCCTCAAGCAGTCGCCAGCGGGAGTTTTCCTCTGGCTTTAACTGCCGCATTTCATCAGGCGAATAGAGTGCACGCCCGACCATTTCTGGGTCACTGTGAAGAATGATAATGCCCTGCGCATCGGTGACCGCAAACCACAACACCCCTGGCTGGCCTGCCATCTCTTCCAGAAGTGCCTGTTGCTGCACATGGTGCATTCGCATCCCCATCCCTACGCGACTTCCTGACTCCAGAGCGCGAATGAGCACATTACCTTTTTCCAGTAATGCCTGGCGGTCAGCCTCGCTTGCCCGCCCATAATCGCGAATCACCGTCACCGCAAACAATCCCACCAGCCCAACAATGACTACGGGGAGGATCGCGCTTAACCATTTGGCTAATGTGTCTTTAGAACGTTGCATAAAACGCATCTTCTTCTTTGCCTGTTCATCCCTTTTTGACAGCACAAATCATGCCATCTTTTATTGCCCCCTACCCTGCGCTGTAACACAAACGCTTATCTTTCAATGAGTAAAAATGACTCGCTACCCACCACAATCGGGTCATTTTTACTCGCTAACCGCGCCAGATTGCCCGTTACATCGGTGTTTCATCGTTGGCACGAAAGATGCAATACGTAAAGTAAGACAACCACTGGAGGATTAACCATGAAACGGAACACGAAGATTGCCCTGGTGATGATGGCGTTTTCAGCAATGGCGATAGGCTCAACAACTGCATTTGCCCACGGCGGACACGGTATGTGGCAGCAAAATGCAGCGCCTTTGACCAGCGAACAACAAACTGCGTGGCAGAAAATCCATAATGACTTTTACGCCCAAAGCAGCGCGCTGCAACAACAACTGGTGACGAAGCGTTATGAATACAACGCCCTGTTAGCCGCTAATCCACCGGATAGCAGCAAAATTAACGCAGTCGCCAAAGAGATGGAGACTTTACGTCAGTCATTAGATGAATTGCGAGTTAAACGGGATATTGCGATGGCTGAAGCGGGTATTCCACGCGGTGTCGGAATGGGCATGGGTTACGGTGGCTGCGGAGGTGGTGGCGGCCATATGGGTATGGGCCACTGGTAAATCAGAACGTCTTCTCGTTGGGTTGCCAGCGACAAAAGTCAGAGTTTGCCACTAACAGTAATTGTGAACCCTCGGGCGCTTCCAGCCATGCCACGCTCACATCAACAGAAGAGCGGCTCTGGCGGCGCTCGATATGCGCTATCGCCTGCGAATCTAAATCAGGCTTAATGGTTTGCCCTTCGCAGGTAGTCACAGTCTGTTCCATCGCATGCCAGCGTCCCTGACGCAGTACCACTCTCCCCTGACGTAAGGCGTCGCTAATCTGGCGGATCTGGTCTGCACGATAACGGTATAAATCGATTTGATCGTTAGAAAGCTGCTGCTTTTGCCCGTCGGACTCACGTTGCATAAAGCTCAGGTCACCGCGCTCGTCAAAGCGTGCGCGGATATTCACCGGCGGTTTGCTGTAAACGTTGATATTGATAAGCGTGAGGTTATCGCCCTGCCAGCGGTATTCACGGGTAGTGGTATCGCCATTGCGCCACGGACTGAACACGGCAAGCAGATGGATATTATCGCCGCTGTCTTTTCGCCAGATGCGCACTGCACCCTGGTCTTCGGCAAACCCACTGGCGGTAAAAGGGGGAAGTGAAGAGTTGTGGCTACAGGCAGAGAGAAACAGCACGCCTGCCAGCATCAATGTGCGACGCCAGAAAGACAAAAGGGGTGAAACCACCCCTTCGTTAAAACTGTTCACTGCCACGCAATCTTACTTAACTGCGTCTTTCAGTGCCTTGCCAGAAACAAATGCCGGTACGTTAGCTGCGGCGATTTTGATTTCTTTACCGGTCTGCGGGTTGCGGCCAGTACGCTCAGCGCGGTGGTTCACTTTGAAGGTTCCGAAACCAACCAGTTGTACAGCATCGCCTTCTTTCAGAGACTCAGTAATTGCAGCCAGAGTGGACTCCAGAGCAGCTTTAGCCTGGGTTTTGGACAGTTCTGCTTTCTCTGCAATTACATCAATCAGTTGAGTCTTGTTCATAAGTTATCCTTACAATGTGTTTATCGCTTGCTAAGCATCGAGTGCGACGGAAATGCCAGAATAGCACTCTCCTGCATACACGCACCGATAGCCACTTTTTTTCGCCCCCCAAATGTAGACCAGACGGGGGGCGAAAGGGAAGACTCCAGGTACGACAAATCAGGCGTTAATTCACGTTTTCTGGTCTTATTGCTGAAAAATTATACCAATATTGCTCTCACCCGCCTCACGCAGGTCTGCCCTAAGGCCCTTTATCAGCTCAATGTCGCGTTCTTCGCACTCGGCTAAAAGTCGGAATATTTCCCACTGAATGTCCCATTCTTGCTCAACGGCCGGGTTTTCTTTCAGCTCTTCATCGCTCATTTCGCGACCAGCCTGGGTCATTTCCAGCATCGCAACGGTGGTGATGGAAGTCTTACTGACTTCCACAGCGTGTTCCAGTGTTTCGCCACTCAAACGCGAATGAACCAGTTCACTTAACGCCACGCAGGCATCGATTGCCGGATAAACACCGTACAGATCGAAATCATCTGCTGAAGGGATAGCTTCCTCAAATTTCTCCAGTTGACTGTCGAAATTCACTTTTGCGTCTTTGACAGTCAGCGTTTCCCAGATGAGATCAAGAATGCGACGGTAAATCTGCCCATCACCGAAGCCGGTTTGCTGGCAGAACATGGCGTAATTGGGGTACATGCGTTCGCATAAGCAGGCCATAAAAGTAACGTGCTGCCAGCTTTCCAGGCGCTCCAGACGCAGATGAATCGGGTTTTGTAACATGTTGAGTTCTCAAATACGGAAATTATCCGCAGTTTACCTGAATTAGGGCTGATTTGCTGTATAGCGCACGAACGCCGGACGTTCCGAGGCCACAGCATCCGCCCAGCGCGTTGGTTCTGGCAGACGATAGCCTTTCATGCAGCGTTGTACCCACGCCAGCGCGCTATCCACGCTGATCCGATGACCAGTAGCAATAAACAGCGGATTACAGCGCGCTTTGCTACGCCAGACCCAGGCCAGTTGCTCGCCTTTGTCCATCAACGGCGACAGCGCGCCCGGTTCGCTGGAGAGTGGTTCGAATTTACCACATAGCCGTTTTTTCGCCACGCCAATGGTTGGCACATCGACTAATAAGCCAAAATGACTGGCGACGCCAAGACGACGCGGATGCGAGATCCCATGACCGTCGACAAACACTAAATCCGGTTTTTGCGACAGCATCTCCCACGCTGCCAGCAGCGCAGGATATTCGCGGAAGGAAAGAAAACCAGGAATGTAAGGCATGGTGGTGGCGATGCGAGCCACTTTATACTCCACCAGCTCAAGAGTGGGATATTTCAGCAGCACTATCGCCGCTCGCGTCACATCTCCGCCCTGCTCAAACCCAACATCGGCTCCGGCGATCAGATCCGGAGGATCTTTATCGAGTCGATCCTCGCGGATCACAGAAGAGGCCAGTTCAAGTTGTTGAGCGCGTAATGACGCGAGATCCATAATCACTCCTTAACGGTGGTACTGTTCGGACAACCGATGTACTGCCTCCACAAAGACACCGGCATGTTCTGGCGGTACATCCTGGTGAATGCCGTGACCAAGGTTGAAGACATGACCTTCACCATGACCGAAACCGGCAAGAATTGTCGCCACTTCTTCTTCAATGCGGGCTGGCGGCGCATACAGCATCGATGGGTCCATATTGCCCTGCAACGCGACTTTATTACCCACGCGGCGGCGCGCATCAGCGATATCCGTTGTCCAGTCGAGACCCAGCGCATCGCAACCAGTTTCCGCCATCGCTTCCAGCCACTGTCCACCGCCTTTGGTAAACAGTGTTACCGGCACACGGCGGCCATCGTTTTCACGCAGCAACCCATCGACAATTTTATGCATGTAGTAGAGCGAGAACTGTTGATAGTCACGTCCGGTGAGCACGCCGCCCCAGGTGTCGAAAATCATCACCGCTTGCGCACCGGCTTTGATTTGCGCGTTCAGGTACAGGGTGACGCTTTTCGCCAATTTATCGAGTAGCGCATGCAGCGTTTGCGGATCGGCATACATCATTTTTTTGATCACGGTGAAAGCTTTGCTACTACCGCCTTCCACCATGTAGGTCGCCAACGTCCACGGGCTGCCGGAAAAACCAATTAGTGGTACTTCGCCTTTCAGTTCGCGACGAATGGTACGTACTGCGTTCATCACGTAACCCAGTTCATCTTCCGGATCCGGAATCGGCAGTTTATCGACGTCTGCTTTACAGGTGACTGGCGAGGTGAATCGCGGGCCTTCTCCGGCTTCAAAATAGAGTCCTAACCCCATTGCATCCGGAACGGTGAGAATATCGGAAAACAGAATCGCCGCGTCCAGCGGATAGCGACGTAGCGGCTGCAAGGTGACTTCACACGCCAGCTCGGCGTTTTTGCACAACGACATAAAATCGCCCGCCTGAGCGCGAGTAGCTTTATATTCCGGTAGGTAGCGACCCGCCTGGCGCATCATCCATACTGGAGTGACATCAACGGGCTGGCGCAGCAGCGCCCGCAGATAACGATCGTTTTTGAGTTCGGTCATTTTGGCTGTTCCTTAGTGCGTCAGGCGGTCAGTGTATCATCACTCATACTCTGCCCGACACATCGCCACCGTATCTTCTATCAGACGGCGCGCCACAGTGCCCGGTGGTGGCAATAATGGTAAATCGTCGTAGCGATACCAGTTCGCCTCCAGCAGTTCTTTCGGATCAATCACGATGTCACCACTGTCATACTCCGCCATAAACGCAGTCATCAGCGACTGAGGAAACGGCCACGGCTGAGAGGTCACATAACGCAAATTCCTGACTTTGATGCCACTCTCTTCCATCACTTCCCGCGCGACCGCCTGTTCGAGGGTTTCTCCGACTTCGACAAATCCGGCGAGTACCGTATGGACACCGTTACGATGCCGGGTATGCTGGGCAAGTAGGATCGAATCATCGCGACGGATGGCAACGATAATGCAGGGAGCGATTTGTGGGTAGTAACGCTCACGGCAGTGGCTGCACAGCATCGCCCATTCGGTTTTGCTTGGGTACATTTCATGCCCGCAATATCCGCAGTATTTATGCGAACGGTAAAACTCCGCCAGTTGCACGCCGCGTCCGGCTAATTGAAACAGCCCGACGTCCAGATCAATAACCTGGCGCACCGAGCCCATATCATGGCGACGCTGCTGTTGTACCAGCCAAACAGGTTCTCCTTGCCATTCGCCTATCTGCAGTGCGCGCTGACCCACAAGATCAAAATTTGCCGCTTTGCCATATGGCAATTCTCCCTTCGGCAACCATAATTTTTGCTCATGGCTGACTATCCACCAACCGTGATCTAATTTTTCAATTATACGATCCATAGCTCTTGCACTACCTTTGCTTCACTGGCATGTTTAACATGTTTTTTACATTCTCACTGAGCAGTTTTTGAAGACAAACTTGCGGAGTCAATCATGCTTAACCAGCTCGATAACCTGACGGAACACGTCAGAGGAAGTAACAAACTGGTTGATCGCTGGCTACATGTACGTAAGCATCTGCTCGTGGCTTACTACAATTTGGTTGGCATTAAGCCTGGCAAAGAATCGTACATGAGGCTAAACGAAAAAGCCCTTGATGATTTTTGCCAGAGTCTGGTCGATTACCTTTCTGCCGGGCATTTCAGTATTTATGAGCGCATTCTGCATAAACTGGAAGGCAACGGGCAGCTCGCTCGCGCCGCGAAGATTTGGCCGCAACTGGAAGCCAACACGCAGCAGATTATGGATTACTACGATTCCAGTCTGGAAACCGCCATAGATCATGATAATTATCTTGAGTTTCAACAGGTTTTATCTGACATCGGTGAAGCGCTGGAAGCACGCTTTGTGCTGGAAGATAAGCTAATTCTGCTGGTGCTTGACGCTGCCCGCCTCAAACATCTTGCTTGAATTATGCGCTGTTAACGCGTAATTTACATTCAACGCCCCGTTTGCGGGGCTAATTTCTTGTCGGAGTGCCTTAACTGGCTGAGACCGTTCATTCGGGATCCGCGGAACCTGATCAGGCTAATACCTGCGAAGGGAACAAGAGTTAATCTGCTATTGCATCGCCTTTGCGGCGATCATCTCTTGCTTCATCCGTCGTCTGACAAGCCACGTCCTTAACTTTTGGAATGAGCTATGTCTGCAACAAAACTGACCCGCCGCGAGCAACGCGCCCAGGCCCAACATTTTATCGATACCCTGGAAGGCACCGCCTTTCCCAACTCAAAACGGATTTACATCACCGGCACACATCCTGGCGTGCGCGTACCGATGCGTGAGATCCAGCTTAGCCCGACGCTAATCGGCGGTAGCAAAGAACAGCCACAGTACGAAGAAAATGAAGCGATTCCGGTCTACGATACCTCCGGCCCGTATGGCGACCCGCAAATCGCGATTAACGTACAGCAAGGGCTGGCAAAACTGCGCCAGCCGTGGATCGATGCACGCGGCGACACTGAAGCACTCACCGTTCGCAGTTCCGATTACACTAAAGCGCGACTGGCGGATGATGGCCTCGATGAACTGCGTTTTAGCGGCGTATTAACGCCAAAACGCGCCAAAGCAGGCCATCGCGTTACGCAGTTACACTACGCCCGCCGGGGCATCATCACGCCGGAGATGGAGTTCATCGCCATTCGCGAGAACATGGGGCGCGAGCGCATCCGTAGCGAAGTTTTGCGCCACCAGCATCCGGGTATGAGCTTTGGTGCTCGCCTGCCGGAAAATATCACCGCGGAGTTTGTCCGTGACGAAGTCGCTGCCGGACGCGCCATTATCCCCGCCAATATCAATCATCCGGAATCTGAGCCAATGATCATTGGTCGCAACTTTCTGGTGAAAGTGAATGCCAATATCGGCAACTCAGCGGTCACCTCTTCCATTGAAGAAGAAGTGGAAAAACTGGTGTGGTCCACGCGCTGGGGAGCGGATACTGTGATGGATCTCTCTACCGGTCGCTATATTCACGAAACCCGCGAGTGGATTTTGCGCAACAGCCCGGTGCCGATCGGTACTGTGCCGATCTATCAGGCGCTGGAAAAGGTTAACGGGATCGCTGAAGATCTTACCTGGGAAACGTTCCGAGACACGCTGCTGGAACAGGCCGAGCAAGGTGTGGATTACTTCACGATTCATGCGGGCGTTCTCCTGCGCTACGTGCCAATGACCGCTAAACGTCTGACCGGTATTGTGTCGCGCGGCGGTTCGATTATGGCGAAATGGTGCCTCTCCCATCATCAGGAAAACTTCCTCTATCAACACTTCCGCGAAATTTGTGAAATCTGCGCCGCTTATGACGTTTCGCTGTCGCTGGGCGATGGCCTGCGTCCCGGTTCGATTCAGGATGCTAACGATGAAGCACAGTTTGCCGAGCTGCATACGCTGGGCGAACTGACCAAAATCGCCTGGGAATATGACGTGCAGGTGATGATTGAAGGCCCCGGGCATGTGCCGATGCAAATGATTCGCCGCAATATGACCGAGGAGTTAGAGCACTGCCACGAAGCACCGTTCTATACCCTCGGGCCGCTGACTACCGACATTGCGCCGGGCTATGACCATTTCACTTCGGGGATTGGCGCAGCGATGATTGGCTGGTTTGGCTGCGCGATGCTCTGCTACGTAACGCCAAAAGAGCACCTGGGTCTGCCCAATAAAGAAGACGTTAAGCAGGGACTTATCACCTATAAGATTGCCGCCCACGCCGCCGACCTGGCAAAGGGGCATCCGGGCGCACAAATTCGCGATAACGCCATGTCGAAAGCCCGTTTCGAATTTCGCTGGGAAGACCAGTTTAATCTGGCCCTCGATCCGTTTACCGCCCGCGCTTACCACGATGAAACCCTGCCGCAAGAGTCTGGCAAGGTCGCCCATTTCTGCTCGATGTGTGGACCGAAATTCTGCTCGATGAAAATCAGCCAGGAAGTGCGCGATTATGCCGCCGCGCAAACCATTGAAGTAGGAATGGCGGATATGTCGGAGAACTTCCGCGCCAGAGGCGGAGAAATCTACCTGCGTAAGGAGGAAGCATGATGTATCAGCCTGATTTTCCTCGTGTACCTTTTCGTTTAGGGCTGTATCCAGTAGTGGACAGTGTGCAGTGGATCGAACGCATGCTGGACGCGGGCGTGCGCACCCTCCAGCTACGCATTAAAGATCAGCGCGATGAAGAGGTGGAAGCTGATGTCGTAGCGGCAATTGAACTGGGTCACCGCTATAACGCACGACTGTTTATCAACGATTACTGGCAACTGGCGATCAGGCATCAGGCGTATGGTGTCCATCTGGGGCAGGAAGATTTGCAATCCACCGATCTCGCCGCTATCCGCGCGGCAGGCCTGCGGCTGGGCGTTTCGACCCATGATGACATGGAAATCGACGTCGCGCTGGCAGCACGCCCTTCTTATATCGCACTGGGGCATGTGTTCCCCACGCAAACCAAACAGATGCCTTCCGCGCCGCAGGGGCTGGCGCAACTGGCTCGGCACATTGAGCGCCTGGCTGATTATCCCACCGTGGCGATTGGCGGTATCAGTCTGGCGCGCGCACCTGCGGTGATGGCGACGGGTGTCGGTAGCATCGCCGTCGTCAGTGCCATTACCCAGGCGACAGACTGGCGTGCGGCAACAGCTCAGTTGTTGGAAATTGCAGGAGTTGGCGATGAATGACCGTGATTTTATGCGTTATAGCCGCCAAATCCTGCTCGATGACATCGCCATTGAAGGCCAGCAAAAACTGCTCGACAGCCAGGTGCTGATTATCGGCCTTGGCGGGCTGGGTACGCCTGCTGCGCTGTACCTGGCTGGCGCTGGTATCGGAACTCTGGTGCTGGCAGATGACGACGATGTGCATTTGAGTAATCTGCAGCGGCAAATCCTCTTTACCACTGAAGATATCGACCGCCCGAAATCGCAGGTCTGCCAACAGCGACTGACGCAATTGAATCCCGATATTCAACTGATGGCATTACAACAACGGCTAACGGGTCATGCCTTAAAAGATGCGGTAGCACAAGCCGATGTGGTGCTCGACTGTACCGACAATATGGCGACTCGCCAGGAGATTAACGCCGCCTGCGTGGCACTCAACACGCCGCTTATCACCGCCAGCGCGGTCGGTTTTGGTGGTCAGTTGATGGTACTGACGCCGCCCTGGGAACAGGGGTGTTATCGCTGTCTGTGGCCGGATAACCTGGAGCCTGAACGCAACTGCCGCACGGCGGGCGTGGTTGGCCCGGTGGTCGGGGTTATGGGTACTTTGCAGGCACTGGAAGCAATTAAGTTATTAAGCGATATAGAGACACCTGCGGGAGAACTCCGTTTGTTCGACGGTAAATCGAACCAGTGGCGCAGCCTGGCGTTGCGCCGCGCCACAGAATGCCCTGTATGTGGAGGATGCAATGCAGATCCTGTTTAACGATCAACCGATGCAGTTCGCCGCCGGACAAACTGTTCACGAGCTGCTGGAGCAACTCAATCAACAACAAGCGGGCGCAGCGCTGGCGATTAATCAACAAATCGTCCCGCGCGAGCAATGGGCGCAACATATCGTGCAGGATGGCGACCAGATCCTGCTTTTTCAGGTTATTGCAGGGGGGTGAGATGTTACGTATTGCGGACAAAACGTTTGATTCACATCTGTTTACCGGCACCGGGAAATTCGCCTCTTCGCAACTGATGGTGGAGGCGATCCGCGCTTCCGGCAGTCAACTGGTGACGCTGGCAATGAAACGCGTCGACTTGCGCCAGCACAACGACGCTATCCTCGATCCGCTTATCGCTGCGGGTATGACGCTGCTGCCGAATACTTCCGGGGCGAAAACAGCAGAAGAAGCCATTTTCGCTGCTCACCTGGCACGTGAGGCGTTAGGCACACACTGGCTGAAGTTGGAGATTCACCCTGACGCCCGCTGGTTGTTGCCCGATCCCATCGAAACCCTGAAAGCTGCCGAAACACTGGTGCAGCAGGGGTTTGTCGTGCTGCCCTACTGCAGTGCCGATCCGGTATTGTGCAAACGTCTGGAAGAAGTCGGTTGCGCGGCGGTAATGCCGCTCGGCGCACCAATTGGCTCTAATCAGGGACTGGAAACCCGCGCCATGCTGGAGATTATTATCCAGCAAGCCACGGTTCCGGTGGTGGTTGATGCGGGCATCGGCGTTCCGAGTCATGCCGCGCAGGCGCTGGAAATGGGGGCCGACGCCGTATTAGTAAATACAGCGATTGCCGTCGCGGACGATCCCATCAACATGGCAAAAGCATTTCGTCTGGCAGTAGAAGCTGGCCTGCTGGCGCGTCAGGCTGGGCCTGGCAGCCGAAGTAGCTTTGCTCATGCCACCAGCCCACTGACCGGATTTCTGGAGGTTTCAGCATGAAAACCTTCAGCAATCGCTGGCGAGAACTGGACTGGGACGACATCCGTCTGCGCATCAACAGTAAAACGGCCGCTGACGTAGAGCGGGCGCTAAATGCGCCGTCACTCACCCGCGACGACATGATGGCATTGCTCTCACCTGCCGCCAGTGATTATCTGGAACCACTGGCCCAACGGGCGCAACGTCTGACACGCCAACGATTTGGCAATACCGTCAACTTCTACGTCCCGCTCTATCTTTCTAATCTTTGTGCTAACGACTGCACCTATTGTGGATTTTCCATGAGCAATCGCATCAAGCGCAAAACGCTGGATGAAGCAGACATCGCCAGGGAAAGCGCCGCTATTAAGGCAATGGGCTTTGAGCATCTGTTGCTGGTCACCGGTGAACATCAGGCGAAAGTAGGGATGGATTACTTTCGTCGCCACCTTCCTATCCTGCGTGAACAGTTCTCTTCGCTACAGATGGAAGTACAACCACTGACAGAAGCGGAATACGCCGAGTTAAAGCAACTTGGTCTGGATGGGGTAATGGTTTATCAGGAGACATATCACGAGGCGACGTATGCCCGCCATCATCTGAAAGGGAAAAAACAGGACTTCTTCTGGCGACTGGAAACACCAGACCGACTGGGTCGTGCGGGGATTGATAAGATAGGCCTTGGCGCGCTAATCGGCCTTTCCGACAACTGGCGCGTTGACTGCTACATGGTTGCCGAGCATTTGCTGTGGCTGCAACAGCATTACTGGCAAAGCCGCTACTCTGTCTCCTTCCCACGGTTGCGGCCATGTACTGGCGGCATTGAGCCAGCGTCGATTATGGATGAACGCCAGCTAGTGCAAACCATCTGCTCCTTCCGCCTGTTTGCGCCGGAGATTGAACTCTCACTCTCCACGCGGGAATCACCGTGGTTTCGCGATCGCGTTATTCCGCTGGCAATAAATAACGTCAGCGCCTTCTCGAAAACGCAGCCAGGTGGCTATGCCGACGGTCACCCTGAACTGGAACAATTCTCACCGCACGACGATCGCAGGCCAGAAGTTGTTGCCGCCGCGTTGACCGCCCAGGGCTTGCAGCCGGTATGGAAAGACTGGGACAGCTATCTGGGACGCGCCTCGCAACGGTTTTGAGACTGAATGTAAGAGCATAAATTTATTCCGAGCAGTTACGAAAGATGGAAAACGGAAACTTGTTGAAAGTCTTCCGTTTTTTTATGGTAGTGCCGTCAGCAGGAATGTTGTCCAGGGCGAAAAGCTTCTTCCTCGTTTCGCCCTGCCTTTCTTAATATTTCTGGTTAACTATATGAATTCTGAACTAAACCAATAAAAAAACCCGCCGAAGCGGGTTTTTAAGTTATTTGTGGATTAACGATTACTCGTTGTCAGAACCACCCAGACCTGCGTTCAGCAGTTCTGCCAGGCTGGCAGATGCGTCTTCTGCAGTCACCTGCGGTGCAGCCGGAGCCTCACCTGCGGCACGGCGGCGCATACGATCCTGGTGATACGCATAACCCGTACCGGCTGGGATCAGACGACCAACGATAACGTTCTCTTTCAGACCGCGCAGTTCATCACGTTTACCTGCAACAGCGGCTTCGGTCAGGACACGTGTAGTTTCCTGGAACGATGCTGCAGAGATGAAGGACTCGGTTGCCAGAGACGCTTTGGTGATACCCAGCAGATCGCGGGAGTAAGTTGCCCCCACTTTGCCGTTCGCTTCCAGTTCGCGGTTTGCGATCTTGACGCGAGAGTATTCAACCTGTTCGCCTTCCAGGAAGTCGGAGCTACCTGCGTTAACGATGGTGGCTTTACGCAGCATCTGACGAACGATAACTTCGATGTGTTTATCGTTAATCTTAACGCCCTGCAGACGGTATACGTCCTGTACTTCGTTAACGATGTAACGAGTAACAGCATGAACACCACGCAGACGCAGAATGTCGTGCGGTGCTTCCGGACCGTCGGAAATAACGTCACCACGTTCTACACGTTCACCTTCGAACACGTTGAGCTGACGCCATTTCGGAATCATCTCTTCGTACGGTTCGCTGCCGTCTACCGGGGTGATAACCAGACGACGTTTGCCTTTGGTTTCTTTACCGAAGGAAACGACACCGCTGATTTCAGCCAGGATTGCCGGCTCTTTCGGACGACGAGCTTCAAACAGGTCTGCAACGCGCGGCAGACCACCGGTGATGTCTTTAGTACCGCCAGATTCCTGCGGAATACGCGCCAGAGTGTCACCAGAGCTGATCTGTACGCCATCTTCCAGTTGAACAATCGCTTTACCCGGCAGGAAGTACTGCGCAGGCATATCAGTACCAGGGATCAGAACGTCGTTACCCTGAGCATCAACGATTTTCAGTGCCGGACGCAGATCTTTACCACCTGCGGTACGCTCTGCAGAATCCAGAACAACCAGCGAAGACAGACCGGTCAATTCGTCGGTCTGACGAGTAATGGTCTGGCCGTCGATCATGTCAGTAAAGCGAACAAAACCACTTACTTCAGTGATAACTGGCATGGTGTGCGGATCCCAGTTTGCAACGGTTTCGCCGCCAGCAACCTGTTCGCCATCGCCTTTCGCCAGTACCGCACCGTAAGGCACTTTGTAGCTTTCTTTGGTACGACCAAATTCGTCGATCAGTTTCAGTTCGGTGTTACGGGAAGTGATAACCAGTTTACCGCTGGAGTTCACAACCGACTTCACGTTGCTGAGTTTGATGCTACCTTTGTTTTTCACCTGGATGCTGGATTCAGCAGCCGCACGCGATGCCGCACCACCGATGTGGAACGTACGCATGGTCAACTGTGTACCCGGTTCACCGATGGACTGTGCCGCGATAACACCGATAGCTTCACCTTTATTGATGATGTGGCCACGCGCCAGGTCACGACCGTAGCAGTGCGCACATACACCAAAGTCGGTGTCACAAGATACAACAGAACGAACTTTAACCGCGTCGACAGAGTTCTCTTCCAGCAGGTCACACCACTGTTCGTGCAGCAGTGTGTTGCGCGGAACGAGGATGTCAGCAGTACCCGGCTTCAGAACGTCTTCAGCAGTTACACGACCCAGTACGCGATCGCGCAGCGGCTCTTTAACGTCGCCACCCTCGATAACTGGGGTCATCATGATACCTTCATGAGTACCACAATCATCTTCGGTAACCACCAGGTCCTGCGCGACGTCAACCAGACGACGAGTCAGGTAACCGGAGTTCGCGGTTTTCAGTGCGGTATCCGCCAGACCTTTACGAGCACCGTGGGTGGAGATGAAGTACTGGAGTACGTTCAGACCTTCACGGAAGTTCGCGGTGATTGGCGTTTCGATGATGGAGCCATCCGGCTTCGCCATCAGACCACGCATACCCGCAAGCTGACGAATCTGTGCCGCAGAACCACGCGCACCGGAGTCGGCCATCATGTAGATGCTGTTGAAGGAAACCTGCTTCTCTTCCTGACCGTCACGGTTAATAACGGTTTCAGTTTGCAGGTTATCCATCATCGCTTTGGATACACGATCGTTCGCCGCAGCCCAGATATCGATAACTTTGTTGTAGCGTTCGCCCGCAGTTACCAGACCAGACTGGAACTGCTCCTGAATTTCAGCAACTTCTGCTTCTGCCTCGGAGATGATTTCGTGTTTCTTCTCCGGGATGACCATGTCATCGATACCAACAGATGCACCGGAACGCGCTGCATATGCAAAGCCGGTGTACATGATCTGGTCCGCAAAAATAACGGTCGGTTTCAGACCGAGAATGCGGTAGCAGGTGTTCAGCATTTTGGAGATTGCTTTTTTACCCAGCGCCTGGTTGACGATGGAGTAAGGCAGACCTTTCGGTACAATCATCCACAGAATGGCACGGCCAACGGTCGTGTCTTTCAGGCTGGTTTTCGCGACTAATTCACCGTTAGCATCTTTTTCATACTCGGTGATACGCACTTTAACGCGCGCATGCAGAGAGGCCAGGCCAGCGCGATAAATACGCTCAGCTTCTTTCGGGCCAGTCAGCACCATGCCTTCGCCTTTGGCGTTAACACAGTCACGGGTCATGTAGTACAGACCCAGCACAACGTCCTGAGACGGAACGATGATTGGTTCGCCGTTCGCCGGAGACAGGATGTTGTTGGTAGACATCATCAGCGCACGCGCTTCGAGCTGGGCTTCCAGCGTCAGCGGTACGTGAACAGCCATCTGGTCACCATCGAAGTCGGCGTTATATGCCGCACAAACCAGCGGGTGTAGCTGGATAGCTTTACCTTCGATCAGTACCGGCTCAAATGCCTGGATACCCAGACGGTGCAGAGTCGGTGCACGGTTCAGCAGTACCGGGTGTTCGCGGATAACTTCGTCCAGGATATCCCAAACGACAGCTTCTTCACGTTCAACCATTTTCTTAGCAGCTTTGATGGTGGTAGCAAGACCACGCAGTTCCAGCTTGCCGTAGATGAACGGTTTGAACAGCTCCAGCGCCATTTTCTTCGGCAGACCGCACTGATGCAGACGCAGGTATGGACCTACGGTGATTACAGAACGACCGGAGTAGTCAACACGTTTACCGAGCAGGTTCTGACGGAAACGACCCTGTTTACCTTTGATCATGTCGGCCAAAGATTTCAGAGGACGCTTGTTAGAACCGGTGATCGCACGACCGCGACGACCGTTATCCAGCAGGGCATCAACCGCTTCCTGCAGCATACGTTTTTCGTTACGTACGATGATGTCCGGCGCTGCCAGATCCAGCAGACGTTTCAGACGGTTGTTACGGTTAATGACGCGACGATACAGATCGTTCAGGTCAGAAGTCGCGAAACGACCACCATCCAGCGGAACCAGCGGACGCAGATCTGGCGGCAGAACCGGCAGAACGGTCAGGATCATCCACTCTGGCTTGTTACCAGACTGAACGAATGCTTCCAGCAGTTTGATACGCTTGGTCAGTTTTTTACGCTTGGTTTCGGAGTTGGTTTCGTTCAGCTCTTCACGCAGAGTTTCACACTCTTGCTCCAGATCCATGCTCTTCAGCAGTGCCTGAATAGCTTCCGCACCCATCTTCGCGTCGAATTCATCACCGAACTCTTCCAGCGCATCCAGATACTGTTCTTCAGTCAGGATCTGTTGACGTTCCAGGTTGGTCATACCGCCTTCGATAACAACATAGGATTCGAAGTACAGTACGCGTTCGATATCACGCAGCGGCATATCGAGCAGCAGACCGATACGGGACGGCAGCGATTTCAGGAACCAAATGTGCGCAGTCGGAGAAGCCAGCTCGATGTGACCCATACGCTCACGGCGTACTTTAGTCTGGGTCACTTCAACGCCGCACTTCTCACAGATGACGCCGCGGTGTTTCAGGCGCTTGTACTTACCGCACAGGCACTCGTAATCTTTTACCGGCCCAAAGATACGGGCGCAGAAAAGGCCGTCACGTTCTGGTTTGAACGTACGGTAGTTGATGGTTTCCGGCTTTTTAACTTCACCGAAAGACCATGAACGGATCATGTCTGGCGAAGCCAGAGCAATTTTGATCGCATCAAACTCTTCGGTTTTAGTCTGCGCTTTCAGAAACTTTAATAAATCTTTCACGGATTTGCTCCCGTCGGAGTTAGCACAATCCGCTGCCGGGTTTTACCCCGACAGCAGTGACCTGTTTGAGCGAGAATTACTCGTCTTCCAGTTCGATGTTGATACCCAGCGAACGAATCTCTTTCAACAATACGTTGAAGGATTCTGGCATGCCCGGTTCCATCTGATGGTTGCCGTCCACGATGTTCTTATACATCTTGGTACGACCGTTCACGTCATCAGACTTAACGGTGAGCATTTCCTGCAGGGTGTATGCCGCGCCGTATGCTTCCAGCGCCCACACTTCCATCTCCCCGAAACGCTGACCACCGAACTGTGCCTTACCACCCAGCGGCTGCTGAGTAACCAGGCTGTAAGAACCGGTAGAACGCGCGTGCATCTTGTCGTCGACCAGGTGGTTCAGTTTCAGCATGTACATGTAACCTACGGTTACCGGGCGTTCGAACTGTTCACCAGTGCGGCCGTCGTACAGGGTGATCTGACCAGAAGTCGGCAGGTCGCCAAGTTTCAGAAGCTCTTTAATTTCCGCTTCTTTCGCACCGTCGAATACCGGCGTTGCGATCGGCATACCTTTGCGCAGGTTTTCAGCCAGGCGCATCACTTCTTCATCGCTGAAGGTACTCAGGTCAACTTTCTGACGAACGTCAGCGCCCAGATCGTAGGCACGCTGGATGAACTCGCGCAGTTTCGCGACTTCCTGCTGCTGTTTCAGCATGGCATTGATCTTGTCACCGATACCTTTAGCAGCCATACCCAGGTGGGTTTCCAGAATCTGACCGATGTTCATACGAGACGGTACGCCCAGCGGGTTCAGTACGATGTCTACCGGCGTACCGTTTTCATCGTAAGGCATATCTTCGATCGGGTTGATCTTAGAAATTACACCCTTGTTACCGTGACGACCTGCCATCTTGTCACCAGGCTGGATACGGCGTTTAACCGCCAGATATACCTTAACAATCTTCAGCACGCCCGGTGCCAGATCGTCACCCTGGGTGATTTTGCGGCGTTTCGCTTCGAGTTTCTTCTCGAACTCGTGTTTCAGTTCGTCATACTGCTCAGCCAGTTGTTCTAGCTGATTTTGTTTCTCTTCGTCGGTCAGGCCCAGTTCCAGCCAGCGATCGCGCGGCAGTTTGTCGAGCTTCTCAGCTTCAACACCACCGGCTACCAGCACAGCTCGGATACGGCTGAACAGACCCGCTTCGAGGATCTGCAGTTCTTCGGACAGGTCTTTCTTCGCCTGTTTGAGCTGCATTTCTTCGATTTCCAACGCACGTTTGTCTTTTTCTACGCCATCGCGAGTAAAGACCTGAACGTCGATAACCGTACCGGATACACCGTTTGGTACACGTAGAGAAGAGTCTTTAACGTCAGACGCTTTCTCACCGAAGATCGCACGCAACAGTTTCTCTTCTGGGGTCAGTTGGGTTTCACCTTTCGGCGTTACCTTACCAACCAGAATGTCGCCACCGGTCACTTCCGCACCAATGTAAACGATACCGGATTCATCCAGTTTGGAGAGCGCAGCTTCACCCACGTTCGGGATATCAGCGGTGATCTCTTCTGGCCCCAGCTTGGTGTCACGAGACACACACGCCAGCTCCTGGATGTGGATGGTGGTGAAACGGTCTTCCTGAACAACACGCTCGGAGACGAGGATGGAGTCTTCGAAGTTGTAACCATTCCACGGCATGAACGCTACGCGCATGTTCTGACCGAGCGCCAGTTCACCGAGATCGGTGGACGGACCGTCTGCCAGCACGTCGCCACGTTCTACCGGCTCACCCAGAGAAACACATGGCATCTGGTTGATACAGGTGTTCTGGTTAGAACGGGTGTACTTGGTCAGGTTGTAGATATCGATACCTGCTTCGCCCGGGTACATCTCGTCTTCGTTAACTTTGATAACGATACGGGAAGCATCCACGTACTGAACGACACCACCACGTTTAGCAACCGCAGTTACACCGGAGTCAACGGCAACAGCACGTTCCATACCAGTACCAACCAGCGGCTTATCAGCACGCAGAGTCGGAACGGCCTGACGTTGCATGTTCGCACCCATCAATGCACGGTTGGCGTCATCGTGTTCAAGGAACGGGATCAGGGACGCACCGACGGATACCACCTGCTGGGTGGATACGTCCATGTAGTCAACCTGGTCGCGGCTGAACAAGCTGGATTCGCCTTTGCTACGGCAGGTTACCAGATCTTCTACGAAGTGGCCTTCTTCATCCAGGTTGGAGTTCGCCTGGGCGATAACGTAGTTGCCTTCTTCTATAGCAGACAGGTAGTGAATTTCGTCAGTTACAACACCGTCGGTTACTTTACGATACGGAGTCTCAAGGAAGCCGTATTCGTTAGTCTGTGCGTACACGGACAGGGAGTTGATCAGACCGATGTTCGGACCTTCAGGGGTTTCGATTGGACATACGCGACCATAGTGAGTCGGGTGTACGTCTCGAACCTCGAAGCCTGCGCGTTCACGGGTCAGACCGCCTGGGCCGAGTGCGGAGATACGACGTTTGTGCGTAATCTCAGACAGTGGGTTGTTCTGGTCCATAAACTGAGACAACTGACTGGAACCAAAGAACTCTTTCACTGCTGCAGAAATCGGCTTGGCGTTGATCATGTCCTGAGGCATCAGGGTATCCAGATCGCCCAGAGACAGACGCTCTTTCACCGCACGCTCTACACGTACCAGGCCAACGCGGAACTGGTTTTCAGCCATTTCGCCAACAGAACGGATACGACGGTTGCCGAGGTGGTCGATATCATCGACTTCGCCTTTACCGTTACGGATATCAATGAGCTTTTTCATAACATCAATGATGTCGTCTTTGCTCAGGATACCAGAACCTTCAATTTCTTCACGCAGCAGAGAACGGTTGAACTTCATACGACCAACCGCAGACAGGTCATAGCGGTCTTCGGAGAAGAACAGGTTCTCAAACAGGCTTTCAGCGGCTTCACGAGTCGGCGGCTCGCCAGGACGCATCATACGGTAGATTTCTACCAGTGCGCTCAGACGGTCATTAGTTGGGTCGACACGTAAGGTTTCAGAGATATACGGGCCGTGATCCAGATCGTTGGTGAACAGCGTTTCGATACGCTTGTGACCAGACTGGCTCAGCTTAGCCAGCAGATCCAGGCTCAGCTCCATGTTCGCTGCGCAGATCAGCTCGCCGGTAGACTCATCAATATAGTCTTTAGCAACTACTTTACCTGCGATGTACTCAACCGGGACTTCGATCAGTTTTACGTCGTCTTTTTCCAGTTGGCGAATGTGGCGCGCAGTAATACGGCGGCCTTTTTCTACGTACACTTTACCGTTAGCTTCGATGTCAAAAGATGCGGTTTCACCACGCAGGCGTTCCGGCACCAGTTCCATCTGCAGCTTGTTATCACGGATTTCGAAAATAACTTTTTCGAAGAACAGGTCGAGGATCTGTTCAGTGGTGTAGTTCAGGGCACGCAGAATGATGGTCGCAGGCAGTTTACGGCGACGGTCGATACGTACGAACAGGTTGTCCTTCGGATCGAATTCGAAGTCCAGCCAGGAACCACGGTAAGGAATAATACGCGCGTTATACAGTACTTTACCCGAAGAGTGGGTTTTACCTTTGTCGGAGTCGAAGAAGACGCCCGGACTACGGTGCAACTGGGAAACGATAACACGCTCAGTACCATTGATAACAAAAGTACCGTTGTCAGTCATGAGCGGAATTTCGCCCATGTAGACTTCTTGTTCTTTAATGTCTTTTACGGTGCCTTCCGGCGCTTCGCGCTCATAGATCACCAGACGCAGTTTAACGCGCAGCGGTGCGGAATAGGTCACGCCACGGATTTGACATTCCTGGACGTCAAACACCGGTTCGCCAAGGCGGTAGCTGACGTATTGCAGCTCGGAATTACCGCTGTAGCTCTGAATCGGGAACACGGAACGGAAAGCAGCTTCCAGACCATACTGCCCTTCAGGATCTTGCTCGATAAATTTCTGAAACGAGTCAAGCTGGATAGAAAGGAGATAAGGCACATCCAGAACTTGTGGACGTTTACCAAAATCCTTACGAATACGTTTTTTCTCGGTATAGGAGTAAACCATAGGGTTCCTCAGCTCGCTGACAAGTCGACCCATCTGTCCATTGAGCGGACAGTTTGTGCAACACTATTTTGTTGACCGGAAAATGGATACTTTCCGCAATGCCTGTTGCTATCACGCTTAAACCATTTCATTGCGATTTACACAGAGCGGACGCTCTGTCGCAGTATATTAAGTCGTCGATAGAAACAAGCATTGAAAGGCACAGCAGTAGTCAAACAGTGTGAAACGCTACTGGCGCCTTACAGCGCAAAAAGGCTGGTGACTAAAAAGTCACCAGCCATCAGCCTGATTCCTCAGGCTGCAACCGGAAGGGTTGGCTTATTTAACTTCAACTTCAGCGCCAGCTTCTTCCAGAGCTTTTTTCAGTGCTTCAGCGTCATCTTTGCTCACGCCTTCTTTCAGAGCAGCCGGAGCAGATTCTACCAGGTCTTTAGCTTCTTTCAGACCCAGGCCAGTTGCGCCACGTACTGCTTTGATAACAGCAACTTTGTTAGCGCCAGCAGCTTTCAGAATTACGTCGAATTCAGTTTTTTCTTCAGCAGCTTCAACCGGGCCAGCAGCTACAGCTACAGCAGCAGCAGCGGAAACACCGAATTTTTCTTCCATTGCAGAGATCAGTTCTACAACGTCCATTACAGACATAGCTGCAACTGCTTCAATGATTTGATCTTTAGTGATAGACATTTAAATTGTTCCTGAATATCAGAATAAGTTTATACGTAAGCGAATGCGTTAAACAGATAACTGCGATTAAGCAGCTTCTTTCGCATCGCGTACAGCAGCCAGAGTACGAACCAGTTTGCCAGCCGAAGCTTCTTTCATGGTTGCCATCAGGCGTGCAATTGCTTCTTCGTAGGTCGGCAGAGTTGCCAGGCGGTCGATCTGAGACGCCGGGATCAGCTCACCTTCAAAGGCAGCGGCTTTGACCTCAAATTTTGCATTCGCTTTCGCGAACTCTTTGAACAGACGAGCAGCAGCGCCCGGGTGTTCCATAGAGTATGCAATAAGGGTCGGACCAACAAACGCATCTTTCAGGCACTCGAACGGAGTACCTTCAACAGCACGACGCAGCAGGGTGTTACGAACAACACGCATGTATACGCCAGCTTCGCGACCTGCTTTACGCAGTTCAGTCATTTTATCTACAGTTACGCCACGGGAATCCGCAACTACTGCAGACAGCGCGCCTTTGGCTACTTCGCTGACTTCAGCAACAATCGCTTGTTTGTCTTGAAGATTTAAAGCCATTAGCTTTGCTCCTGGATGTTTGCCAGAGAAAATCTCTGGAACTCACTTCACTCCTCCAAACGGAGAGAGCGTCTTAATTACGGTGAGCAGAAACAAGCCAGAATATAAAAGAATAATCTTAGCGTTCTGTCACCGTCTACGCAGGGTATTAAGTCTCTTACGAAACACCTGCGGTCTTCGACGGAGGCCTGGATTAGGCCAGGCTCCAACGAACAAATCTTTTTAGCCGCTAACTTTCGTTAACGTACGTGGGGGTAAGATTGTAGACAAAATCACCGCCCACGTAAAGGCATTAGTTTGCAGAAGCGCTCAGGCCAGCCTGGTCAACTGCAACACCTGCACCCATGGTGGTGGAGATGCTAACTTTCTTGATGTACACGCCTTTCGCCTGAGTAGGTTTTGCTTTTTTCAGCGCAACCAGCAGAGCTTCCAGGTTTTCTTTCAGTTTGTCAGCGTCAAAGTCCACTTTACCGATGGTGGTGTGGATGATGCCGTTTTTGTCGTTACGGTAACGGATCTGGCCAGCTTTAGCGTTTTTAACCGCTTCAGCTACGTTCGGCGTTACAGTACCCACTTTCGGGTTTGGCATCAGGCCGCGCGGACCCAGAACCTGGCCCAGTTGGCCAACAACGCGCATTGCATCCGGAGAAGCAATAACAACGTCAAAGTTCATTTCGCCTTTCTTGATCTGATCAGCCAGATCTTCCATACCTACCAGCTCAGCGCCTGCAGCTTTAGCAGCTTCAGCATTTGCGCCCTGGGTAAATACGGCTACGCGAACGGAACGGCCAGTACCGTGCGGCAGTACAGTTGCGCCACGTACGTTCTGGTCAGATTTACGAGCGTCGATGCCGAGGTTAACAGCAACGTCCACGCTTTCTACGAATTTAGCAGTCGCCAGCTCTTTCAGCAGAGCGATAGCTTCGTTGATGTCGTACTGTTTGGTCGCATCAACTTTCTCGCGGATAACACGCATGCGCTTGGTCAGTTTAGCCATTTCTTAGTCCTCCACTACCAGGCCCATGGAACGTGCAGTACCTTCGATGGAGCGAGTCATCGCTTCAATGTCGGCACCGGTCATGTCGGCAGCTTTGGTCTGCGCGATTTCCTGCAACTGAGCGCGGGAAATTTTACCCACTTTGTCTTTGTTCGGCTTACCGGAACCAGACTTGATACCAGCCGCTTTTTTCAGCAGAACTGCTGCCGGCGGAGTCTTGGTAACGAAAGTGAAAGAACGGTCAGCGTAAACGGTGATAACTACCGGAATCGGCAGACCTTTTTCGATGGAATCAGTTTTTGCGTTGAACGCTTTGCAGAATTCCATGATGTTTACGCCCTGCTGACCCAGAGCCGGACCTACTGGCGGACTCGGGTTAGCCATACCAGCCGCAACCTGCAGCTTGACATAGGCTTGTACTTTCTTAGCCATTATAAATTCCTCAAGTTGGGTAATAGCGCCTCAGAGAGGCTCCCCGTGATATAAAAAATCGTTTTACGGGCAAGGCCCATAAAAACAAAAGGCGCGAAATTGTATTCCAATCTCGCGCCTTGTGCAACGATTTAATCGCCGCTTTTTTGATCGCTGTGTTAGGCTTTTTCAACCTGGCTGAAGTCCAGTTCTACCGGGGTCGCACGACCAAAGATAGAAACAGAGACTTTCAGACGAGACTTCTCGTAATCAACCTCTTCAACGACACCGTTGAAGTCAGCGAACGGACCATCATTAACACGAACCATTTCACCTGGTTCAAACAGCGTTTTCGGACGCGGCTTATCACCAACCTGCTGCAGGCGGTTCATAATCGCATCGACTTCTTTATCGCTGATTGGCGCCGGACGATCGGAAGTACCGCCGATGAAGCCCATCACACGCGGTACGCTGCGCACCAGGTGCCAGCTCGCATCGTTCATCACCATCTGAACGAGGACGTAGCCAGGGAAGAATTTGCGTTCGCTTTTGCGACGCTGACCGCCACGGATCTCAACGACTTCTTCAGTCGGGACCATGACTTCGCCAAACAACTCTTCCATGTTGTGTAATTTGATATGCTCACGCAGCGATGTTGCTACGCGGCCTTCAAAACCGGAAAACGCCTGAACGACGTACCAGCGCTTTTTAGGAGCTTCAGACATCTCAGAACCTCAGGCCAGTGATAAAGGATACCAGGCGAACCAGAATACCATCCAGTCCCCACAGGATCAGTGACATTACTGCGGTAACCGCAGCCACAATCAGCGTGGTGTGCAATGTTTCCTGGCGAGTCGGCCAAATGACCTTACGGACTTCGGTACGCGCTTCACGGGCAAAAGCAACGGTTGCTTTACCTTTTGTCGTTAACAGCGCGACACCACCCGCTGCAGCAATCAGAATTACTACGGCCAGCGCACGCAGCGGCAGCATAATGTCGCGATAAAGGTAATTGCCGACAATTGCCACCAGGAGCAATGCCACCACAACGACCCACTTCATCGCTTCCAGGCCGCGCCCGCTTCCTTGAGCTTCGGTATTCGCACTCATAAACCAACCTGTCAGAAGTATTCTACAAACATTTTCACCCCGCGATCGCGAGGCAAACCAAATCGAAACGCGTATTCGCTTTTCGGATTATACGCCCTCAACAGAGCCTGTCTCAGCAATGATTATGACAAAGAAAATCACTGATGAGCCAGGTTCTGGTACGAAAGCGTGCAAAAAGGGCATCAAATGATGCCCTTTTATTGCGCATTGCGTCAAATGTTATCGGCAATTAGCTCAGAACTTTAGCTACAACGCCCGCGCCAACGGTACGGCCGCCTTCACGGATTGCGAAACGCAGACCGTCGTCCATCGCGATCGGGTGGATCAGGGTAACAACCATTTTGATGTTGTCGCCCGGCATTACCATCTCTACGCCTTCCGGCAGTTCGATAGTACCAGTCACGTCAGTAGTACGGAAGTAGAACTGCGGACGGTAGCCTTTGAAGAACGGAGTATGACGGCCGCCTTCATCTTTGGACAGAATGTACACTTCAGATTCGAACTTGGTGTGCGGCTTGATGGTGCCCGGCTTAGCCAGTACCTGACCACGTTCGATTTCTTCACGTTTGATACCACGCAGCAGAACACCTACGTTCTCACCAGCACGGCCTTCGTCCAGCAGTTTGCGGAACATTTCAACGCCAGTACAGGTAGACTTCTGAGTCTCTTTGATACCAACGATTTCAACTTCTTCGCCAACTTTGATGATACCGCGTTCCACACGACCGGTAACAACAGTACCACGACCGGAGATGGAGAATACGTCTTCGATCGGCAGCAGGAACGGCTTGTCAATCGCACGCTCTGGTTCCGGAATGTAAGAATCCAGGAAGCCAGCCAGTTCCAGGATTTTCGCTTCCCACTCTGCGTCGCCTTCCAGCGCTTTCAGTGCAGAACCACGAACGATCGGAGTGTCGTCGCCCGGGAAGTCGTACTGAGACAGAAGTTCACGAACTTCCATTTCAACCAGTTCCAGCAGCTCTTCGTCATCAACCATGTCGCATTTGTTCAGGAACACGATGATGTACGGAACGCCTACCTGACGACCCAGCAGGATGTGCTCACGGGTCTGCGGCATCGGGCCGTCAGTCGCAGCAACAACCAGGATCGCGCCGTCCATCTGAGCAGCACCAGTGATCATGTTTTTAACATAGTCGGCGTGCCCCGGGCAGTCTACGTGTGCGTAGTGACGGGTCGGGGTGTCGTATTCAACGTGAGAAGTGTTGATGGTGATACCACGAGCTTTTTCTTCCGGCGCGTTATCGATCTGATCGAATGCGCGAGCAGCACCGCCGTAGGTTTTAGCCAGTACGGTAGTGATTGCAGCGGTCAGCGTTGTTTTACCATGGTCAACGTGGCCGATAGTACCGACGTTAACGTGCGGTTTTGTACGTTCAAACTTTTCTTTAGACATCGATTGTCCCTCTAAGACACGGATAAATCGGTGATATCACCACATCAACCAGGCAACATGCCCGACTTGTTGAATGCAATAAACAGAAGGAAAAAACAGGGAGGAGAAAAGAAGTGGTGCTGATAGGCAGATTCGAACTGCCGACCTCACCCTTACCAAGGGTGCGCTCTACCAACTGAGCTATATCAGCACATCTTGGAGCGGGCAGCGGGAATCGAACCCGCATCATCAGCTTGGAAGGCTGAGGTAATAGCCATTATACGATGCCCGCATCCTGGAACTCGGCTACCTGATTTTCATTCTGCACTGAATATCGAGAGAAGCTCTCTTTATTCGAGCCGGTAAGCGAACTTATCGTCTCGGGCTACGCATCGCGTGGCCGAAATTGGTGGTGGGGGAAGGATTCGAACCTTCGAAGTCTGTGACGGCAGATTTACAGTCTGCTCCCTTTGGCCGCTCGGGAACCCCACCGGACTTGATGGTGCCGACTACCGGAATCGAACTGGTGACCTACTGATTACAAGTCAGTTGCTCTACCTACTGAGCTAAGTCGGCATCAAGTAGCGCGCATTCTATGGAGACATGCGCGCTCATGCAACTAAAAAATTGCATAATTTGTTTTATTGGTCACATTTTGCACAACGCGATGAAGAAACAGTCAAACAGGGGACAGATTAGCATACTTTTTCAGCATCATTCTGTTTAACAATGCACTCAAGATAAAACACAATTCTTTTTAGTAGATGGAATATCTGTCACATTGCTTTTCAACGATAGCTTGTCGAAAGAGATTTTTTCTTATTATTCCTCCCAATCTGGTGTTACCCTCCTGCCCATTAACCCATTCAACAGAACTGTGACGCGCCATGGCAAATATCGCTTTGCCGATAGAGCTATGATCGCCAGAAACATGCTTATGAGTATAAAAGAGCAAACGTTAATGACGCCTTACCTACAGTTTGACCGCAACCAGTGGGCAGCTCTGCGTGATTCCGTACCTATGACGTTATCGGAGGATGAGATCGCCCGTCTCAAAGGTATAAATGAGGATCTCTCGTTAGAAGAAGTTGCCGAGATCTATTTGCCTTTATCGCGTTTGCTGAACTTCTATATAAGCTCAAACTTGCGCCGTCAGGCAGTTCTGGAACAATTTCTTGGTACTAACGGACAACGCATTCCTTACATTATCAGCATCGCGGGTAGCGTTGCGGTGGGGAAAAGTACGACCGCCCGTGTATTACAGGCTCTATTAAGCCGTTGGCCGGAACACCGTCGTGTTGAACTGATCACCACCGATGGTTTTCTTCATCCCAACAAAGTGCTTAAAGAACGTGGTCTGATGAAGAAGAAAGGCTTCCCGGAGTCGTACGATATGCATCGTCTGGTGAAGTTTGTTTCCGATCTAAAATCGGGAGTGCCAAACGTTACAGCACCGGTTTACTCGCATCTTATTTATGATGTGATCCCGGATGGCGATAAAACTGTCGTGCAGCCTGATATTTTAATTCTTGAAGGATTAAATGTCTTACAGAGCGGTATGGATTACCCACACGATCCGCATCATGTTTTTGTTTCTGATTTTGTCGATTTTTCGATATATGTTGATGCTCCTGAAGACTTACTGCAGACATGGTATATCAACCGCTTCCTGAAATTCCGTGAAGGCGCTTTTACAGATCCGGATTCCTATTTCCATAACTACGCTAAATTAACAAAAGAAGAAGCGATCAATACTGCCTTGACGCTTTGGAAGGAAATCAACTGGCTGAACTTAAAGCAAAATATTCTTCCTACTCGCGAACGTGCCAGCCTGATCCTGACCAAAAGTGCTAATCATGCGGTAGAAGAAGTCAGACTACGCAAATAATTTAAAGGGGGAGCTATTGCTCCCTTTTTTTATTTATCTGCGCTTCGTAGCGATATTTCACCGCCCATCCAGGGTTTAATTATCCCATCCTGTTCAAGCAATAATGCGCCTTGGTTATCTATCCCGCGCGAAATCCCAAATATTTCTTTATCACCAATGATAAGTTTCACTGGGCGATTAATAAAATTATCCAGTTTTTCCCAACGAGCCAAATAAGGAGTAAGTCCTTCTTGCTCGAAGAGTTCCAGCGCCGCCCGTAATTCACGTATAAGCGTGGCTGCCAGAGTATTACGATCCAGATTGATCCCCGCTTCTTGCAAGGTGATCCATCCCTGATTAACGACACTCTCTTCGACTCGACGCATGGCCATGTTGATCCCGGCACCGATGACAATTTGTGCCGCATCGCCGGTTTTGCCCGTCAGTTCAACGAGAATACCCGCCAGCTTGCGATCCTGCAGATAGAGGTCGTTTGGCCATTTAACACGAACTTTATCAGCTCCCAGCGTGCGTAGTACTTCCGCCATCACGATACCGATAACCAGGCTTAAACCAATCGCCGCAGCAGGGCCTTGCTCCAGACGCCAGAACATTGATAAATATAAGTTTGCGCCAAAAGGAGAAAACCATTTCCGCCCACGGCGACCACGACCCGCTTGCTGATATTCTGCGACACAGGCATCGCCCGATTTAAGCTCTCCTATACGGTCAAGGAGGTACTGGTTCGTAGAATCAATCACCGGTAACACAGCAACATTACCACCATCCAGGTGACTCAATATCTGTTCGGCATTAAGTAACTGGATTGGTTCAGGCAGGCTGTATCCTTTGCCCGGAACGGTAAATACATCAACCCCCCAGTCACGCAGTGTCTGAATGTGTTTATTAATAGCCGCCCGACTCATTCCCAACGTTTCACCCAGTTGCTCGCCGGAGTGAAATTCGCCGTTCGCTAACAGGGCGATCAATTTCAGTGGAACAGTATTATCCTTCATGAAATTGTCTCCACTGCGCTCACTTCACCTGATGCACCAATAAAGCGGACTTCGGGTTCAAGCCAGACGTTAAATCTTTCACCGACTTTCTGCCTTACGTGATGTGCCAGTTGTACGACGTCTTCACTTTTCGCATTGCCTTCATTAATAAGAACTAGCGCCTGTTGACGATGTACCGCAGCCCCGCCAATCTGTGCCCCTTTTAGCTGACACTGATCGATGAGCCAGCCAGCAGCCAGTTTTACTGAACCATCCGCCTGGAGGTAATTAGGTGCCGTTGGAAATTGTGCCAGTAACGCTTTAGCCATTTCGACTGAAACAACAGGATTTTTGAAGAAACTACCGGCATTACCGTTCACTTTTGGATCGGGAAGTTTTGTAGTTCTCATATGACACACCGCATCAAATACTTGCTGTGGTGTCACCGTTGAAGGCTCCAGACGAGTTAAGTCACCATAGGTCAGTACAGGTTGCCACTCTTTTGGCAGGCGCAGACCTACGGCTACAATGGCGAAGCGATCCTGATATTCATGCTTAAAAATACTGTCACGATAACCAAAACGACACTCTTTAGCTGTTAAGCGCACTTGCTTGCCTGTCGTCAGTTCAACGCAGTCAACATAATCGCAAACTCGCTGTAATTCTACGCCATAAGCACCAATATTCTGGATAGGCGATGAGCCGACACAGCCCGGAATTAATGCCAGATTTTCCAGACCGGGCATACCTTGCTGCAAAGTGTATTTCACCAGATGATGCCAGTTTTCTCCCGCCCCAACATGTAAATACCAAGCATCAGGCGTATCGTTAATTTCAATACCTTTGATCCGGTTGATAATCACCGTTCCGCAGTAATCTTCCAGGAAAAGTACGTTACTTCCTTCACCCAGAATAAGAACTGGCTGTCCTTCTGCGGTTGCATGCTGCCAGGCATTGAGTAGTTGTTTTTCGTCTTCCACGCATACAATGTGCTTCGCATTGCGATCAATGCCGAAGGTGTTCCAGGGTTTTAAGGAGTGGTTCATAGCTGCTTTCCTGATGCAAAAACGTGGCTAGTTTACCGTATCTGCGGGGGGATGGCTTGTAGATATAACGACAGGAAGAGTTTTCACCAGCGCAAAAAGGCCATCCTTACGGATGGCCTTTCGCTTTATTTGATGCCTGGCAGTTCCCTACTCTCGCATGGGGAGACCCCACACTACCATCGGCGCTACGGCGTTTCACTTCTGAGTTCGGCATGGGGTCAGGTGGGACCACCGCGCTATCTCCGCCAGGCAAATTCTGTTTATCAACCCGCTTATCGCCGGCTAATCTAATCTGTATCAGGCTGAAAATCTTCTCTCATCCGCCAAAACATCTTCGGCGTTGTAAGGTTAAGCCTCACGGTTCATTAGTACCGGTTAGCTCAACGCATCGCTGCGCTTACACACCCGGCCTATCAACGTCGTCGTCTTCAACGTTCCTTCAGGAGACTTAAAGTCTCAGGGAGAACTCATCTCGGGGCAAGTTTCGTGCTTAGATGCTTTCAGCACTTATCTCTTCCGCATTTAGCTACCGGGCAGTGCCATTGGCATGACAACCCGAACACCAGTGATGCGTCCACTCCGGTCCTCTCGTACTAGGAGCAGCCCCCCTCAGTTCTCCAGCGCCCACGGCAGATAGGGACCGAACTGTCTCACGACGTTCTAAACCCAGCTCGCGTACCACTTTAAATGGCGAACAGCCATACCCTTGGGACCTACTTCAGCCCCAGGATGTGATGAGCCGACATCGAGGTGCCAAACACCGCCGTCGATATGAACTCTTGGGCGGTATCAGCCTGTTATCCCCGGAGTACCTTTTATCCGTTGAGCGATGGCCCTTCCATTCAGAACCACCGGATCACTATGACCTGCTTTCGCACCTGCTCGCGCCGTCACGCTCGCAGTCAAGCTGGCTTATGCCATTGCACTAACCTCCTGATGTCCGACCAGGATTAGCCAACCTTCGTGCTCCTCCGTTACTCTTTAGGAGGAGACCGCCCCAGTCAAACTACCCACCAGACACTGTCCGCAACCCGGATCACGGGTCCACGTTAGAACATCAAACATTAAAGGGTGGTATTTCAAGGTCGGCTCCATGCAGACTGGCGTCCACACTTCAAAGCCTCCCACCTATCCTACACATCAAGGCTCAATGTTCAGTGTCAAGCTATAGTAAAGGTTCACGGGGTCTTTCCGTCTTGCCGCGGGTACACTGCATCTTCACAGCGAGTTCAATTTCACTGAGTCTCGGGTGGAGACAGCCTGGCCATCATTACGCCATTCGTGCAGGTCGGAACTTACCCGACAAGGAATTTCGCTACCTTAGGACCGTTATAGTTACGGCCGCCGTTTACCGGGGCTTCGATCAAGAGCTTCGCCTTGCGGCTGACCCCATCAATTAACCTTCCGGCACCGGGCAGGCGTCACACCGTATACGTCCACTTTCGTGTTTGCACAGTGCTGTGTTTTTAATAAACAGTTGCAGCCAGCTGGTATCTTCGACTGATTTCAGCTCCACGAGCAAGTCGCTTCACCTACATATCAGCGTGCCTTCTCCCGAAGTTACGGCACCATTTTGCCTAGTTCCTTCACCCGAGTTCTCTCAAGCGCCTTGGTATTCTCTACCTGACCACCTGTGTCGGTTTGGGGTACGATTTGATGTTACCTGATGCTTAGAGGCTTTTCCTGGAAGCAGGGCATTTGTTGCTTCAGCACCGTAGTGCCTCGTCATCACGCCTCAGCCTTGATTCTCCGGATTTGCCTGGAAAATCAGCCTACACGCTTAAACCGGGACAACCGTCGCCCGGCCAACATAGCCTTCTCCGTCCCCCCTTCGCAGTAACACCAAGTACAGGAATATTAACCTGTTTCCCATCGACTACGCCTTTCGGCCTCGCCTTAGGGGTCGACTCACCCTGCCCCGATTAACGTTGGACAGGAACCCTTGGTCTTCCGGCGAGCGGGCTTTTCACCCGCTTTATCGTTACTTATGTCAGCATTCGCACTTCTGATACCTCCAGCATGCCTCACAGCACACCTTCAACGGCTTACAGAACGCTCCCCTACCCAACAACACATAGTGTCGCTGCCGCAGCTTCGGTGCATGGTTTAGCCCCGTTACATCTTCCGCGCAGGCCGACTCGACCAGTGAGCTATTACGCTTTCTTTAAATGATGGCTGCTTCTAAGCCAACATCCTGGCTGTCTGGGCCTTCCCACATCGTTTCCCACTTAACCATGACTTTGGGACCTTAGCTGGCGGTCTGGGTTGTTTCCCTCTTCACGACGGACGTTAGCACCCGCCGTGTGTCTCCCGTGATAACATTCTCCGGTATTCGCAGTTTGCATCGGGTTGGTAAGTCGGGATGACCCCCTTGCCGAAACAGTGCTCTACCCCCGGAGATGAATTCACGAGGCGCTACCTAAATAGCTTTCGGGGAGAACCAGCTATCTCCCGGTTTGATTGGCCTTTCACCCCCAGCCACAAGTCATCCGCTAATTTTTCAACATTAGTCGGTTCGGTCCTCCAGTTAGTGTTACCCAACCTTCAACCTGCCCATGGCTAGATCACCGGGTTTCGGGTCTATACCCTGCAACTTAACGCCCAGTTAAGACTCGGTTTCCCTTCGGCTCCCCTATTCGGTTAACCTTGCTACAGAATATAAGTCGCTGACCCATTATACAAAAGGTACGCAGTCACCCCATTAAAGAGGCTCCCACTGCTTGTACGTACACGGTTTCAGGTTCTTTTTCACTCCCCTCGCCGGGGTTCTTTTCGCCTTTCCCTCACGGTACTGGTTCACTATCGGTCAGTCAGGAGTATTTAGCCTTGGAGGATGGTCCCCCCATATTCAGACAGGATACCACGTGTCCCGCCCTACTCATCGAGCTCACAGCATGTGCATTTTTGTGTACGGGGCTGTCACCCTGTATCGCACGCCTTTCCAGACGCTTCCACTAACACACATACTGATTCAGGCTCTGGGCTCCTCCCCGTTCGCTCGCCGCTACTGGGGGAATCTCGGTTGATTTCTTTTCCTCGGGGTACTTAGATGTTTCAGTTCCCCCGGTTCGCCTCATTAACCTATGGATTCAGTTAATGATAGTGTGACGGATCACACTGGGTTTCCCCATTCGGAAATCGCCGGTTATAACGGTTCATATCACCTTACCGACGCTTATCGCAGATTAGCACGTCCTTCATCGCCTCTGACTGCCAGGGCATCCACCGTGTACGCTTAGTCGCTTAACCTCACAACCCGAAGATGTTTCTTACGAACCATCATCGTGTTGCGAAAATTTGAGAGACTCACGAACAACTTTCGTTGTTCAGTGTTTCAATTTTCAGCTTGATCCAGATTTTTAAAGAGCAAAACTTCGCAGTGAACCTTTGCAGGTACACTCTGAAGTATTTTTTATTTAATCACTACAGAGATGGTGGAGCTATGCGGGATCGAACCGCAGACCTCCTGCGTGCAAAGCAGGCGCTCTCCCAGCTGAGCTATAGCCCCATAACATGTAGTTAAAACCTCTTCAAATTTGCGGTGCAAATTTGGTAGGCCTGAGTGGACTTGAACCACCGACCTCACCCTTATCAGGGGTGCGCTCTAACCACCTGAGCTACAAGCCTGTAGAGGTTTTACTGCTCATTTTCATCAGACAATCTGTGTGAGCACTTCAAAGAACGCTTCTTTAAGGTAAGGAGGTGATCCAACCGCAGGTTCCCCTACGGTTACCTTGTTACGACTTCACCCCAGTCATGAATCACAAAGTGGTAAGCGCCCTCCCGAAGGTTAAGCTACCTACTTCTTTTGCAACCCACTCCCATGGTGTGACGGGCGGTGTGTACAAGGCCCGGGAACGTATTCACCGTGGCATTCTGATCCACGATTACTAGCGATTCCGACTTCATGGAGTCGAGTTGCAGACTCCAATCCGGACTACGACGCACTTTATGAGGTCCGCTTGCTCTCGCGAGGTCGCTTCTCTTTGTATGCGCCATTGTAGCACGTGTGTAGCCCTGGTCGTAAGGGCCATGATGACTTGACGTCATCCCCACCTTCCTCCAGTTTATCACTGGCAGTCTCCTTTGAGTTCCCGGCCGGACCGCTGGCAACAAAGGATAAGGGTTGCGCTCGTTGCGGGACTTAACCCAACATTTCACAACACGAGCTGACGACAGCCATGCAGCACCTGTCTCACAGTTCCCGAAGGCACCATCCCATCTCTGGAATGTTCTGTGGATGTCAAGACCAGGTAAGGTTCTTCGCGTTGCATCGAATTAAACCACATGCTCCACCGCTTGTGCGGGCCCCCGTCAATTCATTTGAGTTTTAACCTTGCGGCCGTACTCCCCAGGCGGTCGACTTAACGCGTTAGCTCCGGAAGCCACGCCTCAAGGGCACAACCTCCAAGTCGACATCGTTTACGGCGTGGACTACCAGGGTATCTAATCCTGTTTGCTCCCCACGCTTTCGCACCTGAGCGTCAGTCTTCGTCCAGGGGGCCGCCTTCGCCACCGGTATTCCTCCAGATCTCTACGCATTTCACCGCTACACCTGGAATTCTACCCCCCTCTACGAGACTCAAGCTTGCCAGTATCAGATGCAGTTCCCAGGTTGAGCCCGGGGATTTCACATCTGACTTAACAAACCGCCTGCGTGCGCTTTACGCCCAGTAATTCCGATTAACGCTTGCACCCTCCGTATTACCGCGGCTGCTGGCACGGAGTTAGCCGGTGCTTCTTCTGCGGGTAACGTCAATGAGCAAAGGTATTAACTTTACTCCCTTCCTCCCCGCTGAAAGTACTTTACAACCCGAAGGCCTTCTTCATACACGCGGCATGGCTGCATCAGGCTTGCGCCCATTGTGCAATATTCCCCACTGCTGCCTCCCGTAGGAGTCTGGACCGTGTCTCAGTTCCAGTGTGGCTGGTCATCCTCTCAGACCAGCTAGAGATCGTCGCCTAGGTGGGCCGTTACCCCGCCTACTAGCTAATCCCATCTGGGCACATCCGATGGCAAGAGGCCCGAAGGTCCCCCTCTTTGGTCTTGCGACGTTATGCGGTATTAGCTACCGTTTCCAGTAGTTATCCCCCTCCATCGGGCAGTTTCCCAGACATTACTCACCCGTCCGCCACTCGTCAGCAAAGAAGCAAGCTTCTTTCTGTTACCGTTCGACTTGCATGTGTTAGGCCTGCCGCCAGCGTTCAATCTGAGCCATGATCAAACTCTTCAATTTAAAAGTTTGACGCTCAAAGAATTAAACTTCGTAATGAATTACGTGTTCACTCTTGAGACTTGGTATTCATTTAGCGTCTTGCGACGTTAAGAATCCGTATCTTCGAGTGCCCACACAGATTGTCTGATAAATTGTTAAAGAGCAGTGCCGCTTCGCTTTTTCTCAGCGGCGCGGGGTGTGCATAATACGCTTTCCCGCTACAGAGTCAAGCATTTTTTCGCTTTTCTCTGTCGAAGTTCTCAGGAGAACCCCGCTGACCCGGCGGCTTATTTGCCGTTGTTCCGTGTCAGTGGTGGCGCATTATAGGGAGTTATTCCGGCCTGACAAGAGGAAATTTAAAATAATTTTCCGAATGCGCAAGTTTCAATCAAATCAGCCTGAAACTGTCAGTTTTTCGAGCGTTTTAAAGCCGTAACGCTGTAAAACGGACAATAACTGTTCAGCTTCTGGCGTCATTGCCATACAAAAGGCAATATTCGCATCGACTGATTTTGCATCAGGGGCTTCATGCTCCAGTAACCAGGCCGTTCGGCGGGCAATCGCTGCGCCTGAATCCACCAACCGGGTTCCCTCTGGCAGCACCTGCAACAGTTCATCTTGTAATAGAGGGAAGTGGGTACATCCCAGAACAACAGTATCTGGCGGCTCTTTCATTCTTAACCACGGGCGCAAGATACGCTTTAGTGCATCCAGAGAAACTTCATTGCCATGCAGCTTCGCTTCAGCCAGCTCGACCATCTCTGCCGAACCGAGCATTTCTATCTGGCATTCATTGGCGAAACGCGCGATCAACTCATGGGTATAAGAACGTTTAACTGTTCCGCGAGTTGCCAGCAGTCCAACAATGCCATTAGCGGTCAGACGCGCTGCGGGTTTAATCGCCGGAACGACGCCGACAACCGGGAAGTCAAACTTTTCGCGTAATGCAGGAAGTGAAACGGTACTGGCGGTGTTGCAAGCCACCACCGCCAATGCAAGGGGATAACGTTCTTGCACTGCAGTGACAATTTCCACCACGCGCTCAACAATAAACTCTTCGCTTTTTTCGCCATACGGGAAAGCGACGTTATCAAAAGCATAAATGTAATGGAGATCCGGTAAGAGACGCCGGATCTCGTCATAGACCGACAGCCCACCGACGCCGGAGTCAAACACCAGCACGGTGGAACGTGGTTCAGAAGGTGTAGCTGCCAGACAAGGTGTATTCCCGTCCTGCAGTTTGGTAGCCATAGACTGTCTCGTAATCTTTGTCGAACAGGTTGGCTATTTTACCACGAACAGTCAGATGAGAGGTGACCGGATATGCAACCGCAATATCCCACAAGCTCACACCGCCCATTTTCACAGTTTGATAGGGATAAGATGAGTAATCCTTATCATAGCGAGTACCTAAATACTGGTAAGTAATACCCCAATCAAAATCATACAGTTGCCAGTCGAGCTGATATTTCACCTGCTGTTTAGCACGACGTAATAACGGCGTGTCGGTAATCGCATTACGTGCGTCGACATAATCGTAACTCACCGTATGTGTCAGCGGTCCGGTATCAAAATTGGCGGTCGCCTCGACGCCTTTAATCCGCGCTTTCCCTTCGTTGTAGTATTTCAGGATGTGATCGTCATAATCGATCAGGTCACTGATATCGTTACGATACCCGGAGATACGCCAGTTCACCCCGGCGGTTAAACCCTCAAACGCACCTTCCCACTGTTTGCTTTTCTCGGGGTTCAGATCCGGATTACCGTAGAAACCGTACAGTTGCCCAAGATTAGGTGCCTTGTACGACGTGCCATAAGAAGCGATAAAGCGATAGCCTTCAATGAACTCCCAACCAGCACTGGTTTGCCAGGTGCCATGACGACCAAACTGTGAGTTATCATCGCTGCGTGCAGCACCTTCAAACGTAAAATCGCCAACTTGTTGTACCCCGGTCAGATAGATCCCCGTATTACGTTGATCATACCCATCTGCAACATATCCAGTGCCTGGCGTCGTAGTTTGCTTCTGCCAGTCAACACCCGCGCCGATATTACCGTGACCAACGGTGACGTTGTTTGCCCACTGGACGGTGTACTGCTTCATCTCATCGAGCGTCGCGGACGAATCATAACGACCATAATGCGGATCGTAGTTGTAATCTTTGCTGTGGCTGTAACTGGTAATCAGTTGTGATTTAATCAACTCGCCGTTATAGCGCAGCCCGGTGTCCCAACTTTGGCTATAGAGTTTACGGGTATCGAGTAACGGTGAGCCGGGAGAATAATACGCGTCATAATTGGTACGATTATCATAGCCATAGCCGCGCACAAAGCCGCTCCAGGTGTCAGTAAAATTATGCTCCAGCGCACCATAAAGTGTTTTACTTAAAAAACCATCGTTATCTGGTTGTGCTTGCATTCCGGTATTGCCATAGGCGACAACATCAAATCCATGGGTATGGGCATAATCGGCCAACAGAGTTACCCGTGTTTTATCCCCCAGTTGTTGCTGCGTAGAAACATCGTAGTTCTGATAACCATTACTTCCCCATCCCGCTGAAATTTCCGTGCCGGATTCATCCCGCGTGGTGATGATATTCACCACTCCGCCTATTGCATCAGAACCATAAACGGCAGATCGCGGTCCACGGATATATTCAACTCGCTGGACAAGCGCAATAGGGAATTGGCTAAGGTCGGCAGAACCACTGACCCCCGCCAAATTCAGGCGTACGCCATCAATTAACACCAATACATGGCTGGCGTTTGTACCACGAATAAAAATAGAAGAGAGCTGACCTGAACCGCCATTCTGGGTGATATCCACGCCCGGCAGACGACGTAGAACATCGTTCACCGAGGCCGACTGCCAGCGGTCAATATCCTGACGTGTCACAACGGTAGTTGGAGCAAGCACAGTGCTGCGAGGCTGTTCAAAACGGTTAGCAGTAACAACGAGAGTATCCGGGCTGGTGTCCTGTGCCCAAGCGGAAAAGGCTGTGACGGAACACGCCGTCAGCAGCGAAGCTTTTTTAATCATTGTAAAGCATCCACAATAGAAGAAGGATGCCGCAGGTTTCATCAATATTACGCGATGATGAGAACCAGATGCGACGTTGGCCGGCAGGTCTTCGGGCTTGGAGGGGTATCTGAGGATACAAAGAGATGATGACTTCCCACCGGATGGCAGTGTCCGCATTACGCAATCATCGCACCTTTCCTTACCGCTGCGCGTCAGCTCCAGATTCGCACTGGATTCCCTATTAACTCACAGGACCGGCGAGTGGATGCTACAGGTTGTAACAAGTTGCTGTCCAGACGTCGCGCATAAATAGGAATTCATCAAGATCTGGACATCTGATGAGCAATCCCTACAATCGCCGCGTACATTTCATTTTCAGGATACATCATGACCCCCGAACACCTTCCAACAGAACAGTATGAAGCGCAGTTAGCCGAAAAAGTGGTACGTTTACAAAGTATGATGGCGCCGTTTTCTGACCTGGTTCCGGAAGTGTTTCGCTCGCCGGTCAGTCATTATCGGATGCGAGCAGAATTCCGCATCTGGCACGATGGCGATGACCTGTACCACATCATTTTCGATCAACAGACCAAAAGCCGCATCCGCGTAGATAGCTTCCCCGCCGCCAGTGAACTGATCAACCAGTTGATGACGGCGATGATTGCGGGTGTGCGTAATAATCCCGTTCTGCGCCACAAGCTGTTCCAGATTGATTACCTCACCACATTGAGCAATCAGGCCGTCGTTTCTCTGCTGTACCATAAAAAACTGGATGACGAGTGGCGTCAGCAGGCAGAAGCCCTGCGCGATGCACTGCGAGCGCAGAATCTGAATGTGCATTTGATTGGTCGGGCAACGAAAACAAAAATCGAGCTGGATCAGGATTACATTGATGAGCGTCTGCCGGTCGCAGGGAAAGAGATGATCTACCGTCAGGTAGAAAACAGCTTCACCCAGCCAAACGCGGCGATGAATATTCAGATGCTGGAATGGGCGCTGGATGTTACCAAAGGCTCAAAAGGCGATTTACTGGAGTTGTACTGCGGCAACGGTAATTTTTCATTAGCTCTGGCGCGCAATTTTGATCGAGTATTAGCCACCGAAATCGCCAAGCCGTCGGTCGCTGCCGCGCAATACAATATTGCTGCTAACCATATAGATAACGTACAAATTATTCGTATGGCGGCGGAAGAGTTTACTCAAGCGATGAATGGCGTGCGTGAGTTTAACCGTCTGCAAGGTATCGACCTGAAGAGTTATCAGTGCGAAACCATTTTTGTCGACCCACCGCGCAGCGGTCTGGACAGTGAAACCGAGAAAATGGTGCAGGCGTATCCGCGTATTTTGTATATCTCCTGCAACCCGGAAACGTTATGTAAGAATCTGGAAACATTAAGCCAGACGCACAAGGTTAAACGTCTGGCTCTGTTTGATCAGTTCCCCTACACGCACCATATGGAGTGCGGCGTATTACTAACCGCTAAGTAAAACCCATGCTGGATGCGCCAGCATCCAGCATGATACTGATTACTCAGCAATTTCCTGCTTACGGTTACGCATCTTCGCGCCAATCCAGAACACCATAATGACGGACAGCACGGCCGGGAAGAAGTTAGAACCGATATCCGGATATTCCGCACGAACCACCGTGCTGTACAGCAGAACACCGAGAATAAAACAGGCAGCAGCCAGACCCGGCAAACCTACCGGCATAGTGCGATTAAGATAACGTTGATGCAGGCAGTAGACCGTCAGCACCAGGGAAATAATCGGGAATACAGAAAATGGCACAATGGAGCTAAACAGCGCCGCAAAAGTACCATTGATCGATAAGCCTGCAACCAGCGCCAGCAGCAGCGTACCTCTATCTTGATTTGCTTGTTTCATTACTCGTCCTTCACATTTCCCGGAATAATTGCGGTTTTTTCTTGTTCACGGCGATACCAGTAATAAGCCCCTTTCGAAATCATTCGCAGTTGCAGTACCAGTCGCTCTTCTAATTGCCGACGTTGTTCGACGCCGACATCCAACGCCTCGGCACCCGCACTGAAGACAATCGTCACCATTGCTTCGGCTTGCGCTTCAGTAAACGCACGAGGCATATGGTTTTCGAGTTCCAGATAGTCCGCAAGTTCCGCAATGAAGTGCTGAATTTCACGCGCAACAGCGGCACGGAACGCAGCGGAGGTGCCGGAGCGTTCCCGCAATAATAACCGGAAGGCGTTCGGATTATTACCGATGAACTCCATAAATGTGGAGACCGAGGTGCGGATCACACTCCCGCCTTTAGCAATACGCTGACGCGCCTGGCGCATGAGTTGGCGCAGCATTAAACCGCTCTCATCAACCATGGTCAGACCAAGTTCGTCTACGTCGCGGAAATGCCGATAAAAAGAGGTGGGAGCAATGCCCGCTTCACGCGCCACTTCACGCAAACTCAGGCTGGCGAAGCTACGTTCAGCACTTAATTGGCTAAATGCGGCTTCCACCAGAGAACGGCGGGTTTTTTCTTTTTGTTGCGCTCTTACGCCCATCACGATGTCTAAATCCTTGCCAAAAGTACTGTTGGCACTATACCAGAGAATGAACATACTGGATTGCTCCAGTGTTGTGAATGAACGGTAACGCAATAAAACACATTTACTGCAACTCTTTAGCCGGTTCTTTCACAAACAACAACGCCAGCATCGACAACAACGTACCTCCGCCCAGATACCACGCTGGCGCCGTCAGGCTATCCAGTAACACAATGGATTGCGTGGCAAAGTATTGCGCAAACCCGCCGAAGATTGCTACGCCAATGCTATAAACCAGTGCGAAGCCCAATGCCCGAATCCGTTTCGGTAACAGTTCGGAAATCAGCAACATTACCGGTACACCGCCAAGCGTGGTGAAGCTGACCATCACGAAAACCACCGTCAGCAACATGCCGGGACTGGGATAATTCACCAACAGCCAGAACGATGGCCAGCTACAGATCAACACCATCACCCGGGAGATTAAAATCAGCTTTTTACGCCCGACCGAATCACACAGCATCCCCACCAACAACGCCCCCACAAACGTAATAACGCCCGCCAGTAACATCGCTGCATGAGAATAGTGTTGAGGCATCGCCAGATACTTCGCAGCCCAGGTGCCGTAGTAAAAGAGGGAGATATAGGTTGCAACCGTACTACCAATAGCGAGTAAAACACCATTAACGATGGTTGCTTTATGTTGCAAGAGCAGAGAAAACGCGCTTTCGGTGGCTGCGGCTTTTTTATGGTGCACAGGTTCAGGCACATCGTTTTCCAGACTCAGGCGCAGCCAGCAACCGATGGGCGCTAACAGCACACCAATAAAAAACGGTACACGCCAGCCCCACTCCGCCATTACGGTTTCTGAACCTGTGGCGAACGGCAGCCATGCGCTCAAACCCAAAGCGACGACACCACCAAAGGTCGTTGCCAGCCCCTGGGTCGCCAGCGACCAGCTACTGTAAAAGCCGCGACGATTTGCCGGAGCTGACTCAACCAGCAAAGACATTGAGGCACCGACTTCACCGCCTGCCGCAACGCCCTGAATCAGGCGCGCCAGCACCAGCGTCGCTGTTCCCCAATATCCCGCCGTCGCATATGTTGGCGCAATGCCGATCATCAGCGTACCGAGACTCATCAGGGCAATGGTAAACACCATCGCCGGTTTACGCCCGAAACGATCGGCCCAGGCACCAACGATAATCCCACCAAGCGGGCGCATAAAAAAGCTCACGCCAAACGTTGCAAATGCCAGTAACAGCGCGACATTGTGATCGGCACTGGGTGGAAAGAAAAGCGTGCTGATATAGACCACAAAAAAGTTGTAAACGCCAAAATCAAAAAATTCGAGCGCATTGCCAAACGCCGAGGCAAAAATCACCCGTTTGCCGCTGGGCTTTTTCCTTACGTCCACTGTTTCATTTACGATCGCCGTCATTCCATGTTCCTTGCCAGATAGTGATGTTGTGTGTTGTTTTATTTATTGCAGCCAGGCTTCCACCAGTGCGCCCCAGTAGCTGCTTGCCGGAACCAGACTTGCATCGTTGAAGTCGTAACCTGGGTTATGCACCATGCATGCCCCTTCCCCGACATCGCCATTACCGAACAGCAAAAAAGCACCTTTCGGCTGGGCTTCCAGCATGAAAGAGAAATCTTCACTGCCCATCAGAGGCTTGATGCCAAACCCGGCCCGATCTTCACCAAACGTTTTACACGCCACCTGCCAGGCAAAGCGCGCCATCTCTTCATCGTTGACCAACACCGGAGTACCGTTAACATGCGTCACATCAGCCGTAGCACCAAAGCTGATAGCCTGGGCTTGTGCCAGAGCGGGAATACGGGCCAACAGAAGTTGCCGGGTTTCACGGCTAAGAGAGCGGACGCTAATTTTCATCTCAGCACTATCAGGAATGACGTTAGCGGCCTCACCCGCAACAATACTGCCGACGGTAATGACTGCGGCTTCCAGCGGATCGACATTGCGCGACACAATGCTTTGTAATGCGGTGGTGATATGTGCGGCAACCAGCACCGGATCAATCGCTTTGTGAGGGATCGCACCGTGTCCGCCACAACCACGAACCGTAATATAGAATTGATCCATTGACGCCATCAGCGCTCCGGGCTGGAAATAAAACTTACCCACTGGCAGACCGGGCATGTTATGCATGCCGAAAATGACATCGCAGGGGAAACGGTCAAAAAGTCCTTCTTTAACCATGATCTCGCCGCCGTTAATCATTTCTTCCGCTGGCTGGAAGATAAGGCGCAACGTGCCGTTAAAGCGGCGGGTTTCAGCAAGATAGCGCGCGGCACCCAGCAATATTGTGGTATGTCCGTCATGCCCGCAGGCATGCATTAAACCGGGATGTTTACTGGCCCAGGACTTACCGCTATTTTCATAAATTGGCAGCGCATCCATATCGGCACGCAAGCCAATACTTTTCTCTCCGTCACCGACTTTTAAGGTAGCGACCACGCCCGTCGTCGCCAGCCCTTGTTCAACTTCATAACCCCACAGGCGTAACTTTTCCGCCACCAGCGCACTGGTTTTAAACTCCTTTAACCCCAGCTCCGGATTTTCATGGATCTGATGGCGGATCTCGCGCAGTTCTTCCTCAAACCCACGAATAGAGTGTTCGATCATCGGCTATTCCTTTATTCACTGATAAACAGGCTAATTAACGGATTGCATTGATGGTATAAATACAAATAACCAATCAATATGAAATATTTATCTATTTGTTTTATAAAATGATTTCACGGAGACAATAACAAAAAGGCACTTTTCAGCAAGATAAAACTATCTGCCATAAGAAAAAGCGTTTAATTGCGAATTAATGAGACAGGGAAGGAGCAGACAAAGCAAAGGCCGCTCACGATATAACCAGATAAATGACGGGGATCAATTGGCTTACCCGCGATAAAATGTTACCATTCTGTTGCTTTTATGTATAAGAACAGGTAAGCCCTACCATGTCACATTCCTACGATTACGATGCCATAGTAATAGGTTCCGGCCCCGGCGGCGAAGGCGCTGCAATGGGTCTGGTTAAGCAAGGTGCGCGCGTCGCAGTTATCGAGCGTTATCAAAATGTTGGCGGCGGTTGCACCCACTGGGGCACCATTCCGTCGAAAGCCCTCCGTCACGCTGTCAGCCGCATTATAGAATTTAATCAAAACCCTCTTTATAGCGATCATTCACGGCTGCTCCGCTCTTCTTTTGCCGATATCCTCAACCATGCCGATAATGTGATTAATCAACAAACGCGCATGCGTCAGGGATTTTACGAACGTAATCACTGCGAAATATTGCAGGGGAACGCTCGCTTTGTTGACGAGCACACGTTGGCGCTGGATTGCCCTGACGGCACGGTCGAAACGCTGACCGCAGAAAAATATGTCATTGCCTGCGGTTCTCGCCCTTATCATCCGGCAGACGTCGATTTTACCCATCCGCGCATTTACGACAGCGACTCGATTCTTAGCATGCATCACGAACCGCGCCATGTACTTATCTACGGTGCCGGGGTGATCGGCTGCGAATATGCGTCGATCTTCCGTGGAATGGATGTGAAAGTCGATCTGATCAACACCCGTGATCGCCTGCTGGCATTTCTGGATCAGGAGATGTCAGATTCTCTCTCCTATCACTTCTGGAACAGTGGCGTGGTGATCCGTCACAACGAAGAGTACGAGAAGATCGAAGGCTGTGACGACGGCGTGATCATGCACCTGAAGTCAGGCAAAAAGCTGAAAGCAGACTGCCTGCTCTATGCCAACGGTCGCACCGGTAATACCGATTCACTGGCGTTACAGAACATTGGACTGGAAACTGACAGCCGCGGTCAGCTAAAGGTCAACAGCATGTACCAGACCGCGCAGCCGCACGTTTACGCGGTGGGCGACGTGATTGGTTATCCAAGCCTGGCGTCGGCGGCCTACGACCAGGGACGCATTGCCGCACAGGCGCTGGTGAAAGGCGAAGCCACCGCGCATCTGATTGAAGATATCCCTACCGGCATCTACACCATTCCGGAAATCAGCTCGGTCGGTAAAACGGAACAGCAACTGACCGCGATGAAAGTGCCGTATGAAGTGGGCCGCGCCCAGTTTAAACATCTGGCTCGTGCGCAAATTGTCGGGATGAACGTGGGCACGTTGAAAATTTTGTTCCATCGGGAAACAAAAGAGATTCTGGGAATTCACTGCTTTGGTGAGCGCGCTGCCGAAATTATTCATATCGGTCAGGCGATTATGGAACAGAAAGGTGGCGGCAACACGATTGAGTACTTCGTCAACACCACCTTTAACTACCCGACTATGGCGGAAGCCTATCGGGTCGCGGCGCTAAACGGCTTAAATCGCCTGTTTTAACGTTTTACCGAAATGGCCATCCATTCTTGCACGGATGGCCTCTGCCAGTTGCTCATAGCGACTGCGCAGCGGCGAACCCGGACGGTAAACCAGGCCAACAGTGCGGCGTGGTTCTGGCTTAATGCACGGCAGATAAACAACGCCATCACGTTTACGCTCCGGCGGCACGGCCAGCGCAGGCAGTAAAGTGATACCGCTACCAGCCGCCACCATGTTACGCAGCGTCTCCAGACTGGTCGCGCGGAAGTGTGTATCTTCATCCGCCCCCGCTTCAAAGCAGAAGCCCATTGCCTGATCGCGCAGACAGTGACCATCTTCCAGCATCAGCAGTTTTTCCCCGGCCAGATCGGCCATCGGTACACATTCACGATCAGCCCACGGGTGATCTTCATAGATTGCCAACAGCATTGGCTCATCAAACAACGGCACTTCAATGAATGCTTCGCTCTCCTTCACCAGTGCGAGGATCACACAGTCGAGTTTGCCGCTGTCCAGTTGCGCCAGTAATTGATGGGTCTGGGCTTCATGCAGATACATTTCCAGCTTCGGAAAAGCCTGGTGCAGCATCGGGATAATATGCGGTAGCAGGTAAGGCCCGACCGTTGGAATCAAACCAATGTGCAGCGGCCCGGACATGGTCTCGCCCTGCTGGCTTGCCATCTCTTTAAGGACTTTCACCTCACGCAGCACGGTACGCGCCTGATCCACCAGCAGCATTCCCGCCTGGGTGAATAACACTTTACGGCTGGTCCGCTCCAGCAACATCACGCCCAGCTCATCTTCCAGCTTACGAATTTGCCCACTCAGGGTTGGCTGGCTGACGTGGCAGGAATCTGCCGCACGGCGAAAATGGCGGTGTTCGGCCAATGCCACCAGGTACTCAAGATCACGAATATTCATTATCCATCCTCCATCGCCACGATAGTTCATGGCGATAGGTAGCATAGCAACGAACGATTATCCCTATCAAGCATTCTGACTGATAATTGCTCACAGAAACGGAGCGGCACCTCTTTAACCCTTGAAGTCACTGCCCGTTTCGAGAGTTTCTCAACTCGAATAACTAAAGCCAACGTGAACTTTTGCGGATCTCCAGGATCCGCTTTTTTTTATTTCGCCCGGCTCCCACAAGAGAGCCAGACCCAATATTTATTCAATGCGATCTTTGACGATAAAGAAGTAACACAGCGCGCCGATGAAGGTCACGCAGGCCGCAATAACCAGCGCCAGATTAAACGAGTGCGTAGTATCCACTACCCAGCCGGTCACGATCGGGGCAAAGGAAGCAAAGACAAAACTGCCAAAGTTTTGAATACCAGCGATGGAAGCCACTTTTGTTTCTGACACCATCACCTGCACCAGTCCCCATGCCGATGTTCCCGCGAAATGCACGCAGAACAGCGCCATTGAGATAAACGCCACCGCCTGCGCAGGCGAGGAAGATTGCACCACCAGCAACGTCCCTAATGCCGACATCATCAAACCGCAAACAATGGCCGTTTTACGCGTCTTCGCCAGGTCGTAGCCTTTTTTCGCCAGTCTATCGACAACAATACCGTTGATCCACATCCCGACTGCCGCCGCAAGGAAAGGAATCGCCGCCACCCAGCCGGTTTTTGCCAGACTGAAACCTTGCGCAGCCTGCAAATAACCGGGTAACCACGCAATGTAGAGCCAACCGGTATAGTTGACACCAGCGAAACCTAAAATCATCCCCCAGGTTGTCCGATGTTTAAACAGCGCCAGCCACTCGCTAAATTGCAATTGTGGACGCGGCTTAACCGGTGCAGAGAGATACGCTCGTTCTTCATCGGTCAGGACAAACTGCGCCCGGTTGCGATACCATGCGTACCAGCAAATCCCAACCAGAATCCCCGCCAGGCCGATGATGACAAACATCGTCCTCCAGCCCCACGCCAGTTGCATCAATACAAGAACAGGGGGCGCGATGGCCTGACCGATAACGGTAGATGAGTTAAGGATCCCCAGCGCCGTGCCGCGTTCTTTTTGCGCATACCAGTCGGTGATAGATTTCACCCCCGCAGGCATAAACGGCGCTTCACCAATACCCAGTCCAATACGCATAATAATAAAGTGGCTAAAGGAATTAACCATTCCTGTTAATGCCTGCATTAATGACCAGAATATTAATCCTGCGCCTAACACAATTCGTGGACCAAAACGATCTAACAAAATACCGGAAGGCAGTTGTGAAAAACCATAAGACAGAGAAAATGCAGAAAGTAAAACGCCAAACTCTGTGGCTGATAATCCTAACTCGCCACGAATCGCCTCGCCTGCCACGCTCAATGATGAGCGATCGAGAAAATTAACGATTCCCGCCATAAATAATAAAACCAGCGCCACCGTCTGAATACGGCGAATCCGTTGCGGTTTATTACCCGCAACACTACCTGGCAAATCAACATCCATTTTTATACTCCTTGAGAAAATTGAATAGATTTGATTACTCAATAAATAAATTAAGCGACAGATATACGGTTTCGCTTAAATCACTACCAATTCCACAATGTACCGTCTTCCAGACGCGCAACGGGGAGATACGCCGGATCATACGGATATTTCGCCGCCAGCTTCTCATCAAAGGAGATACCCAGCCCTGGTTCATCGCCTGGGTGCATATAACCCGCGTCGAAGCGCCAGCTATGCGGGAAGACCTCAAGCATTTGTTCGGAATAACCCATGTACTCCTGAACACCGAAGTTAGGCACCCAGAGATCAAAATGCAGCGCTGCCGCATGGCAAATGGGCGATAAATCAGAAGGGCCATGCGAACCGGTACGCACCTGATAAAGCGATGCAAAATCGGCAATCCGTCGCATCCCGGTAATTCCACCAGTATGGGTAATCGTCGTGCGGATATAGTCAATTAACTGCTCTTCGATTAACTGCTTACAATCCCAGATACTATTAAAGACTTCTCCGACCGCAATTGGTGTCACGGTATGCTGGCGAATCAAACGGAAACACTCCTGATTCTCGGCAGGTGTCGGGTCTTCCATCCAGAACAGGCGGTAATCTTCAATGCTCTTACCAAAGCGCGCCGCTTCAATAGGGGTAAGGCGATGGTGCATGTCATGCAACAGATGTTCATTAAAACCGAACTTGTTGCGCACGGCCTCAAAGAGCTTCGGCGTAAAATCGAGATACTTTTCTGAAGACCACAATTGTTCTTCCGGCCACTGGCCTTTGGTTGCCGGTTCGTAAGCCAGCCCTTTTCCCTTCGCCAGGCCATAGGTAGTTTGCATACCCGGCACGCCGCACTGCACCCGAATCGCCTTAAAGCCCATTTGCTGGTGTTTTGCATAGTCTTCAAGGACTTCATCAATTGTACGCCCGGTGGTGTGGCAATAGACCATCACGCCCTCGCGAGAAGCGCCACCCAGCAGTTGATACAGCGGCATATTGGCTGCTTTAGCTTTGATATCCCATAACGCCATATCAATGGCAGAGATTGCCGACATCGTGACGGGGCCACGCCGCCAGTAAGCACCTTTATAAAAGAATTGCCAGATATCTTCGATACGGCTGGCATCGCGACCTATTAATTGTGGACAAAGATGATCTTTCAGATAGGAAGCGACCGACAATTCACGACCATTTAATGTGGCATCTCCCAGCCCACAAAGTCCGCTTTCAGTGGTTATTTTAAGCGTAACGAAATTACGCCCGGGGCAAGTGACAAAAACGTCCGCAGCAATAATTTTCATTATTGCACTCTCCTGTGTTTTAAATAGACGTTTTAAACTTAATTTTATGCCTACTACCATACAAGGAAGAAAAAGTGATTATTCAACCGTGATCACATTAAAAATAAAATTTTCCGCCGAGGAACAGAAATATCCTCAAATATTGTCTACAATATTAACCATCATCGTTAAAACAACACGTTAAATAATCACATAACAAATTCCATTAATCTTAAAAATGAACACAGCAATAGAAATTAATTATATTCAATTAATTAAAATATGTATTGTTTGATGTATTTGAAAATGATTTTTATAGGAAAAGTAAACGTAAAGAAGACGCAAGAATTAAAAGGAATGTGACGAAGAATGGCTGTGGCTGGACGTAAAACTCAGGGGCATCAGGATGATGATAAATTCCTGCCAGATGCGGCGTAAACGCCTTATCTGGCTTACAAAGCGCAACACTACGTAGGCATGATAAGGCAAACTCCCCGTTTTCAGGGGAGCGATATAAACAAGTTACACCAACCGCGCCTTTGCAAAAGCAATCGCCTGCGCCACCTGCTGCGGTGAGACGCCGCCTTTTGCCGCACGTTTGTCGAGGCACGATTGCAACGACAGAATCGGATACACATCTTCTCCAATCACCTTGCTGAATTTCTGCAACTCAGCCAGCGGCAGTTCTTCCAGTGGTTTGCCTTGACGAATGGCTTCCACCACCGCTTCACCCACAATATGGTGCGCCTCGCGGAACGGTACGCCTTTTGCCACCAGATAATCCGCCAGTTCAGTGGCGTTAGCGTAACCCTGTTGCGCCGCTTCCTGACAACGCGGGCGTTTCACCTGAATCCCATCCAGCACCAGCGCCGCCATATGCAGGCAATCCAGCCAGGTGTCGAGTGCGTCGAACAAGCCCTCTTTGTCTTCCTGCATGTCTTTGTTATAGGCCAGCGGCAACCCTTTCAGAGTCATCATCATGCCGGTTAATGCGCCCTGGACACGACCACATTTCCCACGAATCAGCTCCAGCGCATCCGGGTTTTTCTTCTGCGGCATTAAGGATGAACCGGAAGTCACGCGATCAGACAGTTCGACAAAACCCGCTTCGCCGGTGTTAAAGAAAATGAGATCTTCGGCAAAACGCGACAGATGCACCATGCCGATGGCGGCGGCAGAAAGCAGTTCCAGTACGTGATCACGGTCAGAAACGCTGTCCAGGCTGTTACGCGTTGCCGAGGCAAAACCCAGCCAGCCAGCCAGTTGTTCACGGTCAATGTCATAGGCCGTTCCCGCCAGCGCACCACAACCTAACGGGCTGACATCCAGACGCTTAAGCGCGTCCTGCAAACGGCTTTCATCACGCGCCAGCATCTCAACATAGGCCAGGCACCAGTGAGCGAACGTCACCGGTTGAGCGCGTTGCAGGTGGGTATAACCCGGCATCACTGCGTCCTGATTATTTTGCGCCGTTTCCACCAACGCCGATTGCAACTGGCGGTTAGCCGCCAGCAACTCGCTGACCATCTCTTTGCACCACAATTTCAGGTCAGTAGCTACCTGGTCATTACGGCTACGCCCGGTATGCAGTTTTTTGCCTAACTGACCCACTTTGTCGATCAGTTTACCTTCCACCCAGCTATGGATATCTTCGGCGTCGCTTTCGAGGATTTGTTGTGGCCTGGCGCGAACGTCTTCCAGCAGCACGTTCAGCGCCTCTTCTAGTTGCACCTGCTCTTCTGCGGTCAACACACCTACCGTTACCAGGGCTTTGGACCAGGCTACAGAGCCGACAATATCCTGCTCCGCCAGACGGTAATCAAAGCGCAATGAGTCATTAAATTGTTTGAACCGTTGATCTGCTGCCTGAGTAAAACGCCCGCCCCAAAGTGCCATAACTCTGTTTCCTTATTTTGAAATTCAATGCCGGAAGCTGTGCCTCCGGCCAACAAAAATTAAGCTAAAATCCGCGTCCCCATCGGCATACCGTTAAACAGTGCCGGAAGCTGTTCCGCATGACGCCAGGAGGCGATGTCCACCGGGCGGCCCAGCGTGCGTGCAGCGTCCAGCGCCGCATTCACTTTCACAATCATGCCGTCAGTAATAATGCCCTGCTCAATCAGTTGTTCTGCTTTCGCCGCGGTCATCTCAGCAATTCGTTGCCCTTTACCGTCGAGGATGCCACTGACATCAGAAAGCAAAATCAGATCCGCACCCAGCGTTGCCGCCAGTGCCGTCGCGGCCTGGTCAGCATTGACGTTCATCAGTTGCCCTTCGTCCGTCACACCAATAGAGCTGACCACCGGCAAATAACCGTTTTCCAGCAACGTGTTGATAAGCTTAGGCGAACCTGGCTGCGCCAGTCCAACATGGCCCAACTCTTCATCGAGCTGGGTCACTTTGACGCTGTCGCCATCACCGAGAAACAGCCCCACAGCAGCAATCTGATGTTTCTTCGCCCACGCCAGCAGGGTTTTATTTGCCGTTCCCGCCAGTGCGCCAGTGATAATGTCTATCTGATCCGCAGGCGTCACGCGCAGGCCGTTTTTCTTTTTCACCGGCAGATTCAACCCTTTCATCAACTCATCCACCACGCAGCCGCCGCCGTGAACAATCACCAACGGACGCTGATGAGACTCGCGATAATTCACCAGTGCGCTAAACAGCCGTTCCAGCGCCTCTTCACTATCCAGCAATACGCCGCCCAGTTTGATAATTAATGGATTCATCATTGCACCCTTAAATAAGAGACTGCGTTTCCGCATAGCCGAAACGAATATTGGCACACTGGATTGCCTGTGCCGCCGCACCTTTCAATAAGTTGTCTTCGGTCGCCACCACAATCAGATGCTCGCCCTGAACGGCAAAACCGATATCGCAGAACGGTAGCCCGACAACGTTTTTCAGCGCCGGAACGCCTTTGTCATACAACCGTACCAGCGGTTTATGCGCATATGCCTGTTGCAACACTTGTGCTACTTGCGCCTGGGTCACGCCCGGTTTCAGACGGCAGGTAATCGTTTCCAGAATGCCGCGCGGGAAATTGCCCAGATGCGGGGTGAAGATCACGTCAGCACCAAGGTGTGTAGCGATCTCCGGTTGATGGCGATGGGTAAAGACACCGTATGGTTGCAGGCTGACTTCACAAAAGCTGTTAGAAATCGCTGCCTTACGTCCTGCACCGCTTACACCGCTGGTGGCGTTGATGACCGGCCACTGATTGAGATCTAGAAGATCGGCATCAATCAACGGTTTAAGCGCCAACTGCGCTGCCGTCGGGTAACACCCCGGCACCGCAATCAAATTCGCTTCTTTTAATTTATTGCCGCACCACTCCGCCAGACCATAAGCGGCTTGCTCCAGCAGTTCCGGGTATTGATGGGTAAAGCCGTAATATTTTTCATAGAAGGCGGCGTCGTTAACGCGGAATGCGCCGGAAAGGTCGAATACCACACAGCCTGCATCAAGAAACTGCGGTGCTAAATCGTGGCTAACTTCATGGGCAGTGGCGAGAAACACCACATCCACCCCTGGGCTAAACTCGCTGATATCCGACATCGGCTGCAGCGGCAGATCAACGATGCCTTTGAGCTGCGGATGCAAATCGGAGATTAACTTTCCCGCATCATTGCTTTGCGCTGAAACAGTCAAAGCGGTTATGTTCATATGCGGATGGCGATTTACATAGGTCACTAGCTCTGCGCCAGCGTAACCACTGGCACCCACAATCAGCGTATTCAACATCGGGGCTATTCACCTTCTTATGTCTGTTTGCCTGGCTAAACGTAAAACATTCACCTTACGGCTGGTGGGTTTTATTACGCTCAACGTTATTGTATTTTTATTCACAATTAATGCATGAATATTGATACTATCATGACCAGAGGTGTGTCAACAATGAAAAACAAATTACCGCCATTTATCGAGATCTACCGTGCTCTGATTGCCACACCTTCAATAAGCGCCACGGAAGAAGCGCTCGATCAAAGCAATGCAGATTTAATCACTCTGCTGGCGGGTTGGTTCAAAGATTTGGGCTTCAATGTGGAAGTGCAGCCCGTGCCGGGAACACGCAACAAATTTAATATGCTGGCAAGTTGCGGACACGGCGCTGGCGGCTTGTTGCTGGCGGGGCATACCGATACCGTGCCGTTTGATGACGGGCGCTGGACGCGCGATCCGTTTACGCTGACTGAGCATGACGGCAAGCTCTATGGTCTGGGCACCGCCGACATGAAAGGCTTCTTTGCGTTTATCCTTGATGCACTACGCGATGTCGACGTCACGAAGCTTGCAAAGCCGCTCTACATTCTGGCGACTGCCGATGAAGAAACCAGTATGGCCGGAGCGCGTTATTTTGCCGAAACCACCGCCCTGCGCCCGGATTGCGCCATCATTGGCGAACCGACGTCACTGCAACCGGTACGCGCACATAAAGGCCATATTTCTAACGCCATTCGCATTATGGGTCAGTCGGGGCACTCCAGCGATCCGGCACGCGGGGTGAATGCCATCGAGCTGATGCATGACGCCATCGGCCATATTTTACAATTACGTGACGACCTTAAAGAACGCTATCACTATGAAGCGTTTACCGTACCGTATCCCACGCTCAACCTCGGGCATATTCACGGCGGTGACGCATCTAACCGAATTTGCGCCTGCTGTGAGTTGCATATGGATATTCGTCCGCTGCCAGGCATGACGCTCAATGAACTTAACGGCTTGCTCAACGACGCGCTGGCACCGGTAAGCGAACGCTGGCCGGGTCGTCTGACGGTCGAAGAGCTGCATCCGCCGATCCCTGGTTATGAGTGCCCGCCGAATCATCAACTGGTTGAAGTGGTTGAGAAATTGCTCGGCGCACAGACCGAAGTGGTGAACTACTGTACCGAAGCACCGTTTATTCAGACGCTATGCCCGACGCTGGTGTTAGGACCAGGTTCAATCAATCAAGCCCATCAGCCTGATGAATATCTGGAGACACGGTTTATTAAACCCACCCGCGAGTTGATCACCCAGGTGATTCACCATTTTTGCTGGCATTAAAACGTAGGCCGGACAAAGCGCTCGCGCCGCATCCGGCACTGCTGCCAAACTCCAGCGCCGCAATAATGTCGGATGCGATGCTTGCGCATCTTATCTGACCTACAGTGACTCAAATGATGCCCAACCGTAGGCCGGA
>NZ_KE137148.1:0-69402 GCF_000408525.1 Escherichia sp. KTE96 | reverse complement strand
CGCATCTTATCCGACCTACAGTGACTCAAATGATGCCCAACCGTAGGCCGGATAAGGCGCTCGCGCCGCATCCGGCACTGTTGCCAAACTCCAGCACCGCAGTAATGTCGGATGCGATGCTTGCGCATCTTATCCGACCTACGTATTTGGTGTTACGCGAGGCGAATTTTTAACATTCCCATAAGTTACGCTTATTTAAAACGTCGTGAATTTAATGGCGTAAATCCCTGCTATTTATTCGTTTGCTGAAGCGATTTCGCAGCATTTGACGTCACCGCGTTTACGTGGCTTTATAAAAGACGACGAAAAGCAAAGCCCGAGCATATTCGCGCCAATGCGACGTGAAGGATACAGGGCTATCAAACGATAAGATGGGGTGTCTGGGGTCATATGAACGAACAATATTCCGCGTTGCGCAGTAATGTCAGTATGCTCGGCAAAGTGCTGGGAGAAACCATCAAGGATGCGTTGGGAGAACACATTCTTGAACGCGTAGAAACTATCCGTAAGTTGTCCAAATCTTCACGCGCTGGCAATGATGCTAACCGCCAGGAGTTGCTCACCACCTTACAAAATTTGTCGAACGATGAGCTGCTACCCGTTGCGCGTGCGTTTAGCCAGTTCCTGAACCTGGCCAACACCGCCGAGCAATACCACAGCATTTCGCCAAAAGGTGAGGCTGCCAGCAATCCGGAAGTGATCGCCCGTACCCTGCGTAAACTAAAAAACCAGCCAGACCTTAGCGAAGAAACTATCAAAAAAGCGGTTGAATCGTTGTCGCTGGAACTGGTTCTTACCGCACACCCAACCGAAATCACCCGCCGCACACTGATCCACAAAATGGTGGAAGTGAACGCCTGCTTAAAACAGCTCGACAACAAAGATCTCGCTGACTACGAACATCACCAATTAATGCGCCGTCTGCGCCAGTTGATCGCTCAGTCGTGGCATACCGATGAAATCCGCAAACTACGCCCAAGCCCAATTGATGAAGCCAAATGGGGTTTTGCAGTAGTAGAAAACAGCCTGTGGCAGGGCGTGCCGAATTACCTGCGCGAACTGAATGAGCAACTGGAAGAAAACCTGGGCTACAAACTGCCGGTAGAATTTGTTCCGGTTCGTTTTACCTCGTGGATGGGCGGCGACCGCGATGGCAACCCAAACGTCACCGCCGACATCACCCGTCACGTACTTCTGCTCAGTCGCTGGAAAGCAACTGACCTGTTCCTGAAAGATATTCAGGTTCTGGTCTCCGAGTTGTCGATGGTTGAAGCAACACCTGAACTGCTGGCGCTGGTCGGTGAAGAAGGTGCTGCAGAGCCGTATCGCTATCTGATGAAAAACCTGCGTTCTCGCCTGATGGCGACCCAGGCGTGGCTGGAAGCGCGCCTGAAAGGTGAAGAACTGCCAAAACCGGAAGGCCTGCTGACACAGAACGAAGAATTATGGGAGCCGCTCTACGCTTGCTACCAGTCACTTCAGGCATGTGGCATGGGGATTATCGCCAACGGCGATCTGCTCGATACTCTGCGCCGCGTGAAATGTTTCGGCGTACCGCTGGTGCGTATTGATATCCGCCAGGAGAGTACTCGTCATACCGAAGCATTGGGTGAACTGACCCGCTACCTCGGCATCGGAGACTACGAAAGCTGGTCAGAGGCCGACAAACAGGCGTTCCTGATCCGCGAACTGAACTCTAAACGTCCGTTGCTGCCTCGCAACTGGCAACCAAGCGCCGAAACGCGCGAAGTGCTCGATACGTGTCAGGTGATTGCCGAAGCGCCGCAAGGCTCCATTGCCGCCTACGTGATCTCGATGGCGAAAACACCGTCTGACGTACTGGCTGTCCACCTGCTACTGAAAGAAGCGGGAATTGGATTCGCGATGCCGGTCGCACCGCTGTTTGAAACCCTCGATGACCTGAACAACGCCAACGATGTTATGACCCAACTGCTGAATATCGACTGGTATCGCGGTCTGATTCAGGGCAAACAGATGGTAATGATTGGCTATTCCGACTCAGCAAAAGATGCGGGCGTGATGGCGGCATCCTGGGCGCAGTATCAGGCACAGGATGCGTTAATCAAAACCTGCGAAAAGGCGGGTATTGAACTGACGCTGTTCCACGGTCGCGGCGGTTCCATTGGCCGCGGTGGCGCACCAGCACATGCAGCACTGCTTTCGCAACCGCCGGGAAGCCTGAAAGGCGGCCTGCGTGTGACCGAACAGGGCGAGATGATCCGCTTTAAATACGGTCTACCGGAAATCACCGTTAGCAGCCTGTCGCTGTACACCGGGGCGATTCTGGAAGCCAACCTGCTGCCACCGCCAGAGCCGAAAGAGAGCTGGCGTCGGATTATGGATGAACTGTCGGTCATCTCTTGCGATGTCTATCGTGGCTACGTGCGTGAAAACAAAGATTTTGTTCCTTACTTCCGTTCCGCTACGCCAGAACAGGAACTGGGCAAACTGCCGTTGGGTTCACGTCCGGCGAAACGTCGCCCAACCGGCGGCGTCGAATCACTGCGCGCCATTCCGTGGATCTTCGCCTGGACGCAAAACCGCCTGATGCTTCCCGCCTGGCTGGGTGCGGGTACAGCGCTGCAAAAAGTGGTCGAAGATGGCAAACAGAACGAACTGGAAACCATGTGCCGCGACTGGCCGTTCTTCTCAACACGTCTGGGAATGCTGGAGATGGTGTTCGCAAAAGCGGATCTGTGGCTGGCGGAATACTATGACCAACGCCTGGTCGACAAAGAACTGTGGCCGTTAGGTAAAGAGTTACGCAATCTGCAAGAAGAAGACATCAAAGTGGTGCTGGCGATTGCCAACGATTCCCATCTGATGGCGGATCTGCCGTGGATTGCCGAGTCTATTCAGCTACGGAATATATACACCGACCCGCTGAACGTGTTGCAGGCAGAGCTACTGCACCGCTCCCGCCAGGCGGAAAAAGAAGGTCATGAACCGGATCCCCGCGTAGAACAAGCGTTAATGGTCACTATTGCCGGGATTGCGGCAGGTATGCGTAATACCGGCTAATCTCTCCCTCTATCAACCCTCGTGCAATAGTGCGAGGGTTTTCTGAAATACTTCTGTTCTAACTCCCTCGTTTTCAATATATTTCTGTCTGCATTTTATTCAAATCCTGGATATCTCTTCAGATATCCTTAAGGTTTTACCCTTACATTCGGCGCTATTTTTTCGAGACAGGTTCTTACTATGCATTCCACAGAAGTCCAGGCTAAACCCCTTTTTAGCTGGAAAGCCCTGGGTTGGGCACTGCTCTACTTTTGGTTTTTCTCTACCCTACTACAGGTCATTATTTACGTCAGCGGCTACAGCGGTACTAACGGCATGCGCGACTCGCTGTTGTTTAGTTCGCTGTGGTTGATCCCGGTATTCCTCTTTCCGAAGCGGATTAAAATTATCGCCGCGATAATCGGCGTGATGCTGTGGGCGGCCTCTCTGGCGGCGCTGTGTTACTACGTCATATACGGTCAGGAGTTCTCGCAGAGCGTTCTGTTTGTGATGTTTGAAACCAACACCAACGAAGCCAGCGAGTATTTAAGCCAGTATTTCAGCCTGAAGATTGTGCTTATCGCGCTGGCCTATACAGCAGTGGCAGTTCTGCTATGGACACGCCTGCGCCCGGTCTATATTCCGAAGCCGTGGCGTTATGTTGTCTCTTTTGCCCTGCTTTATGGTTTGATTCTGCACCCGATCGCCATGAACACGTTTATCAAAAACAAACCGTTTGAGAAAACGTTGGATAATCTGGCATCGCGCATGGAACCCGCCGCGCCGTGGCAATTCCTGACAGGTTATTATCAGTATCGCCAGCAACTTAACTCACTGACGAAACTACTGAATGAAAATAACGCATTACCGCCGCTGGCTAATTTCAAAGACGAATCGGGCAACGAACCGCGCACCTTAGTACTGGTGATTGGCGAATCAACCCAGCGTGGACGCATGAGCTTGTACGGTTATCCGCGTGAAACCACGCCTGAACTGGATGCGCTGCATAAAACCGACCCAAACCTGACCGTGTTCAATAATGTGGTCACATCGCGTCCGTACACCATTGAAATCCTGCAACAGGCGCTGACTTTCGCCAACGAAAAGAATCCGGATCTGTACCTGACGCAGCCGTCGCTGATGAACATGATGAAACAGGCGGGTTATAAAACGTTCTGGATCACCAACCAGCAAACGATGACCGCCCGCAACACCATGCTGACGGTATTTTCGCGCCAGACCGATAAACAGTACTACATGAACCAGCAACGCACACAGAGTGCGCGTGAATACGACACCAACGTGCTGAAGCCGTTCCAGGAAGTGCTGAAGGACCCCGCGCCGAAGAAACTGATCATCGTTCATCTGCTGGGTACGCACATCAAATACAAATATCGTTACCCGGAAGATCAGGGCAAGTTTGATGGCAATACCGATCACGTGCCGCCGGGATTAAGCGCAGAAGAGTTGGAATCGTATAACGATTACGACAACGCCAACTTGTACAACGATCACGTAGTTGCCAGCCTGATTAAAGACTTTAAAGCTGCTGATCCGAATGGTTTCCTGGTTTACTTCTCTGACCACGGTGAAGAGGTTTATGACACACCACCGCATAAAACTCAGGGGCGTAATGAAGACAACCCGACGCGCCACATGTACACCATTCCGTTCCTGCTGTGGACGTCGGAAAAATGGCAGGCGACTCATCCGCGTGATTTCTCGCAGGATGTCGATCGTAAATACAGCCTGGCTGAACTGATCCACACCTGGTCGGATTTGGCGGGCTTATCTTACGACGGTTACGATCCAACCCGTTCGGTGGTGAACCCGCAATTCAAAGAAACCACCCGCTGGATTGGTAACCCGTATAAGAAAAATGCGCTGATCGATTACGACACTCTGCCGTATGGCGATCAGGTGGGTAATCAGTAATTATCTACCAGGTGCTATTTGCCGGATGCGACGCTTGACGCGTCTTATCCGGCCTACAGATCGCGGCGGTAGGCCGGATAAGGCGTTTACGCCGCATCCGGCAATACAACTGCCGCAATGTTTACATCTCACTCCCATCAGGCCACACTTTTCAGGTGGCCTTTTTTCATAATGCCAGTTACTGTTTTCCCGTCTACATACCTGAGGGAATAACATGTATCACGACGTCAACTATCTGCTCTCCCGCCTGATCAACGGCCCGCTGTTACTCCGCCAGGTTTACTTCGCGAGCAGCAACGGCCCGGCCCCCGATCTCGCGTATAAGGTCGATTTTCCACGGCTGGAAATTGTGCTGGAAGGCGAGTTTGTTGATACCGGTACAGGTGCAACGTTAGTTTCCGGCGATGTACTGTACGTTCCCGCTGGCGGGTGGAATTTCCCACAATGGGAAACACCCGCCACGACATTTAGCGTTCTGTTTGGCAAACAGCAACTCGGCTTCAGCGTCGTACAGTGGGATGGCAAACAATATCAAAATCTGGCGAAGCAACACGTCGCCCGACGTGGCCCACGAATTGGCTCGTTCCTGCTACAAACGCTCAATGAAATGCAAATGCAGCCGCAGGAGCAACAAACAGCCAGGCTTATTGTCACCAGTTTGCTTAGCCACTGCCGCGATTTGCTCGGCAGCCAAATTCAGACAGCCTCTCGCAGCCAGGCACTTTTCGAAGCCATTCGCGATTACATCGACGAACGTTATGCCACCGCGCTGACCCGCGAATCTGTCGCGCAGGCGTTCTACATTTCACCAAACTACCTATCGCACCTGTTTCAAAAAACGGGGGCTATTGGCTTTAACGAATACCTGAATCACACGCGACTGGAACATGCTAAGACGCTACTGAAAGGCTATGATCTGAAGGTAAAAGAAGTGGCTCACGCCTGCGGTTTTGTCGACAGCAACTACTTCTGCCGTCTGTTTCGTAAAAATACCGAACGCTCGCCGTCGGAATATCGTCGGCAGTACCACAGCCAACTGACAGAAAAACCAACTACTCCAGAATAAGGTGCGTTTGCTGCGGCGCAGAAAGCACCTTACGAACAGCACTCATCACCCGATGAGGTTCGCGTAGAAAAGCGTAGATACCGCATTGTACATAGCGACAATGTTCAAAACGCTCGGCACCAGAAAGCTCGATATCTGTAATCAACAACACAACATCCGCGCGACGGATATTCTCGTCCGATAAGCGGTTCTCCGTTCCCAGCGCCCCCTGAGTTTCAATGCTGACGCTCCACTTTTCCTGCTGACACAACTTTTCCAGCCGTTCTGCCGCCATATAGGTATGTGCCACACCGCTAACGCAGGCGGTAACTGCAACCAGATATGCCATCCTACCCCCCAACCGTAACCTGAAAACCAGCCTGTTCAGCCATTTCACGCATCAATGCCACATCGGCTGACGACGGTGCCGGTATATCTTTCATCGACCATTCGCGCCCCAACAGACGGTATTTCGGTTCACCGTACTGATGAAACGGCAACAGGTGGATCTGCCTGATATTCAAAGGAATCAACACATCCAGCGCCTGCTGCATATTCTCTCTGCTGAGCGTATAGCCGGGGATCAGCGGCAAACGGGGGATCACATTGATACCTTCACTCACCAGCAAACGCAGATTCTCCAGCACGCGCGGCAGATTCATTTTCACCACGTCCCGCGCTCTTGTCGGGTCCATAATTTTTAAATCGAACAACACTTCATCGCACAATTTCGCCAGCGGTAGCAACCTGCTTGCTGGCGCGTCTCCGGCAGTTTCGATGGCACATGACACGCCCCACAGCCGCAGTCGTTGCAAAAAACGGGTAGCAAACTCCGCTTGCACCAACACTTCACCGCCAGAAAGCGTGACACCACCGCCAGACGTGCGAAAGAAAATGTCATCCTTCATCACTTCCCGTTCCAGAGCGTCGAGGCTGATATCACGACCAATCCGCTCAAATGCGCCGGAAGGACATTCATCTGCATCACGTAAACATTTCGCGCAATGCAGACATTTCGCCTCTCTACGCACCGTCTGGATTTTGCCGGAGATCGACTCCGGATTAGCACACCACGGGCACAGATGTGGGCAGCCTTTAAAAAAGACCACCGTACGAATACCCTCACCGTCATTCAGCGAATAACGCTGAATGTTAAAAATACGCGCCACATCCTCGCGGCGCGTTTCCACAACGTTACAACTGATGCGCTGTACGGCGGATAATGTCATCCTGAATTTCCTTCGAGAGTTCGACAAAGAAGGCGCTGTATCCGGCAACGCGTACCACCAGCCCCGCATAGTCCTGCGGGCGCAATTGGGCTTCACGTAACGTGTCGGCATTCACTACGTTAAATTGAACGTGCTGCAACTTAAGCTGAGTAAATGCACGTAAGAAGTCAGCCAGTTTGCGTAATCCCGCTTCACCTTCCAGGGTAGCCGGAGTGAATTTCACATTCAGCAACGTACCGTTAGAAAGCAACGTGTTATCAAGTTTACTTACTGACTTCAGCACCGCCGTTGGCCCTTGTCCGTCCTGACCCAACATTGGTGACAAACCACCATCAGCCAGTTGTTCTCCGGCGAAGCGGCCGTCTGGCGTCGCGCCAACCACCGACCCCAACGGGACGTGAGCAGAAACGGTATACGACCCCGGCGTGAAGTAGCCGCCGCGCGGGTTCTGGTATTTTTCCACTTCTTTGCAGTAATGGCGCAGCAATTCGGCGCTAATGTTATCCACCTCGTCGATATCGTTGCCGTACTTCTCAAAGCGGTTAATTAAACGAGCACGGATTTTTTCGCCTTCTGGCGTTTCGAAGTTTGCTTTTAATACCGACAACAATTCGTCAAAACTTAAACGTTGTTGATCAAAAACCATCCCTTTCAACGCATGGAGTGAATCACTCAGGTTAGCGATACCAATCCCCTGCACGCCGGAAAAGTTATAACGCGCGCCGCCGTCGGTAATATCGCGGCCTTTTTCCAGACAATCGCTGATAAACGAAGAGAGCAGCGGCACTGGTGCCCAGTCACGATGGCCGATATCGCAAATATTGCTGCCTTCAACCATCAGAGTGATGTAGTGGCTGATCTTCGCGCGAATTTGTTCCAGCAAACCGTCATAACTCAATGCGGAATTACCTTCATTCTCATGCAGGCAGATTTCCATCACTTTCAGCAGGTTAAACATCGCGATATCGTGCAGACCGTAGGTTCTGCCCGGAATGGATAATTCCACGCAACCGACCACTGAATAGTCGCGCGCATCTTCCAGCGAAACACCACGGTTGAGGAACGCGGGCACCACCACTTCATCGTTGAAGATTTGCGGAATACCAGTACCAAGACGAATGGTTTCTGCGGTTTTCATCAGGAACGGCGTGTCAATCAAGGCGTTAGTGCGCACACCGAGATTTGGCTGCGGCAACTGTACGCTTTGATAGGCGTCGAGACAGAGAAACGAAAGCACATTCACCGCGCTACGTCCGTTTTCCGTTAAACCACCGAGCAGTGCGGTATAACCGGTCGGGAAACCTGCGAAATAGCGCGCGCTGCTGGTGGAACGTAACAGCACAATGTCATTACATTTCACCCACAGGGACTCGAGCAGTTCTTTCAGGAACGCCGGATCTTCACCCTGGGTCAGCGAGGCCTGATAGAACGGCAACATATACTGATCGAAGCGCCCTAACGACAGCGAACTGGCGTTAGATTCATATTGCAGAATGATGTTCATGTACCAGAACAACTGGCACGCCTGCCAGAACGTCTGCGGCTTATGTTCGGCGTTATGACGGGAGATCTCCGCAATAGTCAGCAATTCTTCCCGACGTTGGGCATTAACGCAGCTTGCTGCCATCGTTTCTGCCAGTTCGGCGTAACGCAAAATATGTTTCTGCGAGGCTTCCAGCAATAACAGCGCAGCCTGATAAAAGTGATTATCCGGCTGTTGCTGGCAATGTTGTTGCATCTGCGCCACCAGCTCACCCAGCCCGTGATTCAGCAGGCGTGGGTAATCAATAATGATGTGCCCCTGGCCTTTATCCGTCTGGTTGATGCTGAAAATCTGCGTACTGGTCGCCGCTTTAACTTCGTCCGTCATCTGCCCATTGATGAAATCTTTCATCGAGCGTTTTTCCCAGTACGGGAACAACTCTTCGCGATAGATACGTTTATCTTCTTCACTAATGGCGAAGCGATCCTGCGGGCGTGTCGGGAATTGATCCAGCTCTTTCAGCAACCAGTAAGGATCCATTTCCGGCGACATAATCCCGGCGCGCGGTTTTACGGTGCGGTTACCGGCAATCAGTTCTTCATCACGAATCGAAATTTCAACATGTTCAAGGATATACGCTGTCGCTTTCGCCCGGCGCAATATCACCGGTTCGCCTTCGGTTTGCCGATGGCTGGCGGTATAAAGCAGCGCCCGCTCCAACGAGATTTCACGGGTATTGGCAAACAGTGCAGTTTTAAGGCGAGAGATACGATTCGTCATGAGGAACTCCTGTGGGAAAGCGAACCCGCCCTTGCGGGCGGGATAAGAACTTAAGCGGTTTGCGCCAGGTGAGCTTCAATTTTGCTCATAATGGCGTCAGCGCGTTTTACTGCGTCGCTGATGTTGACACGCACGATGGTCTTGCCAGCAAAACGCTCTTCAAACTTGATGCCGATATCTTTGGTCAGAATCACCATATCGGCGCTCGCCACGTCTTCCGCAGTCAGTTCGTTTTCCAGACCAATCGACCCCTGGGTTTCTACTTTCACTTCCCAGCCTTTTGCTTTCGCGGCACTTTCCAGCGCCTCTGCCGCCATATAGGTATGGGCAACACCTGAAGGACATGCGGTTACTGCAATAATTTTCGTCATGGCTCGTTCCTCAATTAATTAATTTCAAAATCCAGATCCAGGTCGTCTTCCTTCTCATCAGTTGAAGACCCATTTTTACGCGCCAGACTTTTCAGCACGTTAACGCAGATAGCCGTTGCTACAGCCCCAACAGCCACTGCCGCGATGTAACCCAACTTGCCTTCAACTACCGGCAGCACAATCAGACCACCCCAGCCTGCATAGCACTGCGCACCAACCAATGCCGCGGTGACCGTGCCACAAACAGTGCCCACCATGATGGAAGGGATCACACGCAACGGATCGGCGGCGGCGAAAGGAATCGCCCCTTCAGTGACACCAACACAGCCCATCACCAACGCCGCTTTACCGGTTTCACGTTCTTCTGCGGAGAAGTTTTTGCGACCAATCAGCGTCGCCAGCCCCATCCCCAGCGGCGGAACACAGATCCCTACTGCCGCGATCGCCACCACGGTATAAACACCCTGGGCGACACAAATCAGCATGAATGCATACGCCACTTTGTTAACCGGACCGCCCATATCGAACGCCAGCATCAGCCCCATAATGACCGCCAGCATGATAATGCTGCCCTGCTGCATTCCCTGAAGCCACTGGGTCAGACTGTTAGTCAATGCGCCCACAGGCTCGCCCAGCCCCCACATCATGACGCCAGCGGTAATTAAGGTGCCGACGATCGGAATAATGAAGATTGGCATGACAGAACGCAGAACTTTATGCACCGGGATTTTCTTCAGGTAATGCACCACGATGCCGCCGATAATCCCGGCGATCAGCGCGCCAAAGAAGCCTGCACCAAAACTGTTACCGACCCAGGCACCAATAGCGCACGGAGCCAGCGCGGAACGTTCCGCAATGGAATAACCGATGTAAGCAGCAAGGAAAGGCACCATCAGCGTTAAGCCCGCGACGCCGATATCAAACAGTTTTTTCAGATTCGGATCGGCTACGGCATCTGGCACCGCACCTTTGCCGTACAGCATGACGGAAACCGCCAGCAAAATACCGCCCGATACTACGAAGGGAATCATGTGTGAAACGCCCGTCATTAAATGCTGACGAGTGTTTTTCAGTATCTGCACCAACTCATTCATAAGCTGCTCCTGGGCTTGCAAAAGCCCATGTCCATATTTTTTTGATGGGAGAAACAATAGGCAATCGCAAGCGGAGCAAACAGTGGATAAAAAGGCCATTTACTGGACTTTTGTAATGTCAGTACAAAAATGCGATCCGCCTCATAACTTGCGTTATCTCGGAATCATGCCGGAGTGGCGCGTCTTGTGAGACGCGTCGCAAATTGACGGTTACATTACATTTGTCCAGCTTTTGACAGATTTGTCACATGGCAGGCCGTTACCGTGCACTCTTATCCTGTAAACAGAAAACCTTACCGGGAGAGAGGCAATGGCCCTGATTGTGGAATTTATTTGTGAGCTACCTAATGGCGTACATGCACGTCCGGCAAGCCACGTTGAAACGCTGTGTAATACTTTTTCATCGCAAATTGAGTGGCATAACCTGCGTACCGATCGCAAGGGCAACGCCAAAAGCGCGCTGGCGCTGATTGGCACCGATACACTGGTGGGCGATAACTGCCAGTTACTGATTTCTGGAGCCGACGAACAAGAAGCACACCAGCGTTTAAGCCAATGGCTGCGCGATGAATTTCCCCACTGTGACGCGCCGCTGGAAGAAGTAAAATCTGACGAACTGGAGCCGCTGCCGGTTTCACTGACTAATCTGAATCCGCGCATTATCCGCGCCCGCACCGTGTGTAACGGTAGCGCAGGCGGCATCCTGACGCCGATTTCCTCTTTAGATCTCAATGCACTGGGTAATCTTCCTGCCGCTAAAGATGCTGACGCCGAACAATCTGCACTGGAAAACGGCCTGACACTGGTACTGAAAAACATTGAGTTTCGTCTGCTGGATAGCGACGGTGCCACCAGCGCAATACTGGAAGCCCACCGTTCGTTAGCGGGCGATACCTCTTTACGTCAACACTTACTGGCGGGTGTCAGCGAGGGATTAAGCTGTGCCGAAGCGATTGTTGCCAGTGCGAATCACTTTTGCGAAGAGTTCGCCCGTTCCAGTAGTAGCTACCTGCAAGAGCGTGCGCTGGATGTGCGCGACGTCTGCTTCCAGTTACTCCAGCAAATTTACGGCGAACAACGCTTCCCGGCACCGGGTAAATTGACGCAGCCAGCCATTTGTATGGCGGATGAACTAACCCCCAGTCAGTTCCTCGAACTGGATAAAAATCACCTCAAAGGTCTGCTACTGAAAAGCGGCGGCACCACCTCACACACGGTGATCCTTGCCCGTTCATTTAATATTCCGACGCTGGTCGGCGTGGATATCGAGACCCTTAGCCCGTGGCTGCAACAAACGATTTATATCGACGGCAACGCCGGGGCGATTGTGGTCGAACCGACAGAAGCGGTGGCGCGTTATTATCAACAGGAAGCGCGCGTACAGGACGCTCTGCGTGAGCAACAACGTGTCTGGCTGACCCAGCAAGCCCGCACCGCTGATGGTATCCGTATCGAAGTTGCTGCTAACATCGCTCACTCGGTAGAAGCACAGGCTGCGTTTGGCAATGGCGCAGAAGGCGTTGGTCTGTTCCGCACTGAAATGCTCTATATGGATCGCACCAGTGCACCGGGCGAAAGCGAGTTGTACAACATTTTTTGTCAGGCGCTGGAATCCGCCAACGGGCGCAGCATTATTGTGCGTACTATGGATATTGGCGGCGATAAACCCGTTGATTATCTGAATATTCCCGCAGAAGCCAACCCATTCCTTGGTTATCGCGCGGTGCGTATTTATGAAGAATACGCGTCACTGTTTACCACGCAATTACGGTCGATCCTGCGCGCCTCTGCTCACGGCAGCCTGAAAATCATGATCCCGATGATCTCCTCAATGGAAGAGATCTTATGGGTGAAAGAAAAGCTGGCGGAAGCCAAACAGCAACTGCGTAACGAACACATTCCGTTTGATGAAAAGATCCCACTCGGCATCATGCTGGAAGTACCGTCGGTCATGTTCATTATCGACCAGTGCTGCGAAGAGATTGATTTCTTTAGTATCGGCAGTAACGACCTGACGCAGTATCTGCTGGCGGTGGATCGTGATAACGCTAAAGTCACCCGTCACTACAACAGTCTGAATCCGGCATTCCTGCGGGCGCTTGATTACGCCGTTCAGGCAGTGCATCGCCAGGGTAAATGGATCGGCCTGTGCGGAGAACTGGGGGCAAAAGGTTCCGTACTGCCGCTGCTGATCGGTTTAGGGCTGGATGAACTTAGCATGAGCGCACCGTCAATTCCGGCGGCAAAAGCACGCATGGCGCAACTCGACAGCCGCGAATGTCGTCAGTTGCTTAACCAGGCGATGGCCTGCCGTACTTCACTGGAAGTGGAGCATCTGCTGGCGCAGTTCCGTATGACGCAACAGGATGCGCCGCTGGTTACCGCCGAGTGCATCACGCTGGAAAGCGACTGGCGCAGCAAAGAAGAAGTGCTCAAAGGCATGACCGATAACCTGCTGCTGGCAGGACGCTGTCGCTATCCGCGGAAACTGGAAGCCGATCTGTGGGCGCGTGAGGCCGTCTTCTCTACCGGACTGGGCTTTAGTTTCGCCATTCCACACAGCAAATCAGAACATATTGAGCAGTCGACCATCAGTGTGGCTCGTCTGCAAGCACCTGTGCGCTGGGGCGATGATGAAGCACAATTCATCATTATGTTAACCCTGAACAAACACGCTGCGGGCGATCAGCATATGCGCATTTTCTCGCGCCTCGCTCGCCGCATCATGCACGAAGAATTCCGTAACGCGCTGGTTAACGCCGCTTCCGCCGACGCTATCGCCAGCCTGCTGCAACATGAACTGGAACTGTAAAAGGAAACATCATGGAACTGTATCTGGACACCGCTAACGTCGCAGAAGTCGAACGTCTGGCACGCATATTCCCGATTGCCGGAGTGACGACTAACCCGAGCATTATTGCTGCCAGCAAGGAGTCCATCTGGGATGTACTGCCGCGTCTGCAAAAAGCGATTGGTGATGAGGGCATTCTGTTTGCTCAGACTATGAGCCGCGACGCACAGGGCATAGTAGAAGAAGCGAAACGTCTGCGCGACGTTATTCCGGGAATTGTGGTGAAAATTCCGGTAACATCCGAAGGTCTGGCAGCAATTAAATTGCTGAAAAAAGAAGGCATTACCACGCTGGGAACCGCAGTCTACAGCGCCGCACAAGGGCTATTAGCCGCACTGGCTGGCGCAAAATACGTGGCCCCCTATGTAAACCGCGTGGACGCTCAGGGCGGAGACGGCATTCGTACCGTACAGGAGCTGCAAGCGTTACTGGAAATGCACGCGCCAGAAAGCATGGTGCTGGCAGCCAGCTTTAAAACACCGCGTCAGGCGCTGGATTGTTTGCTGGCAGGATGTGAATCCATCACACTGCCCTTAGATGTAGCGCAACAAATGCTTAACACCCCTGCGGTAGAGTCAGCTATAGAGAAGTTCGAGCACGACTGGAATGCCGCATTTGGCAATACTCATCTCTAAAGGAGCAATTATGGACCGCATTATTCAATCACCAGGTAAATACATCCAGGGCGCTGATGTAATTAATCGCCTGGGCGAATACCTGAAACCGCTGGCAGAACGTTGGTTAGTTGTTGGCGATAAATTTGTATTAGGTTTTGCTCAGGCAACCGTCGAGCAAAGCTTTAAAGATGCCGGGCTGGTTGTTGAAATCGCACCCTTTGGCGGTGAATGTTCGCAAAATGAAATCGATCGTCTACGTGGCATCGCAGAAACCGCACAGTGTGGTGCAATTCTCGGTATTGGCGGCGGTAAAACCCTTGATACCGCCAAAGCACTGGCACATTTCATGGGTGTTCCGGTAGCAATCGCTCCGACTATCGCCTCTACCGACGCACCGTGCAGCGCGCTGTCTGTTATCTACACCGATGATGGTGAGTTTGACCGCTATCTGCTGCTGCCGAACAACCCGGAACGCGTCATTGTGGATACCAAAATTGTTGCTGGCGCACCTGCACGTCTGTTAGCGGCGGGTATTGGCGATGCGTTGGCAACCTGGTTTGAAGCACGTGCCTGTTCCCGCAGCGGCGCAACCACGATGGCGGGCGGTAAATGTACTCAGGCAGCACTGGCTCTGGCTGAACTGTGCTACAACACCCTGCTGGAAGAAGGCGAAAAAGCGATGCTTGCCGCTGAACAGCATGTGGTGACTCCGGCGCTGGAACGTGTGATTGAAGCTAACACCTATTTGAGCGGCGTGGGCTTTGAAAGCGGCGGCCTGGCGGCGGCGCACGCGGTGCACAATGGCCTGACGGCCATTCCGGATGCGCATCACTATTATCACGGTGAAAAAGTGGCATTCGGTACGCTGACGCAACTGGTTCTGGAAAACGCACCAGTTGAGGAAATCGAAACCGTAGCTGCGCTGTGCCATGCTGTCGGCCTGCCAATTACCCTGGCACAACTGGATATTAAAGAAGATATCCCGGCGAAAATGCGGATTGTCGCAGAAGCATCTTGTGCAGAAGGTGAAACTATTCACAACATGCCTGGCGGCGCCACGCCAGATCAGGTTTACGCCGCACTGCTGGTAGCCGACCAGTATGGTCAGCGTTTCCTGCAAGAGTGGGAATAACCTACGCCAAACTCCCGGCTTGTCCGGGAGTTTGAACGCAAAATAGCCTGATGCGCTACGCTTATCAGGTCTACGTAATCTCTGCAATATATTGAATTTGCGTGATTTTGTAGGCTGAATAAGGCGTTTACGCCGCATCCGGCACTCTGTGCCAGTAAACTAAAACTCCCACGTTGTTCGGGAGTTTTTTATCCGCTTCTGGACATTTTCTCCACAGAACAATCGTTAGCCCGGAAGGTCGAATCTGTGACTCTTATTTTCACGGACGAAACAGATGAAAGCTTCACTGGCGTTGGTCAGCCTTCTAACGGCATTTACCAGCCACTCCTTAAAATCTCCCGCCGTTCCACCAACCGTGGTACAAATCCAGGCCAACACCAACCTTGCCATCGCAGACGGTGCCAGACAGCAAATTAGCAGCACGCTATTTTACGATCCGGCGTATGTGCAGCTTACCTATCCTGGCGGTGATGTCCCGCAGGAACGCGGCGTATGTTCTGATGTAGTGATCCGCGCATTACGCAGCCAGCAGGTAGATTTGCAGAAGCTGGTTCATGAAGATATGGCGAAGAATTTTGCCGAGTACCCGCAAAAATGGAAGTTAAAGCGCCCGGACAGCAACATCGATCACCGTCGGGTGCCTAATCTGGAAACCTGGTTTATCCGCCACGATAAAACACGCCCCACCAGCAAGAACCCCAGTGACTATCAAGCGGGCGATATTGTCTCCTGGCGATTAGATAACGGGCTGGCACATATTGGGGTGGTTTCAGATGGCTTCGCCCGCAACGGTACGCCACTGGTGATACATAACATTGGTGCAGGCGCGCAGGAAGAAGATGTGTTGTTTAGCTGGCAGATTGTCGGGCACTACCGCTATTTTGCTAAATAAGCGATAGCGCCCAGGGAAGACGCTCTTCAGATTTTTTTTACGCTGACGGCTTCTTTTTTCTTACGGCTTACCAGCACCAGTGCCAGCACAATCAGCACAATACCGCTGCCTTCAACCGCGCCGGGGTTTTCACCAAGCAGCCACCAGGAAAAGAGTACGCCGCAAACAGGAACCGCCAGCGTGCTTAAGCTGGCAATACTGGCAGGTAAGTTTTTCAGTACAAATAGCCACAAACTCCAGGCCAGTGCCGTCGCCAGAATCGCACTGTAGGCCAGCGCCCAGAACACCGTGGGCTGCCAGTCAATTTCACGTTGCGGCACCAGCCAGGCGACCACACTCATCACCAGCGCCGCATAAAGCATCTGCCAGGATGTTAACGACAATAAATCCACGCGCGGATAGCGGGCATAAAGGCGTTTCGCAACAATCGCACTCGCCCCCCAACTGATGCCGGAGAGGATTGCCAGGATGGCGCTTTTCATCGAGGAGAAATCGAGTTGCCACGGCTGTAACACCAGCAATAATCCAACGGCGGCAATCAGAATAGCGAAATATTGCCCGCGTCGCAGGCGTTCACCAAGAAACAACGCCGCGAGAATCACCACCCAGAACGGCATGGTATAGCTCAGGATTGCCACCTTCCCTGCTCCGCCGCTCACCAACGCCCATTGCGCCAGTCCCACCATCCCGCAGGTTTGTAACAGGGCAATAGCTAAAGTGTATTTAAACGGCGTCGGACGCATACCGCGACCACGTAATAAAAGGACGATGAATAAAACGAGAGCGCCAAAAATGCAGCGTAAAGCAGTAAAGTCGAAGGCACCGATGTAGCTGGTGACTTGCTTCATGAAAATCCAGCTATAACTCCAGATAAGTGTGAGCACAACCAGGCCACTGATTGCCAGTGGGTTGCTCTTTCCTGCGGCAGACATGAGAGATCCAGTGTGTAGTTTTCCTGTGGACACTATACGCTGGTAAAGAAACTTCAGCGACCGCCTGAAAGGCAGTCGCTGAAGGAGTTCAGATTACAGCAGGTCGAAACGGTCGAGGTTCATCACTTTCACCCATGCCGCCACGAAGTCTTTAACAAACTTCTCGTGGGCGTCGCTGCTGGCGTAAACTTCTGCCAGCGCACGCAGGACGGAGTTAGAACCAAATACCAGGTCCGCACGGCTGGCAGTGTATTTCACTTCACCCGTTTCACGGTCACGGCCTTCGAACAGCTCTTTCGATTCGTCGGTCGCTTTCCACTCGTAACGCATATCCAGCAAGTTCACAAAGAAGTCATTGCTCAATACGCCCACGCGGTCAGTAAAGACGCCGTTTTTGCTGCCATCGAAGTTGGCACCCAGTACGCGCATCCCGCCGACCAACACCGTCATTTCCGGTGCAGTCAGGGTCAATTGCTGTGCTTTATCGATCAACAGAGATTCAGTTGTAGCCTCACCCGCCGCAGCACGATAGTTACGGAAACCGTCGGCAACAGGTTTGAGCAGCTCAAACATCTCAATGTCAGTCTGATCCTGGCGCGCGTCTACACGGCCCGGTGTAAACGGAACATTAACGCTGATACCCGCCGCACTCGCCGCTTTTTCAACACCAACGACACCGGCAAGAACAATAATGTCGGCAAGCGACGCTGTATGGGAGGATTTGTAGATCCCTTCCAGCACCGGCAATGCACGTGCTGCTGCGGCATTAACTTCCCAGTCGCGCTGTGGAGCCAATGCCAGACGCGCACCATTCGCGCCGCCACGTTTATCCCCACCGCGGAAGGTGGAGGCGGAAGCCCAGGCAACAGAAACCAGCTCGCTCACGGAGAGGCCAGATTCAGCAATCGCCGCCTTAAGATTAAGGATATCTTCCTCGCTCGGGTTGAAGAACGCATGTGGCAGCGGATCTTGCCAGATCAGATCTTCTTTCGGCACTTCCGGTCCGATGTAGCGAGATTTCGGCCCCATATCCCTGTGCGTCAGTTTGAACCATGCACGGGCAAAGGCTTCGTTGAACGCTTGTGGATCATCGAGGAAGCGACGTGAAATCTTCTCAAACTCTGGATCAAAACGCAGAGTCAGGTCAGTGACCAACATCGTCGGCTTACGTTTCTTCGACGGATCGAACGGATCCGGGATAATTTCCGGAGCATCGACTGCTTCAAACTGGATGGCACCTGCCGGACTACGAGTCTGTACCCACTCATATTTGAACAGGTTTTCGAAGAAATAGTTGCTCCACTGAGTCGGCGTTTGCGTCCAGACCACTTCCAGGCCTGAAGTAATGGCATCGGCACCGACACCGGAACCAAAATCACTTTTCCAGCCTAAGCCCTGGTTTTCGATCGGTGCGGCTTCCGGATCAGGACCTACGTGCGTTGCCGGGCCTGCACCGTGAGTTTTACCTAACGTATGACCACCTGCGATCAGCGCAACGGTTTCTTCGTCGTTCATTCCCATATTGCCAAATGTCGCGCGAATAGCTGCAGCCGCGGAAAGCGGTTCACCGCTGGCATTTGGTCCTTCCGGGTTAACGTAAATCAGCCCCATTTCGGTTGCTGCTAATGGCCGTTTTGCCAGCTCTTCCGGATTACGGTGGGCAAGCCAGGTTTTTTCATCACCCCAGTTTACGTCGAGATCCGGTTCCCAGACGTCTTCACGACCGGCACCAAAACCGAAAGTACGGAAGCCAGAATTTTCCAGCGCCACGTTACCCGCAAGGATAAACAGGTCGGCCCAGGAGATTTTCTGACCATATTTTTGTTTGATTGGCCACAACAGACGACGCGCTTTATCCAGGCTGACGTTATCCGGCCAGGAGTTGAGCGGTGCAAAACGTTGCTGACCACGCCCCGCGCCACCGCGACCATCGATTGAACGGTAAGTCCCCGCGCCGTGCCAGGCCATACGAATAAACAGACCCGCGTAGCTGCCCCAGTCTGCTGGCCACCACGGTTGGGACTCTGTCAGCAGCTCTTTCAGATCTTTTTTCAGGCCGTAGTAATCTAGCTTGCTAAATTCTTTGCGGTAGTCGAAGTCCTCACCCAGTGGGTTAGAACGGTTAGAATGTTGGTTTAACAGGTCAACACGGAGTTGTTTTGGCCACCAGTCATGAGTGGTTGTTCCCGCACCGGCGCTCTGGTCATGACCGCCATGATGGAACGGACATTTTCCGCTAGCTGTTGTGTTATGGATATCGTCAGACGTGCTCATCAATATGCTCCCTCTACAGTGTTACCCTTAAGATACACAGCGTTAGAGAGAAGTTATAATTGAATTAATCCACGGATGCGATAGTTGGGATCTTACATATCATTAGTTAAAGAGATGTAGATCAAAATGATCTTAAATAAGCCTTTTTGATTATGTCCGATTACGGATAAATACTTTATATAAAGAGGCTTTATCGCTGTTTTCTCCCTGTTCCTTTAAGGAATAAAGGAGAAAAAGCGAGTCAATAGTTTTGCTGGTCTGCCCCCTCGCTTCGAGGAGGCATTTTGTGCTTTGTTTTAATTTTGTGATCACTGTGTGATTTTCACCGAAACAAAAACACTTATAAACCCGGTCTAACACCCAGCGTATGGCAAATCGCGTAACTCATTTCAGCGCGGTTCAGAGTATAGAAGTGGAAATCTTTTACCCCTTCACGGCTTAAAATTTTCACCATATCCATCGCGATATTTGCACCCACCAGTTTACGGGTTTCGGCGTCGTCATCCAGGCCGTCAAACATTTGTGCCATCCACGCCGGAATGCGCACGTTAGTCATGTCGGCAAATTTCTTCGCCTGTTTAAAGTTAGAGACCGGCAAAATGCCCGGAATAATTTCCACATCAATCCCCGCAGAGACACAACGGTCGCGAAAGCGCAGGTAGCTTTCGACATCAAAGAAGAATTGAGTGATAGCGCGGTTGGCTCCAGCATCCACTTTGCGTCTCAGGTTGAGTAAATCCGCCTGGGCGCTTTTCGCTTCCGGGTGAACTTCCGGATACGCCGCTACTGAAATATCGAAATCCGCGACTTCTTTTAACAGCTCCACCAGGTCAGAAGCATACATTTCCGGCTTACCGCTTCCCGACGGCAGGTCACCACGCAGCGCCACGATATGGCGAATACCGTTATTCCAGTAGTCACGGGCGATGGTGCGCAGCTCGTCGGGAGTCGCATCAATGCAGGTAAGATGCGGTGCAGCTTCCAGACCAGTACGCTCTTTAATACCTTTAATAATACTGTGCGTGCGGTCGCGCTCGCCGGAGTTCGCACCATAGGTCACCGAAACAAATTTTGGTTTCAGGCTGCTAAGACGATCGATGGAGTTCCACAGGGTCTGCTCCATTTCACTGGTACGCGGCGGGAAAAACTCGAACGAAACGTTAATCTGCCCCTGGACTTCTGCCAGACTCTGATTCAGGGCATCCCGCTGGCTGGCGTGAAAAAAGCTCATACCTTACCTCATCAATCGCTTGTAGTTATATGTTGTGTTGTGAACATCTATCCGTTTAGACGTCCAGATGTAAAGATGAAGGAAAAGCGGAGGAGCGTCAACCGAAAAATGACCAATGATGGTGAGGAAAAATCAGGAAAGATGAGAAAAATTCAGGATGGTAAGGAAAAGAAAATCCGGAATGCAAGGCAGACCGGATTACAAATGCAGGCTGACAACGTACTTATTGCTTCTTGCCGGATGTAGCGCAAACGCTTCATCCGGCCTATAACCAAATGATAAATCAATATATTTAGTTAGAAACCATAGACACGAAAACATGTGTACCAGGCATTATTAGATTCCTGAAATTACAACAACTGCGCCAGGCGGTTAATATCTGACTGAATCGCCCCGGCGGTGACGTCGCGCCCTGCGCCTGGCCCACGGATCACCAGCGGGTTATCGCGATACCAGCGGCTTTCGATGGCAAAGACGTTATCGCACGGCAGCAGTGATGCCAGCGGATGGTCTTCACGCACCGCTTCCACACCAACACGCGCTTTGCCATTGGCATCGAAACGCGCCACGTAACGCAGCACCAGCCCCATTTCGCGGGCGGCTTCCAGTCGTTGCACCATCTGCTCATTCAGTTCATCGCCGTTTTCAAAGAAGTGGTCGATGCTGCCGCCTTCACAATGTGCTGGCACCAGCGACTCCACGCGCACCTGGTCCGGTTCAATGTTGTAACCCGCTTCACGCGCCAGAATCACCAGTTTGCGCATCACGTCTTTACCGGAAAGGTCATCACGCGGGTCAGGCTCGGTTAAGCCCTGTTGCCACGCCTGATCCACCAGTTCGGTAAACGGCACGCTGCCGTCGAATTGCAGGAACAGCCAGGAGAGCGTGCCGGAGAAGATCCCGCTGATCGACAAAATAGTGTCGCCGCTGTCGATCAGATCGCGCACAGTGTGGTTGATCGGCAAGCCCGCGCCGACGGTGGCGTTATACAACCAGTGACGTCCGGTCTTTTCGAAAGCGTCGTGGATCTGGCGATATTTGTTGCTGTCGCTGGCTCCCGCCAGTTTGTTGGCGCTGATAACGTGGAAACCGTGACTGGCGAAATCGAGATACTGGTCAGCAAGCTGCTGACTGGCGGTAACGTCCAGCACCACTAAATCATCATACGGATGGGCGCGCATCCACAGGAACAGCGACTCTTCATCCTGCTCGACGGCTTCATCATTGAAGAAGGCTAACGCGCGGCTGGCGTCCAGGCCATCATAGCTCAACAGGCTGCGGCGGCTGTCCACCACGCCTGCCAGCACAAACTCAAATCCGGTACGCGCCGAGAGCGTACTTTGCTCACGAGAGAACAGTTCCAGCCAACGCGAACCGATATTGCCCTTACCGAACAGGACCAGGCCGATGCGTTTTTCCGCGCGGAAGACGGACTGATGCAGTCCCTGAATAAGGCTTTCGGTCGGGCCGGTGCGTAGTACTGCCACCAGACTGATACCGTCATCCGACTGCCAGGTAAATTCGACCGGCTGACCTTTCAGTTGCTGCCAGAAACGGTGGCAATGCAGTGGGTTACGGGTGACACCTGCGCCTACCATCGCTACCAACGCCAGCCCCTGACGCAGACGCAGTTCGCCTGGCAATCCTGCTTCATCGAGAATTTTCAGGGCGCTATCAGCCACTTCGGAGGTATAGCAAAATTGCAGCAACTGGCGATCGTTATGCACGCCAACTGCCAGCGGACGCACCTGAGCACGTTTCAAAATCTGGTCGATTTCTTTATGTGCCAGTTTGAAATCCTGGCGGGTTGGCACCTGAAACTCAATCAAACAGACATCGTCGTGGCTGGTGACAATTCGCGCACCAGTGCCGGAAGCCAGTACACGTTCAATACGCGTAGAACCTTGATCCGGCGTATAGCTACAGCGCAGTTGCAGGTCGATTTCGCTACCAGAAACGGGCTGTAAGGTACGGGCGTGGAGAACAGGGGCTGCCAGACGCGCCAGTTCGCTGGCTTCATCAAGACGCAGCAATGGCAGCAGACAGGCATCTTTCACTTTGCGCGGGTCGGCGCTGTATACCCCGGCGACATCGCTCCAGATAGTTACGCGGGAAACACCCGCCAGCGCACCGATTTGGGTGGCGGAATAGTCGGAACCGTTACGCCCCAGCAGTACCGTTTCACCGGCGTTGTTACGGCTGATAAACCCGGTCACAACCAGACGTTTGCCCGGATGCTGCACCAGCAATTGTTGCAGCAACGGATAAGACAGGCCTTCATCAACCTGCGGTTGTGCGGCGCGTTCAGCGCGTAAAAATTCACGGGCATCGAGCCAGGCCGCAGGCAGTCCTTGTTGGTTAAGCACCGCGGACATCAAACGCGCCGACCATACTTCACCGTGGCCTACCACTTCCGCATATACTGCGTCGGTGATACCGCTGTCGAGCTGCGCCGCCAGACGTTCCAGATCGCTGACAAAGGCGCTGATGAGGCTATCGGCTTCTTCGGCGGGTAACAGGCCGCTAATCAGATCGCACTGATAACGACGTAGCGTTTGTTGAACCTGATGCGCAGAGAGACGATCGGTCTGGCTTAGTTTCAACCAGTTAATCAACTGGTTAGTGGTGCTACCCGCGGCGGAAACCACCATCATATCGTCGGGCTGAGAGTACTCCGCCATAATGCCCGCAACACGCAAATAACACTTCACATCAGCCAGACTACTGCCACCAAATTTATGCAGTTGACGACCTTTCGCCCCTGCCTGCGCAATCACACTCATTTTTACCCCTTGTTTGCAGCCCGGAAGCCATTTTCCAGGTCGGCAATTAAATCTTCGCCATCTTCAATACCGGTGGAGATACGCAACAGCGTCTCGGAGATCCCGGCGGCAGCACGCGCTTCTGGTGCCATGCCTGCGTGTGTCATGGTTGCGGCGTGAGAGATTAAACTTTCCACTCCCCCTAATGATTCCGCCAGCGTAAATAACGACAGCCCGCCCAGGAAGCGACGCAGCATCTGCTCATCACCATCCAGTTCAAAACTCAACATTGCGCCAAAGCCTTTTTGCTGACGCACGGCAATTTCATGCCCCTGATTTTCCGGCAGCGACGGGTGATAAAGTTTTTTCACCAGCGGTTGGGTTTGCAGATATTTCACAATCGCCTGCGCGTTGCGCTGAGCCAGGTCCATACGCGGAACCAGAGTTCGCAGACCACGCAGCAACAAATAACTGTCAAACGCACCACCCGTCACGCCAATATTGTTTGCCCACCAGACCAGTTCGGTGACCACATCCGAATCTTTAGCAATCACCACGCCAGCCACTACGTCAGAGTGGCCATTCAGATATTTCGTACATGAATGCAACACCAGATCGGCACCCAATGCCAGCGGATTTTGTAATGCCGGGCTTAAGAAGGTGTTATCCACCACGCTCACCGCCCCAACTTCCCTTGCCAGATGGCAGATTTTCGCAATATCCACGACGCGTAACAATGGATTACTGGGGCTTTCTACCAACACCAGTTTGGGCTTTTCTGCCAGTGCCGCTTGTAATGCCTGCTCATCACCTTGATCAACAAACAGCACACGATAACAACCACGTTTCGCCAGACTGTCGAACAGACGATAGCTGCCGCCGTAACAATCGTGCGGCGCAACCAACAGATCGCCCGGCTTCAAAAAGACGGTAGTCACCAGATGGATGGCTGACATGCCGGTATTAGTAAGCACCGCGCCAGCGCCACCTTCCAGTTCTGCCAGCGCACGCTGCACGACATCGCGCGTCGGGTTGCCGCGACGCGAGTAATCATGCGCACGCGGTTCATTAAATCCGGTAAAATTATAGGTGCTGGAAAGATGGATCGGTGGGACAACGCAACCATACTGTTCGTCGTCATTTAACCCGCTACGCACTGCGATGGTGGCCTGTTTACGCGTCATGTGATGAAGTTCCCTGGGCTGAGTCGGTGAAAAGACAGGCACCAGAGTAAACATTGTGTTAATGGACGTCAATACATCTGGACATCTAAACTTCTTTGCGTATAGATTGAGCAAATCAGAAATTGCCGTTAAAATTACATGCATTATCACGCTGACAGGCGCATTACACGATGTCACGGTAGCGCCTGTACGGTAAACTATGCGGGTTTATGACCAGTAACCTTATTAATTGTACGGTCTGGTCTCAATTTATTGACGAAGAGGATTAAGTATCTCATGGCTGAATGGAGCGGCGAATATATCAGCCCATACGCTGAGCACGGCAAGAAGAGTGAACAAGTCAAAAAGATTACGGTTTCCATTCCTCTTAAGGTGTTAAAAATCCTCACCGATGAGCGCACGCGTCGTCAGGTGAATAACCTGCGTCACGCTACCAACAGCGAACTGCTGTGTGAAGCGTTTCTGCATGCCTTTACCGGGCAACCGCTGCCGGATGATGCCGATCTGCGTAAAGAGCGCAGCGACGAAATCCCGGAAGCGGCAAAAGAGATCATGCGTGAGATGGGGATTAACCCGGAGACGTGGGAATACTAAAGCGGAAAAGAGCGGCGTGGGGAGTGCTGCCAAAGGCAAAATCGCCTGATGCGCTACGCTTATCAGGCCTACGTCATATTGCAATCTATTGAATTTGCACGAACTTGTAGGCCGGATAAGGCGTTCACGCCGCATCCGGCATAAACAACAAGCACGTTGTCAGCGGCTCAGATCTAACCCACCGCCTTTTTATACATGGACGTTTAACGATGAAAATCAGGCTACTCATCCCCAGCCTGCTGGTTTCTGCGCCAGCCTTTGCCTGGCAGCCACAAACCGGCGACATCATCTTTCAGATCTCTCGCTCATCGCAAAGTAAAGCGATCCAACTGGCGACCCATTCCGATTACAGCCATACCGGTATGCTGGTGATACGCAATAAAAAGCCCTACGTCTTTGAAGCCGTCGGCCCGGTGAAATACACCCCGCTGAAGCAGTGGATCGCCCACGGTGAAAAGGGCAAATACATTGTGCGCCGTGTTGAAGGCGGGCTGAATACCGAACAACAGCAAAAACTGGCGCAAGCGACAAAACGTTATCTTGGTCAACCGTATGACTTCAGCTTCTCGTGGAGCGACGATCGCCAGTATTGTTCAGAAGTGGTGTGGAAGGTGTATCAGAACGCGCTGGGAATGAGCGTGGGCGAGCAGCAAAAACTGAAAGAGTTCGATCTTAGCAACCCGCTGGTCCAGGCGAAGCTCAAAGAACGCTACGGCAAAAATATCCCGCTTGAAGAAACGGTGGTTTCACCACAGGCCGTTTTCGATGCGCCACAACTCACTACCGTCGCTAAAGAATGGCCGCTGTTTTCCTGGTAATGGGCCAATCACCTCGTGACTGGCCCCCAAAATCTAATTTTTATTGGTCTGAAGCTCTTGCGAAAACGCAGCCACGTCATTTTGACGCTGTCGTTCCATAGCGACCGCGCCAAAGTGCGTTAGCGTACAGAAAATAATGCAACAGATAACACCAGCAAGCAGAAGATAAAAACCGCCATCCCAACCTACCTGATCGACCATAACACCAAACAAACTTGTACCAAGCGTTGCGCCAAGAATATAACTCATAAAACCACGCAAACCGACTGCGGAACCCACGGCAAAACTGGGGACAATTTCCATTGTCTGCACAGAAGCCAGGAACTGCGGAACATAGATAAGGCAGCCTACGCAAGCAGCAAAAATGGTAATAGAGAGCAGAGAGTCGCTTTTCCAGTAGCCCAGCAGGCAGAAGAAAATCAATACCATACTGATAATCGCGGGTGGCATACGGCGACCATGAAATAATTTATCACTCAACCAGCCAGCAAATAACGTCGTTGGAATAGCCGCCCATTCAAAAATTAAAAATGCCGTGCTCATTTCAGTCTTCGTAAAATGTTTCACGCTTAACAGGTAAATGGGCAACCAACTGATAATTCCGAAACGCACCATATAGACAAAAACATCAACGAAAGAGACGAACCATGCATTCTTGTTTTTTAGCACATAGGTACAAAAAATTTGCCAGGCAGTCATATCTTCTGGCGCACGATCATCTTTTGCTTTAATGCTGACGTCGTCCGGAACAATTTCGCTTAATGGTGGTAAACCTTCACTTACGGGAGAACCTTTACCTGTCATCAGCACGACTATAGCAATGACAACTGATACAATCGCTGGAACAACATACGTTGCTATTTTCCAGTGTTCAGTACCCAATACGGCAAATGCACCACCAACAATCGGAGCAACAATACCGCCCCCCACATTGTGCGAAATATTCCAGACCGCACCGACGATGCCCCGTTCTTTACGAGGGAACCAGTTGGCTATTGTAATAAACGAAGGGCCAACGCCCATCCCTTGAAAGAGGCCATTCAGAATGACAAGTCCCGCAAACATCCAAAAAGCAAAACTAAAACCAAGCGCCACGTTAACGAGGGCGCAAAGAACTAAACCCACAGCCATATAGACTTTAGGATTAGCTTTGTCTGCCAGGCTACTCATTACCCCTTTACTAATACCATAGGCGATTAGCATACAACTGCTAAGTAGCCCTATTTGAGTCGCAGACAGATTAAGATCTTGTTTTAAATAAGGTGTGGAGAGAACAAAGTTATTCCTGACAATATAATACGAAAGATAACCGATAAACACGCTAAATAGCGCCTGCATACGATAACGATTATAGGTATTCTTTATTTCACTTTCAGGAACCTTATGTGTTGCCACTTGAGGTTTCAATAGAGAAAGCATACATCACCTTCCAGTTCATAGAGTTATTTTAAACAGCAATGCTAGTTGCTACTCTCTGATGAGTATTTCAAAAGCCCTTGCTTCATTGGTTTTGAAGATAGTGAAGCAAGAGAGTTTAAGTTACAATACAAGGCAAATGAGTCAAAATTGACTCAAAAATACAAATATCATGTTCCATTTCTTTCCCATTTTCACATCCCAAAATAGAATTCGGCTCTTATTTAAGTCTTAACGGGTTACAACAGCCCCAATATAAAAATAATTCCTTTTATTAATTTTTTCAGTTTTTGATGTCAGTCACATATTTTGTATCTATACACGTGATCATTGAAGGTACTTGATTTTACCCTATCGGAGGATCATGCTGCGCAACATGAAAGTTTTCATCACCGCTCAACAACAAGGAGGACTTAAATATTTTCATGATATCCTTCATGACAAGCACATTTGCGCTCGAATTAAAGCCATTCTTCCGGCGCATGAAGGCTGGCGCAAAGAAACAATAGAATCCGGTCATAACCTGAATCCGATAGCGCAAGTGTGGAAATTAATTACCGAGCATACCCATAACAATCGCTATTTCCGCAAGATACACGTGTTCAGAGGTGCAATATTGATCTTTTTTTAACAAACGCTTCCGGATATAGTGACGCTGGCTACATCCAAATTAATGATAATTTCCGATACTGACACAAGTGTCTTGCTGTTCATTGAGTATATTAGCGAACGGATAATGATATGAATTACAGCGTAAGAGTTTTTCTCTCGTTAATAGGATTTTTGACATGATTCGTATTATACAACGAACACTAATCTGTTGGCTTTTATGCGTCAACGTCACCTCAGCACAAGAGCTGGTGATTGCTACAACGCTTTCTTCGGAAGCGACAGAGCACATTATCAGTCAATGGCAAAAGCAACCCCTGGCAACCCAAATCCGAACACTCAACCGAACCAGTGCATCCATTGAGCGCCTGCTTGAAAATCCATTGGGTGAAAATATTGATCTGGTATTGAGTTCATCCCCCATGTTGCTACAGCGATTACAAAGTAAAAACCTGCTCCAGCCATTTAATAATCAGATAGAAACAAGCAGAAAGTTAGTCCCCGCCTCTATTCGGTCAACCACCGTTGCAGTTGCAGTATCGGGCTATGGCATCCTGATCAATGTAGCGCATCTGGAAGATAAAAATGAGCCAGTACCTACTTCATGGAAGGAATTAAGCAGGTCACGTTATCAAGGGACCTTATTAATGAGTAGCCCTTCGCGTTCAGATACCACTCATCTGATGATTGAAGATCTCCTGCAACAACAAGGATGGAATAACGGCTGGAGCACACTACTGAAAATAGGCGGCAATCTCGCGACCATTTCATCACGTAGTTTCGGTGTAGCAAATAAGATCAGCACAGGGTTGGGAGACGCTGGTCCGATAATCGACAATTACGCTAACGTACTGCTTAATAATTCAACCTTACGTTTCAGTTATTTCCCAAACTCTCGCGCAGCACCTATGTTTATTGCTATCACAAACGGCAGTGAACATTCACAGGAGGCGGGTCGTTTTATTAATTTCTTATTGAGCCCGGAAGGACAACAAGCATTGAGCGATTCTGACTCAGGAAAATATCCGGTATACCCACTGCCCTCCGGCACTCCTCTCGCGGAGCAACAACTACGATTATTTTCCTCTCCTTCCCTTGATTATCCGTTGATTATGCAACGCCAAAAGCTCGTGCAATTGTTATTTGATAATGCGATTACTTTTCGCCTTACCGAACTTCAAAACACCTGGAAATCATTATATGCCGCAGAACATCGGCTTAAGCGTAAATTGCCAGATGTGCGCGCATTATTAACAGCCGTTCCTGTTACCCCACAACAGGCTATTAATTCCATGTACCTGCAGCAATTCGAACTGCAATCAGGCTTTCGTGAAGCTCAGATCATGGAATGGCAGCAGTTTTTCCTGCATCAACAGCAATTAGTGAACATGCAACTCGAGTCATTAAAGTGAAACAACTACATACTATAGGGACGAGCTTACGCCTCGCCTTTGTTTTTAGTGCCGTTCTTACGCTATTCGTTAGCGTAGTTAGCCTCTATTCGTGGTATGAACAAAATTCTCAGGTTCGCTACGCGCTTGATGATTATTTCCCGCGGATTCAGGCTTCATTTCTTTTTGAAGAAAACCTTACCGCATTGGTAAATGAATTCAATGAGCTACAACAGACAACCAATACCGTTAATCGTCTTCAGGTGAGGGAACAAATTGAACAACGGCTACAAAAAATTAAGGCCATTAATCCCCATCTTGATTCAGTACATCAAAATGCGCTTAACCAACAGGTTGCCAGTAGTCACAGATTGCTTAGCAAGCTCGATAGCGCGGTGAATAACAACAATCAAGAAAAAGGAAAACTCGACGTTATATCCTCAAGAGTTAACTGGTTACATGATGATTTCAATAATGAGCTTAACTCTCTGACTCAGGATTTAAGTTGGCAACAATCGTCGTTGCTCAATCAACTCAGCCAACGAAAAGATCTGCACGAAAATCAGGATTTGCAAAATGCTCAACAAACTATTCAAAAAGAATTACAACTTGTTTTCGAACTTTCACATATAGAAACCCAGATCGTCAGCACACTGAAGGAGATGCTTAACACACATAGTGGAGATATAGATTCGTTAAAACAACATATTCAATACCTGAATTTTTTGAAGCACAGCATTGACGAAAATGTGAGATCGTTATCGTCTTATTCCAGTACCATCACATTACATCAGACGGTTTATTCCTTGTGGGAGCTTGGTACTCAACAAAATTATCTGCCCGGAACCCTCGCTGCCTGGCAGCAAGCTCAACAGACCCTCATGAGTACTATCGGGGATAAAGAGCGTGTATTTACGCAAATACGCAACCAATTAGAAACTCAATTAGGAAATAGCCATCAACAACTACAAACATTCAATCTACGATTGGAAAAAATAATGCAAATCAGCGGGCTACTGATTTTGTCGGCTATGGTTACCGCCTTGCTGTTCGTCATTCTGGTAAATTACCTCTACATTCGTCCCAGAATGATCCGCCGATTTCAGTTACTGAATGATGCCGTCGTCAAGTTAAGCAATGGTGAACTCGATGCTGATATCCCTGTCTCCGGCAACGATGAACTTGGGAGAATTGCCAACCTGCTCCGCCAGACCATTGAACAAATTAATCAGCAACAACGTCAACTGGGGCAGGAAATATGCGATCGAATAGCGACTGAAAAAAACCTTCGTACTGCACAAAGTGAATTGATCCAAACCGCAAAACTGGCCGTAGTCGGGCAGACAATGACAACACTGGCACATGAAATTAATCAACCACTTAATGCATTATCTATGTATCTGTTCAGTGCCAACCGCGCTTTAGAACAGCAAGACGTTGGTTTGGTAAAAAATTATATCGTCACTATGCGATCGCTGGTCGAACGCATGGATAACATCGTTAAACGACTGCGCAACTTCGCCCGCCGTCGTGATAGTGAATTAGCTGGCGGCGCAATCAATTTACAGCAGGTAATTTATTCATCCTGGGAACTTCTGGCATTGAAACATCGACCACTGAAAGCCTCTCTTCACTACCCGGATCATTTCCCTGCTGTGTATGGCGATGATGTTTTAATTCAACAAGTTTTAGTTAATTTATTTACCAATGCCCTGGAAGCCTGTCTGGAAGAACCGCCCACAATAACCATTAACTTTGAAGAAGAAGCCACCACTGTAACGCTATATATTGCTGACAATGGAAAAGGCTGGCCTGTGCTTCTGGCTGATCGACTATTAACACCTTTTACCACTGACAAAGCTGTAGGTTTGGGTATTGGCCTTTCGATTAGTCATTCTATTATGCGTCAGTGCCAGGGAGAGTTACATATCGCGTCTACTCTCGACCACCATGCGCTGGTTATTCTACGTTTCAGGAAGCTTTAAGCATGACAGACACTCACCCAACAATACTGTTAATTGATGTCCATGCAGGTGTAGGTTTTGTAACCTGTTGACTATACTTGTTTAATTACATCCGATTCCACAGCGTGGGGCATGGATGGGGCAAACTCACTCAATTTCTGGTTTAAAATGGATACCTGATCCTGATTGTTTTCTGCCATCCACGATCCGTAAACGCGATAAACCATCTGAGCATCAGAGTGTCCCATTTGCTTCGCGATGAAGTTAGGGTTAGCTCCAGCGGTCAAAGACCAACATGCATAAGTGTGCCTGGACTGATATGCTTTGCGGTAGCGAATCCCGGCGCGTCGCATTGCAGTTTCCCATGACTGATTAATCGACCCAACTGCATAATGGTGCCCGGCAAGGCCATTACGCGTAACGATTTGCGGATTGAAAACAAAAGTGCACGGATGCATTTCAGTTCGACCATACTCACGAAGTTTCACTTCAACCTGATACTGCTTACCAAGCCGTGTCATTTCAGCCTGATTCTTAAGCACGTCTATTGCAGGTTGAATAAGGTTGATAACACGGTTTGTTCCCGCTTCGGTTTTTGGAAGAGTGAACTCTTTCGTTAATGTGTGGTTTCTTCTGATCGTCATTGTCCCAGCCTTCAGGTCTATATCTTCCCATGCCAGAGAAACCAACTCTCCGTGGCGAACTCCCGTATAAACAGCCAGTGACCACATATTTTTTAATTGCTGATGCTTAAATGCGTTAATCAACCTGACAAATTCATCACGGGTTAACGGATCAGGTTCCGTTCGTGATCTCTTCAGTTGCGAAATGGCTGCGAACGGATTTTCTTTGATGTATCCGCTGTCGGCTGCGAACTGAAACATCCCCGCCATGGTGTTCATGTAGTTATTAACAGTTGGCACGGAACGTCCCTTAATGGGTGTTTTTTGCCCGCGTTTCAGAACGTGATATCCGGTCAGCAAATCCTTTCGTATGAACAGTAGCTCTTCCTGAGTCACAGCAGATGCAAGTCTGTTGCCTCCGATTCGGGGAACCATATTTCTTACAATGGAGCTGTAACGCCCCATCGCATTGGTACTGATTTCCAGCTTTTTCAGATCCAGCCATTTCTCAGCCAGGTCTGCGACGGTAATTTCCTTACTTTCCGCACCAAATTTTCTCAGGTTGGGAGAGTCCGGAAACTGAGCGGCATAGTCGAAATTACCCGTCTTAATGGAAAAACAAACAGATGCTCGTAGCTCGCCAGCTATTTTCCTGTTTTTTGGTGTATCCGGCACACCGAGACTTTCCCGCACTCGTGTGCCTTTATACATGAACCATATGCGGAGTGATCCGCCATGGTTCTCAACGCCTGTTGGGTATGCTGTCTTAGCCATTGTTCCCTCCTGACGCCCAAGAGCGCATTAAGCATAAACGGTTCTTCATCGACGCGCACCAGGCTGTTTTTTTGACATACTCTCAACCCACTGGTCGATAGCCTTGCGGTTATACATGCATTCGCTGTTTTCTTTTGGAATACCGTCCGGTGCAACATGGAGATATTCACGACCAACAAGCCAGGATTGTTTACGTGCTCTCTCTATGGTTCCTGGGCGTAAACCTGTAATTTCGATCAGTTTTTGCTCTGTCACCCAGTCGTTGGGCACAATTAAGTTAACTTCGCTCATTGTTTTCTCCGGTGCTGGAATGAAAGGGGGGGGGTTAACATGCCTCATTGGGGTTGAGGCTGTGTGATTCCATGGTTAGTCCTTGCGTAGTTCGCTAATTCTTCTGTAAGTCTCTGGTGCTTTGTTCCCGTACGTCTTCATTTCAGACTTCAACAGAGCAACGAGTGAATCCCATTCGTTGAGGATTCCTTTGAATGCCGGAACGCGCTTTGCAACCTTGTCGAATGAATCCCTGATTTCTGGAATCTGCTCAACAAGTGCAACGCATCGCCGAAAGTCTGCTGCGTCATGGGGAGCGCCGAAGTGATGACCATAGATATTCTTTTTCAGGCCACATGCGATTGAGGCAAGAGTTGCGCTACTGATACCGACATCGCCAGTTGATTGCCATTTCAAAACCTTCATAGCCAAATCTGACATTTCTTGTCTCCAATAAAAACCGCCATCAGGCGGCTTGGTGTTCTTTCAGTTCTTCAATTCGAATATTGGTTACGCCTTATTCGATGCGCACTCCTGGTATTTCACCTTTTGATATTGCTAAGTCATAAATTTGCGCGGCACTATACCCATCTCGCATCCATGAATCTAAGGCGCGAACAGCCTCGCTACGCTTTTTATCTTCTCTCTCATTTTTGATATCAACGAGGACATCAACGCAATTAAGGCAAATGTGGATTTTGTCCTTACATTCGATCATGGCGGCTTTACCATGATTTCCGCCACACAGTGAGCATAAATCTTCAGGGTCTGGCTGGTATTTCTGTAACGTTAGAGGGTTGAATGTTGAACAGACCATAATCATCTCCATAAAACAAAACCCGCCGTAGCGAGTTCAGATAAAAGAAATCCCCGCGAATGCGAGGATAGTTACTTGTTCATATTATTAATCGTCAATGTATTTTGAGCATTGTGGGCAATCATCAATCCCACAATACGATTCATATGCATCCTTTATTGCGTCGCGGGCTTCAGTAAGAGTATTGAATAAGTTGCAGCTATTATCTTTTTGATATAGGTAAGTTCCTAATTTATAAGCAGAAGAAGCATCATTTCCGCTGTCTAAAATTACATCGTTATGGATTCTGCACCTTGCAAGAACTCCTGATCCCATAAGGGTCTGCATAGCCCATTGCTCTTGATCTTCACACAAATCATGAATGCTCATTTCAACACCTCTCTTCACGTTTCACACACGTTAAGATTAACAGTGTTTTTACATGCTTTGGAAGATTTATTTTATAAAAACTCTTTTAATACAAATAGATATAATAGTTCACTATTATAGCTCCTTTAATCGAGGCGGTTCTGGTAGCGGCATCCAGTGGGTTACATTGCGGCTCTGCGTTTCGAAGAACTCCTCACCATTGCGGACAACATCAAAAAACTCACCGTTTCGATATTGCGCATAAAGAACGAATGCGCCATCACATAAAATAATTACGTGCTGACCATCATCCGGCATTCGCTCACTACAGCTTATCCAACCATCCGGAGTTACCGGATAGTTGCCATTCACAAGGTCAGCTCGAACATATAGTGTGTCATCATGGTGCTGATTGTGGCTGCACCACGTTAATTCGCTTAACTCGCCATCTTCTGGCCATACTCCAGCTGTTTGCAGCCAGATATGGGCTGGCGCATCTTGGCAAGGTGTATTAACTGGCAACTTGTAAGTTTGGTTTACAGGTTCGGCTTCCAGCGATGCCAGCGCAATCCGTGCCAGCTCACGCACAACTTCAGGGGGCGCGTGACGGTCATTCAGGTCATCCCACAGACGTAGCATGTTATCGCTATCAGGGTTAACATCCTCATTAGTTCCGGCCAGCGCACTAATAACCTCATCGGCTGCTTCAATAATTTTCTGTGCCTGTTCTCTGGTAATAGTGGTCATTTGTTAATCCTCAAAACTTTATGCCCGGGCGCAAAAGCACGCGTTTTGTCTTTGCTTATTCGCCAGCCATCCTTGCGCGCCTCTTTTGCACAGCCAGCCCATGACGTACCTATATACTCACCGAAGTCTGGCGACTTATATTTGCCATCTGTACACTGGAGGCAATCACAATAGAGATGCATGGTGTAACTTGCGGCAATAGCCATATTAGGCTCCTTTAGTGCGCAAGTGGTTTTCCCAGCGGTTTTGCGCCGCGCTGCCCTTATCTCGGACTCCCTCTCTGGCAATTCCAGAAAATGAAAACAACACCACACGACGATTGCTAACTCTCAACCACTGGCTGGGATAGCAAAGTCTGTATACACGGGAGATAAGCATCTTAGCTTTACGGTTTTTCATCGCACTGCGCCCCCCTTCTCTCGTCTGTTCCGCGACGCGGTGGGTTTATAGTTAAATGCGAATACCACCCTACCAAACATGCCGATCACCGCCCGTTTGTGATTGCTGATTGGTAGCTTCTCGTACCCCGTCGAACGCGATAAAAGAAGTAATTTTGCTTTACGGTTTTTCATCGTTTTGTTCTCCTGCGTCTCCTTTGATGCGAATGCCAGGGGCGCGTGGCACATTAACTTCCACGATGCGCACAGTTGGTTTGTACATCTCAATCGCTGTCAGCCAGTCAGCTCCTGTCATGCGCTTTTCCGCATCGCCATTAGTCCACTGAACCGGTACACCAATAGCCTTCATCGCGATTTCTATTTCCCCGGCAATGGCGCTTTTTCCGCAACCAGTAAAACCAGATACAACGACAAGAACTTCGCCTTTGGCTGGTTTTATTTCCCGTGCTTCCAGTTCTGCTATGCGCTTCTCTGCGGCTTCCAGCTCAACGCGCAGCCTCCCTACCGTTAGCGCAATTTCCTCGTTCTCCTGGTCGCGGCGTTTGATGTATTGCTGGTTTCTTTCCCGTTCATCCAGAAGCGCCAGCACTAATTTAGGGTTGAAAGCTGCGATAAATTCTGCGTTGTTCTCTGCATTTTTCTGGTCGTCAAAGCCAGGCCATTTGATAATGTCTCCGCAACGTTCATCCCCCGGCGTATGCACCGCATATGTACCAGTGTCCGGCGAGATGAATGCACGCCATTCGCCCTGTGTTGCCTGTTGCGCTATCTTACGTAAGGTAGCTAATTGTTCGCTGGTAAAAGTCATCATGGTTGCATCTCCCGTTCTTCTGCCCACTTCCGAAGCCCTTCAATCTCACCATTACGAGCTATCAGCTCGCGACACAGTCTTTCGTTTTCATCCAGCAGCGCCAGCACGGTAGCTGGATTGGCTGCGGCGATGAATTCAGCATTGGCCTGCTGTTCCATTTGGAAATCTTCATAGAAACGGCTTTCTGGATGCGCTCCTTCAATTCTGCAAATAGGAATATATCCAGCAACCTCGCGATGAATTAGTGCATCATCACCATCAAATCGTCCCTCTCCATATTCGAGCGACCACACACCACACGTTGCTTTCTCTGCCTTTTCACGCAGTGCCTGATAGTCAATCTTGCTCACTGGCTGCCTCCTTTGCGCCACATCGCATTCAGATATTTGTTGTCATTAACAGAACCGAAACTCTTTCGCTTAAGCAATTCCTCTCTCGATGGCATTGGCTTTACGCGTTGGCGAATAATCATTTCTGCCGGAAGAATGCCGGGATTGTATGCAAGTCCTCTCATGGTAAATTCCTCAGTCATTACTGATAGCGCCATAGCGTGAGCGGTAATTACGCAGGCGCTGGTCAATTTCAGGGAAGTGGGTATATGTGGCTTTGCGGAATGGTCGGATTGATGTCTGGTAAATTCGCTCGCGTTCTTCTTTCTCTGCAAGCCATATACAGTGGCGAAATTCCTTTTCCTCTTTCGTTTCCTGCGGTAGCGACATTATCAGGTCGTAGTTTTTTCTGAATTTATCCAGCACCTCCGATACGGAATTGCCGGAACAGCGGCGCGCGTCATCCGCACCATACAGAGGCGCTGGCATAATGGAATCCTTATTTTTCTAAATCAGAATGGGATGGAATCGTCGTATACAGGAGTGTTCTGCTGGTTACTGCTTTGTTGCTGTTGGCTGTTTCCTGAAGTTGCAAATCCAATCTTTGAATTCAGTAATTCAAGAGTGATTGATTGACCATTTTGCCCCTGATAAACATCAACCCTGATGTTTTCTCCGGTAATTTCTACAATGCCACCTTCAACCAGAACGCTACGGTAGTAATCCGCTTGCGCTCCCGGCTTGGCAAATACAACGGCGCTGTAGTTTGTCCATTCTTTCTTTTTTGTCTGGCGATCGTAATACTGAACGCCAGCACGGATGTTGAATCCGATATTTTCCCCGGCCTGAAACTCTCTTGCGGGCTTGTTTAGTCTTACAGTAATCGAATGTGCCATTAAGCAGCAGCTCCTTCTAATTCGTCTCGTCTGATGTTGTAAACGTCCTGCGCTTTGTGCTGCTCAGGTGTGCCTTCGAGCATCTTCCACGCTTTGGCGAACGCCTGTTTAAGCTCTTCTACGGTGTTTTTCTGCATTGCTGCGTCAGTGAATGCTTTTAGAACCTGTTCAGGTGTAGGTGATGGTTTTGATTGCTTTGCTACTGCGTTCTGCTGATGTTTATGCTCGTCTGTATCTGCATCTTTCGCATCATCAATGCCGAACAAACCATTGAGGCAATACTTGCGTGCATAAGAGCTTGTAGCTCCCGTAACTTGTGCAGAATCCATTCCTTTCTTGCTTTCTTCCTCTCGTGCAAGAGCGGTTGACGTATGACTGTTTTCGCCATCGGTAATAGTTGCCGTGGCTTTCACGTAATACCGATCACCAATCAACACAACTTCATCGCTGATTGATAAAAACAGACCATTCAGTAACGGCTTAACGCCTTCAAGAATATCTTCGCAGCTTCTGTATTTATATTTGCCGAATGAGTTGTACTGATTCTTTGGCGCGTTCAGATTCTCCTGAATAGCTGCCAGTCTTGCGTAAAATTCTTTGCTCATATGATTGTTCTCAGAATGGACACGGCCCAAGGAAATAACGCTGATTTAATACTTCGACTCGGGACAAATTAAGGCATACCCGCATTCCTTCGCGGTCACCATTATGGCGATACCAGAGAGCTTTCTGCGTGTACATGCGTCTCTGTAACTTGCTCTCCTTCACTGTGGTTGCAAGTGACATGAATATCTCCTTCGTTACCGATTAATTCTTTCATCTGACGAATGAATTCTTCGTCTGACCAGTTATCTGTAAAACTCATTTCCTGCGATACCACGGAAGGTTGATAGCTGATTTCATCGCTTTATTTGCTTCAAGCCACATTTTTGAATCACCAATAAATCGGGCTATTACTGCTTTGTTCTGTGCAGCACGAAGCATCTGGTGATTGATGGCTATTTCATTGCGCATAACGCCTCCAGTTGTTTCTTTGCTGCTCTGATTAATTGTTTAACTCGGCGTGATAATTCAGATTCGTGCGGGTAGAAAGCGGACATGACGCCGCTACCCGCGAGCTGAAAGTGCATCATGGGTAACTCCTTATATTTGATTGCATAACGAAAACGCCTCGAGTGAAGCGTTATTGGTATGCGGTAAAGCCGCACTCAGGCGGCCTTGATAGTCATATCATCTGAATCAAATATTCCTGATGTATCGATATCGGTAATTCTTATTCCTTCGCTACCATCCATTGGAGGCCATCCTTCCTGACCATTTCCATCATTCCAGTCGAACTCACACACAACACCATATGCATTTAAGTCGCTTGAAATTGCTACAAGCAGAGCATGTTGCGCCAGCATGATTAATACAGCATTTAATACAGAGCCGTGTTTATTGAGTCGGTATTCAGAGTCTGACCAGAAATTATTAATCTGGTGAAGTTTTTCCTCTGTCATTACGTCATGGTCGATTTCAATTTCTATTGATGCTTTCCAGTCGTAATCAATGATGTATTTTTTGATGTTTGACATCTATTCATATCCTCATAGATAAAAAATCGCCCTCACATTGGATGGCAAAGAAGATTTCCAATAATCAGAACAAGTCGGCTCCTGTTTAGTTACGAGCGACATTGCTCCGTGTATTCACTCGTTGGAATGAATACACAGTGCAGTGTTTATTCTGTTATTTATGCCAAAAATAAAGGCCACTATCAGGCAGCTTTGTTGTTCTGTTTACCAAGTTCTCTGGCAATCATTGCCGTCGTTCGTATTGCCCATTTATCGACATATTTCCCATCTTCCATTACAGGAAACATTTCTTCAGGCTTAACCATGCATTCCGATTGCAGCTTGCATCCATTGCATCGTTTGAATTGTCCACACCATTGATTTGTATCAATAGTCGTAGTCATACGGATAGTCCTGGTATTGTTCCATCACATCCTGAGGATGCTCTTCGAACTCTTCAAATTCTTCTTCCATATATCACCTTAAATAGTGGATTGCGGTAGTAAAGATTGTGCCTGTCTTTTAACCACATCAGGCTCGGTGGTTCTCGTGTACCCCTACAGCGAGAAAAATAGTAAAATCCTCTCACCCCTACAGTAAGAGAGTAATTTATATGGATGTGTTATCTGGTATAACTGCCGCGAAACAGGCTTATGATCTGCTGAAGACAATAAAAGAAACCAGAGACGATGCGGTTATCGCTAAAGCTATTGGAGATCTACACCAAAGAATAACTGATTTACAGATGCTTAATGCGGAGCTCTCTGGCCTTTATCAGGCCGAGAAGGAGATCGCAATGAAGCTTCGAGATGAAAATAGAAAAATCAAGATGTTTGTTGTGCAAGCTGAGAATTATGAACTTCATACAACTGAAGGTGGTTCTGCCGTGTATAGACCTAAGAGTCATTCCGATCCTTCTATTCAGCAGCATAACCTTTGTGCACATTGCTTCGGCGAACATAAAATATCGATACTTCAACCAAGCACGGTTACTATAAAATCTAATGGGTTCTTTGTGCATTCATGTCCTCGCTGTAAGAATGAATACCGGATGTATAGAGCGCCAGACCCTAAGCCTGTATATGTACCGCCGCTGACAAATTATTAATTTTATTCCTGAAATAGCCTCTTCACCCCCTTACTTTGTCAGGGGGATATCTCCTTCAGTTCTGACCATTCGCCTTAATACTTTCCTTAAGTCGATGTAAAGTTGAAGGTCTCCATTTGCTGCGGCATCAGCCATTTTTTGCCTGACAAGCAGTAATGTTTCATACGGCTCAATAAGAATATCGTCATGAGTAATTAGGTGAAGCGTTGCCGCATCAACTATTCCTAGAGCTGCGCCAAGTATCAAAAATTCCCTGCTATTTTTGTCGCATGAGGAGATAAGCGTATTTAGCGCATACCTAATATTCTTTATAGCTGTTGTTAATGCTGCAATTTCTTCTATGGCGTCTTCTTCAATGAGCTTTTTAAGCTCATATTTTTCTTCCTGACCCATAATTACCTCGCCGTCAGTTGTTTTGATTTCCGGTAGCCTGCCGCGTAAATAGCTACGTTCGGAAGACAAGTTGAACCTTCATATTTTCTGGTCAACGTTGTCAGAGTTATCACTTCTGCTCTCATTGCTGGTTTGCGCTTGCATTGCAAGACCACTCGTGAAGGGGTTGGCCTGTGTAGCTTGTCGGAGCTGATCGCCTCCTGACTTTGCAGATTTGCGCGACGATCTCTACGGCGAGAAGCTGCGGTTCCTTTAAATTCTGTTTTTCTGGACATGGATTCCTCCCGAATAAACTCTGGCGATGCAATCCCGAAGCTACTCCTGAGAGAGTTGCTTCGGCATTGCATCCCACAGCTTATGTGGTTGGGTGATCTGGCTTTTCAGCCACGTAGTCGAGTGTTCGACGTTGTTTAAAGAGCCTGCCAGTCTGTTCCGTTTGGCTTCCAGCTTCCTGCTGATGGCTAAATAGTACGATGTGTACTTTACTGAGTCAATACAAAATGTTCTAAATATGGTTTAGTTTTTTATAACACTTTGTATTTTATTGATTTATATTTTGGAAAAAGAAAACCCGACGCTAAGGTCGGGTTATTGTTGTGTGTTTTAGAGTGGTGAGGCTGTTAACTAAATGTCTCTTCAGGCCACTGGCTGGCGATAACTTTCCCTACTACGGAACAGCTATCATTGCATGGAATCATTGGATATTGCGGGTTTAGTGGTTGTAGGAACACCTGACCGCTATCCCTGATCAGTTTCTTGAAGGTAAACTCGTCACCACCAAGTCTGGCTATGCAGAAATCACCTGGCTCAACAGCCTGCTCAGGGTCAACGAGAATTAACATCCCGTCAGGAAAGCTTGGCTTGGATCCTGTTGGCGCGGTCATGGAATTACCTTCAACTTCAAGCCAAAACGCACAATCACTGGCTTTTTTGGTTGTGCTGACCCATCTCTCCGCATCACCTTTGGTAAAGGTTCTAAGCTCAGGCGAGAACATCCCGGCCTGAACATGAGAAAAAACAGGGTACTCATATTGTTTTTTAACGGGGGCAGATGAGTATTCGCCAACAGGTGAAAATGTACCGTCGTGGTTGAATGAGACGTTATCAATACCAAGGTATTTAAACACCACACCAATCTCGTCAAGAGATGGATGACGAGATCCGCGCAACCAGTGACCAATTCCACCCTGCGTCATACCAAGCTCTTCAGCTAACTTCTCTTGAGTTATGCCGAGCTCTTTCATTCTGGATCTAGCCAGTTCATACCATTTCATTTTCATACCCTTATTATTACGCTCTGTACTAAAATCATCCATGCACAAGATGTATTTTTTTGTTTGCATTCTAAAAGTACATATCGTATTATTGCATTGTGATTACTATGGAGGGCATATGAGCAACCTACGAAAATATCGAGAGTCACTGAATATCTCTCAAACAACACTTGCTAAGGCAGTTGGATGCACACAGGGAGCTATCGGACATTGGGAATCTGGTCGTCGCTTCCCAGACCTTAAAACATGCCGTGCTCTTGTTGAGTGCCTAAACAAGTTAGGCGCAAAAGTCAGTCTTGATGACGTGTTCCCGCCGGAACACAAAGCTGCTTAATAAGCGGATCCGCTCTTTGTAACAACGGACATTCGTCCTACGTCGCTGAAAAGCGAGTCCCAATATATCTGACCAACTAAGGCCATATGCGTTTCCACGCATACCTTTCAACTAACTATTCACTATTGGAAATCTTAAGAAATGGAAAGAACAAGTTACAGCAAACTATCACAGCGTGACGTTGATCGCGCTGAAACTGATTTACTCATCAACCTGTCAACGCTTACCCAGCGCGGTCTGGCAAAGATGATTGGCTGTCATGAATCGAAGATAAGCAGAACGGACTGGAGATTTATTGCTTCGGTGTTGTGTGCTTTCGGAATGGCATCAGACATCAGTCCGATTAGCAGGGCTTTTAAGTATGCGCTTGATGAAATCACAAAGAAAAAATCCCCGGCCGCCACCGAGGATTTTAAGCAAATTGATATGCAATTCTGAGGGAATTACTGGATCAATCCACAGGAGTAATTATGACAAAACGTCGTAAGAAATACCAGGAAAAAGAAGAGATTCGACACCCTGATTCACCTGAGGGATTAGTGGTAGCCGCAGCAAATAACAGGGCGTTCGCAGAGCGCCTTGTTGGTGTTTACAGACTAGCCAAAGCAGGAGTGAAACATGGGCGTCGTTAAGTTAGCTGATTACAGGCCTCAACTTGAGGTCGTGGAGCATCGCGTGGCAGATACCGAAGATGGTTTCATGCGCGTTGCTAACGAGATTACCGACAGTCTGCTGATGGCTGATTTAACCGTCCGGCAGTTGAAGGTGATGCTCGCTATCATGCGCAAGACATACGGATTCAATAAGCCGATGGATCGACTCACAAACACGCAGATAGCAGCCATGACAGGTATTCATCACACTCATGTTTGCGCTGCCAAGCGCCAGCTTATCGAGCGTAAATTCCTCATTGCTGATGGCGTGAAAATCGGAGTGAACAAGGTGGTTTCTCAGTGGATTAGCCAGGACAGCTTAACATTAGCTAAAACAGCTAATAAAACATTAGCCAAGTCGGCTAATGGGTATAAGCCAAGTCAGCTAAACACAAAAGACAATATACAAAAGACAATAAATACAAATACCCCCTTACCCCCTAACGGGGGTGGCGATGGGCAGGTTAAACCTGAACGTCGCAAGGCAGAACGAATCGACTACGAATCCTTCCTGAACGCCTACAACACCGAAGTCGGTGACAGACTGCCACACGCTGTTGCGGTCAACGAGAAACGCAAACGCCGCCTGAAGAAAATCATCCCGCAACTGAAAACGCCAAACGTGGACGGTTTCAGAGCGTATGTCAGGGCGTTTGTGCATCAGGCCAAGCCGTTTTACTTCGGAGACAACGACACGGGCTGGACGGCTGATTTTGATTACCTGCTGAGGGAAGACTCGTTAACGGGAGTTCGGGAAGGGAAGTTTGCAGACAGGGGGATTACATGAGACAGGATATCGAAGCGAGCGTTATCGGTGGCCTGCTGATTGGTGGATTAACACCAACCGCCAGCGACGTTCTGGCAACGCTGGAGCCGGAAGCGTTTTCAATTCCGCTCTACCGGAAAGCCTTCGAGGTTATCCGCAAGCAGGCGAGAAACAGAAACCTAATCGATGCGCTGATGGTTGCCGAGGCGTGCGGAGAGGAGCATTTCACGTCAATCCTGATGACCAGCAAAAACTGCCCGAGTGCCGCAAACCTGAAGGGATATGCCGGAATGGTCGCGGATAACTATCACCGCCGTCTGGTGCTGGAAATCATGGATGAAATGCGTGAACCAATTCAGAGCGGAACCATCGACGCATCGAGTCAGGCGATGGATGAACTTGTAAAGCGTCTTTCAGCCATCAGAAAGCCCCGTGACGAGGTTAAACCTGTACGGTTAGGGGAAATCATTACTGACTACACTGACACGCTTGACAGGCGTCTGAGGAACGGAGAAGAGTCAGATACCCTGAAGACCGGAATCGAAGAACTTGATGCCATCACCGGAGGGATGAACGCGGAAGACCTGGTGATAATCGCTGCTCGTCCTGGTATGGGGAAAACCGAACTGGCGCTGAAGATTGCCGAAGGCGTTGCAAGCCGCGTTATTCCTGGTTCTGACGTCCGGCGCGGAGTATTGATTTTCTCAATGGAAATGAGCGCATTGCAGATTGCAGAGCGAAGCATTGCCAACGCCGGGAGGATGTCGGTTAGCGTACTGCGAAATCCTGCATCAATGGATGACGAGGGCTGGGCACGTGTTGCTAACGGCATGAGTCAGCTTGCAGATTTGGATGTATGGGTAGTCGATGCCTCGCGGTTATCGGTCGAAGAAATACGCTCAATCGCAGAACGGCACAAACAGGAAAATCCAAACCTCTCACTCATCATGGCGGATTATCTTGGCCTGATTGAGAAGCCGAAAGCAGACCGCAACGACCTCGCAATTGCTCACATCTCAGGAAGCCTGAAGGCGATGGCGAAAGACTTGAAAACGCCTGTTATCTCCCTAAGTCAGCTTTCGCGCGATGTTGAGAAGCGACCAAACAAACGCCCGACAAACGCAGATTTGCGTGATTCAGGAAGCATTGAGCAGGACGCAGACTCAATCATCATGCTCTATCGGGAAGCGGTATATGACGAGAACAGTAGCGCCGCGCCATTTGCTGAAATCATTGTGACGAAAAACCGTTTTGGCTCGCTTGGTACGGTTTACCAGCGGTTCTGCAACGGACACTTTGTTGCATGTGACCAGGATGAAGCCAGACAGATTTGCACAGCATCAAATGCACCTGCTTCGCGTGGCAGACGATATGCACAAGGGGCTGACGTATGACCATCTACATCACTGAGCTTGTAACAGGCCTGCTGGTAATCGCAGGCCTTTTTATTTTGGGGAGAGTAAATCGTGGTTGAGTTGATTTTTTCTGCATTGAGGATTCTCGGTGCTATGTGGATGGTGGCGACGTTCATTGTGGTTGCCAGCAGTTTTGTCCGGCTGGTAGGCGAAGGTAAAGACCTGGTTGGTGTGCTTTTCGGTAGCATTTTCCTGTGGGTGATTATCGGTGTTATGCCTGTTGTCGTAGCAAAAGTGGCGTGGCGTTTTGTGAGTTGAACTGAGGGTAAGTACCGATGGACGAATCAAGAAAGCAGTTTGAGGAATACGTTGCCAAAAAATTGAGATTACCATTCGAGATGATAACCGAGGCAAGAAATGGTGATAGGTACTTCGCATTTTCAAGCATGGATATTCGTCACTCCTTAAATGAGTGGTGGACTTTATGGCAGGCATCGCGAGCAGCTATTGAACTGGATATCGACTGGCCAGAATCGAATGACGACTTTTGGAAAGATGGTGAAGAAGGTGCTTATGCGATGGGTTATGAGGATGGGCGTGACAAAACGGTAATTGCAGTAATGAAAGCTATCAGAGCCGCTGGAATTAAAGAGAAGAATTTCGATGAAGCAAACAATATTCCTCCGAACTAAGCAACAACAGCAAGCCGCAATCAACGCCATCCTCGCAACACCACTCGATAAAGACAAGCCAGTCACCATCCGCATTACTGACTACAAGCGCAACCTTGACCAGAACGCAAAATTTCACGCGATGCTGGCGGATATCGCACGTCAGGTTCAATGGTGCGATAAGTGGTTAAAACCAGAACAATGGAAGGTTTTGTTGATTAGCGGTCATGCAGTGGCAACAAAGCAGGAAGCTGATGTTTTGCCCGGCCTTGAAGGCGAATACGTCAACATTCGCGAAAGTAGCGCGCAGATGAGTGTGAAGCGTATGGCAAGTCTGATTGAGTACACGACAGCATGGGCTATTGGTCAGGGCGTCAGATTTACCGACAGGAGGTACGAATGAGACGACAGCGACGAAGTATCACCGACATAATCTGTGAAAACTGCAAATACCTTCCAACGAAACGCTCCAGAAATAAACGCAAGCCAATCCCAAAAGAATCTGACGTAAAAACCTTCAACTACACGGCTCACCTGTGGGATATCCGGTGGCTAAGACATCGTGCGAGGAAATGACAATGCTTTTAATTCAACCAGGATTTGGCCTTAGCATCAAAAAATGGCACATGTTTGGCGAGAAAGAGTCTCAACGAAAAATGGTGCTTATCAAGTTGCCATGTATCAGTATTTGTTGGCTAAACAGGGAGGCAGCAAATTATTTGTCTACATGCGCCAGAGCAGCATTTAACGACCCTGAGTGGTTTGTAGAAAACCATCACGCTGTTCGTCAGGCAAAGAGAAAGGCCAAAACGACATACATGAAGGCGTATCGAAAAGCATGGAAAGAACACCGCGATCGATACCAGCAAGACATGGAAAAGCTTGAATCAGAAAACATGGAATTAAGACGAAAGCTCGGTGAAGCAAAACGATACATTGATGCTTACAAGCGACTTTTTAATGGTGAAAGCCATGCTTAGCCCATCCCAATCCCTTCAATACCAGAAAAAAAGCGTCGAGCGAGCTTTAACGTGCGCTAATTGCGGTCAAAAGCTGCATGTGCTGGAAGTTCACGTGTGCTCCGATTGCTGCGCAGAACTGATGAGCGATCCGAATAGCTCAATGTACGAGGAAGAAGACGATGAGTGATTTCTCTGAGCTTATTTCCTTCAAAAAAGACAGAGAAGAAATGCGGACTGAATCTGTCTATTACGTTCAACACCGGAATAAACGCTCGGTGCTTGATCAGGAGTTGATTATTACCGGAGACCTGGCATTCAGAACATATAAGGCCAGCATGGAAATGAAGGATTTCCCTAAATGTGGTTCTGAAAGAGAAGCCGCGTTAAAGCTGGCTGAGTGGATGCAGAGAATGGCTGCTGCAATTGAGAATTACTGGAGTGAACCATAATGGCTAACCTACGCAAAGAAGCACGCGGCAGAGAATGCCAGGTACGTATTTACGGCGTATGCAATGGCAATCCTGAAACTACAGTTCTGGCACATTACCGGATGGCTGGAATTTGCGGAACGGGAATGAAACCTGACGACCTGATCGGTGCATGGGCTTGTAGCGCGTGTCACGATGAAATCGACCGACGCACCCATAATCTCGACAACAAAGACGCCAGACTTTACCACCTGGAAGGCGTGATCAGGACGCAGGCGATACTGCTGAAGGAGGGGAAGATTAAGCCATGAACGAATATCAGTTTGTGCTTCCATACCCGCCGTCGGTGAACACCTACTGGCGAAGACGGGGAAGCCAATACTACATCAGCGATAAAGGCCAGAAATACCGAAAAGACGTTCAGCAAATCATCCGCCAACTTAAGTTAGACATTTTCACCAAATCACGACTCCGCATCAAAGTCATCGCAGACGTTCCAGACTCCCGCCGCCGCGACCTCGACAACATCCTGAAAGGTTTACTCGACTCCCTTATCCACGCCGGATTTGCGGAAGACGACGAGCAATTCGATGACATTCGCGTAATTCGTGGCGTGAAAGTACCAGGCGGAAGGCTTGGAATAAAAATCACCGAGCTGGAGAACGTATGAACGCCACAATTCAAACGATACCAGAGCTTCTTATCCAGACACGAGGCAATCAGACCGAAGTGGCAAGGATGCTTTCCTGCGCAAGAGGAACAGTGCTCAAGTACAACCGAGACAGTAAAGGCGAGCGTCACGTAATAGTTAACGGCGTCCTGATGGTCAAACAGGGCAAGAGGGGAAGACGATGGGCATAAGAGAACTAAACCTCACCAAAGAGCAGCACGAGTGGCTGAATGGCTGGCTTGAACTGTGGGGCGCATGGGTTTATTCAGGTCGTCTGGAAAAGCGCATGAGCAGCGTAATAGCGAAGTTCATGGAGAGCGTAGAGCCGGGAAGAGTTATGACAAGGCCAATGTGCAATGATGATGATGGAATGTTGATTTCTCAGGTCGTCGATTCCGTCATGTGCATTGACAAGAAAGCCTTTGGCATCCTCCTTAGCTACTACGCTCATGGTTCATCTAAGCGAGCAATTGCATCCTACTATCACGCGACTGCAAAGCCACGCAAGATGTGTGGACGTGGTGGCGAGGGATGGAGAAAACCTTCACTGGCAACCTGTAGAAACGAAATTGACGACATCCTGAAAGCGTCGTTATTTGTTTTGTACCAGCCAATGCAAAATGCTTTCAAAATGCGTAAACGTGTTGAGAAAGTTAAGCATGTTGCTGTTAAAAGCCTTGACATGCAATTATCCATTTAGCCATAATTAGAAGGTAAGCTGCCGTTAGTGACTCTTAAGTTGCAACGGTGGCTTTTTTTATTTGGGTCAGTCGTATAAAGGTCATTACGGAAGGCTGTTAATCTTCTTATCGTGGTTCGAGTCCACGCTGTCCCGCCAAACATGCTGGTTTAGCTCCAATGGTAGAGCAGTCGCCTTGTAAGCGAATGGGTAGCGGTTCAAGTCCGTTAACCAGCACCATAACTGAGCCGTAGCCACTGGCTATCCTGAATTCATCAGTGATAGTTATGCTGCGGCCTTCTACACATGACCTTCGTGAAAGCGGGTGGCATGAGGTTGTTAGCGCAACCTCATGCCGTTTTGCCCGTGCATATCGGTCACGAACAAATCTGATTACTAAACACAGTAGCCTGGATTTGTTCTATCAGTAATCGATCTTATTCCTAATTAAATAGAGCAAATCCCCTTATTGGGGGTAAGACATGAAGATGCCAGAAAAACATGACCTGTTAGCCGCCATTCTCGCGGCAAAGGAACAAGGCATCGGGGCAATCCTTGCGTTTGCAATGGCGTACCTTCGCGGCAGATATAATGGCGGTGCGTTTACAAAAACAGTAATCGACGCAACGATGTGCGCCATTATCGCCTGGTTCATTCGTGACCTTCTCGACTTCGCCGGACTAAGTAGCAATCTCGCTTATATAACGAGCGTGTTCATCGGCTACATCGGTACTGACTCGATTGGTTCGCTTATCAAACGCTTCGCTGCTAAAAAAGCCGGAGTAGAAGATGGTGGAAATCAATAATCAACGTAAGGCGTTCCTCGATATGCTGGCGTGGTCAGAGGGAACTGATAACGGACGGCAGAAAACCAGAAATCATGGTTATGACGTCATTGTAGGGGGAGAGCTATTCACTGATTACTCCGATCACCCTCGCAAACTTGTCACGCTAAACCCCAAACTCAAATCAACAGCAGCCGGACGTTACCAGCTTCTTTCCCGTTGGTGGGATGCCTACCGTAAGCAGCTTGGCCTGAAAGACTTCTCTCCCAAAAGCCAGGACGCTGTTGCGCTGCAGCAGATTAAGGAGCGTGGCGCTTTGCCGATGATTGATCGCGGTGATATCCGTCAGGCTATCGACCGTTGCAGCAATATCTGGGCTTCACTGCCGGGTGCTGGTTATGGTCAGTTCGAGCATAAGGCAGACAGCCTGATTGCAAAATTCAAAGAAGCAGGTGGAACGGTCAGAGAGATTGAGGTATGAGCAGAGTAACCGCGATTATCTCCGCTCTGGTTATCTGCATCATCGTCTGCCTGTCGTGGGCGGTCAATCATTACCGTGATAACGCCATCGCCTACAAAGAACAGCGAGATAAAAAAGTCAGTGAGCTGAAGCAGGCGACCGCCACCATTACTGACATGCAGCAGCGCCAGCGTTCTGCTGATGCACTCGATGCTAAATACACGAAGGAGTTAGCTGATGCGAAAGCTGAAAATGATGCTCTTCGGCGCAAGCTTGATAATGGTGGTCGGGTGTTCGTCAAAGGAAAATGCCCTGTGCCATCCTCAGCCGAAACCTCCAGCGCCTCCGGCATGGGCAATGATGCCACCGTCGAACTCTCTCCAGTTGCTGGACGAAACGTTCTCGGTATCCGGGGCGGAATTATCCGCGACCAAACAGCACTGAGAACGCTTCAGGAATACATCAGGACGCAATGCCTTCGATGATAGCGATAATTTTACTCATCATCCTTCACATCTGGCTCTGTAGACAGGATGGTGATCACTTCTGGAGTGAATCCAGATTAAACATCTCATTGCTGATGCTTGATATTGAGCATCTTGCGCGCGGTAAGGGGCTGCGTTGAGATAAGAGCCAGTCATTACAAATACCAGGATTTAGCCTCGCATTCGCGGGGCTTTTTATTGCCATTACAAAAGCCATTCCCTACAGAGTGGCTTTGATAATGGCTTATACCCTACACGGGATAACTTAACTGATATCCCTTTTAACGGATAAACGGAGCCAACAATGGCAGAGATTATTCCCATGACTGAAGAACAGAAATTCCAGTTAGAGATTTACAAACTGGTCATGAACCAGAACGCAGCCGCAGAAGAAGCATTTCAGTTCATTGGCACTGACGAACTGAAGCTTGAGCTATTCAAAATTCACTTCCAATCAGGCGGCGCTAATTCGGATATCACGACCCGCACTATCGAAGCGGTGCGTAAATCGAAGGAAGCGTTAGACCTGTTCACTACCGGAACGTAAACATGGCAACTCAAGGTTTCGACAACCCATCCAAATTCCGCGATGAATGGGATAAGCAAGCAGAAGGGAAATAATCAATATGGCGACTGAGAAAAAGAAAGGTGGTCGCCCCTCTGATTATATGCCGGAGGTGGCTAATGACATTTGCGCATTGCTTTCCTCCGGTGAGAGTCTGCGCAAAGTTTGCGAACGCCCAGGAATGCCGAGCAAAACATCAGTTTTTCGCTGGCTGGCTGAACATCAGGAGTTTCGTGACCAGTACGCGAAGGCAACAGAGACTCGGGCCGACTCTATTTTCGAAGAGATATTCGAAATTGCTGACGACGTAATCCCTGATGCCGCCGAGGTGGCAAAGGCAAGACTTCGCGTTGATACCCGCAAATGGGCGCTGGCCAGAATGAATCCCCGTAAGTATGGAGACAAGGTAACTAATGAGCTTGTCGGCAAAGACGGCGGCGCAATTCAGATTGAAACATCACCGATGAGCACTCTGTTCGGAAAATGACCTCGATTAATCCTATCTTTGAACCGTTCATTGAGGCGCATCGCTACAAAGTCGCCAAAGGCGGTCGAGGTAGCGGTAAATCATGGGCAATTGCGAGGCTGCTTGTTGAAGCGGCGCGTCGGCAGCCAGTGCGTATTCTCTGCGCTCGTGAACTGCAAAACAGTATCAGCGATTCGGTAATCCGGTTGCTTGAAGATACCATCGAGCGTGAAGGGTATTCGGCTGAGTTTGAAATTCAGCGTTCCATGATTCGTCATCTCGGAACGAATGCTGAGTTCATGTTCTACGGCATCAAAAACAACCCGACGAAGATTAAATCGCTCGAAGGCATTGATATCTGCTGGGTGGAAGAAGCGGAAGCGGTAACGAAGGAATCATGGGATATCCTGATACCAACCATCCGCAAGCCGTTTTCCGAAATATGGGTGAGCTTTAACCCGAAGAACATACTCGACGATACCTATCAGCGATTCGTTGTAAATCCTCCCGATGATATTTGCCTGCTGACGGTGAACTACACCGACAACCCGCATTTTCCTGAAGTTCTCCGTCTGGAGATGGAAGAGTGTAAACGCAGAAATCCGACACTGTATCGTCACATCTGGCTTGGTGAGCCAGTAAGCGCAAGTGATATGGCAATCATCAAACGTGAATGGCTTGAAGCCGCAACCGATGCGCACAAGAAACTCGGATGGAAAGCGAAAGGCGCTGTTGTCTCTGCGCATGACCCGTCAGATACAGGGCCAGATGCTAAAGGTTACGCATCGCGTCACGGTTCGGTAGTTAAGCGCATTGCCGAAGGTCTGCTGATGGACATCAACGAGGGTGCTGACTGGGCTACTTCGCTGGCGATTGAAGACGGCGCTGACCATTACCTGTGGGATGGTGATGGCGTCGGTGCGGGCCTACGCAGACAGACAACGGAAGCGTTCTCCGGCAAGAAAATCACCGCCACGATGTTCAAGGGCAGTGAATCGCCATTCGATGAAGATGCGCCGTATCAGGCCGGAGCATGGGCTGATGAAGTCGTACAGGGCGACAACGTTCGCACTATTGGTGATGTATTCCGCAATAAGCGAGCGCAATTCTATTACGCGCTGGCTGACAGGCTGTATCTGACATATCGGGCGGTTGTCCACGGTGAGTATGCAGACCCCGACGACATGCTGAGCTTCGACAAAGAAGCGATAGGCGAGAAGATGCTGGAGAAGCTGTTTGCAGAACTGACGCAGATTCAGCGCAAATTCAATAACAACGGGAAGCTGGAGCTAATGACTAAGGTCGAAATGAAGCAGAAGCTCGGTATTCCATCTCCTAACCTGGCTGATGCGCTGATGATGTGTATGCATTGCCCGGAGTCGGCTGCGCAACCCGACTATTCCAGTTACTCAATTCCTTGTGGTGTAGGTTGATATGGCAGAAAAAAAGATGACTGACTGGCATCGCAAGGTGCTGTGCAACTTTGATAATGCCTGGTCAGCAACGCAGGATATGCGTGAGCAGATTATTGAGGCTCAACGTTTCGTCCGGGTATCCGGCGCACAGTGGGAAGGCAGCACAAACGCTGGTTACTCATTTGATGAAGGAAGGTTTGAGCATTATCCGCGCTTTGAACTGAATAAGATTGCCCGTGAATGTGATCGCATCATTGGCGAGTATCGACAGAATCGCATAAGCGTTAAATTCAGGCCGAAGGACGATAAGGCATCGGAAGCGTTAGCCGAAAAGATGAACGGCAAATTCCGCGCTGACTATCAGGAAACATCCGGTGGCGAAGCGTGTGATAACGCATTTGATGATGCTGTAACGGGCGGATTCGGTTGTTTCCGCATGTGTGCCGATTACGAAGATGAAATGGATCCGAGTAACGAGCAGCGACGCATCAGCCTTCTTCCTGTTTACGACCCAGCGACATGCGTCTTCTTCGATCAGGACAGCAAGCAATATGACCGTTCTGATGCTATGTGGGCTATGGAAATGTTCTCCATGACGCCTAAAGCGTTCGAGGCTGAATACCCTGATTCCATCGCGGCAAGCCTTTCTCGTGATGACACTGGCACTCAATATGACTGGTCAACGCCAGATGCCATCTATGTTGGGCGCTACTACGAAGTTCGCATAGAGAAGGTGAAGCTCACTGCATGGCGCAACCCTGTTAGCGGAGAAACGGCAATCTATGATGAAGATCAAATCAAAGATATTGTCGATGAGCTAACTGATGGTGCATTCGAACTGATTGGTGAGCGGACGGTGAAGAAACGCAGAGTTTATTGCGGTCTTCTGTCTGGCGCTGAATGGCTGGAAGAACCTAAGCGTATTCCGGGCGAACATATTCCTCTCATCCCGGTATATGGGCGTCGTTCATTTGTTGATAATCAGGAGCGAATCGAAGGCCACGCAGCAAAAGCGATGGATGCACAGCGTCTTGAGAACCTGATGGTTTCCATGATTGCAGATAACGCTACTCAGGCTGGCGGTGATGGCATTCCTGTAGTTGATGTTGACATGATTCCTGGTCCTCTCGCCACTCATTGGGCGGAGCGCAACAAAAAGCGCCCGGCGTTCCTGCCGATGGTCAGTCTGAAAAACAAAAACGGAGATATTACTGCGCAGGCTCAGGTCAGCAGTTATACGCCTCCGACACAAATGCCTCCAGCTCTTGCCGGGCTATTGCAGTACACCGGAACGGCTATTCAGCAAATTACAGGTGCGTCGCAGCTTGAGAACATGCCGAGCAACGTCGCCACCGATACCGTTGATAGCATCTTTAACCGGATGGATACGCAGTCCTATATCTACATGGACAACATGGCTAAATCCATGCGTCGCGCTGGCGTTGTGTGGCTTTCTATGGCTCGTGAAGTCTATGGCAGCGATACGCCGATGCGTATCGTTAATGAGGACGGCAGCGATGACGTGGCGCTGATGACTGGTGAAGTGGTTGACCGTCAGACAGGGCAGGTTATCGCGCTTAACGACCTTTCGCAGGGTAACTATGAAGTGACTGTCGATGTTGGTCAGTCGTTCGCTACTCGCCGTGATGCAACGGTTAAGTCGTTACTTTCCATGCTGGCACTTATCCCACCAGGAACGCCGAAGCACGACCTTGTATCGTCGATGATTCTCGACAATATGGACGGTGAAGGGATGGACGACCTTAAAGAATACAACCGCAATCAGTTGCTTCTGTCTGGTGTTATCAAGCCGAGAACACCAGAAGAACAGCAGATGGTTGAGCAGGCGAAACAACAACAGGCCAGTCAGCCAGATCCGGCTATGGTTGCTGCGCAAGGTCAGCTTCTTGCTGGTCAGGCTGAATTGCAGAAAGCGCAGAACGAACAGGCAGCCATTCAGGTTAAAGCATTCCAGGCACAGACTGATGCTCAGGTTGCTGCGGCAAATGTTGTGAAAATCCTCGCATCTGCCGATAGTCAGCAGAAATCTGATATCCGCGAGGCTCTGAAACTGCTCGGACAGTTCCAGCAACAGCAAGGAGACAATGCCCGTGCTGATGCAGAGCTTGTCCTGAAAAGTCAGGCACAGGGCCATGCGCAGCGCATGGACATCAGCAGCATCCTGCAAAAATCAACTCAGCAACAACCACAGCAGTAATTAACCCATAACGTGCAATGGCTGTCTTTATGAGGCCTGGCACCCTATTGCCTTCCGATGGGCTGAACATCGAGTAAACAGGGGTAACAAATGGACCAGATGGCAGAAAACACACCAGAAGTTGAAATCGAAACCGACGCGTCAGAGCAGATTCCTGATGATGTCGAACTGGCTGAAGAAGTCGAAACAGAAGATGGCAGTGAGTCCTCCGGCAATGATGCAGAGGAAGCTACTGAAACTGATGACGACGAATCAGAGCAGGAATTCTACTTTGGTGACGAAAAGCTGGATTCGCCAACCAGCGAAGATGGCGCAGAGCATGGACTGGTAAAACACCTGCGCAAGACGATTAAAGAGAAAGACCGCGAGCTGAAAGAGCTGATGCGTCAGTCTCAGAAACCCGTCGAGCAGCAGCCGGTAATCACTCAACCACCGCGAATGCCAAAACTGGATGATGAGGACATCGGTTTCGATGAAGAAATCTATCAGCAACGCATGGCTAAGTGGGCAGATGATAACGGAAAGTACCAGCAACAGGAGATGGCTCGCAAGCAGAAGGAGCAGGAGCTTCAGGCTGCTTATCAAGAGCGATTATCCAAATATCAGCAACGTGTTAAGGCTCTCAAGGTTCCTGGCTATCAGGAAGCAGAACAGGCCGTACTCGAGGAAATCCCCATCGAGACACAAAACGCGATCCTGTTTGAGTCAGAGAAGCCGGAAATCGTTGTTCTGGCGCTTGGTCGCAACGCTGAACTGCGCAAGCAACTGGCAGAAGCTACCAACCCCGTAGCAATTGGTCGTCTGCTGGAACGTATCGAATCGAAGGCCAGAATCATGCCAAAAGCAAAAACCACGGCAGCCACAACCCCGACAGTTAAGGGGAGCAACGGCGCAGTAATCAATAACCTCGACAAACTGAAAGCCAAGGCGCTGGAAACTGGTGACTGGACGCCGTATTTCGCCGCTAAAAAGGCAAAAAAATAACCTATCGGAGCATTAAGCATGGCTAACCAATTAGCAAAAGACCTTGAAATCATGTTCGAAAACTACGTTGAAGGCTTTGAGGCCGCCTGCGTAGTTTCCCGTAACGCTAAAAAATTCCGTCCCGGTGATACAGCAATGCAGCGAGCAGGTGATGTTCTGTATCGTCCGCAGCATTACCACATGAACATTGAGGAAGGCCTCGACCTCAGCAGCAAAACGCCAACAGCACTGGTTCAGCGCCTTGTTCCTTCTGTGTTCAAGGAGCCGAAAAACATTCTGTACACTCTGGATGCGCGTGAAATGCGTGACCCGGAACATAAAACTGAAGCTGGTCGCGCCGCAGGTATGCGCCTTGCTGCACAGATTGACTCTGACCTGATTTCCATGGTCACGCAGCGTGCTACTAACGTGATCACAATGGCTGACTCAACCACTGGTTCACAGGGCCGTGATTTGTGGAACTGTGCGGCAGGTATTGATGCCACCATGACGGCGATTGGTGTGCCGCAGGGTATCAATCGTCGCTCTTTCTGGAACCCCTTCAACTACAAAGACCTTGCTGGCGAGCTTGGTCACCGTGCCTATGCTCAGGGCGCAACCCTGACAGCATACGAAAAAGCGCAGATCCCTACGGTTGCGTCCTTCGATAGCTACAAGACCGATATTTCTGGTCGTGTTCCGAAGGGTACAGCAACTTCCATTACGCTGGCATCAGCACCTGCGCACAAGGTTGAAGCGAAAGATGCTAACGATATGCCAGTGGATAACCGACAGGGGACCATTACGGTATCTGCTGAAGGTTTGCAGGTTGGCGATGCGTTTACCATCGCAGGGGTGAATTCCGTACACCAGATCACCAAAGATACCACCGGGCAGCCGCAGGTATTCCGCGTTCTGGCAGTTAGCGGAACGACAGTAACTATCTCCCCGAAAATTCTGCCGCCTGACAACGCGGATGTCGCCAGCCGTCCATATGCAAACGTTGATGCTAATGCGGCAAGTAGCGCAGCAATCACCATTCTCAACAAAAATGCCGCACCGGCTAACCTGTTCTGGGCTGATGGTTCTGTTGAACTGATGTACGGCAAACTGGCGTTCCCGACTGGTCAGGGTCCACAGGTAATGACAGCAACCACCGAGCAGGGCGCTACGCTGATCATGTCTTACGCCTTCGACCACATCAAAGGCGTAACCACTGCTCGTTTCACCACTCTGTACGGTTGCTCTGTACTGGTTCCTGAATATACGGGCATCGTTATTGCCGGGCAGTAATTTTGGTGGGGCTTCGGCCCCATTTTTATTGGGAGAAGACAATGGCACGAACAATGCTCTATAAGCCGGGCAACATGATCACCTGTGGTCAGTTTGCTGTCGATTACATCATTGTTGATGACGAAGAAGTTAAATCTCATCTGAAAAAAGGCTGGGTAAAAACTCCTGAAGAAACCGCAACGAAGCAAAAAGTTGCTAAGGCGGAAGAAGATGGCGAAAACGAAGGGTGATCTCGTTCTAAAGGCTTTACGAAAAGCCGGGCTGTATTCCAATGCCACGTTGACAGATGCTGACCCTCAGGCAATTGAAGATGCCATTAATGACCTCGAAGACATGATGGCAGCATGGCAGGCGAAAGGTATCGAGCTTGGGTATCAGTTTGCTGATACAGAAAACGGCATCATGCCGTTACCTGACGATGATTCAGGTATCCCTGCATGGGCAAATGATGGCGTCGCTTTGAAACTCGCTGTGCAAGTGTGCATGGATAACGTCATTCAGCCGTCAGACGCTCTCCTTACCGCTGCTGACAGTGCATATCAGACAATCTGCATTGCTTTAACCAAAATACCACCACTTGAGCGGCGAAATGACATGCCTCGCGGTAGTGGTAACAAAAGCGCGTTTACGTGGAATCGGTTTTACATCGAGAAAGATGATCCGAGTACGTGAGGTGAATAAATGCCGATTCAGCAACTTCCGCTTATGAAAGGTGTCGGTAAAGACTTCCGAAACGCCGACTATATCGACTATCTGCCAGTGAATATGTTGGCTACACCCAAAGAAATCCTGAACAGCAGCGGATATCTTCGCTCATTCCCGGGCATTGCCAAACGCTCTAATGTGAACGGCGTATCGCGCGGCGTCGAGTACAACATGGCGCAGAGTGCTGTTTATCGCGTGTGTGGTGGCAAGCTGTACAAAGGAGAAAATGCAGTCGGTGATGTTGCCGGAAGTGGTCGCGTATCAATGGCGCATGGCCGGACATCACAGGCGGTAGGCGTTAATGGTCAACTTATCGAGTATCGCTATGATGGCACGGTTAAAACCGTCTCAAACTGGCCTACAGACAGCGGATTCACGCAGTATGAGTTAGGTTCAGTCCGCGACATTACACGCTTACGTGGGCGTTATGCGTGGTCAAAAGACGGCACGGATTCATGGTTTATCACTGACCTTGAAGACGAATCGCATCCTGACCGTTACAGTGCACAATATCGTGCCGAGTCTCAGCCTGACGGAATCATCGGCATCGGCACATGGCGAGACTTCATCGTCTGCTTTGGTTCATCGACGATTGAATATTTTTCCCTCACTGGTGCAACCACAGTTGGTGCCGCGTTGTATGTCGCACAGCCATCGCTGATGGTGCAGAAAGGCATTGCCGGAACTTACTGCAAAACGCCGTTTGCTGATTCCTATGCGTTCATCAGCAATCCGGCAACAGGTGCTCCGTCTGTATACATCATCGGCTCCGGTCAGGTATCACCAATCGCCAGCGCGAGCATTGAGAAAATTCTCCGCTCCTACACTGCTGATGAACTGGCTGATGGTGTGATGGAGTCTCTGCGATTTGATGCGCATGAGTTGCTGATTATCCATCTTCCGCGTCATGTTCTTGTTTACGACGCATCTTCAAGCGCCAATGGTCCGCAATGGTGTGTGCTGAAAACAGGCCTGTATGACGATGTGTACCGCGCTATCGACTTCATTTACGAAGGCAATCAGATAACGTGCGGCGATAAGCTGGAATCGGTGACCGGGAAATTGCAATTCGATATCAGCAGCCAGTACGACAAGCAACAGGAACATCTGCTGTTTACTCCGTTGTTCAAAGCGGATAACGCCAGAGTGTTCGACCTTGAGGTTGAATCGTCAACTGGCGTTGCGCAGTACGCCGACAGCCTGTTCATCTCTGCAACCACTGACGGCATAAATTACGGTCGTGAGCAGATGATTGAGCAGAATGAACCGTTCGTTTATGACAAACGTGTTTTGTGGAAGCGAGTAGGGCGCATCAGGAAAAATGTCGGCTTCAAATTGCGCGTTATAACGAAGTCACCTGTCACTCTGTCTGGCTGCCAGATAAGGATTGAGTAATGGCTGATTCGAATCTCAATGAGCCGGTAATCATCCAGGCTACGCGGCTCGACACATCAGTCCTTCCGCGCAATATCTTCTCGCAGTCATATCTGCTGTACGTTATCGCACAGGGCACTGATGTTGGTAACGTGGCTAACAAGGCCAACGAAGCAGGGAAGGGGGCTTATGATGCACAGGTGAAGAATGATGAGCAGGATGTCACCCTTGCAGACCATGAATCCAGAATTGAAGCTGCTGAAGCAACTCTCATCAATCATGAACATAGAATTGCAGCAGCGGAAAGCACTCTTGCAGATCATGAAACAAGGATTACGGCTGCTGAAACAGAGCTGGCTGATCACGAGACACGAATTGCTGCCAATGAATCTGAGTTAGCAAACCATGATGCGCGCATAACTCAGAATAAAACCGATATCGACGCACTTGATACCAGGCTCACAGCGGCAGAAGGAAGTATTTCGACGCTACAAAGCACAGTTGGTGATCACTCAACAAGAATATCTGCGCTTGAGTATGCCACCACGCGCAAGAAATCAGAGGTTGTTTACTCAGGAGTATCTGTAACCATCCCGACAGCGCCGACTAACCTTGTTAGCCTGCTGAAAACGCTCACGCCGTCATCCGGAACGTTGGCACCATTCTTCGACACCGTTAACAACAAGATGGTTGTGTTCAACGAGAACAAAACCTTGTTCTTCAAGCTGTCGATCGTCGGGACGTGGCCCAGCGGAACCGCTAACAGGTCAATGCAGCTAACCTTGTCCGGTTCTGTTCCTGACACGTTGGTTAGCAGTCGTAATGCGGTGACAACAACCGACAACATCCTGTTAGCTACGTTCTTCAGCGTGGATAAAGACGGCTTTCTTGCCACAAATGGCAGCACGTTAACCATTCAGTCGAATGGTGCGTCGTTTACTGCCACAACCATCAAGATAATCGCGGAGCAGTAATGATTCAGTTCAAACCAACGCGAAACATCGACCTGATCGAAGCAGTCGGAAATCACCCTGACATTATTGCCGGAAGCAACAACGGTGATGGATACGACTACAAGCCTGAATGCCGTTACTTTGAGGTGAACGTGCACGGGCAGTTCGGCGGCATTGTTTACTATCAGGAGATTCAGCCGCTGACCCTCGATTGCCACGCCATGTACCTGCCAGAGATTCGCGGCTTCAGCAAGGAAATCGGGCTGGCGTTCTGGCGATACATTCTGACCAACACCACCGTTCAGTGCGTCACATCATTTGCTGCACGCAAATTCCGCCACGGGCAGATGTACTGCGCAATGATTGGCCTTAAGCGTGTAGGAACCATCAAGAAATACTTCAAAGGCGTGGATGACGTGACGTTTTACAGCGCCACACGCGAAGAACTAATCGACTTCCTGAATCACGGGAGATAGCCATGTTATATGCATTTACGCTGGGCAGAAAACTGCGCGGCGAGGAACCTTATTGCCCTGAAAAAGGCGGGAAAGGTGGCAGTTCTGATAAAAGCGCAAAGTATGCCGCAGAAGCTCAGAAGTATGCCGCAGACCTGCAGAATAAGCAGTGGCAGACGATCATGAAAAACCTTGCTCCGTTCACGCCACTCGCTCAGCAGTACGTATCACAATTGCAGAATCTTTCCTCTCTTCATGGGCAAGGTCAGGCACTTAACCAGTATTACAACTCTCAGCAGTACAAAGATCTTGCTGGTCAGGCTCGCTATCAGAGTCTGGCTGCAGCGGAAGCAACAGGTGGATTGGGTTCCACTGCAACCGGTAATCAGTTAGCAACAATCGCACCAACGCTTGGTCAGCAGTGGCTGTCTGGTCAGATGAACAACTACCAGAATCTGGCAAATATTGGTCTTGGCGCACTGCAAGGTCAGGCAAACGCCGGGCAGACATATGCCAACAACATGAGTCAGATTTCGCAGCAAAGTGCGGCTCTTGCCGCTGCTAATGCCAATAAACCATCAGGTCTTCAGACAGCAATTAGCGGCGGAGCTTCAGGGGCTATGACTGGCGCTGCTCTTGGCTCTATTGTTCCCGGACTTGGTACTGGATTAGGAGCGGCAATTGGTGGCGGGCTTGGCCTGCTTGGCTCGTTGTTTTAAGGGGTAATCATGGCTACTTGGCAAGGATCAAATGGCGGATTGTTGGCTGGTATCGGTGGCGTCAACTCAAACGCTCCTAGCGTAAATGACATCGGCAATACGCTTCAGCTTATCAGGCAGAACAATGATTTTGAGCGTTCAGGCGCTAACAATGTTGGGCTGACTGCTTTGCAAGGTCTTTCAGGTATAGCGAGTGTTTTTCAGCAGGAAAAGCAGGCTCAGCGGCAGAAAGAATTTCAGCAGGCATACGCTAATGCTTATGCGTCTGGTGATCGCGGTGCCTTGCGTCAGTTGGCTACTCAATATCCAGACCAGATTGAATCCGTTCGTAAAGGCATGGGATTCATTGATGAAGATCAGCGTAATTCTATCGGCACCTTAGCGGCTGGCGCACGCCTTGCGTCATCGTCTCCAGAAGCAATGCAATCATGGCTGCAAAACAACGCCGGTGAGTTAGCTCGTGTTGGCGTTAATCCTCATGACGTCGCTCAGATGTACCAACAGAACCCGCGGCAGTTCGGCGAATTTGTCGATCACCTAGGGATGAACAGTCTCGGGCCCGAAAAATACTTTGACCTACAGGATAAAATGCAGGGTCGCCAGGTTACCATGCGCGGTCAGGATCTGGATTCGCAAACCGCCGCTCGGAATCAGGCAATCACAATGCGCGGACAAGATATCCAGGCGAATTTAGGTCAGCAGCGCATTAATCTGGACGCAGAAACAAACCGCATTAACAACGAAAATAAGCGCCTTGACCGGATGCTATCAGCAGAAACTAACGACCTGAAGCGCCAGGAAATACAGAGCCGCATAGCAGCCAACAACCAGCAGTTGCAGCAGAAGCAGCAAGCGCTAAATGATGGCTACAAAGACGGCATCAACACCCTCACAACCAGCATGTTCACTCTGAACGATATCGTTAGTTCTCCTTCACTTAAGAGCATTACAGGCTTACGTGGAGTAATCCCCAACGTTCCAGGCTCACAGGCTGCAGACACTCAGGCACGACTTGATACCTTTAAATCACAAGCATACCTGACAGCGGTTCAGGCCATGCGAGGCATGGGCGCACTTTCTGATGCCGAGGGCAAAAAGCTCGACCAGGCTGTTGGTTCGCTGCAGAACTCGCAGAGCGAGGAGTCCTTTCGTCGCAACGCTGGCGTCATTCTGAACACGCTCAACCAGAAGCGTAATGAGGCGGTTGGTAAGTACGTTCAGCAAAACGGCATCAAGCGAGTGGAAGCGCCTCAGGCTTCTATAGATTACCTGAAGCAGCACCCCGAGCTGTCAATCGACTTCATTAATCGCTACGGATATCTTCCATCTTTGGGGCAGTAAATGGCTAATTACCGTGATTTGTTAGAGCAGGCTGGCGCACGTTACGGTGTGCCAGAAGGGTTGATGACTGCACTGGGTGCCAAGGAGTCTTCTTACAACCCTGCCGCAGTAAGCTCCGCCGGGGCTGTAGGGTTGACTCAGGTCATGCCTGGGACATGGCGTGATATGGGTTATACCGATGAGCAAATGCAAAACCCCGAATATCAGGCTGACGCTGGCGCGCGCTATCTGGCAAAGATGTACCAGCAGTTTGGTAACTGGCGTGACGCTCTTCAGGCTTATCACGACGGTCCCGGCAACGTTATGAAGGCAAAGCGTGGCGAATATACGCCAGGACCTGAAGGCCGCGGTTACGTTGATGATCGCTTTGCTCAATGGGCGGGTGACCCGGTGACAGACTCAACAGTCGAACAGCGCGCCACCTCTGCAAAGGTACATCCTCAGCAAGACCCTAACAACCCGTTTGCACAACTGGAAGCACAGTCATCCGAACAAGTATCGGCATCAGGCGTGCAGTCAGACCCAAATAATCCATTTGCTCAGATTGAGCAGCAGGCAGCCAGTCAGCAGCCACCTCAACCCGTAAGTTCTGTCGCACCGAAACCTGTTCAGCAGCAAGGCGGAATAATGTATGACCTTGGTAATGGACTTGCTGAAACCGGGCGCGGCTTACTACAGGCAGGAATCAACGTAGCGAACATACCTGCTGAACTCACTGATGCTGTAACAAGCGCGGCGGCTTGGGCTGGCGGTAAACTCGGTATTGGCGATGGTACATATCAACCAGCACCACGAGTAACAACGCAGGGATTAGAGCAAGACTTTGGACTTAAGCAAGGCGCGCTGACTCCACAAACGACAGAGGGAAGGGTATTTGCTGAAGCATTGCCTTACCTCACTCCTGCTGGCATTGAGAGAGCGGCAACACAGGCACCAACACTTGCTGGTCGAATTGCTCAGGGGGCAACTCGCCTTCTAGCAGAAAACGCAGTTGGATCACTTGCTGCAAATAGTGCGAAAGATGATGCGGAAGCACTCGCCACCGATTTAGGCGTTGGTGTACTTGCTGGCGGTGCTATTAACGCTGCCGGACGTGGATTAGGTGCTGCTTATCGTGGCGTTCGTGGTGCTATCGCGCCAGAAGCGCAGCAAGCTATCAGATTTGCAGAGCGTGAAGGAGTGCCTCTGCACACCACAGACCTGTTACAGCCTACTTCCCGCGTCGGAAAAATGGCGCAAACGACAGCAGAAAATATCCCCCTGGCTGGCACAAGCGGAATGAGAGCAACGCAACAGGAAGCGAGAAGCCAGTTGGTGCAGAGATTTGCTGATAAATTCGGTGAGTATGATCCAGCTGTTGTTATTGACAGCCTTAAAGCGAAAACATCAGGAATTCGTCGTGCTGCAGGGAACCGTCTTGAGCAGGTTCAGAATGCAATGGCGGGAGTCAATATCCAGCCTGCGCGAGCAATTCAGCAGATTGATACTGAGATATCTAATCTGAAGAAGCTTGGTAAGGTTGCTGATAACGAGACAATTTCAAAACTTCAGTCATATCATGATGAGCTTGTTCGCAATGCTGGCCCTGATGGTCCGGTAAATCTGGATTTGAAGCAATTAAGCGACCTGCGCAGTCAGTTCAGAATGGACGTGAAGGGTGAGCGACCAGTGTTACCAAACCGTTCCGATGCTGCCATTCAGCGCGTTTACAAGGCGATGACCGACGATATCAATGGTGCCATTGGTCATAATCTTGGCAACGATACTCTCCGTAAATATCAGCAGGCCAATGCCGTCTACGCTGACGAAGCGGCGAAACTAAAGAATACCAGGCTGAAGAATGTTCTCATGAAAGGCGACCTGACACCGGAAATTGTCAACAACATGCTATTCAGCAAGAACAAATCGGAAATTAAGACGCTGTATAACTCAGTTGGTCGTGTTGGCAGGGCGCAAATGCGCAATGGCATCATTGGAAAGGCGATGGAGAAATCTGGCGGATCCCCTGACCAGTTCCTTCGGCAGCTTAACATCCTGCAAAACCAGACTGGCATCACATTTAAGGGGCAGGATGCTGCTTATCTGAAAGGATTGAAAAATTACCTTCAGTCCACTCAGCAGGCAGCAAAAGCGGCAGTAACAACACCCACAGGGCAGCAAACCATCCCGTTCATTATCGGGTATGGGACGGCAATGAACCCGGCGACAACTGGCGCAGCAGTAAGCTACGGACTTCTTACTCGCGCCTATGAGAGCGAACCATTCAGAAATGCAATGCTCAGAATGGCAAACACCCCACGCGGATCAACAGCCTTTGAGAAAGCAATGCAGCAGGCACAAAAGGCAATTAACGCTCTGACGCAGGGGGCTAAGTCTGATTCGTTGTCAGAATAGCTTTGCAAACACCAGAAATGTGCAAAAACCAAATATATAGAACGCAATATTCAACTGATCTTTTTGCATAGACTCATCTCATAGTTAACAAATCATAACTTACATTAATGCAATGCCGGGCAAGTTGCATCTTGTTCCGCATTGCTACGTCTGGAGAAAATTAAATGACAGACATTACAGCCAATGTTGTAGTGAGTATGCCTTCGCAACTCTTCACTATGGCGCGTTCTTTTAAAGCAGTAGCCAACGGCAAAATTTATATCGGAAAAATTGACACTGACCCGGTAAGTCCAGAAAACCAGATTCAGGTTTATGTAGAGAACGAAGACGGCTCTCATGTTCCTGTTTCGCAGCCAATCATCATTAACGCTGCTGGATATCCGGTATATAACGGGCAGATTGCCAAATTCGTAACTGTTCAAGGCCATTCTATGGCTGTATATGATGCATATGGCACTCAGCAGTTCTATTTCCCTAATGTGCTGAAGTATGACCCGGATCAGCTACGGCAGCAGTTAGAAGACCCGGATGGTGCTAAAAAATATCCCGAATTGCAGATTGCACGATGGCGTGATGACAAAGATGTTCGCGGTTGGGGGGCTATCAGTGATGGAATAACTGACGCTACTGAGGCATTCTCTAACGCAGGCTATAGAATGTTTGTTCCTGATGGCGATTTTGCAGTAAATACTCTCGAAGTTGATGTATCTTCTGCTCGAGGTATTGGGAGGATTGTTGCAGATAATGGCTCTCTTATTTCCGTTTCTCGTCTACTTGAAACTGACAAACTTGCGCAGAGAAAAATGATGGAACCTTTTTTTGGTTTTCAGGGAGAAACAAACACAGAAATTTATCCTAATGCCAGAAATGCGTTACAGGGGATCGCATATTGCCGTGTTAATGGCATTGAAAAACTATTTGTCACACAACGGCCTGTTGGGCCAACCTGGTCGGATAAAGAAAGAGTTCGTATTGTTGAGTTTAATCTTTATGATGATGGAAGGGTAGTAAACCATGTTGCGTATTCTCCAGAATTAAACCTTGGGCACGGATTTGATCTTTCTGCCATGGTGGAGAATGGTCAAGTATATTTATATACATCAAGTGTAACCAATTCAGGTGAAGATGGGGAGTCTGCAGGCAAAGGGTTTAGTAAAATAACTTGGCGAGGGGCAGGAACAACTCAGTCTGACGTAAAAAGTTATAATGTATGGGGGATTACTGGTAGCGGTCACCCATTTCAAGATTACAATCGTGCAGGAATTGCCATTTCTTCTGACGGTCGTCTTTTAATAATGGTTAATACACCAAAGAGTGATGCCGCTAAACGAACTGTATTTATATACGATAAAATATCAATTGATAAACTTGAAGATAAAACATTAGCAAACCCCATGTTTGTTTGGGAAATGAGCGACTCACCTTCTGAAGGCGCTTACTCTGTACAAGGTATTGCGTCTGATGGAAGATATATACATATACTTAAGGGAGGCACTAATGCTTTTGGAAAGCATCATATCTTTACATATGATTTAACAGGTAATTTACTAAGAAAATTAGATATCGATGATGCAAGGTCGCAATATGGGCGCGATGGGTTGCTTAACCATCCAACTCTTGGGAATCCAGCCAGATTCGAGCCGGAAGGTTTAACTATTCGTGGCGAAGAAATAATTATAAGCTGCATAGAAACATGGAGGGCAGGAGCTAATATTGTAAACTGGCGTGGAAGAAGATGGGCTGCATCATCTATTGAGACTTCTGGAATAATTGGTGTTCCTCCATCAAATGGCTCTTATTGGGTGGAAACAACCAAGGATGCAAATTCTGGAGACTGGAGTCCTGATACAGATTATGGATGGGGAAGTAGCTATTCTCTTGAGAAAAAGACAATTTACTCTATACGACCAGCGACTGGTAACAACGATGAGCAGAACCTTAATTCTGGCATAACCAATGCTTCAAGTAATGCAGGTGTAGATGCCGGAGAAAGCGGGCGAAATATATCATTTAGATGGCGCAATGCTTTTAATATTGTTGCATTTAGCGAACGTCTTGGTGAGTACTTCGACGCTATTATGTATGATAATAGCTCAAGACTAAGAATATACGATCAGCAAAACGGTAGTGATAACACTGTTTATGGCTCAATCCAGGCACTATTTACGTCATCATTTAAGGGATTGATTTTAAGGGGGAGGGGGGTATCAGCATCAAATAGTTCCTATATTAGGTTACATTCATCTGATGATCCAAACTACCCAAATTCGATCATTGAAGGAACAAGAACAGATGGAAGTTTTTCCAGGGAAACAGATTCAAACGGCACCACTACATTTGCATCGGACTCAGAGCACGAACCGTTGCGTATCAGAAGGGCTTCAGATGGTTTGTTGTTTGCATACGAGAAAGTAAGAGGTACAACTCTCTTTGGAATTTATAGAGGCTCCGGTTCACCTGAGGGTGTTGTGACCGCACCTCAGGGGTCAATGTACATTGATTATAATGGTGATTGGTATCAAAAAAAAACAGGAACAGGAAATACCGGATGGATACTAAAATAAATATAGTTTTTTCAATTAAAGTGCTAGTGCATTAAGCCATGATAAACAAATAAAATAAACCTCTATTGCTTTATTCTATATAAAAAACCACCTCATAATGAGATGGTTTTTTACTATTCTTATTTTTTAATTAAAGGGTATATGATTGACGCCCACATTAAATACCCATTACCATTTAGATGGACTCCATCATCGCTATACTTAGCTAGTATTTTTCTATCTTTTGCCATGTGCACGTTAAGATCTACGAAACGACAATAATTAGATACAGAGCAATAGTTATTTATTGCATTATTTAATTTTAATATTTTTATGTTGTCATTTAACCTGCTTTCTCTTGACACGTAAAGGGTGGACTGAATGAATACATTAATTCTGTGTTTGTGTAGTTTTTTTATTATATGCTTATAGTCACGAACCACATCATCAACACTTCTTTTTCTTCTGAAATCATTTGTTCCGCCCATAATGAATACATATTTGGGCTTTAATAAAAATATAGAATCAATCCTTCTTTTCATAAATTTAACTTCATCTCCCCCAATGCCCCTATTTGCTACAGATAAACTAGGAAGAAGCTCATTCCACTCTCCTCGCGCGGTTATGCTATCGCCAAGCATAACAATATCCCTTTGCTCCTTTAATAACTCAAACATCGACTCCCTCATGCGATATGGTGGCGTTTTGTTTGTATCAGAAGCAAATGAAAAAAATGGTATAGATAACAAAAACATAAAAATAAACAAATTATCAACAATGTGCTTACTTGTTTGTTTGCTTTTGTTAACTGTTTGACTGATTAATAAGGCAATGTTATGATTTTTGTCGTCATAAAATGTAAGGAAAATCATATGAATAAAGGCCTTTTTCTTCCTTGTGGAGAGTATGATTTTATAGCAAGCCTTGGTAAAAAATGTCAACCAGCAGGAAGGTTAAAGCGATTTGGGTTGAGGACATTTAGTGGACCATTTGATTGGTTTGCCTCTCAAAAACTACCTCAAGTTACAAAAATAATTAATAAGGGGTGCGACCACCTTTTCTTGCCTGAAAATATAAAAATTAATGGCAGATTTAAAAATTGTATTGATATCACAGATACAGCGACTGGATTTCGAAGTATTCACGATATTCTTATTGATGACTATGAAAAACAAGGTATTGAAGTCTGCTTGTTTAATATGATGAAAAAAATAAAGGCGAGAAGAAAAAGATTTATAGAGAAAATCAATGAGTCGGAACGTGTTTTACTCGTTAGATTGAATGCAGAACGAGATGCTGTGTATAAACTGAGAAGTGTTTTGGATAAAAAATTCCCAACAACAAAAATAGATCTTCTTATTTTTAAGGAGCGCAAAGGAGAAGACCTTTGCAATATAGACTTTGATATGCCAGATACTTATGTAGTATCTGGTGATAATGAACCAACCAACGATGAGTGGTTGGGTAGCGATCAAGCTTGGAAGATTATGCTTTCATCTGTAAAGATTAGGACTTATTATAGTTCATAATATTTAAATGTTAGATAGCACTGGCAGTATATAATTTATATAGCCATAAAAAATAACACACAAAGCTTTGCACTGGATTGCAAGGCTTTGTGCTCTTCGATGCTGAGTGGTGGGGCATATATGGGGCAAATCACACCGTTAGATCTACGGAGAACTACGATGCTTGATGTTTCAGTCAACTCTAACCGCCTGTTATCTGGTGTGCTCTTGGGCGATCTGTGTCATTTATGAAATATACATGGTCATATGATG
>NZ_KE137147.1:532566-689970 GCF_000408525.1 Escherichia sp. KTE96 | reverse complement strand
TGGTCCCACCTGACCCCATGCCGAACTCAGAAGTGAAACGCCGTAGCGCCGATGGTAGTGTGGGGTCTCCCCATGCGAGAGTAGGGAACTGCCAGACATCAAATAAAGCAGAAGGCCATCCGAAAGGATGGCCTTTTTGCATTTTGAAACCATATCCAATTTAATGGATTACCTGCGATAAAAACGCCTGCGTGCGTTCCGATTTCGGATGTGCAAAAAACTCATCCGGCGCGGCCTGCTCAACAATCTCTCCGCGATCCATAAAAATGACCTTGTCAGCAACAGTGCGGGCAAATCCCATCTCATGCGTTACACACAGCATTGTCATACCTGACTGTGCCAGTCCAATCATCGTATCCAGCACTTCTTTCACCATCTCCGGATCGAGCGCCGACGTGGGTTCATCAAACAACATGATCTTGGGTTTCATGCAGAGTGAACGAGCTATGGCAACGCGTTGCTGCTGACCACCGGATATCTGTCCGGGAAACTTCTGTGCATGTTCGGCAATTCGTACTCTCTCAAGGTAATGCATCGCCAGAGCTTCAGCCTCTTTCTTCGGCATCTTGCGTACCCAAATCGGCGCCAGGGTACAGTTCTGTAAAACGGTCAGATGTGGGAAGAGATTGAAATGTTGAAAGACCATTCCTACTTCTTGCCTGACACGCTCAATATTGCGGATATCTTCGTTAAGTTCGATGCCATCCACTATGATTCTTCCCTGTTGATGTTCTTCCAGGTGATTAATACAACGGATGGTTGTCGATTTCCCGGAACCAGAAGGGCCACACAGAACGATTCGTTCCCCCGGTTGCACGATTAAATTTATATTCTTCAGGACATGGAATTGCCCATACCATTTGTTAACATTTTCCAGCGTAATCATCGCGTTAGCAGGTTGCAGTAAAATTTGGCTCATAGTGTCCTCAATGCGGTGTACGCTCGGTGTTAAAACGTTTTTCCAGATGTTGGCTATAACGCGACATACTGAAACAGAAGATCCAATAGATCAGTGCAGCGAAGACGTACCCTTCGGTCGACATGCCCAACCAGGCGGGATCAACGGTTGCCTGCTGAACGCTACTGAAAAGATCGAACAACCCGATAATGATCACCAGACTAGTATCTTTGAATAGTGCGATGATGGTGTTTACCAGCCCTGGAATAACCAGTTTTAGTGCCTGTGGCAGAATAACCAGTCCCTGGGTTTTCCAGTAACCCAACGCCAGCGACTCTGCAGCTTCATATTGACCTTTGGGGAGCGCCTGCAATCCACCTCGCACCACTTCCGCAACATAAGCGGACTGGAACAGGATCACTCCGACTAATGCACGGATCAGTTTGTCGATGCTGGTGCCTTCTGCCATAAATAACGGCAGCATCACTGACGACATAAACAACACGGTGATCAGCGGTACGCCACGCCAGAACTCGATAAAAATGACGGATAAGATACGCACAATCGGCATATGAGAACGGCGGCCTAACGCCAATAAAATCCCCCACGGCAGCGCCCCTGCAATCCCAACTGATGCAATAATCAAAGTAAGTGTTAGCCCACCCCATTGCCGGGTTTCAACTCGCTCAAGACCAAGAAAACCACCATACATTAGCCACCAGACAATAAGCGGGTAAATCACCGCCCATACCGCAATATAGCGACCGCGATGGGGGAGTATTTTCCAGAACATTGGTGCAATCGAAATCAGGCCAATCAGTAATGCCAGATTAATTCGCCAGCGTTGGTCGTGTGGGTAAAGCCCATACATAAACTGGCCAAATCGCTCGTGGATGAAGACCCAGCAGGCACCTGCTTTTGTACAGTCTGCGCGGGTTGACCCAACCCAGTTAGCCTGCAAAAAAGCCCAGTTCAGCAACGGTGGAATCAATTCCCACATCAGCCACAGGCAACCAATGGTCAGCAGACTATTACTCCAGCTTGAGAACAGATTTTTGCGCGCCCAAACTATAACGCGGCTTGGGTTATGGTTCGCCGGGCGCGGGGGATGAGACAGCAATACTTTCGTCATCATGACTCCTTAGCGTTCAACGATTGCGATACGGCGGTTATAGATATTCATCAGCAGTGAGATAGTCAGGCTGATAATCAGATAGACCGACATGGTCATGGCTATCGTCTCGATGGCCTGCCCGGTCTGGTTAAGCACGGTGCCGGCAAACAGTGAAACCATATCCGGATAGCCAATAGCGGCGGCAAGAGAAGAGTTTTTGACGATGTTGAGATACTGGCTGGTTAACGGAGGAATAATCACCCGCAGCGCCTGCGGAATAATCACCTGACGTAGTGTGACAGTATTGGGTAATCCCAGCGATCGGGCTGCTTCGTGTTGGCCATAAGGCACAGCCTGAATCCCTGCGCGGATAATCTCAGCGATAAATGCAGAGGTATAGACCGAAAGCGCCAACGTTAAGGCAGCCAGTTCAGGGATCAGCACCATACCACCGCGGAAGTTAAACCCTTGTAGGGCTGGAATGTTCCAGTGAAGTGCTGTGCCAAAAAGCCATTGCGCCAGCAAAGGTAAACCAATGATCATCACAGCGGCGACAGGCCATGTGCGACGTAGTTGACCGGTTTTTATCTGGTACGTTTTGTTGAAGCGAAATAGCCCAACAGAAATGGCTATAGCCATCACAACGGTCACGATAAACGCAAGAAATCCATCTCCCAGTTGCGGTGAGGGAATGTAAAGCCCGCGATTGCTCAAAAAGGCCAGATCAAACGCACTCACTGCCTGTCGCGGTCCGGGCAAATTGCGCAACACGGCAAAGTACCAGAAGAAGATTTGCAACAGCGGCGGAATATTACGGAAGATCTCAATATAAATTGTGGATAACTTTCGCAGTAACCAGTTCTCTGAAAGTCGCGCTAATCCAATAAAGAAGCCCAGAACAGAAGCGAACACAATACACAATGCTGAAACCAGTAGCGTATTGAGCAAACCGACAATAAAAACGCGTCCGTAGGTATCGCCCTGCTGGTAATCGATCAAATGCTGGACGATACCGAAGCCAGCGCCACGATCAAGAAAGGCAAACCCTGATGTAATGCCACGATTGCTTAGATTCGTCACGGTATTGTGAAATAGCCAACTAACAATGCCGACGACGGCAACAACGGCAAGGATTTGGAATAACCAGGCGCGAACCACAGGGTTGGCAAAGGAGAGTGAGCCTTTAACAGTTGGGCGGCGATGAGACATAGAAACCTCGAAAACCATAACGCTAAAGAGAGCGCCGCTGTAGCGACGCTCGTTACCTCACACTTACTTAACGCACGGGCGGTGCATATTGGATGCCACCGTTATTCCAGAGGTTATTTTGACCCCGTTTAATTTTCAGCGGACTTTCGGAGCCGACGTTGCGCTCAAAAATTTCCGAGTAATTACCTACCTGTTTGATGATGTTGTAGGCCCACTTGTTATCCAGTTTCAGATCCTTACCGTAATCGCCTTCTTTACCCAGTAGGTGCGCCATATCTGGTGTTGCCGGATTTGCTGCTTTTTCATCGACGTTCTGTGAATTAACGCCCATCTCTTCAGCATTCAGCATGGCGAACAGGGTCCAGCGCACAATAGAAAACCATTCGTCATCGCCACGACGAACCACCGGGCCAAGCGGTTCTTTAGAGATAACTTCCGGCAGAACAATCCATTCGGCAGGGTTACTTAATTTGATACGCAAGGCATACAGTTGTGATTGATCCGAAGCCAGAGTATCGCAGCGACCAGACTCCAGTGCCTTCGCGGATTCGTCAGAGCGATCGAAAGTCACTGGCGTGTACTTCATATTGTTTGCCTTGAAGTAATCGGCAACGTTGAGTTCGGTATCCGTACCCGCCTGAATACAGACAGTTGCGCCATCAAGTTCCTTCGCGCTTTTTAACCCTGCTTTGTCATGTGTCAGGAAACCAATGCCGTCGTAATAAGTGACGCCAGTAAATACCATTCCCATGCCTGCGTCGCGAGATGAAGTCCAGGTCGTATTACGGGAGAGTAAGTCCACTTCTCCGGATTGCAATGCAGTAAAGCGTTCTTTTGCGGTGAGCGGCGTATATTTCACTTTCGTGTCGTCGCCAAATACAGCAGCGGCAACACCACGACAAACATCAACATCAATACCAGAAAACTTACCGTCTGCATCAGCATAAGAGAACCCCGGTAATCCGTCGCTGATCCCGCATTGCACAAAACCTTTTTTCTTTACAGCATCGAGCGTCGCGCCAGCATGCGCCTGATTTGCAACGGCAAGCAGCACGCTGGCGGCAGCCAGTGTGGCTATCATCATCTTTTTCATAATGCTTCCTGTAAGGCGAAAATTATCGTTATAGAACGTTTGGGAAACGTTTTTTACCTGTCTGTGGCCATCCTCTTATAAGCAAAAGTAGTGCCAGTTTTTGCGCACGATTCCGCGACGCAATAAGCAGAGTGTAGACAGGAAATAATAGAAACAGCGCCCCGCAATGGTGCGAAAATGAAACATGCGCCACATTTTGGCGCAAAATATTTACGCGTATTTTACTAAGCAGAATAATGATTATTAGCGTGAGTATCAGAAGGGATGATGTTATTGAAAAATAAATTCATGCGTTATTTCGATAGAAAGGCAAGCGACGAGATAAAATGCTTAATTAAAAGGGAATTAGCCAGCGGAATATAGCAATGTTTAACGTATAGAAAGATTCTGTATCGTTAAACAGAGCGCGGAAGTCCGCGCTCTGTTCAGTTATTTTGACAGAGCAATAATCCCCATTGTCAGGCCAGCGACAGCCGCTGCCCCGCCAGCAATAGCTCCGGCAGTTTCCCAGTTATCCTGCGTCGTACCTTTCATACAGGTATTGGTGTGAACCAGACGGCCCTGATCGTCATAAACCGGAACGCAAGGGGAATCGTGAGCACAACCCGCCAGCAATGCGGTGAGCAATGCCACAGAAATTAATCTTTTCATGATGTTACCTCAATAATAACGCTATCGCTTAATAAGTGAATTCTCTTATTAACGATCTGGATATTATTTTATCATTGGTAGTTATAATTCTTTTAGGATGAATAATGACAAATTATGTGAATTGTAAAAATAGTGAAGGGAGAAGGTGCAAATGAGTTGCTGGTTATAGAAAAAATAATGCTTATCCTATTAATTATTCTCATTTTTCCAGAAAATTTAAAAGGCGTCGAAGACGCCTTTATGTTTCTGATTTACCCTTTGAAGCAACGGCGGATCACGACAAAGAACACCGGCACGAAGAAAATAGCCAGCAATGTTGCAGAGACCATGCCACCCATTACACCGATACCCACTGCGTTCTGAGCGCCGCTCCCGGCACCGTTACTGATAGCCAGCGGCAACACGCCGAGTATAAATGCGAGGGATGTCATCAGGATAGGTCGCAGACGCATGCGCACCGCCATTAGCGTTGCTTCGATAACGCCTTTACTTTCTTTCTCCATCAGGTCTTTGGCGAACTCAACAATCAAAATGGCGTTTTTGGCTGATAAGCCAATTGTCGTTAACAAGCCCACCATAAAATAAACGTCATTTTTCTGATTAAAGAGTGTTGCAGCCAGCAGTACACCGACAATCCCTAATGGCACGACCAGCATAACCGAGACGGGAATTGACCAGCTTTCATAGAGCGCCGCAAGGCACAGGAAAACCACCAGGAAGGAGATTGCTACCAGGGCAGGAGCCTGGTTACCCGATAAGCGTTCCTGATACGACATCCCCGTCCAGTCATAACCAATGCCGGCAGGTAATTTTGACGCAAGATTTTCCATCAGCGCCATCGCATCACCGGAACTGGTTCCTGGCGCGGCTTCCCCCTGAATCTCCATTGAAGGCAGGCCGTTGTAGCGTTCCAGTCGCGGAGAACCATACACCCAATGTGCAGTGGTAAAGGCAGAGAATGGCACCATTTCACCGTTGGCGCTGCGGACATAAAGTTTATCGACATCTTCTGGCAGCATACGGAATTTTGCATCAGCCTGAACGTACACTTTTTTTACCCGTCCACGGTCGATGAAGTCGTTAACGTAAGTTCCGCCCAACGCCGTAGAAATGGTCTGATTGATATCAGAAAGCGAAACGCCTAATGCCTGTGCCTTTTCCTGGTCAACTTCAAGTTTGAACTGCGCGGTATCTTCCAGACCATTGGGACGTACACTGACTAAGCTGTCAGGATGTTGCGCCGCCATACCAAGCAACTGGTTGCGGGCCTGGGTTAGGGCATCGTGCCCCAGACCGGCCTGATCGATTAACTCAAAGTCGAATCCCGTTGCTGTGCCCAGTTCAACAATGGCTGGCATATTGAACGGAATGACAAAACCGTCGCGGATCTTGCCCAGCTCCATTTTGGCACGGTGGATAACTGCTTCCGCGCTGTTTTCATCGCCACCACGCTTTTCCCACGGTTTCAGGCTGACGAAGGCCATCCCGGCGTTTTGTGCCTGGCCGCTGAAGCTAAATCCGTTAACCGTAAAGACGCTTTCAACGTTCGCTTTCTCGTTCTTCAGATAGTAATCCGTCACTTGATCCAACACTTTTTGCGTCCGCTCTTGCGTCGCGCCAGCAGGAAGTTGAATCATGGTCAGAAAGACCCCCTGATCTTCTTCCGGCAAAAAGGAAGAAGGGAGACGTAAAAACAACACTACCATTCCGGCAACTATCAGCGCATAGATCAGTAAATATCGCCCTGTGGAACCGAGGATTTTGCCAACGCTATTGGTATAGTGGTTAACGCTATGATCGAAAGTGGTATTAAACCAGCCGAAGAAACCGCTCTTTTTATCGTGATGTTCGGCAGAGACTGGTTTGAGTAGCGTTGCGCATAATGCAGGGGTGAGAATCAATGCCACCAGTACGGAAAGCGCCATTGCCGAAACAATGGTGATAGAAAACTGGCGATAAATTGCCCCTGTGGAACCGCCGAAGAATGCCATCGGAATAAAAACCGCTGACAGCACCATCGCAATACCCACCAGTGCGCCCTGAATTTGCGACATCGATTTTTCCGTCGCTTCTTTTGGCGGGAGATTATCCTCCATCATCACGCGCTCGACGTTCTCTACCACCACTATCGCATCATCGACGAGCAGCCCGATGGCAAGCACCATTCCAAACATTGTTAGTGTGTTGATGGAGTAACCAAAAGCGGCGAGGATGGCAAACGTCCCTAACAGCACTACGGGCACAGCAATGGTGGGGATCAGCGTTGCTCGCATATTCTGCAAGAACAGATACATCACCAGAAACACCAGGATAATGGCTTCAACCAGCGTTTTTACCACTTCGTGAATAGAAAGCTGGACGAATGGCGTGGTGTCATAAGGGTAGAGAACCTTCATTCCCTGCGGGAAGAATGGCTGTAATTCTGCCAGTTTCGCCTTAATGGCTTTCGCCGTATCGAGGGCGTTCGCGCCAGTGGCTAGTTTAATACCCAGACCCGCTGCCGGTTTACCGTTGATACGGGCGATGACGTTATAGTTTTCACCACCAAGCTCAACACGGGCGACATCTTTCAGGCGAACCACTGAACCGTCGCTGTTCACGCGCAGGGTGACTTTGCTGAACTCTTCCGGATTTTTTAACCGGGTCTGAGCAATAATCGAGGCGTTCAACTGTTGCCCAGGCAACGCTGGTGTTCCGCCCAGTTGCCCGGCAGCTATCTGATCGTTCTGCACTTTCAACTGGTTAATCACATCAACCGGTGTCAGTTTATATTTGTTTAGCAGGTCGGCGTCCAGCCAGATACGCATCGCATACTGTGCGCCAAAGAGTTGCACGTCACCAACGCCATTCAGGCGGCTAAGCGTATCTTTAACGTTAGAGGCCACATAGTCCGAGATATCGTCCTGAGTGGTACTGGGATTATCAGAGACAAAACCTGCCACCATCAAATAACTGCTACTGGACTTTTCAACGCTAATCCCCTGTTGTTGAACTTCCTGCGGCAGCAACGGCGTGGCAAGTTGGAGTTTGTTCTGCACCTGGACTTGCGCGATATCTGGATCTGTCCCTGACTGGAAAGTGAGGGTAATTGTTACGCTACCGGCGGAATCGCTGGTGGAGGACATATACATCAGGTTATCGATACCATTCATATTCTGTTCGATAACCTGCGTCACCGTATCCTGTACGGTCTGTGCATCAGCACCCGGATAGTTTGCCGAAACAGAAACCGCAGGCGGCGCAATGGTTGGGTATTGGGCGATAGGTAATTGTAGGATCGCCAGTACGCCTGCCATCATCAGAATAATGGCCAGCACCCATGCAAATATCGGTCGTCGAATAAAAAAGTTTGCCATGTCTGATTGCCTTACTTCGACGCAGTATCTGCGGGGGTATCGGTCGTGGCTTTAACCTGTTCTCCCGGACGCGCTTTTTGCAGACCGCTGACAATGACTTGATCGCCAGATTTCAGCCCTTCGCTAATTAACCATTTATCGCCAATCGCCTGGCTGGCAACGACTGGACGCGCTTCAACCTGACTTTTCTCATTCACAATCAGCACGGTTGCATCGCCACGCGGTGTGCGGCTGACGCCTTGTTGCGGAATAAGAATGGCATCAGGTTGTACACCTTCATCAATCCGGGCGCGCACAAACATACCCGGCAGAAGCGTATGCTGTGGGTTAGGGAAAACCGCACGTAGGGTTATGGAACCAGTGCTTTCATCCACGGTCACATCGGAGAATTGCAGTGTGCCTTTCAGGGGATAAGTTTGACCGTTTTCCATGACCAGCTCTACGTTGCTGGTGGTGTTTTCCTTATGTAAATTTCCTTGCTCTACGGACTGCTTCAGTCTCATGAAATCGTTGCTTGATTGGGTCACATCGACGTAGATAGGATCGAGTTGCTGGACAGTCGCCAGTTCAGTCGTTTGCCCGTTAGTGACGAGAGCACCTTCGGTCACAGTCGATTTGCCGATACGTCCGCTAATTGGCGCGGTTACTTTGGTATAAGCGAGATTGATGCGGGCGCTTTCGACCGTGGCTTTTGCGGCAATCACGGCGGCATCGGCCTGGCGGGCATCAGCAATGGCCTGATCGTACTCCTGCTGACTGATGTATTTTGTGCCCACGAGCGGAACGTAACGTTTTACCGTCAAATGCGCGATGGAAGCGGCGGCTTCACTTTTCGCCAGTTCACCTTTCGCACTGTCATAACTTGCCTGATAGGTCGCTGGATCAATCTGGTACAGGGACTGACCTGCTTGCACATCGCTGCCTTCAGTGAAATTACGATTTAGTACGATCCCGTTAACCTGTGGGCGAACTTCGGCAATACGGAAAGCGTTGGTACGGCCAGGTAATTCAGTTTTAACTTCTAACGGGGCAGTTTTCACAACATGAACGGTAACCTGCGGTTCACCGACGTGAACTTTCTCTTCTCCCTTATCGTTGCAACCCGCGATTAACGCTGCGGAGATCATGATAAAGGGGGGCAGGAGGAAAAACCTGGCATATTTCGTCATTACTATTCCTCAAAAAAACAAAAGCGCGTTATTTGCCAGAAAAAGGCAACGCGTTAACTCGCAGAAATAAAAATACAGTTCGCTATCCTACAAATTATCGTCCGGCGATGTAATAAATAGTTATGAATACTGGCCTCTCAAGGCACATAAACACAAAAATAGATTCGTGTTCTAATGTTTTGTTTTGATGTGAATTGAAGGGAGAGGAATTGTTTTGACGCAAATTGAAACGTACATTCATTAAATAAATGTATTCTACGTCAATAATGGATTTTGTTTATTTGACGATTTATAGCAGGTGAATTTTAGCCTCTCGTATAAATAAATATTGGGTGATACATTACCTTTCATTATTTCCTTTATGTCTAATGTATTTATTTCCTGAATAATTAATCATGGCAAAAAGAACCAAAGCTGAAGCTCTGAAGACCCGGCAAGAACTGATTGAAACCGCCATCGCCCAGTTTGCGCAGCATGGTGTAAGCAAGACGACGCTCAATGATATCGCTGATGCTGCCAACGTCACGCGTGGCGCTATCTACTGGCATTTCGAAAACAAGACCCAACTGTTTAATGAGATGTGGCTGCAACAGCCTTCATTGCGGGAGTTAATTCAGGAGCGGTTGACGGCAGGGGCAGAGCATAACCCGTTTCAGCAATTGCGTGAAAAACTGATTGTTGGCTTGCAATATATTGCCGAAATTCCACGCCAACAAGCATTACTGCAAATTTTATATCACAAATGTGAATTTAATGATGAGATGCTGGCAGAGGCCGTAATACGCGAGAAGATGGGGTTTAATCCGCAGATTCTGCGCGAAATATTGCAGGCATGTCAGCAACAAGGCTGTGTGGAAAATAATCTCGATTTAGATGTAGTGATGATTATTATTGAGGGTGCTTTCTGCGGAATTGTCAAAAACTGGTTAATGAATATGGCGGGTTACGATCTTTATAAACACGCACCCGCCTTAGTCGATAACGTATTAAGAATGTTCATACCAGATAAAAATGTAGCAAAACTAATTCATAAAACAAATGAATTAGATATCGTATAAGCTTACATTCTGTTGTAGAAATCCAGTTCGTCACAGTTAACCAGTTTAAGTGGATTAACCGAATTCATATTGCGGCATTTGTCTGTTTCTGTAGCCAACAGCTCAATCCATTGCATCAGTAAAGTATCAAACAGAAAAACGGAGACAGCGAAAACGACGAGCCACCAATACTTGCGAATCATTACCTGAGCCTGTGCATGTTTAACCAAGTCTGGCAGGAAATATACACGAAATGAATAATCTGAAAACCAGGCTTACACTTCCTTTACTTTGCAATGAGATCGGGGTCAACTTCGCTGACCCGGCATCGTTTTGACAGGTTGCCGGTCTTTCTTTTTTTTACTTTCGCCAGCTCTTCCACGGAGTAATGTGACGCGATACCCAGTCGTCGGAGCCCCATCTTGATGTACTCGCTGTTAATCTCAATACCAATGAATTTTCGCCCGGTTGTGACGGCGACCGCGCCGGTGGTAAAACTGCCCGCAAACGGGTCGAGAACGATATCTCCAGGGTTTGAAGAGGCGAGAATAATGCGTTTCAGCAATGCTTCCGGCTTTTGCGTCGGATGGTTTTCATATTCATCCATCAAATAACGCACGCGCGGAAAATCCCAGACGTTGCCCGGTACTTTTTGATTATTGTAAGGCTGCGGAGGATTTTTACGATAATCGATCAACGCGCGCTGCGATCCGGTTTTGGCTTCTACCAGAATAGCATCGCTGTTAAATGTGTAGTTCTTTGCGTCTTTCACCATCATCAGGATAGGTTCGTACATGGAGCCGTAGTGTTTCTTCGCCTGTACCCCAGAACTGTCATATGACCAGACGATGCGACTTTTGATGGTAAAAAGTTTGCGACACTGGATATCGATAAAGGGCATGTTTTCGGTGCTGTTCATGATGTACATGCAGCCCTGTTTTTTAAGGATGCGGTGGCACTCTGCAATCACTTCAAATAGCCAGTTAATAAACAGATCTTCTTTCCATGCTTCGATCAGACCATCAAAATTTTTGCCGATGTTATAAGGCGGGTCGGCAAAGATCAGATCGATGCTCCCGGTGGGGATTTTTTTTAGCTCGGCTAATGCATCACCCTGAATGATCGTTTTTGTTTCATCGCCAAACCGGGTGGGTTCACATCCTGTTCTCATGGTCACTCCCTTTGTGACGCCTATAAAAAAGGCGCTTCCCCATGCCGAGTAGCGCCTTTTTAATCAAGCATTTAGCTAACCTGAATTAGTTCATGCCGTACTTTTTCAGTTTTTTACGCAGTGTACCACGGTTGATGCCCATCATCAGCGCAGCACGGGTCTGATTACCACGGGTGTATTGCATCACCATGTCCAACAGGGGCTGTTCTACTTCAGCCAGTACCAGCTCATAGAGGTCATTAACATCCTGACCATTCAGTTGAGCAAAATAGTTCTTCAGTGCCTGTTTAACCGAGTCACGCAGGGGTTTTTGGGTTACCTGATCCTGAGAGTTAACGGTAGAAACGGTCAGTACGTCAGAATTTACGCGTTGTTCGAACATAGTTCTGTCAGCTCTTTATTTCTGTTTACGCAAAATTTTCGAAGTATGCCTCCAACGCCTCCAGCTGTTCGCTGGCATCCTCAATGGCGTTGAATGTGCGCCGAAACTGGTCATTTGGAGCGTGTTCCTGGAGATACCAGGAAACGTGTTTACGTGCAATTCGGTAACCTTTCGCCGGACCATAAAAGTCATGCAGTTCCCGAACATGCGCGCAAAGCAAGCGCTTAACCTCTGCCAAAGGCAGCGGGGGCAGCAACTCCCCAGTGTCCAGATAATGCTGGATTTCCCGAAAGATCCAGGGTCTTCCCTGAGCTGCGCGGCCTATCATCAGGGCATCCGCCCCTGTATAGTCGAGCACAGCTCTGGCTTTAAGCGGGTCAGTAATGTCGCCATTCGCGATAACCGGAATGGAAACTTTCTGCTTAACTGCCCGAATACTGTCGTATTCAGCTTCTCCATTGAACAAACAGGCGCGTGTACGACCATGAATGGTCAGAGCCTGAATGCCACAGTCTTCAGCCAGTTGGGCAATCTCTTCGCAGTTACGGTGTTCCGGCGCCCAACCGCTGCGAATCTTCAGAGTGACAGGAACGTCCACTGCATTGACGACCTCGGTAAGGATCGATTTAACGACATCCGGGTACTGCAAGAGGGCTGAGCCTGCGAGCTTGCGATTCACTTTTTTAGCCGGGCAACCCATATTGATATCAATAATTTGGGCACCGCTTTCCACGTTAATACGTGCAGCATCCGCCATTTCTTTCGGATCGCTACCGGCAATTTGCACGGTGCGAATACCGGGTTCATCAATGTGCACCATCCGTAAACGAGATTTGTCGCTTTCCCAAACCTGAGGGTTAGAAGACATCATCTCGGATACTGTCAATCCGGCTCCCATCTCGTAGCACAACGTCCGAAAAGGTCTGTCTGTAATGCCAGCCATGGGCGCTGCGATCAGGCGATTTCTGAGCTGATATTGTCCGATGCGCATGAGTTAAGAAATGACCATACTGTGACTGCAAGGCGGCGTATATTACGCATTTTTTGCACGAGATGAAAGGCCAAACTTTGACCAATCCTCTGAGATGGATCAAAGAATTGCATTTAAAATGAACGCCGCGGAATAATTAGTCATAAAAATCATCACATTAGAAACAAGTGACTAAAATTTGCACTCAAAGAAATTTGAGTAAGTTCTCAATTTTTCTTTATGAATGAAAATTCAGGCACGTGAATTTGCTCAAATAATCAGCAAATTCACGTGCCTTTTGTGATGTTGCTCGCACTTCGCGCTACACCACTATGCCGCATTGTGAAGGTTAATTCTTACGACCGGTAATGCGACACCACTCTTCTTTTTCCACAACCGGGTCGAGCGTGAAGCTATCGGCATACGCGTCACAAACGCTCTCTGCCTGGCTTGCCAGGATACCGGAAAGGCCCAGTAAACCGCCTGAAACCGGCAGGACGCTGATTAACGGCGCCAGTTCACGTAACGGGCCTGCGAGAATGTTAGCGACCACCACGTCGGCCTTCATTGCTTCAGGCTGATCTTTCGGGAGATAGAGTTCCAGTCGATCAGAAACACCATTACGTTCAGCATTGTCGCGGCTGGCCTGAATGGCCTGTGGGTCGATATCAATACCAATAGCTTTTGCTGCGCCCAACTTCAGCGCCGCGATAGCCAGAATGCCGGAACCACAGCCAAAGTCGATGACCGTTTTACCGGTTAAATCGAGGCTGTCGAGCCATTGCAGGCACAGAGAGGTGGTTGGATGAGTGCCCGTACCAAACGCCAGACCCGGATCTAACATCACGTTGACAGCATTTTCGTCTGGTACATCGCGCCAGCTTGGACAGATCCACAGACGTTCGCCAAAGCGCATCGGGTGGAAATTATCCATCCACTCGCGTTCCCAGTCTTTATCCTCCAGTTGCTCGATTTTATGCGCGAAGCCCGCGCCGAGTAGCGGATGGTTTTCCAGAATCGCCACAACTTCATTCATGTCTGTTTCTGCGTCAAACAGACCAATCACATCGGTGTCGCCCCACAGGCGAGTTTCGCCCGGCAGTGGCTCAAACACTGGCGTATCGTGGGTATCCTGAAAAGTGATAGAAACGGCACCGGCTTCCATCAGCGCATCGCTAAGATCTTCTGCATTCGCGCCGGTGGTGTTCAGTTTCAGTTGGATCCAAGGCATGGCAAAACTCTTTATTTATCAGTAGTCAAAACGGTAGCTTGCGGGACGGATGTACCGAAACGGTTTCCGACCAGGAAAGCCAGCAAACTTAGCAGTAACGAGGGCACGATAGGGTGGAAGCCCAGGTACTGAATATTTAGGGTTGCAAGTACGGCATACAGCACGCCGCCGACGATCATCGCGCTTAGCGCGCCTTTGGCGTTAGCGCGTTCCCAGTAAAGGCCCAGCACCAATGGCCACAGGAAGACGGCTTCAAGACCACCGAAGGCCAGCAAATTTAACCAGATGATCATTTCTGGCGGCTTCCAGGCGGCAAGCAGCAGCAACGCGCCGAGAACCAACGTAATCACCGCCGACATCCGCTTCAGACGCGTCTCGTTTTGCATTTGTTCCGGACGGATATTCAGATAGAGATCTTTAATGATCGTAGCGGAACTTTGCAGCAATTGGGCATTGATCGTCGACATAATCGCGGCCATTGGGGCGGCAAGGAAGATCCCGGCAGCAAACGGCGGCAACACTTTTACCATCAACGTTGGGATCACCAGATCCGGCACGGTGAGATCAGGGATCACCGCGCGGCCTAACGCGCCAGCCAGATGCATACCAAACATCAGGATCGCCACCACAATTGTACCGATGATGATCCCCCGATGTACCGCTTTGCTGTCTTTATAAGAGATACAGCGCACCGCGGTATGCGGCAGGCCAATCACCCCAAAGCACACCAGAACCCAGAACGAAGTCATGAAGGCAGGCGACAGAATATCATCAGCGCCTTGTGGTGTTACCAGTTGCGGATCAATGGATTGTAGCGTCTCTACTGCGTTGCTTAAGCCGCCAGCAGCATGGACCACGCCGACCAGTAGCACAATGGTGCCAATCAGCATCACCAGCCCTTGCATAGTGTCGTTCAGCACACTGGCGCGAAAGCCACCAAAGGCGGTATACAACGCAATACTGATGCCGAAAATCAGCAGGCCGGTTTCATAAGGAATGCCAGCAGCGGTTTCCAGTAGACGCGCACCGCCGATAAACTGCACGGTCATTGCACCAACGAATGCTACCAGCAAACTCAAACTCGCCAGCCACACCAGCAAACGGCTCTGGTAGCGGGCAAACAGCATATCGTTCAGCGTTACCGCATTGTAGCGGCGCGCGAGAATAGCGAACTTCTTGCCGAGAATACCGAGCGAAAGCCAGACAGCAGGTAGCTGAATCATCGCCAGCAATACCCAGCCCAGCCCGTATTTATAAGCAGCGCCGGGTCCGCCGATAAACGAACTGGCGCTGATATAGGTTGCGGTGAGCGTCATCGCCAGCACAATACCGCCCATAGAGCGGCTGCCGAGGAAATACTCATTCAGGAAAGTGCCCGTGTTCCGTTTACGCATCGCATAAACCGAAATCCCGAACACCACCACCAGATAGGCGACCAGCGGTAGAATCACTTCAAGCTGCATCGTCATCCTCCAGCGGAATATCGCGATAGATAAATTTCACCATCGCCCAGCACAGTCCAATAAACAGCAGCGGCGTCAGGATGCAGGCCATCTCAAACCAGCGCGGAAAACCGGTAAAACCGGGGGCAACGCCAGGTAAGTAAGCAGCCACTAACCAAACAAGCAGATACAAAAGGGTCAGCCCCAGCGCCCAGCGCGCCTCTTTATGGGCCTGAACAAAACGAGTGTCCATTTTTTGTCCCTGATGGGTGAAGAAAGCGGGGATTGTACCTTATGGGGCTTGCCGATCCCCAGAAATAAAAAAGGCCGGAAAATCCGGCCTTTTGACGCTGTTGCAGTCTTATTTTTCCTGAAGACCGAGTTTTTTCTCCAGATAGTGGATGTTAGTGCCACCATGCTGGAAGTTCTCGTCGTTCATGATGCGGATCTGCAGATCAACGTTGGTTTTGATACCGTCGATGATTAGCTCCTGCAGCGCATTCTTCATGCGTGCAATCGCCACATCACGGTTTTCACCGTAGCAAATCAGTTTGCCGATCATTGAGTCATAGTACGGCGGCACGGTGTAGCCAGCGTAGATATGAGACTCCCAACGTACGCCAAAACCGCCAGGTGCGTGGAAACGGGTGATTTTGCCCGGGCTTGGCAGGAAGGTGTTTGGATCTTCGGCATTGATACGGCATTCCACCGCATGGCCGCGAACATGAACTTCTTCTTGCTTGATCGACAGCGGTTGACCGGCAGCGATACGCAACTGCTCTTTGATCAGGTCAACGCCGGTGATCATTTCAGTAACCGGGTGTTCTACCTGAATACGGGTGTTCATTTCGATGAAATAGAATTCGCCGTTTTCAAACAGGAATTCGAAAGTACCTGCTCCGCGATAGCCGATATCAACACACGCTTTGGCACAACGTTCGCCAATGTAGCGACGCAGTTCCGGGGTAATGCCCGGTGCTGGCGCTTCTTCGACCACTTTCTGGTGACGGCGCTGCATGGAGCAGTCACGTTCAGCCAGATAGATAGCGTTGCCCTGGCCGTCCGCCAGTACCTGAATCTCGACGTGGCGAGGATTTTCCAGGTATTTCTCCATGTAAACCATATCGTTGCTGAAAGCAGCTTTCGCTTCCGCACGCGTCATGGAGATGGATTGCGCCAGTTCAGCGTCGCTGCGCACTACGCGCATACCGCGACCGCCGCCGCCGCCGGAAGCTTTGATAATTACCGGGTAACCAATGCGTTTAGCAATGGCGCGGTTTTTATCCATATCGTCGCCCAGCGGGCCGTCAGACCCCGGTACACAAGGGACGCCAGCTTTTTTCATCGCGGCAATTGCCGACACTTTGTCACCCATCAGGCGAATGGTGTCTGCTTTCGGGCCGATGAAGATAAAGCCAGAGCGTTCAACCTGCTCAGCAAAATTGGCGTTTTCGGAAAGGAAGCCGTAACCCGGATGGATTGCTACTGCGCCAGTGATTTCAGCGGCGCTGATGATTGCCGGGATGTTCAGATAGCTTTTTACTGACGGAGCAGGGCCAATACAGACCGTTTCATCTGCCAGTAATACGTGTTTTAGGTCGCGATCCGCGCTGGAGTGCACTGCGACAGTCTTGATGCCCAGTTCTTTACAGGCACGAAGAATACGCAATGCAATCTCGCCACGGTTGGCAATAACAATTTTATCCAGCATGTTCGCCTCGTTACTCGATGACGACCAGCGGCTCGTCAAATTCTACCGGTTGTCCACTTTCGACCAGAATTGCTTTCACAGTACCGGATTTGTCTGCTTCGATCTGGTTCATCATTTTCATGGCTTCAACGATGCACAGGGTATCGCCCACGTTCACTTTCTGACCCACTTCGATGAACGCTTTCGCGTCCGGGCTTGGGGTGCGGTAGAAAGTACCAACCATTGGGGAACGTACGATGTGACCACTGATTTCCGCTGCTGCTGGCGCTTCCATGGAAGGAACGGTCGCCGGAGCGGCTGCGTTAGACTGAGCTGGCTGCTGCATCATTGGTGCAGCGTAAGCTTGTTGCATCATCGGGAAACTTGCGGCAGGTGCTGCACGGCTGATGCGTACTGACTCTTCGCCTTCAGAAATTTCCAGTTCAGAGATGCCTGATTCTTCAACCAGCTCGATCAGTTTTTTAATCTTACGAATATCCATGAGTGGGTTCCGTACTCTTTGTTTAGTGTGATTGTGACAGGCGTTTCACCGCCGTCTGTAAAGCGTATGCCCCGACAGTAGCTGTATGCATAGCGATAAATTCCAGCCAGCCGGGACGCCGGTCTATTTTGCCCCAGAGTGTCAATGTGAGACTTGACGGACATTGTGCAGCGATCTGCTGCCATTCTCCGGCAAAAAACAAAATATACCTTCGTTTCGCCATTGTCACCTTTTCCGCAGCTCAAAAACTGCGTCAGGGAGAACGAGGTCGCACATTATAACGATTTCGTAGCAAATGGCAGCTAAATACTGGTCTTATCAGGGAAGATAATCAACAGCTAACATGTAAATAACTTTCAACGCCGCGTATTTTGCAACAAGCCGCACAGTTCATGAAATTAGCGCCACCATTGACGGAACTTCTTATAACGTAAGGCTAAAAGCAGTAAAGCCAGCCCAGCGTAGATGATTGGCTGTGGTGAGATAATCTTTACTGACCACAGATAATGTATGGGGGCCAGGATCGCGACAAGATAGACGAAGTTATGCAATTGTTGCCAGCGTTTGCCTAAGTTTCGCTGCATCGCCTGCGTGGAAGTGAATGTTAAAGCCAGTAAAATCAGCCAACTGATAATTCCGAGCGTTAAATAAGGTCGGGTGACTAATTCCTGACCCAATAACGTCAGATTATTCACTCCCAGCTCCAGCAAGGCATAACTGGTTAAGTGCAGCGTTGCCCAGGCGAAACACCATAAACCCAACAGGCGGCGAGTGCGAATCAATAATGGTTGTTTAGCGTAGCGCGCCAGCGGCGTAACCAACAAGGTCGCCAGCAAGAATTTCAGCGCAGTCCGACCGGTAAAATGCTGAATATCTTTCACCGGATCGGCACTTAATCCACCGTGGTTAATTGCCCACATCAGCCAGACAAACGGCAAAAATCCGGCAAGATGCAGGCAAACTTTCAGCCATGTCACTTGTTTTGCTGTCAGTCGCACTTAGAAATTCTCCCGTAAATCCAGTCCACGATAAAGCGACGCCACTTGATCGGCGTATCCGTTAAACAACAGCGTTGGCTGACGTTGTACATCAAGAATGCCACCTGAACCGATAAACCGTTCGGTAGCCTGCGACCAACGGGGATGATCAACATGCGGATTGACGTTGGCATAAAAGCCGTATTCATCGGGCGCAGCCAGATTCCAGGTGGTTGGCGGACGCTCCCGGGTCAGCTTAATACTGACAATCGATTTAATCCCTTTAAAGCCATATTTCCACGGCACAATCAGCCGTACCGGTGCGCCATTTTGCGGCGGTAACGCCTTGCCATAAACACCAACGGTCATCAGTGTGAGCGGATGCATCGCTTCGTCGAGACGTAATCCTTCTATATAAGGATATTTCAGGCCGCCGCCAATAAACCGGTCCTGCTGGCCTGGCATCTGTTCCGGCGCATAAATGGTTTCGAAGGCGACGTATTTCGCGTTACTGGTCGGTTCTGCCAGTGCCAGCAATTTGTGCAGCGGAAAACCAATCCACGGCACCACCATCGACCATGCTTCTACGCAACGCATACGATAAATCCGCTCTTCCAGCGGGAAACGACGGGTCAGTGCATCATGATCGAGGGTTAACGGTTTAGCGACTTCACCGCTGATTTTCAACGTCCACGGATCAGTTTTCAGACTGCCGGCATTTGCCGCTGGATCGGCTTTATCCAGTCCGAACTCATAGAAGTTGTTATAGCCGGAAACTTTATCTTCCGGCGTCAGTGGCAGGTTATTTTGCCAGGCGGCAGGCCTGCTGAATTCTAATGGCTTTCCGGCTGGTGCGGGCGGGCGATCGTTACCCTTAAACCAGCTAAGCAGGTCGGCATGAGTAGTGGTTGGTAGAGAAAGTGCAGCAGCGCTGATGCCTAACGTTTTCAGAATCTGCCGACGTTGCATAAAAAAAGCCGATTCGGCAGTGACATCGGCTTCTGTAAGTTGACGAATTTTTTTCATAACAGACTCCCGGTATGCTCCTGATTACTATGGCAGGGAGAATGTCAAAGTGCTGCTAAAATTCGTTAACGATATGTAAATTATTTTGTGCGAAATCTTAGCTTATTTTTACCAATGTGCGCCCTTGCACCTGGTTATTAATAATGGCTTCAGCAAACTTCGGAGCATCTGCCAGCGAAATTTCTTTTGCTGCCTGCGAATAGAATGATTCCGGTAGATCTGCGACCAGACGCTGCCAGGCTTGCGCGCGGCGTTCTGGTGGCGTCATGACTGAATCCACCCCTTGTAAACGGACATTACGCAGAATGAACGGCATTACCGTGGTTGGCAGGGCAAAGCCACCCGCCAGACCACAGGCTGCCACACAGCCACCGTAGTTCATTTGTGCCAGTACTTTCGCCAGCACTTTGTCGCCAACAGTATCAATCGCGCCAGCCCAAAGCTGTTTTTCCAGTGGACGGGATTCAGCAAACTCATCGCGCGGCAAAATACGGCTGGCACCTAACCTTTTCAGGTATTCATGGGTACTTTCACGACCAGAAACGGCAACGACCTGATAACCCAACTTATGCAACAGTGCTACGGCCGTACTGCCGACGCCGCCGCTGGCGCCCGTAACGACAATTTCGCCATCCTGCGGATGAATACCGGCATCTTCCAGCGCCATTACGCACAGCATGGCGGTAAACCCGGCAGTACCGATAACCATTGCTTTACGCGCGTCCAGACCTTGCGGCATGGCAACCAGCCAGTCACCTTTCACGCGCGCCTGCTGTGCCAGCCCGCCCCAGTGGTTTTCACCAACGCCCCAACCGGTGAGTAACACTTCCTGACCGGCATGAAAACGAGGATCTTCACTGGCGCGTACGATTCCTGCGAAGTCTATGCCAGGAATCATCGGAAAATTGCGGATGATTTTTCCTTTACCGGTAATCGCCAGCGCATCTTTATAATTCAGGCTCGACCAGTGGACATCGACCGTCACATCGCCTTCCGGCAGGCGACTTGCGTCCAGAGTCTGTACAGATGCGAGGGTTTTGCCGTCCTGCTGTTCTAAAAGTAACGCCTGCATAAGAGGTCCTCATGTGCATGATGGATTGGAAAATAATTTCTGAAGACTATACTCGCTAATGGAAAAGCAAAGCCGATGAAGCGCAATAAATTGCGAGATAAATCTGATTTGCTGGTATGCCCGCGTCCTCACTATCGGAGTTAACACAAGGATGAGATTAACGACGAAATTTTCGGCCTTTGTCACGCTGCTCACCGGGTTAACAATTTTTGTGACTCTGCTGGGCTGCTCGCTTAGTTTCTACAACGCCATTCAGTATAAGTTTAGTCATCGTGTTCAGGCAGTGGCGACGGCGATCGATACCCATCTTGTGTCGAATGACTTCAGCACATTGAGGCCACAAATCAGCGAACTGATGATGTCGGCGGATATCGTTCGCGTGGATCTTTTGCACGATAAAAAACAGGTTTATACCCAGTCCCGCAATGGCAGCTACCGTCCGGTTGGTACTAGCGATCTGTTTCGCGAGCTGACTGTACCGTTGATTAAACATCCGGGGATGTCTCTGCATTTGGTGTATCAGGACCCGATGGGCAACTATTTCCACTCGCTGATGACCACTGCACCGCTCACTGGTGCGATTGGATTTATCATTATTATGCTCTTCCTGGCTGTACGCTGGTTGCAACGGCAACTTGCCGGGCAAGAACTGCTGGAAACCCGCGCCACTCGTATCTTAAACGGTGAGCGCGGCACGAATGTGCTGGGCACAATCTATGAATGGCCGCCAGGGGCCAGCAGTGCACTGGATACGCTGCTTTGCGAAATTCAGAATGCGCGCGAACAGCACAGTCGTCTCGATACGCTGATTCGTTCCTATGCTGCGCAGGATATTAAAACTGGCCTCAATAACCGCCTCTTTTTCGACAACCAACTGGCAACGTTACTGGAAGATCAGGAGAAAGTAGGGACTCACGGGATCGTGATGATGATCCGCCTGCCGGATTTCAATATGTTGAGCGACACCTGGGGGCACAGTCAGGTTGAAGAACAACTCTTTACCCTGACAAATTTGTTATCGACATTTATGATGCGCTATCCGGGGTCGCTGCTGGCACGTTATCACCGTAGCGATTTTGCCGTGCTGTTGCCACACCGGACATTAAAAGAGGCGGAGAGCATTGCCGGGCAATTGATCAAGGCGGTTGATACCTTACCGAGTAATAAAATGCTCGATCGTGATGATATGATTCACATCGGCATCTGTGCCTGGCGTAGTGGGCAGGATACCGAACAGGTGATGGAACATGCTGAATCCGCTACGCGCAATGCGGGATTACAAGGCGGCAACAGTTGGGCCATTTACGATGACTCGTTACCTGAAAAAGGGCGCGGTAACGTTCGTTGGCGTACGCTCATTGAGCAAATGCTTAGCCGCGGCGGCCCGCGTCTTTATCAGAAACCGGCGGTTACCCGTGAGGGGCAGGTTCATCACCGCGAGCTGATGTGCCGCATCTTTGATGGTAATGAAGAGGTCAGCTCGGCGGAATATATGCCGATGGTGTTGCAGTTTGGCTTATCGGAAGAGTATGACCGCCTGCAAGTCAGTCGCCTCATCCCGCTGCTACGCTATTGGCCGCAAGAAAATCTGGCGATTCAGGTCACCGTTGAGTCGTTGATTCGTCCACGTTTCCAGCGTTGGCTACGCGATACGTTGATGCAATGTGAAAAATCGCAACGAAAACGCATAATTATTGAACTTGCAGAGGCTGATGTTGGTCAACATATCGGTCGCTTGCAACCTGTTATTCGTTTAGTGAATGCTTTAGGGGTTCGGGTCGCCGTCAACCAGGCCGGATTGACGCTGGTAAGTACCCGTTGGATCAAAGAACTTAATGTTGAATTACTCAAGCTCCATGCGGGGCTGGTAAGAAACATTGAGAAGCGAACAGAGAATCAATTGTTGGTTCAGAGCATGGTAGAAGCGTGTTCCGGGACCAACACTCAGGTTTACGCTACGGGCGTACGTTCGCGAAGCGAGTGGCAGACCCTGATTCAGCGCGGGGTTTTAGGTGGACAGGGGGATTTTTTCGCGTCCTCACAGCCACTTGATACTAACGTGAAAAAATATTCACAAAGATACTCGGTTTAACCTGCCGTTTGATCCGTTTTCACGTAGAATAATGCGCGCTGCGTTTCACGGGAGCGTGCTTGTCTGTTCGCCAGATTGTTGCAGCACATATGCAGATGAATGACCTTACGCAGTTGCAAACAGGCGAGGAATGCTACTGATGCATTTAGCCTCTCTGGACTCAGGTAGAGATTTGTAACAAAGGAAACAAACTGCACTAATTTTCACCGCAGCAGATGATTTTTGCGCCTTGTCGCTGCTGCGTGTGGTTGGTAAAGTAAGCGGATTTTCTTTTCCGCCCCAGCTTTCAGGATTATCCCTTAGTATGTTGAAAAAATTTCGTGGCATGTTTTCCAATGACTTGTCCATTGACCTGGGTACTGCGAATACCCTTATTTATGTAAAAGGACAAGGCATCGTATTGAATGAGCCTTCCGTGGTGGCCATTCGTCAGGATCGTGCCGGTTCACCGAAAAGCGTAGCTGCAGTAGGTCATGACGCGAAGCAGATGCTGGGCCGCACGCCGGGCAATATCGCTGCCATTCGCCCAATGAAAGATGGCGTTATCGCTGACTTCTTTGTGACTGAAAAGATGCTCCAGCACTTTATCAAACAAGTGCACAGCAACAGCTTTATGCGTCCAAGCCCGCGTGTTCTGGTTTGTGTGCCGGTTGGTGCTACCCAGGTTGAGCGCCGTGCTATTCGTGAATCCGCGCAGGGCGCAGGTGCCCGCGAAGTCTTCCTGATTGAAGAACCGATGGCCGCAGCAATCGGTGCAGGCTTGCCGGTATCTGAAGCAACCGGTTCAATGGTGGTTGATATCGGTGGCGGTACTACTGAAGTTGCCGTTATTTCTCTGAACGGCGTGGTTTACTCCTCTTCTGTACGTATCGGTGGTGACCGCTTCGACGAAGCGATCATCAACTACGTTCGCCGTAACTATGGCTCTTTGATCGGTGAAGCGACCGCAGAACGTATCAAACACGAAATCGGTTCTGCTTATCCGGGCGATGAAGTCCGTGAAATCGAAGTTCGTGGCCGTAACCTGGCAGAAGGTGTGCCACGCGGCTTTACGCTGAACTCCAACGAAATCCTTGAAGCGCTGCAAGAGCCGCTGACCGGCATCGTTAGCGCGGTGATGGTTGCGCTGGAACAGTGTCCGCCGGAACTCGCTTCCGACATCTCCGAGCGCGGAATGGTGCTCACTGGCGGTGGTGCGTTGCTGCGTAACCTTGACCGTTTGTTAATGGAAGAAACCGGCATTCCAGTTGTTGTTGCTGAAGACCCGCTGACCTGTGTGGCGCGTGGTGGCGGCAAGGCGCTGGAAATGATCGACATGCACGGCGGCGACCTGTTCAGCGAAGAGTAATCGGATGCAGGCAGGGGAAGCGTCTGTTTACCCTGCCTGATCTGATACGAGAATACGCATAACTTATGAAGCCAATTTTTAGCCGTGGCCCGTCGCTACAGATTCGCCTTATTCTGGCGGTGCTGGTGGCGCTCGGCGTTATTATTGCCGACAGTCGCCTGGGGACGTTTAGTCAAATCCGTACTTATATGGATACCGCCGTCAGTCCTTTCTACTTTATTTCTAATGCTCCTCGAGAATTGCTGGATGGCGTATCGCAGACGCTGGCCTCGCGCGATCAACTAGAACTTGAAAACCGGGCGTTACGTCAAGAACTGCTGTTGAAAAACAGCGAGCTGCTGATGCTTGGACAATACAAACAGGAGAACGCGCGTCTGCGCGAGCTGCTGGGTTCTCCGCTGCGTCAGGATGAGCAGAAGATGGTGACCCAGGTTATCTCTACGGTTAACGATCCGTACAGCGATCAGGTTGTTATCGACAAAGGCAGCGTTAACGGGGTTTATGAAGGTCAGCCGGTCATCAGCGATAAAGGTGTTGTTGGTCAGGTGGTAGCGGTCGCAAAACTGACCAGCCGCGTGCTGCTGATCTGTGACGCGACCCATGCGCTGCCAATTCAGGTACTTCGTAACGATATCCGCGTAATTGCAGCGGGTAACGGTTGTACTGATGATTTACAACTTGAGCATCTGCCAGCGAATACTGATATTCGTGTTGGTGATGTATTGGTGACATCTGGTCTTGGTGGTCGTTTCCCGGAAGGTTATCCGGTGGCGGTCGTCTCTTCCGTGAAGCTCGATACCCAGCGCGCTTATACCGTGATTCAGGCTCGTCCGACTGCGGGTCTGCAACGTTTGCGTTATCTGTTGCTGCTGTGGGGCGCGGATCGTAACGGCGCTAATCCAATGACGCCGGAAGAAGTGCATCGCGTTGCTAATGAACGCCTGATGCAAATGATGCCGCAGGTGTTGCCTTCGCCAGATGCAATGGGACCAAAACTTCCGGAACCGGCAACGGGAATTACCCAGCCAGATCCGCAGCAACCAGCAACGGGTACTGCCACTAACCGCTCTCCACAAGGGGTTACGCCGCCGCAAAGTGGTGCTCAACCGCCTGCACGTGCGCCGGGAGGGCAATAGTGGCGAGATATCGTAGCCAGGGACGCTGGGTTATCTGGCTCTCTTTCCTCATCGCGTTGTTACTACAAATTATGCCCTGGCCGGATAACCTCATCGTTTTCCGGCCAAACTGGGTATTACTCATTTTATTGTATTGGATCCTGGCCTTGCCCCATCGCGTAAATGTGGGCACAGGTTTTGTGATGGGTGCCATACTGGATCTGATCAGCGGTTCTACGCTCGGTGTACGGGCGTTGTCGATGAGTATCATTGCTTATCTGGTAGCGCTGAAATTCCAGCTTTTCCGCAACCTGGCATTATGGCAGCAGGCGCTGGTCGTCATGTTGCTTTCGCTGGTAGTGGATATTATTGTTTTCTGGTCAGAGTTTTTGGTGATCAACGTCTCTTTCAGACCCGAAGTGTTCTGGAGTAGTGTAGTCAATGGTGTGCTCTGGCCGTGGATTTTCTTGCTGATGCGCAAAATCCGTCAGCAGTTTGCAGTGCAATAAAGGTTTCTATGACTTCTCTGTATTTAGCTTCCGGTTCTCCACGTCGTCAGGAGTTACTTGCGCAACTTGGCCTCACTTTCGAACGTATTGTTACGGGCATTGAGGAGCAGCGTCATCCGCAGGAGAGCGCGCAGCAGTATGTTGTGCGTCTGGCGCGCGAAAAAGCGCAAGCGGGCGTAGAGCAAGCAGCGCAGGATTTGCCGGTGCTGGGGGCGGATACTATCGTGATCCTGAACGGAGAAGTGTTAGAGAAACCGCGCGACGCAGAACATGCGGCGCAGATGTTACGCAAATTATCGGGACAGACCCATCAGGTAATGACAGCAGTGGCGCTGGCCGACAGCCAGCACATTCTCGATTGCCTGGTGGTTACCGATGTGACTTTCAGAATGTTAACAGGTGAAGACATCGCGGGCTATGTCGCCAGCGGTGAACCGTTAGATAAAGCAGGTGCATACGGTATTCAGGGGCTGGGTGGTTGTTTTGTCAGGAAGATAAATGGCAGCTATCACGCCGTAGTCGGCTTACCGCTGGTTGAAACGTATGAATTATTAAGTAATTTTAACGCACTGCGTGAGAAAAGGGATAAACATGACGGCTGAATTGTTGGTAAACGTAACGCCTTCGGAAACGCGAGTGGCGTATATTGATGGCGGCATTCTGCAGGAAATTCATATTGAACGTGAGGCGCGACGCGGAATCGTAGGCAATATCTACAAGGGTCGTGTAAGTCGTGTACTTCCGGGTATGCAGGCGGCTTTTGTAGATATTGGGCTGGAGAAAGCCGCGTTTCTACACGCTTCTGACATTATGCCGCACACCGAATGTGTGGCGGGCGAGGAACAAAAGCAGTTCACGGTACGCGACATTTCGGAACTGGTCCGCCAGGGGCAAGATCTGATGGTACAGGTGGTGAAAGACCCTCTGGGCACCAAAGGCGCGCGCCTGACCACGGATATCACGCTGCCGTCTCGCTATCTGGTGTTTATGCCTGGCGCATCCCACGTTGGGGTTTCCCAACGCATTGAAAGTGAATCCGAACGTGAACGCCTGAAAAAAGTGGTCGCAGAGTATTGTGACGAGCAGGGTGGGTTTATCATCCGTACCGCAGCGGAAGGTGTTGGCGAAGCAGAACTGGCTTCCGATGCCGCTTATTTGAAGCGCGTGTGGACTAAAGTGATGGAGCGTAAAAAGCGCCCACAGACTCGTTATCAACTGTATGGCGAACTGGCGCTGGCACAGCGTGTCCTGCGTGATTTTGCTGATGCCGAACTGGACCGTATTCGCGTTGACTCGCGTCTGACTTACGAAGCATTGCTGGAGTTTACCTCGGAATACATTCCTGAGATGACCAGCAAGCTGGAGCATTACACGGGCCGCCAGCCGATTTTCGATCTCTTTGATGTAGAAAATGAAATTCAGCGGGCGCTGGAGCGCAAAGTTGAGCTGAAGTCCGGTGGCTATCTGATTATCGATCAGACCGAAGCAATGACTACTGTGGATATTAATACCGGGGCGTTTGTCGGTCATCGCAATCTGGACGACACCATTTTCAATACCAATATTGAAGCGACGCAGGCTATTGCTCGCCAGTTACGGTTGCGTAACCTGGGCGGGATTATCATCATTGATTTCATTGACATGAATAATGAAGATCACCGTCGTCGCGTGCTTCATTCACTGGAACAGGCGTTGAGCAAAGACCGGGTAAAAACCAGCGTTAACGGTTTCTCGGCGCTGGGACTGGTGGAGATGACGCGTAAGCGAACCCGCGAAAGTATTGAGCACGTACTGTGTAATGAATGCCCAACCTGCCACGGTCGCGGAACGGTGAAAACGGTGGAAACCGTATGTTATGAAATCATGCGAGAAATCGTTCGTGTGCACCATGCTTACGACTCTGACCGTTTCCTGGTCTATGCTTCTCCGGCAGTAGCCGAAGCCTTGAAAGGCGAAGAGTCGCACTCACTGGCGGAAGTGGAAATTTTCGTTGGCAAACAGGTTAAAGTACAAATTGAACCGCTCTATAACCAGGAGCAGTTTGATGTCGTTATGATGTAAACAGATGCTGGGTCGCCATCCGGCAAAGGGTTTTTGAGTCACATTTTTAGCAGACAAGGAGTGACGGGTGAGGCGATTGCCGGGGATTTTACTGCTTACTGGAGCCGCGCTCGTTGTGATCGCTGCGCTGCTGGTCAGCGGCCTGCGTATTGCTTTACCGTACCTCGATGCCTGGCGTCCGGAAATCCTCAACAAAATAGAATCTGCTACCGGAATGCCGGTGGCTGCCAGTCAACTCTCTGCCAGTTGGCAGAATTTTGGTCCGACGCTTGAAGCACGCGACATTAGTGCAGAGCTAAAAGATGGCGGTGAGTTTTCGGTTAAACGCGTCACCCTGGCGCTGGATGTCTGGCAGAGCCTGCTGCATATGCGCTGGCAGTTTCGCGATCTCACTTTCTGGCAACTGCGCTTTCGCACCAATACACCAATTTCCAGCGACAGCGGTAATGACAGCCTGGAAGCCAGCCACATCAGCGATCTTTTTCTACGCCAGTTCGATCACTTCGATCTCCGCGATAGCGAAGTCAGCTTTCTGACGCCATCAGGCCAGCGTGCTGAACTGGCGATCCCGCAACTTACCTGGCTTAACGATCCGCGTCGGCACCGTGCGGAAGGCCAGGTAAGTCTCTCCAGCCTTACCGGACAGCACGGCGTGATGCAGGTGCGGATGGATCTGCGTGATGACGAGGGGTTGTTAAGCAACGGTCGCGTATGGCTACAGGCTGATGATATCGACCTGAAACCGTGGCTGGGTAAATGGATGCAGGACAACATTGCGCTGGAAACGGCGCAGTTCTCGCTGGAAGGCTGGATGACGATCGACAAAGGCGATGTGACCGGTGGCGACGTCTGGCTGAAACAGGGCGGCGCAAGCTGGTTGGGTGAGAAGAAAACGCATTCGCTGTCGGTGGATAATCTGACCGCACATATTACGCGTGAAAATCCGGGCTGGCAGTTTTCTATTCCTGATACTCGTATCACTATGGACGGCAAACCCTGGCCAAGCGGGGCATTGACGCTGGCCTGGATACCGGAACAGGACGTTGGTGGGAAAAATAATAAACGCAGTGACGAACTACGTATTCGCGCCAGCAATCTGGAACTGGCTGGGCTGGAAGGCATACGCCCGTTGGCAGCGAAACTTTCACCTGCTTTGGGGGATATCTGGCGTTCCACGCAATCGAGCGGCAAGATCAACACGTTGGCGCTGGATATCCCGCTTCAGGCTGCAGAAAAGACCCGCTTTCAGGCATCGTGGAGCGATCTGGCCTGGAAGCAATGGAAATTACTACCGGGGGCGGAACATTTCTCCGGGACGCTTTCCGGTAGCGTAGAAAATGGTTTGCTTACCGCTTCCATGAAGCAGGCGAAAATGCCTTACGAAACGGTATTTCGTGCGCCGCTGGAAATTGTCGACGGCAAGGCGGCCTTAAGCTGGCTGAATAACGATAAGGGTTTTCAGCTCGATGGCCGCAATATTGATGTCAAAGCCAAAGCCGTCCATGCGCGTGGTGGTTTCCGCTACCTGCAACCGGCTAATGATGAACCCTGGCTTGGCATTCTGGCTGGCATCAGTACCGATGATGGTTCGCAAGCCTGGCGCTATTTCCCGGAAAACCTGATGGGTAAAAACCTGGTTGATTACTTAAGTGGGGCGATTCAGGGTGGTGAGGCGGAGAACGCGACGCTGGTTTATGGCGGCAATCCGCATCTTTTTCCATACAAACACAACGAAGGTCAGTTTGAGGTGTTGGTGCCGCTGCGTAATGCGAAGTTTGCTTTCCAGCCGGACTGGCCAGCATTAACTAATCTCGATATTGAACTGGACTTTATTAACGACGGTTTATGGATGAAAACCGATGGCGTTAATCTGGGTGGCGTGCGTGCCAGCAATCTCACCGCAGTGATCCCTGACTACTCGAAAGAAAAGTTGCTGATTGATGCTGACATAAAAGGTCCGGGCAAAGCTGTTGGCCCTTATTTTGATGAGACGCCGCTGAAGGATTCGCTGGGGGCGACCCTGCAAGAACTCCAGCTCGACGGCGATGTGAATGCTCGCTTACATCTCGATATCCCGCTGGACGGCGAGCTGGTTACAGCGAAAGGCGAAGTGACGCTGCGTAACAACAGTCTGTTTATCAAACCGCTTGATAGCACTCTGAAAAATTTGAGCGGCAAATTCAGCTTTATCAATGGCGATCTACAAAGTGAATCACTAACCGCAAACTGGTTTAACCAGCCACTGAACGTGGATTTTTCCACCAAAGAAGGGGCGAAAGCCTACCAGGTTGCGGTGAATCTCAACGGCAACTGGCAACCAGCGAAAACTGGCGTTCTGCCTGAAGCGCTGAATGAAGCGTTAAGCGGCAGTATGGCATGGGATGGTAAAGTGGGCATTGAGCTACCTTATCAAGCTGGCGCAACGTATAACGTTGAACTGAACGGCGATCTGAAGAATGTGAGCAGTCACTTACCTTCACCGTTAGCCAAACCTGCTGGCGAACCGTTGCCAATTAACGTTAAGGTCAACGGCAATCTCAACAGCTTTGAATTAACCGGACAGGCAGGCGCGGATAACCATTTCAATAGCCGCTGGTTGCTCGGTCAAAAGCTGACGCTCGATCGCGCCATCTGGGCGGCAGACAGCAAAACGCTCCCTCCGTTACCGGAGCAAAGTGGTGTTGAACTCAATATGCCGCCGATGAACGGTGCCGAGTGGCTGGCCTTGTTCCAGAAAGGCGCAACGGAAAAAGTTGGCAGCGCAGCGAGTTTCCCTCAGCACATTACGCTACGTACACCGATGTTGTCGCTGGGAAATCAGCAATGGAATAACCTGAGCATTGTTTCGCAACCGATGGCAAATGGTACGCAGGTCGAGGCGCAAGGGCGTGAAATCAACGCTACGCTGGCGATGCGTAATAACGCACCGTGGTTAGCGAATATCAAATATCTCTATTACAACCCGAGCGTGGCAAAAACTCGTGGTGATTCAACGCCGTCATCACCTTTCCCGACAACGGAGCGTATCAGCTTCCGTGGCTGGCCGGATGCGCAAATACGTTGCGCAGAATGTTGGTTATGGGGGCAAAAATTCGGCCGCATCGACAGTGATATCACCATTTCCGGCGATACGTTAACCCTGACCAACGGGCTGATTGATACCGGTTTCTCGCGGCTCACTGCTGATGGTGAATGGGTTAATAATCCCGGAAATCAACGGACATCGCTGAAAGGAAAACTGCGCGGACAGAAAATTGATGCTGCCGCAGAATTTTTTGGTGTTACGACGCCAATACGCCAGTCATCATTTAATGTGGATTACGATTTGCACTGGCGTAAATCGCCGTGGCAGCCAGACGAGGCGACATTGAACGGCATCATTCATACACAACTGGGCAAAGGTGAAATTACCGAAATTAGCACCGGACATGCCGGACAGTTGCTGCGCTTATTGAGTGTTGATGCCCTGATGCGTAAGCTGCGCTTTGATTTCAGGGATACCTTTGGCGAAGGGTTCTATTTTGACTCCATTCGCAGCACCGCGTGGATTAAAGACGGCGTTATGCACACTGACGACACGCTGGTGGATGGCCTGGAAGCGGATATCGCCATGAAAGGATCGGTAAATCTGGTGCGTCGCGATCTCAATATGGAAGCGGTTGTCGCGCCAGAGATTTCTGCGACAGTGGGCGTGGCTGCGGCCTTTGCGGTTAACCCGATTGTCGGCGCGGCAGTGTTTGCCGCCAGTAAAGTGCTGGGGCCGCTGTGGAGTAAGGTCTCCATTTTGCGCTATCGCATTTCTGGTCCGCTGGATGCTCCGCAAATCAACGAAGTGTTGCGTCAGCCGCGTAAAGAAAAAGCGCAATGATTTGACGAGGGCATGTAATTGCCCCAATCTCATAAGATAATCGTTGTCATAAAACCAACGAACCGGAACAAACCGCAGGCCGGATAAGGCGTTTACGCCGCACCCGGCAGCCGTAAAAAATCCTCTACCGCAGTAACTAACGAGTAGCAAAAACGATGAGTCTGAACCTGGTAAGTGAACAATTGCTAGCGGCGAACGGCCTGAAACATCAGGACTTGTTCGCGATCCTCGGTCAACTGGCCGAACGTCGCCTTGATTATGGCGATCTCTATTTTCAGTCGAGCTATCACGAGTCCTGGGTTTTAGAAGACCGCATTATCAAAGATGGTTCTTACAACATCGATCAGGGTGTTGGCGTGCGTGCAATCAGCGGTGAAAAAACCGGGTTTGCTTACGCAGACCAAATCAGCCTGCTGGCGCTGGAGCAGAGCGCGCAAGCGGCGCGCACCATCGTCCGTGATAGTGGCGATGGCAAAGTACAAACACTGGGCGCGGTAGAGCATAGCCCGCTGTATACCTCGCTTGATCCGCTGCAAAGCATGAGCCGCGAAGAGAAGCTGGATATCCTGCGCCGCGTCGATAAAGTTGCCCGCGAAGCGGACAAGCGCGTACAGGAAGTGACTGCCAGCCTGAGCGGCGTCTATGAATTAATTTTGGTCGCAGCGACTGACGGAACCCTGGCGGCGGATGTCCGCCCTCTGGTGCGTCTTTCCGTGAGCGTTCTGGTCGAAGAAGATGGTAAACGCGAACGTGGTGCCAGCGGCGGCGGCGGTCGTTTCGGTTATGAGTTCTTCCTTGCTGACCTCGATGGTGAAGTTCGCGCTGATGCATGGGCGAAAGAAGCAGTGCGTATGGCACTGGTCAATCTTTCCGCCGTTGCCGCGCCTGCGGGGACTATGCCGGTTGTTCTCGGCGCTGGCTGGCCGGGCGTGTTGTTGCATGAAGCGGTCGGTCACGGCCTGGAAGGCGACTTCAACCGCCGTGGTACATCGGTCTTTAGTGGCCAGCTCGGTGAGCTGGTGGCTTCTGAACTGTGTACCGTGGTTGATGACGGTACGATGGTTGATCGCCGTGGTTCGGTGGCGATTGATGACGAAGGCACACCAGGTCAATACAACGTGTTGATTGAGAACGGGATCCTGAAAGGTTACATGCAGGATAAACTCAATGCGCGTTTAATGGGTATGACGCCGACCGGCAATGGTCGCCGTGAATCTTACGCTCACCTGCCAATGCCGCGTATGACCAACACCTACATGCTGCCGGGTAAATCGACACCGCAGGAAATCATTGAATCCGTTGAGTATGGTATCTATGCGCCGAACTTTGGCGGCGGTCAGGTAGATATCACCTCTGGTAAATTTGTCTTCTCCACCTCAGAAGCGTATCTGATTGAAAACGGTAAAGTGACGAAGCCGGTGAAAGGCGCAACGTTGATTGGTTCCGGTATCGAAACCATGCAGCAGATTTCGATGGTGGGCAACGACCTGAAACTGGATAACGGCGTGGGTGTCTGCGGTAAAGAAGGGCAGAGCCTGCCGGTTGGCGTAGGTCAGCCGACGCTGAAAGTCGATAACCTGACTGTTGGTGGTACAGCGTAATCTGTCCAGGACGGTAAGCGTCGCATCAGGCATCGGTTGCCGGATGCGGCGTGAATGCCTTATTCGACCTGCGCTAAGGAATTACTTCTCTTTCCCACGCCCGTGCATCTCCTGAAAAAGTTTTCCTACCTCGACAAAATAATCCGTTAATGAGTTGATCACTACCTGCACCTTTAACGGCAACTTATCTTTTTCGGTATATAGCGCATAAACCGGGCGAGGATCTGACTGGTAACGCGGCAGCAGGATCTCCAGGTCCCCGCGATTGATCTCATTGATCACCCACATCAGCGGCACGTAGGCGATCCCCGCCCCAGCAGTTAGCCAGCGAACCAGCGTCATCGGATCGTTAGTGACAAATCGCCCTTGTGGGATGAGGCGCGTTGAGATCCCTTCCGGAGCGATCAGTTCAAATTCATTGTCCGGGCGCACACTGTATTCAAGCCATGAATGACTACTTAAATCGGCTGGTTTTTCCGGTACGCCATACTGTGTGAGATAGCTTTTGGCGGCGCACACCACCATTGGCATCGCGCCCAGGCGGCGGGAAAACAGGCTGGAATCTTGTAATGCGCCAACGCGGATCACCACGTCAAGGCCATCGGCAATCAGGTCAGGTGCCGGAATGCCCGTGACCAGATTTACGCTTAAGCCCGGGTACTCTTTCAGCATTTTTGCCGTCAGCCCCGCGAGAACATTTTGTGCCATAGTTGAAGAACAGCCAATACGTAGCGTGCCGATGGGCGTGTTATTGAAAGCATACAGTTGCTCATGAACATCCTGCACTTCATGGAGCATCCGGCGACAGCCTTGATAGTAAATTTTACCCGCTTCGGTCAGGCCAATGCTACGCGTGCTGCGGTTTAGTAGCTTAACCTGCAACTCATCTTCCAGTTTAGATACCGTCTGACTGATGGATGATACGCTCATCTGTAACTGCCTGGCGGCGGCGGTAAAAGAGCCAAATTCAACTACTTTGGCAAAAACCGACATGCGTTTTAGTCGTTCCATTATTCACTCTGACTTAAAAGTGATTTAGATCACATAATATAGATAACAGCATAACAGTTACGCTAATATATTAAATATTAATCTACAGCAATGTTGCTCTCGCCCGGCTTTCCATGCCCTTCTCTGCGGCGACAGATGCTGAAAATAATGACGCCTGCTCTCTCTATACAACCAAGGTCAACATGAGTCTGTTTCCCGTTATCGTGGTGTTTGGGCTGTCCTTCCCACCGATATTTTTCGAATTGCTTTTATCACTGGCGATTTTTTGGCTAGTGCGCCGGGTACTTGTGCCAACAGGTATCTACGACTTTGTCTGGCATCCGGCGTTGTTCAACACCGCGCTCTATTGCTGTTTGTTTTATTTGATATCGCGACTGTTCGTTTGAGGTTGAAGTGAAAACACTAATAAGAAAATTCTCCCGTACGGCCATTACGGTCGTATTAGTCATTCTGGCCTTCATCGCAATTTTTAATGCCTGGGTCTATTACACCGAATCTCCGTGGACGCGTGACGCGCGCTTTAGCGCCGACGTGGTGGCAATTGCGCCGGATGTATCCGGTCTCATTACCCAAGTGAATGTTCATGATAACCAGTTGGTGAAAAAAGGGCAGGTACTGTTCACCATCGACCAGCCGCGCTATCAAAAGGCGCTCGAGGAAGCACAAGCCGACGTTGCTTATTATCAGGTGCTGGCACAGGAAAAGCGCCAGGAGGCCGGACGTCGTAACCGTCTCGGCATACAGGCGATGTCTCGCGAAGAGATCGACCAGGCCAACAACGTGCTGCAAACGGTCCTGCATCAGTTAGCGAAAGCGCAGGCGACCCGCGATCTGGCAAAACTGGATCTTGAACGCACGGTGATCCGCGCGCCAGCAGATGGCTGGGTGACCAACCTCAACGTCTATACCGGTGAATTTATTACGCGGGGATCAACGGCCGTTGCACTGGTGAAACAGAACTCCTTCTATGTGTTGGCCTATATGGAAGAAACCAAACTGGAAGGTGTACATCCAGGATATCGCGCAGAGATCACGCCGCTTGGTAGCAATAAAGTGCTGAAAGGTACGGTCGATAGCGTTGCTGCCGGAGTCACTAACGCCAGCAGCACGCGTGATGACAAAGGTATGGCGACAATCGACTCTAACCTGGAGTGGGTGCGTCTGGCGCAGCGTGTTCCGGTACGTATTCGTCTCGACAACCAGCAAGATAACATCTGGCCTGCCGGGACTACCGCCACTGTGGTGGTTACGGGTAAACAAGATCGCGACGAAAGTCAGGATTCGTTCTTCCGAAAAATGGCTCATCGCCTGCGCGAGTTTGGTTAATCACGATGGGTATTTTCTCCATTGCTAACCAACATATTCGCTTCGCGGTAAAACTGGCGACCGCCATTGTGCTGGCGCTGTTTGTTGGTTTTCATTTTCAGCTTGAAACGCCACGCTGGGCGGTACTGACAGCGGCGATTGTTGCCGCAGGTCCGGCCTTTGCAGCCGGTGGAGAACCGTACTCGGGCGCTATTCGCTATCGCGGCTTTTTGCGCATCATCGGCACATTTATAGGCTGTATTGCCGGGTTGGTGATCATTATTGCGATGATCCGCGCGCCATTGTTGATGATTCTGGTGTGCTGTATCTGGGCCGGTTTTTGTACCTGGATTTCTTCGCTGGTACGAGTAGAAAACTCCTATGCGTGGGGGCTGGCGGGTTACACCGCGCTGATCATTGTGATCACCATTCAGCCGGAACCGCTACTTACGCCGCAGTTTGCTGTTGAACGTTGCAGCGAAATCGTCATGGGTATTGTGTGCGCTATTGTGGCGGATCTGCTCTTTTCTCCGCGATCGATTAAGCAAGAGGTGGATCGTGAACTGGAAAGTTTGCTGGTGGCGCAATATCAGTTAATGCAACTGTGTATCAAACATGGCGATGGTGAAGTCGTCGATAAAGCCTGGGGTGACCTGGTTCGACGCACCACGGCGCTGCAAGGAATGCGCAGCAACCTGAATATGGAATCTTCCCGCTGGGCACGCGCCAATCGACGTTTAAAAGCGATCAATACGCTGTCGCTGACGCTGATCACTCAGTCTTGCGAAACCTGGCTGATTCAGAATTCGCGCCCGGAATTGATCACAGATACTTTCCGCGAATTTTTTGACACGCCGGTAGAAACTGCGCAGGACGTCCGTAAGCAGCTAAAGCGCCTGCGGAGAGTTATTGCCTGGACCGGGGAGCGCGAAACGCCCATCACCATTTATAGCTGGGTCGCGGCGGCAACGCGCTATCAGTTGCTCAAGCGAGGCGTCATCAGCAACACCAAAATCAACGCGACCGAAGAAGAGATCCTGCAAGGCGAGCCGGAAGTAAAAGTAGAGTCAGCCGAGCGTCATCATGCGATGGTCAATTTCTGGCGCACAACACTTTCCTGCATTCTGGGGACGCTGTTCTGGCTGTGGACCGGATGGACCTCTGGCAGTGGTGCAATGGTAATGATCGCAGTAGTGACCTCGCTGGCAATGCGTTTGCCTAATCCACGCATGGTAGCGATCGACTTTATCTACGGGACGCTGGCGGCGCTGCCGTTAGGGCTACTCTACTTTTTGGTGATTATCCCCAATACCCAACAGAGTATGTTGCTGCTTTGCCTTAGTCTGGCGGTGCTGGGATTCTTCCTCGGTATCGAAGTGCAGAAACGGCGGCTGGGATCGATGGGGGCGTTAGCCAGTACCATTAACATTATTGTGCTGGATAACCCGATGACCTTTCAGTTCAGCCAGTTTCTCGACAGCGCGTTGGGGCAAATTGTCGGCTGTGTGCTGGCGTTTATTGTCATTCTTTTAGTGCGGGATAAATCGCGTGATCGAACCGGACGCGTACTGCTTAATCAGTTTGTTTCTGCTGCTGTTTCCGCAATGACCACCAATGTTGCGCGTCGTAAAGAGAACCATCTGCCAGCGCTTTATCAGCAGTTGTTTTTGCTGATGAATAAATTTCCCGGCGATTTACCGAAATTTCGCCTGGCGTTGACGATGATTATCGCACACCAGCGCCTGCGCGATGCGCCGATCCCGGTTAACGATGATTTATCGGCATTCCACCGACAAATGCGACGTACCGCGGACCACGTTATTTCTGCTCGTAGCGATGACAAACGCCGTCGTTACTTCGGGCAGTTGCTGGAAGAACTGGAGATTTACCAGGAAAAGTTACGCATCTGGCAAGCACCGCCGCAGGTTACAGAACCGGTGTATCGGCTTACCAGTATGCTCCATAAGTATCAACATGCGCTGACCGATAGTTAAGTCAAAACCGACGGCAAAAGGTGTCAGTTGATATTGCTGATATACTCCAAATTGCCTGATGCGCTACGCTTATCAGGCCTACAAAATTGCATTATATTGAATTTGCACACCCTGGTAGGCCGGATAAAGCGTTCACGCCGCATCCGACATCAACAACGCGCACTTTGTCAATCATCTGAGCCGACGCCAAAAGCGTCGGTTTTTTCATGGCTATACTTAGCGATGATCGGCAGAACTCGCCGCGAAACGTGATGGTGGCAACAGATGAATATCTATAGCTTTGATTTTGATGAGATTGAGAGTCAGGAGGACTTTTATCGCGACTTTCGCCAAACCTTTGGTCTGGCGAAAGATAAGGTACGCGATCTCGACTCTCTGTGGGATGTGTTAATGAACGATGTCCTGCCACTACCGCTGGAGATTGAGTTTGTTCATCTGGGAGAGAAAACGCGTCGCCGTTTTGGCGCGTTAATACTGTTGTTTGATGAGGCAGAAGAAGAGCTGGAAGGACATTTGCGTTTTAATGTTCGCCATTAGCGCAAAAAAAAGCCTCCGAACCGGAGGCAATCTCGTCGGACAAGACGATGAGGGTTTATTTGTACAGTTCAGCCGTGGCATGCCAGGTATCACCGCTACGAGCTTCAGTAATCTGGTAGGCCGTTGCGCCCTTCTCTTCCGCTTTTTTGTTCAGCATTTCACGCATATCCATCGGTGAAGAGGCAACGCCACTTACGGATACAGTACCGATAGCTTCACGATTTTGTGCTTGTGCAGCATCAATGGAATCGGCAGCGAATGCACCGAAAGAGAGAACAGAAAGTACGCTTAATGCAGCAACAGTGGTTTTGATTTTCATGATTTTTACCTCGACATAATCTTTTAGTTGGGTCTTTGTTTCGTGACCCATATCACAAAATCAAGTATACACTAATTATTGAGCTAATTAATACCACGCTAACTGTTTCTATTGAATGTAAATTGTTAAAAATTTTAACCTTTATAACAAATTGGAATTAAAAATAGGGTGATTTATAGTAAATGGCATTAATTTCAATAAGATATGCTTTTTTGCATAATGTGCGTTTTTTACTTTATGTATTCGATGTGTGAATTTTTTGTCTCAAGAAACGCACTATTCGTTAAATAAATGGCAGGGAAAACAAGGGGGACAGGGGATTGCAACATTTTCCCCGCCGCCAGAAGCGACGGGGCAAGAGATTAAAGCTCCTGATCGAACAGCTCTAAGATCGCTTCATACAGGTCTTTGACGGTGAAACCTTTGGCAGGGGTGGTAAAGATGGTGTCATCACCAGCAATGGTGCCAAGAATACCTTCTGCTTTGCCCAACGAGTCCAGCAGACGCGCAATTAACTGTGCCGCGCCGGGGCTGGTATGAATCACCACAACAGCGTCGTTGTAGTCGATATCCAGCACCAGATTTTTCAGCGGGCTGGACGTGGTTGGTACGCCCAGTTCAGCAGGTAGGCAGTAAACCATTTCCATTTTGGCATTGCGGGTACGTACAGCACCAAACTTGGTCAACATCCGCGAGACTTTAGACTGATTAATATTGTCAAAGCCTTGCTCCTGCAATGCGGCGACGATTTCGCCTTGGGAGCTAAATTTCTCTTCTTTAAGTAACGCTTTAAACGCTTTAACTAATTCTTCTTGCTTAGCCGAGCTTCGCATAAGTCACCCGATATGGTGGTTGATACAACATTATTGTGCATACAGATGAATTTTTATGCAAACAGTCTGCCCTGGAGAAGGCTGAAATAATGTTATGAAAGAGCGGGATTTTATCAAATTTCGTTATTGAGAAACATGCCTGTGTCACGGCGCGTAAATTTCGCTTAAAAGTAAATTAATTGTTATCAAATTGATATTGTTTTGGCTGAACGGTAGGGTATATTGTCACCACCTGTTGGAATGTAGCTCTGATGCATAAGCGGCTGTTAATTACGTAAGTTAGCTCCCTGATTACGTCAATTAAATGCATAAACGCCAAATTTGCGTGACTACACATTCTTGAGAAGTGGTCATTGTAAACTGTGAATTTGTGGATTAAGGTCGCGGCAGCGGAGCAACATATCTTAGTTTATCAATATAATAAGGAGTTTAGGATGAAAGTCGCAGTCCTCGGCGCTGCTGGTGGTATCGGCCAGGCGCTTGCATTACTGTTAAAAACCCAACTGCCTTCAGGTTCAGAACTCTCCCTGTATGATATCGCTCCAGTCACTCCCGGTGTGGCCGTCGATCTGAGCCATATCCCTACTGCTGTGAAAATCAAAGGTTTTTCTGGTGAAGATGCGACTCCGGCGCTGGAAGGTGCGGATGTTGTTCTTATTTCCGCTGGCGTAGCGCGTAAACCGGGTATGGATCGTTCCGACCTGTTTAACGTTAACGCTGGGATCGTGAAAAACCTGGTACAGCAAGTCGCGAAAACCTGCCCGAAAGCGTGCATTGGTATTATCACTAACCCGGTTAATACCACTGTGGCTATCGCTGCAGAAGTGCTGAAAAAAGCCGGTGTTTATGACAAAAACAAGCTGTTTGGCGTCACTACGCTGGATATCATTCGTTCCAACACCTTTGTTGCGGAACTGAAAGGCAAACAACCGGGTGATGTAGAAGTGCCGGTTATTGGCGGTCACTCTGGCGTTACCATTCTGCCGTTGCTGTCGCAGGTTCCTGGCGTCAGCTTTACCGAGCAAGAAGTGGCTGATCTGACCAAACGTATCCAGAACGCGGGTACTGAAGTGGTTGAAGCGAAAGCCGGTGGCGGGTCTGCAACTCTGTCTATGGGCCAGGCGGCTGCACGTTTTGGTCTGTCTCTGGTTCGTGCGCTGCAGGGCGAAAAAGGCGTAGTAGAGTGTGCCTATGTTGAAGGTGACGGTCAGTACGCACGTTTCTTCTCTCAACCGCTGCTGCTGGGTAAAAACGGCGTGGAAGAGCGTAAATCTATCGGCACTCTGAGTGCATTTGAACAGAACGCGCTGGAAGGTATGCTCGATACGCTGAAGAAAGATATCGCTCTGGGCGAAGAGTTCGTTAATAAATAATTGATTAGTAGATAATAAAAAACCGGAGCAATGTCTCCGGTTTTTTGTGCTTAACTCCGGCCTTAATTGGTCGCCGGATATTCCTGAATCGTAACCTGCAACGTTAACTGCTTATCGTCACGCATCACTACAACCGGGATCACCGAACCAGGGCGAATTTCTGCTACCTGATCCATCGTCTCCAGAGCAGAGATAGCCGGTTTGTTATCCACAGAGATAATCAGATCGTTGACCTGGATACCCGCGTTAGCTGCCGGGCCATCAGGTGACACTTCATTAACCACGATCCCTTGCAGTTGATCGATGCCGCCACCCTGGGCGTGCAGAGGAGCAATCTCGCGTCCACCGATACCAATGTAGCCACGGATCACGCGACCATCGCGGATCAACTTATCCATAATTTTGGTCGCTAACTGGAAGGGAATTGCAAAGCCGATACCTTCCGGCGTTTCGCCATCGTTACTCTTATCAAACGACAGCGTGTTGATGCCCATCAATTCGCCCAGCGAGTTAACCAGCGCGCCGCCGGAGTTACCGTGGTTAATGGAGGCATCGGTTTGCAGGAAGTTTTGCCGTCCGGTTGGGTTCAGGCCGATTCGACCCGTGGCGCTGATAATCCCCTGAGTAATGGTTTGTCCGAGGTTGTACGGGTTACCGATCGCCAGCACCACATCGCCAATGTGCGGTACGCGACGAGCATTAATTGGGATAGTGGGTAAACCGCCAGTGGCATTAATTTTAAGCACTGCCAGATCGGTCAGAGAGTCAGATCCCACCAGTAACGCTTCAAAAACACGACCATCCTGTAAGGCGACGATGATCTGATCGGCGTCGTTGATCACGTGTTTGTTGGTGATGATATAACCGCGTTGATCCATGATCACACCAGATCCCAGCGTGCGGATCTCAAGCTGATTGTGTGAGGTCGTATTTAAACCACGGTTATAGACGTTGACTACTGCTGGCGCAGCGCGGCGAACCGCCAGATTATAGCTGGCAGGCGTCTCATCGGTACTGTCGAATTGCGGCGTGGAAAGCGGGTTAATGCTGCGCAGCGAAGGCATGGCAACCAGCAGAATAGCGCCGACAATTAATCCAATCGCAACGGAACGTAAGAGCTTCACAAACATGATGGAGGCGTCGTTAATAAAGGGAACGGCAGCAGCATACCACGAGTTAACCGGACATCACACGTCAGCCTGATGCCCGGTTTGCGACATTAACGCATTAGTAAGTAGATGCTTTCATTGCCGCGTACAATCTGCAGGGCGATGATGGCCGGTTTGGTTGCCAGCACTTTGCGCATTTCAGCAATTGAGTTCACCCGATCGCGGTTTACGCCAATGATCACATCGTCTTTTTGCAAACCAGCCTGGGCGGCAGGGCTACCCTTAACTACTTCATCGATCTTAATGCCTTTGCTGCCATCTTTTAGCTGACCATCGCTCAATGTTGCGCCTTCCAGCGCTGGTGTGATCATCTCAGCACTGGCGGATGATGACGTGCTGGTATCGAGGGTCACTTCCACTTCCAGCGGCTTGCCGTTACGCAGCAGACCGAGCTTCACTTTCGTGCCCGGCTCGGTGGTCGCGATGCGCGAACGCAACTCGGCAAAGCTATTAAGTGGTTTGCCATTGAGGCTGGTAATAATATCACCCGCTTTCACGCCCGCTTTTGCTGAGCCAGAACCTGGTAGCACTTCGCTGACAAATGCTCCGCGTTGTACGTCAAGGTTGAAGGCTTTAGCGATATCGGCACTCATCTCTGTACCTTTGATACCTAGCAGGCCGCGTTTGATTTCACCGAAGTCGATAAGTTGCTGTGCCAGGGTGCGGGCCATATTACTCGGAATGGCAAAACCAATCCCGACGCTACCACCGCCAGGAGCAAGGATTGCTGTGTTGATACCAATTAATTCACCGTTAAGGTTTAACAGCGCACCGCCGGAGTTACCACGGTTAATGGAGGCATCGGTCTGGATAAAGTTTTCCAGACCTTCAAGATTCAACCCGCTGCGACCTAATGCGGAAACAATCCCGGAGGTAGCGGTTTGCCCGAGTCCAAACGGGTTACCGACCGCGACGGCAAAATCACCGACGCGCAGTTTATCGGAGTCGGCAATGGCGATCTGCGTTAACTTGCCAGGATTCTGGATTTGCAGCAGGGCAATGTCGCTCTGGTCATCGCCGCCAATCAGCTTCGCATCAAACTCACGCCCGTCATTGAGCTGAATACTGATTTTCTGCGCCTGATTAATGACATGGTTGTTGGTCAGCACATAACCTTTACTGGCATTGATAATGACGCCGGAGCCTAAACCTTCGAAGGGTTGCGCTGGTTGATCCGGTAAATCATCACCAAAAAACTTTTTGAATTCTTCCGGAATTTTCTGCTCCTGGCTGGCGGTTCCTTCGACTCGAACGCTTACTACCGCGGGAAGCACTTTTTCCAGCATCGGGGCCAGACTGGGCAGTGGCGCTTGACCGGCAACCTGAGCGGGAATCGATGCGATGGCCTGAAACGGCGCCGAGAGAGTTAACCCGACACTTAACGCTAATGCACTCAACAGCTGGGTTTGTTTTTTCATTTATTCCTGCTCTCGTACCTGAATGATAAGAAAAAGAGATTCAAAACAGTTTGATGTTATTGAATTTTCAGATGGCTAACAATGAGACATCAAATTAAATGATAGTCGGAGGCGGGAGAAGAGGAGGGCGCAATGGCTGCGCCCGAAAAATAAATTAGTCGCGCTTCGCGCCAGTACGCAGCAGACCGGATGCGCCTTCAGAATAGTCACGCGGCATCTGCACTGGAGCCTGATCGTTGCCGGCTTCAGACTCGGCCAGACGATTGCGGAACGGGTTGGCTTCTGCGGACAGTTCCGGTAGCAGGCTGCTGGAGCTTTTCGCCATGTGTTGATATAGCTGGCGATAGTCGTGCGCCATGGTATCCAGCAATTCCGCACTGCGGGCAAAGTGGTTAACCAGCTCTTCGCGATACTCGTCCAGTTCAGCTTTATTTTTTTCCAGTTCGTACTGTAACGCCTGTTGCTGGCGTAACTTGCGATTACCAAAACGCATGGCCACAGCACCAATAATGATGCCGACGACTAACCCAATTAGCGCATATTCCCAGGTCATGAACATCTCCCGTTGTCTTTTGTTTCCGTAGGGTGTTGGCTTCAGGCTCCATGCCTGCGGCTGATTATGCCACTATAACCGTTAATTCCACAGAAGTGGAATCCCGACTGCATATCGCGTAGTGTAGAACGGCCTTTTTTTCGTCAACCGTGAACAACGGTACACCGATTATTCAAGGAATAACAATAACATCATGCAAAGCGTTACCCCGACATCGCAATACCTGAAGGCGCTCAATGAAGGCAGCCATCAACCCGACGACGTACAAAAAGAGGCCGTCAGTCGCCTGGAAATTATTTATCAGGAACTCATCAGTAGCACGCCACCAGCCGCCAGGGTGAGCGGGATAATGGCGCGGGTCGGTAAGCTGTGGGGTAAACGTGAAGATACAAGCAACGCGCCGGTGCGTGGCTTATATATGTGGGGCGGTGTAGGGCGTGGAAAAACCTGGTTGATGGATCTGTTCTATCAAAGTTTGCCGGGAGAGCGAAAACAGCGCCTGCACTTTCACCGTTTTATGCTGCGTGTGCATGAAGAATTAACCACATTGCAGGGGCAGAGCGATCCGCTGGAAATTATTGCTGATCGTTTCAAAGCTGAAACCGATGTGCTCTGTTTTGACGAATTTTTTGTCTCGGATATTACCGATGCTATGCTGCTGGGCGGCCTGATGAAAGCGTTGTTTGCTCGCGGTATAACGCTGGTGGCGACGTCAAATATTCCGCCGGATGAACTTTATCGAAATGGTTTACAACGTGCGCGTTTTCTTCCGGCTATCGACGCCATTAAACAGCATTGTGATGTGATGAACGTCGATGCCGGGGTTGATTATCGGCTGCGCACGCTCACTCAGGCGCATCTGTGGCTGTCGCCGCTCAATGATGAAACGCGTGAACAGATGGATAAGCTGTGGCTGGCACTGGCAGGTGCAAAACGAGAACAATCCCCCACACTGGAAATCAATCATCGCCCGCTGGCGACAATGGGCGTAGAAAACCAGACACTGGCGGTGTCATTTACCACGCTGTGCGTCGATGCCCGTAGCCAGCATGACTATATTGCGCTCTCACGTCTGTTTCACACGGTGATGTTGTTTGATGTGCCTGTCATGACGCGGTTGATGGAGAGCGAAGCGCGGCGTTTTATTGCGCTGGTGGATGAGTTTTACGAGCGCCACGTCAAGCTGGTGGTGAGCGCGGAAGTCCCTTTGTACGAAATTTATCAGGGCGAGCGACTAAAGTTTGAGTTTCAGCGCTGTCTGTCACGTTTGCAGGAAATGCAAAGCGAAGAGTATTTGACGCGTGAGCATTTGGCGTAATTTATGCCATACGTCTTATCCTGACAGCGTACAAACAACCGCGTCATTGCTGATAAAACCTGCCACAAATCACAAAAAGGGGTCGATCTTTGACCCCGACTTCTCTATAATCCTGCGACCCCACGTTACAAGAAAGTTTTTTTCCCAAAACTTTTTGTGTGCTGGCATAGGCTATTCGAAGGGGTAGGTTTGCCGGACTTTGTCGTGTGAACCTCAACAATTGAAGACGTTTGGGTGTTCACCAACGTGTAACTATTTATTGGGTAAGCTTTTAATGAAAACTTTTACAGCTAAACCAGAAACCGTAAAACGCGACTGGTATGTTGTTGACGCGACCGGTAAAACTCTGGGCCGTCTGGCTTCCGAACTGGCTCTGCGCCTGCGCGGTAAGCATAAAGCGGAATACACTCCGCACGTAGATACTGGTGATTACATCATCGTTCTGAACGCTGACAAAGTTGCTGTAACCGGCAACAAGCGTACTGACAAAGTGTACTATCACCACACCGGTCACATCGGTGGTATCAAACAAGCGACCTTTGAAGAGATGATTGCTCGCCGTCCTGAGCGTGTGATTGAAATCGCGGTTAAAGGCATGTTGCCAAAAGGCCCGCTGGGTCGTGCTATGTTCCGTAAACTGAAAGTTTACGCGGGTAACGAGCACAACCACGCGGCACAGCAACCGCAAGTTCTTGACATCTAATCGGGATTATAGGCAATGGCTGAAAATCAATACTACGGCACTGGTCGCCGCAAAAGTTCCGCAGCTCGCGTTTTCATCAAACCGGGCAACGGCAAAATCGTTATCAACCAACGTTCTCTGGAACAGTACTTCGGTCGTGAAACTGCCCGCATGGTAGTTCGTCAGCCGCTGGAACTGGTCGACATGGTTGAGAAACTGGATCTGTACATCACCGTTAAAGGTGGTGGTATCTCTGGTCAGGCTGGTGCGATCCGTCACGGTATCACCCGCGCTCTGATGGAGTACGACGAGTCCCTGCGTTCTGAACTGCGTAAAGCTGGCTTCGTTACTCGTGACGCTCGTCAGGTTGAACGTAAGAAAGTCGGTCTGCGTAAAGCACGTCGTCGTCCGCAGTTCTCCAAACGTTAATTGCTTTCTGCTTCGGCAGAATACAATTTGCGAAAAAACCCGCTCCGGCGGGTTTTTTTATAGCTTAAGTCTGAATCTGTGTAAAAACAGAAAACGTGCTTTTTACTGCCACCCAACAGGTGGTAAAGGCAAAAACAACATCGCTGATAAGGGATTAAGTCAACCATTTCAGGCTAAGGAACATCTCTTTTTCCCCATTTCCGGCATCGACTTACCACAAAGGTCGCAAAATCTGGTAAACTATCATCCAATTTTCTGCCCAAATGTCGAGTATTGCTCATTTTTTGTTTGATTTTCGAACAGTGAAGGCAATTCCTCATTGGGTAACATAACTTCTGACCGGCCACCTGGTGGCTGGTAGCAGTAAAAATTCTGACTATACCTGGAGGTTTTCATGGCTGTCGCTGCCAACAAACGTTCGGTAATGACGCTGTTTTCCGGTCCTACTGACATCTATAGCCATCAGGTCCGCATTGTGCTGGCTGAGAAAGGTGTAAGTTTCGAGATCGAACACGTGGAAAAGGACAATCCGCCTCAGGATCTGATTGACCTCAACCCGAATCAGAGCGTTCCGACCCTGGTGGATCGTGAGCTGACCCTGTGGGAATCTCGCATCATTATGGAATACCTGGATGAGCGTTTCCCGCATCCGCCACTGATGCCTGTTTACCCGGTAGCTCGCGGTGAAAGCCGTCTGTACATGCACCGCATCGAAAAAGACTGGTACACGCTGATGAACACCATCATCAACGGTTCAGCCTCTGAAGCGGATGCCGCACGTAAGCAACTGCGCGAAGAACTGCTGGCCATCGCGCCGGTCTTCGGTCAGAAACCGTACTTCCTGAGCGATGAGTTCAGCCTGGTCGATTGCTACCTTGCTCCGCTGCTGTGGCGTCTGCCGCAACTGGGCATCGAGTTCAGCGGCCCGGGTGCGAAAGAGCTGAAAGGCTATATGACTCGTGTCTTTGAGCGTGACTCTTTCCTTGCTTCTTTAACTGAAGCAGAACGTGAAATGCGTCTGGGCCGGAGTTAATCTGTATGGATTTGTCACAGCTAACACCACGTCGTCCCTATCTGCTGCGTGCATTCTATGAGTGGTTGCTGGATAACCAGCTCACGCCGCACCTGGTGGTGGATGTGACGCTCCCTGGCGTGCAGGTTCCTATGGAATATGCGCGTGACGGGCAAATCGTACTCAATATTGCGCCGCGTGCAGTTGGTAATCTGGAACTGGCGAATGATGAAGTGCGCTTTAACGCGCGCTTTGGTGGCATTCCGCGCCAGGTTTCAGTACCGCTGGCTGCCGTGCTGGCTATCTACGCCCGCGAAAATGGCGCAGGAACGATGTTCGAGCCTGAAGCTGCCTACGACGAAGATGCCAGCATTATGAATGATGATGAAGCATCGGCAGATAATGAAACCGTTATGTCGGTTATTGACGGCGATAAGCCAGATCACGATGATGACCATCATCCTGACGATGAACCTCCGCAGCCCCCCCGCGGTGGTCGCCCGGCATTGCGGGTTGTGAAATAAATGATAAACAGGCCCATGTGGCCTGTTTTGCTATCTACCTTCTTTTCGCCTGATTTTAATACTGTGTTACGATAACTTCGCTATTATCCGTCAACATATTTTCCCAGAAGAGCCCTATGAACGCATTTGATCCGCAAGCAGAAGATTCTCCGGCTACTATCGGTCGTAACTTGCGTCGTCGTCCGCTGGCGCGTAAAAAACTCTCCGAAATGGTGGAAGAAGAGCTGGAGCAGATGATCCGCCGTCGCGAATTTGGCGAAGGTGAGCAACTGCCGTCTGAACGCGAACTTATGGCGTTCTTTAACGTTGGGCGTCCTTCGGTGCGTGAAGCGCTGGCGGCGTTAAAGCGCAAAGGTTTGGTACAAATTAATAACGGCGAACGCGCTCGCGTCTCGCGTCCTTCCGCGGATACCATCATTGGTGAGCTATCCGGTATGGCGAAAGATTTCCTTTCCCATCCTGGTGGGATAGCCCATTTCGAACAACTACGTCTATTCTTTGAGTCCAGCCTGGTGCGTTATGCGGCTGAACATGCCACCGATGAACAAATCGATTTGTTGGCAAAAGCACTGGAAATCAACAGTCAATCTCTGGATAACAACGCTGCGTTCATTCGTTCAGACGTTGATTTCCACCGCGTACTGGCGGAGATCCCTGGCAACCCGATCTTTATGGCGATCCACGTTGCTCTGCTTGACTGGCTGATCGCAGCTCGTCCGACAGTAGCTGACCAGGCGCTACACGAACATAACAACGTTAGTTATCAGCAGCATATTGCGATCGTTGACGCGATCCGGCGTCACGATCCCGACGAAGCCGATCGCGCATTGCAATCGCATCTCAACAGCGTCTCTGCCACCTGGCACGCCTTCGGGCAGACCGCAAACAAAAAGAAATAATGCCACTTTAGTGAAGCAGATCGCATTATAAGCGTTCTGTATGATGTGTTGCTTATTTGATCTGGTATAACAGGTATAAAGGTATATCGTTTTTAACAGGCAAGCATCACTTCAGAGGTATTTATGGCAACGAATTTACGTGGCGTAATGGCCGCACTCCTGACTCCTTTTGACCAACAACAAGCACTGGATAAAGCGAGTCTGCGCCGCCTGGTTCAGTTCAATATTCAGCAGGGCATCGACGGCCTGTACGTAGGTGGTTCAACCGGTGAAGCCTTTGTGCAGAGCCTTTCCGAACGTGAACAGGTACTGGAGATTGTCGCTGAAGAAGCAAAAGGCAAGATTAAACTTATCGCTCACGTAGGTTGCGTCAGCACTGCGGAAAGCCAGCAACTTGCGGCATCTGCTAAACGTTATGGCTTTGATGCTGTCTCTGCGGTCACGCCGTTCTACTATCCTTTCAGCTTTGAAGAACACTGCGATCACTACCGGGCAATCATTGATTCGGCGGATGGTTTGCCGATGGTGGTGTACAACATTCCGGCACTGAGCGGTGTAAAACTGAGTCTGGATCAGATCAACACCCTGGTTACGCTGCCAGGCGTAGGGGCGTTGAAACAGACCTCTGGCGATCTCTATCAGATGGAACAGATCCGTCGCGAACATCCGGATCTGGTGCTCTATAACGGTTACGACGAAATCTTCGCCTCCGGCCTGCTGGCGGGCGCAGACGGTGGTATTGGCAGTACTTACAACATTATGGGATGGCGTTATCAGGGTATCGTGAAGGCGCTGAAAGAAGGGGATATCCAGACCGCGCAGAAACTGCAAACCGAATGTAATAAAGTCATTGATTTACTGATTAAAACGGGCGTATTCCGCGGTCTGAAAACCGTTCTGCACTATATGGATGTGGTGTCTGTGCCGCTGTGTCGCAAACCGTTTGGTCCGGTGGATGAAAAATATCTGCCAGAACTGAAGGCGCTGGCCCAGCAGTTGATGCAAGAGCGCGGGTGAGTTCTTTTCCCTCACCCGCCCCTACCGGGTGAGGGGAAATAACCGCATCTGTACCCTACAACTTTCATACCAAAGCGTGTGGGCATCGCCCACCGCGGGAGACTCACAATGAGTACAACGATCCAGAATATCCCGTGGTATCGCCATCTCAACCGCGCACAATGGCGGGCATTTTCCGCTGCCTGGTTGGGATACCTGCTTGATGGTTTTGATTTCGTTTTAATTGCCCTGGTACTTACTGAAGTACAGGGTGAGTTTGGGCTGACGACGGTACAGGCAGCAAGCCTGATCTCCGCAGCCTTCATCTCTCGCTGGTTCGGCGGCCTGATGCTTGGCGCTATGGGCGACCGCTACGGACGTCGACTGGCAATGGTCACCAGTATTGTTCTCTTTTCTGCCGGTACACTGGCTTGCGGCTTTGCGCCTGGCTACATCACTATGTTTATCGCGCGTCTGGTGATCGGTATGGGGATGGCGGGTGAATACGGCTCCAGCGCTACTTATGTGATTGAAAGCTGGCCAAAACACTTGCGCAACAAAGCCAGTGGTTTTCTGATTTCAGGCTTCTCTGTGGGGGCTGTAGTTGCCGCTCAGGTTTATAGTCTGGTGGTTCCGGTCTGGGGCTGGCGTGCGCTGTTCTTTATCGGCATTTTACCCATCATCTTCGCTCTCTGGCTGCGTAAAAACATCCCGGAAGCGGAAGACTGGAAAGAGAAGCACGCAGGTAAAGCGCCGGTACGCACGATGGTGGATATTCTTTATCGCGGTGAACATCGCATCGCCAATATTGTGATGACGCTGGCAGCGGCTACTGCGCTGTGGTTCTGCTTTGCCGGTAACCTGCAAAATGCCGCAATCGTCGCTGTTCTCGGGCTGTTATGTGCTGCGATCTTTATTAGCTTTATGGTTCAGAGTACGGGCAAGCGCTGGCCAACGGGCGTGACGCTGATGGTGGTTGTGTTGTTTGCTTTCCTTTACTCATGGCCGATTCAGGCGCTGCTGCCGACGTATCTGAAAACCGATTTGGCGTATGACCCACATACGGTCGCCAATGTCCTGTTCTTTAGTGGCTTTGGTGCGGCAGTTGGCTGCTGCGTTGGTGGCTTCCTCGGTGACTGGCTGGGAACGCGCAAAGCCTACGTTTGTAGCCTGCTGGCCTCGCAATTGCTGATTATTCCGGTATTTGCGATTGGCGGTGCAAACGTCTGGGTACTCGGTCTGTTACTGTTCTTCCAGCAAATGCTTGGTCAGGGGATCTCCGGGATCTTACCGAAACTGATCGGCGGTTATTTTGATACCGACCAGCGAGCGGCGGGACTGGGCTTTACCTACAACGTTGGTGCATTGGGTGGTGCACTGGCACCGATCATTGGTGCGCTGATTGCTCAACGCCTGGACCTGGGGACGGCTCTGGGATCGCTCTCGTTCAGCCTGACGTTTGTGGTGATCCTGCTGATTGGTCTGGATATGCCCTCCCGGGTTCAGCGCTGGTTGCGCCCGGAAGCATTGCGTACTCATGACTCCATCGACGGCAAACCATTCAGCGGTGCGGTGCCGTTTGGCAACACCAAAGATGATTTAGTCAAAACCAAAAGTTAATCCTGTAGCCCGGTTCTGAACCGGGCCTTTCGCGAAGGGAAGAAGTATGTCGTTACTTGCACAACTGGATCAAAAAATCGCCGCTAATGGTGGCCTGATTGTCTCCTGCCAGCCGGTTCCTGACAGCCCGCTCGATAAACCCGAAATCGTCGCAGCTATGGCATTAGCGGCAGAGCAGGCCGGTGCGGTTGCTATTCGTATAGAAGGAGTGGCAAACCTGAAAGCCACTCGTGCGGTAGTGAGCGTGCCGATTATCGGGATTGTGAAACGCGATCTGGAGGATTCGCCGGTACGTATTACCGCCTACATTGAAGATGTTGATGCGCTGGCACAGGCGGGCGCGGACATTATCGCGATTGATGGCACCGATCGCCCGCGTCCGGTGCCTGTTGAAACACTGTTGGCACGTATTCACCATCACGGATTGCTGGCGATGACCGACTGCTCAACGCCGGAAGACGGCCTGGCTTGCCAAAAACTGGGTGCTGAGATTATTGGCACGACGCTTTCTGGCTATACCACGCCTGAAACCCCGGAAGAGCCTGATCTGGCGCTGGTGAAAACGTTGAGCGATGCCGGATGTCGGGTGATTGCCGAAGGGCGATACAACACGCCAGCGCAGGCGGCAGATGCCATGCGTCATGGCGCATGGGCGGTGACAGTCGGTTCAGCCATTACGCGTCTTGAGCACATTTGCCAGTGGTACAACACAGCGATGAAAAAGGCGGTGCTATGACCATACTGGCGATTGATATCGGCGGTACTAAACTTGCTGCCGCGCTGATTGGTGCTGACAGGCAGATCCGCGATCGCCGTGAACTCCCCACGCCTGCCAGCCAGACACCGGAAGCATTGCGTGAAGCCTTAGCCACATTAGTCGCACCGTTGCAAGCTCATGCGCAGCAGGTGGCCATCGCTTCAACCGGGATAATCCGCAACGGCAGCCTGCTGGCGCTAAATCCACATAATCTCGGCGGATTGCTGCACTTTCCGCTAGTCAAAACGCTGGAACAGCTTACCGACTTGCCGACGATTGCCATTAACGACGCACAGGCCGCAGCGTGGGCAGAGTATCAGGCGCTGGAGAGGGATATTACCGACATGGTGTTTATCACTGTTTCCACTGGTGTTGGCGGTGGGGTAGTCAGCGACGGCAAACTGCTTACTGGTTCAGGCGGCCTGGCGGGGCATATTGGACATACGCTGGCTGATCCTCATGGTCCAGTCTGCGGTTGTGGACGTGTCGGCTGTGTGGAAGCGATTGCTTCCGGTCGTGGCATTGCGGCTGCGGCGCAGGGTGAGCTGGCGGGGGCGAATGCGAAAACCATTTTTACGCGCGCCGGTCAGGGCGACGAACATGCACAGCAACTGATTCACCGCTCCGCACATGCGCTGGCAAGACTGATTGCCGATGTTAAAGCTACGACCGATTGCCAGTGCGTGGTGGTCGGTGGCAGCGTCGGGTTGGCAGAAGGGTATCTGGCGCTGGTGGAAACGTATCTGGCGCAGGAGCCAGCGGCATTTCATGTTGAGTTACTGGCGGCGCACTACCGCCACGATGCAGGCTTACTTGGGGCTGCGTTGTTGGCCCAGGGAGAAAAATTATGATGATGGGTGAAGTACAGTCATTACCATCTGCCGGTTTGCATCCGGTATTGATGGATGCGTTAACGCTGGCGTTAACCGCCTGCCCACAAGAGAAATCGCCAGGTCGTTATGAACTGCGCGGCGATGATATCTTTATGAATGTGATGACATTTTCTACTCAGCCCGCAGAGAGTAAAAAAGCGGAACTACATACGCAATATGTTGATATTCAGCTTTTACTGAGTGGCGAAGAACGGATTAACTTCGGTGTCGCGGATTCCGCCCGTGCGTGCGAAGAGCTGCATGTGGAAGAGGATTATCAGCTTTGTAACGCCATTGAGAATGAACAAACCATTATCATGAAACCGGGGATGTTCGCCGTGTTTATGCCGGGAGAACCGCATAAGCCCGGGTGTATTGTTGAGTCCGTTGCTGAGATTAAGAAGGTGGTGGTGAAGGTGAATCGCCACATTCTTTAGCGCTATACTTTTAGCCCGGCTGGACCGGGCTTATTACTTTCTCAGGTTTGGGCGGAGCGCGATCACACCCCGACATTCACCGACATTTCCGGCCTACAACTCTTCCATCAGATACTGGAAATAGCACTCGGTCGTAAATTGCCCCGTACCCGCCGTATTGACGTCAACCGCAATGTTACTTAGCGTTTGGTCGTACGGCGGACTGTCAGCGACGACCGCCGTGACGTTACTGTTGCCACCCTCGACGTTTGTACATCCCTGGCTTGTGAGTTGGGTCATTTGGCTGACATCGCGACAGTAGCTGCCACGCGCATCATTCAGGTTACCGTCACACAATTTGCCGCTTTCCATCAGATAGGTCGGCAGGTTGGCATGAACGACACCCCCCGTTGAGGCGATTTTGAGTAACATGTCATTCTGGACGCGATCTTTACTCCAGGAAATATCAAATGACGCCACGGGAACGGTGGGGCAGATGGAACCATGGGAGACAGGGCCGTTATAGACACCATGTATACCCGTTGATGTCCCCCAGATATTGGCTACCCACGGGCAGCCGTAGGAGTCTGTACCGGTATCCACTTTAAGTTCATACCAGGCACAGTTCCAACCATCCGGCATCGGGCCACAAAGAGCTTGATCGACGTTGGTATTATCATAATCAGTCACGGTAATCGTAGGATTCGGTGGAAGAGGCCCAGGGCCATTGGCGAGGCTCCAGGTGTCCAGGTGATAGGGGAAACCTTGAAACAGGGCTTTGTTTATCGTACCTGTAAACAGGCCATTTGGCGTCAGGATATTTACATGGAGCTCCAGGCTGATACGGCCGCTGTCATCCATGGCGTAATATAACTTTTGGGTGTTGAAGGAGACTTTGAGGTTAGGTTTGGCCATGCTGCTGTTAGCAAATCCAATCGCTAATAACAAAAAGAGTAAAAACGAAGATATTTTTTTCATATCAGAAATACTCAAAAGTGGCGGTCATACTGGCGGAGAACTCGCCTGGTACAATCGTGACGCCCGGTTCAACCTGAAGCCAGGCATTGAAATTGAGCGTGGTATTCGGGGCGGTAAGCGGGAATGTCACTCCCGCTGTGCTATTAACCGGTACGGCGGTTCCGTTACTTGTTTCAATTCCAATACCGACCCCGCTGGCGCGTGAGCCCGAGGCGAGCGCGAGGAAACCCGTCGCCAACAGCGGGTCTTCAGTGCCGGAAAATGTCACCTTGACGTTTTGTAGCGAGCTTTCACAGTTCGCCAGTTTCAGCGTCACCGGCACGCGCGCCGACTGCCCGCTGGCCTGTAAATCTGCTGCATCTGCGGGCGGAAAGATGATTTCTTCCATCGCGGTTCCGACAATGACCGGCGAACAGGAACCCGCCAGCAGGTTACCCGTGAAGTGGACGTTGTCCGCCGCATGAGCCGACACTGCTAACATCCCGCACAGCGACAGAACCGATACTATTCGTTTCATCATTTTGCTCCCTGCTGTTATTGGTAATCCACGCGTAGCGTCGCCCAGGCCTCGAAATTCTGTTCGCTGAGGTTCGCGCTGACACTTTTTACGGGGACAGCTTCCAGAACGGGCAAATTTGCCTCATCGACAGTAATGGTGCTGCCGGGCTTAAAGGGTTTACTGTTTTCCCAGATTTTGATCCCTAATCCGTCGGTATTGGTTTTGATGGCGTCGTCAAAGTCCACGACATCTCCCGTTAAGGTCAGGGTCATCGCCATTGAATTATCGCGGATGCTTGAGTCGCAGGTAATTTTGTACTCCAGCGGCTGCCTGTAATTGTTGCCATCGATTCGCGTGATGATCACATCACGGAAATTGACGTCTATTCTGGCGTTGTTGCTGATGGTGCAAACAGGCGGTGTCACCAGGTGGCCAATAAAGGTCAGATTATCGGCATGACACAGGCTGCATGCGGCTAAAAGTATCGTGCATCCGATTGTTTTCATTGATAATCCACCACCAGTGTCGCCCCGGCGGTAAAGTCGCCTGAACTGAGCGTTGTCGCTGAATTTTTTACCGGTGTCGCTTCCAGCGCCGGGCCGCTGCCCGAAAAGTTAAAATGGAACCAGGATGTGCTCCCGGGCTCGAGGAGGGTATGTTCATTCACCGTACGGACCCGTATTCCCAGCCCATCTACATTCGTTTTCAGTACCGACTCGCCGTTGATGGTGACAACCGTACCCTGCAACTGCATTTTCAGTGCATCCACAATTCGCTTATCACAATTCAGGCTGTAACCCACCGTTTGGGTATAGTTTGTGCCGTCGATTTTGGTGGTGAGCACATCGTTAAAGTTCACTGTTCCGCCGGTGACGGTACAAGGTGGCGGTGCGTCGACGGCGATACGTAACGTCATTTTTACGCTTTTATTCCCTGCACATACCGATGCACTCAGTAACATCAGAGCGCTCAATGACAGTGAAAGTGGGGCACTGTTTCGCCTTCTCATTAAGCCTCCGAATTATCCTTTACTGCTTCTGGCGTCATCGACATGGCACTCTGCGCCGCTGCACTGGAAATAGAGTGGCAGTCGTCCGCCGTAGTCGTTGACATACGTCAGTACCGGCGCACTTCCCAGATCGGATGCGCGGCCTTTCATCTCCTGACTGGTTGCGGGAGGCATCACCAGCGGTTCAAAGCCTGTGATGGGCTGACCGCCTTTCTGTGTGCTGGCGGAGCTGATAATGACGTAATAACTGGTTGGGTTTTTGACCAGGTAATGATCTCCCTGGCGACTCAGAGTGACCTGATGTTGCCAGGGATGCTCAGGATCGACCTTTTTGGCCAGCGCGGCGGGGCGATAGAACAGTTTGATACGCGTTTGCAGCGCAATTTGCAGCGAATTGGGTTTATCGCTTTTCGGCGGAATTTCTCGCACATTAAAGTAAAACAGCGTCTCTTTATCCTGCGCTAAGGTGCTAATGTCAGGCATTCCCTGCACTTTGACCTGACCTTCCGTTTTCGCCTCTATACGCTGCACGGGCGGCAGAACAGCCAGTGGCGAGGTGATTTTCTCGCCTTTTTCGTTTTCAACCCACGTCTGCGCTAAATAGGGCAGGGTTTGGCTGTCATTTTTGAGCGTCACGCTGATCGATTTCTCGCCGCCTTTATAGACCAGACGCGTGCGGTCTGGCGCAATGGCGGCCTGCGCGCAGGAGGTAAAAAAGAGAATTGCGCTCAGACAAGAAATATTCGTCTTCCACATCCCTGGTGCGTAAATGTTGTTATTTACCATGTTCCCTGTTCCTGAATAATTAATAGGCGTTGTCTGATAATGCTTCTGGTTTAGCCGATGGCGTAATGCGCTGTGTCTGCTCCTGGATAATCGGTTTTATCTCCATGGCAGGGCGCGGTTTATCCGGGTTGGCTAACTGACACGGCAATAACAAACCACTAAATAGGTTTTTCGGTAACGGGTCGGGCAATGAGACGTCACACTGTTTTTCGCCTGACCAGTAAACCTGTAAGTTTTCACCCGCTTTTACGCCAGCGAGATAGACATGCCCGTCGTCATCAACCAACCCGATTTGCTGCTGGTGGCTGTTTTTAACTTCCGCGCCAAAGGGGGGATAGTCGCCATTTTCCATGCGCAGAACGGCCATCGCTTTTTCACCGCTGATGACGCCAAATTCGCGATAGCCAATCGCACCTTCGGTAAGTGTGGCCTGCACAGTGGACTGCGTTGCCTCGGCATTTTCAGGCAATTGATTGATATCAATGCGAATTTGGTTGCGGTAATAGTCATTGACGTCCGTCAGAACGGCCTTGCCGAACCTATTGGAATAGACCGGAGAGTTGTAGCCGCCGATGGGGACATCAGCGACGCCGCCGGTATCGACCAGAATACGGCTGCCGCCAGAGAGATTCGTGCGGTGTAACGCCCCACCTTTTGCGGTTAACGTTGCGCCGCCACGCATCGTCAGACCCGCAGAGGTGTAATCGCCTTCCTGATAGTTTGCGCTGACGTCCACGTCCGCATAACTCCCTTCATGGCTGTAGAACCCTTCAGCCCGGGTGTTATTGCCGGACTGGCCCAGACTTAATTGATAGTTGCTGCGATCGTTCAGGCGCTGGTAATAACTGACCTGGCTGGAATTGTCGTCGTCGCTAAACATGCCGTTGTAGCTGATGGACTTATCGTTGCCCCAGGGGATCATCAGTGAAACATAGACACCATCGTCGGATTCATTGTCATATTCACTGCGATAAGCGGTCAGAGAGAGGCTCATATTCTTCATTGAACCGATATCAAAATAGTGAGAGACCATGAGGTTGTAGTTGTTCTGGTCTCCTCTGTCCCAATATGTCCGGCGGTTCCAGGTCAGGTAAACGTTGAGCGCGGGGTCGCTAAAATTCTGGCTATAGCTAACGGTGTACATCTCTTTATCGTGGCCTGCACGGACGTTGTCATCATGCAGCGCATCGAGATATTCGCTCATCGTCATGTAGTTTTCTTCGGAAAACCGATAACCGGCAAAGGTAAAGCGGCTGTTTAACTGATCAAAATCTTTGGCGTAGCTGATGCGATAGGAGTTCCCCTGGAGAGTACCGTGTCCATATTCGCCCGCTTCCGGGAGTTGAGTTCGTGAATGGGTGACGTCAAGGGCGAGCGCTCCCAGTACCGCCATATCGCGGCCGATACCAATGGCGACGGCCTGATAATGTTCTTCACCCACAGCACCGCCGTACAGCGACCAGTTATTGGCAAAGCCCCATGATGCTTCACCAGCGGCAAACGCGTTACCTTCAGCGTGATGGTTCCAGTCCTGTGGACGCCCCACCGTGCCTTTGTAACGCACCATGCCCTGGCGGGTTAAAAAGGGAATGGAGGCGGTACTGACGTCATATTCCTGAACCTGGCCGCTTTGCTCTTCAATGCGGACATGTAAATCGCCGGATACCGCTTCGTTGATATCCTGAATATGGAATGGGCCAGCAGGAACCTGTGACTCATAAATAACGCGACCTTGCTGCGTTACGGTGACTTTCGCATTGGTACGCGCGACGCCAGAGATGTCCGGTGCATAGCCACGCAGGTTTGGCGGAAGCATTTGATCATCGGTTTGTACGCTGGCACCGAGGTAGTTAAAGGTGTCGAAGATATCCGAGGCAAGAGCGTCTTCACCGAGCGTCAGTTTTGCCCCAAGGCCGGGTAATGCACGCCATGCGTAATAGCGGCTCCATTCCCAGTCACGCAGATCTTGCCCTTCACTGTCGCTGGTATTCAGATAACTGGCCTGCCAGTCAGCACGTAAGCGCCATGCGCCCAGGTTACCGCCAACAGTACCATTCGCCGTGATGTCATGTTCATCGACGCCATCATTCTGCTGATGGCGAACCTGAGCATTCATGTTGTAATCGAATATCAACCCGGGAATACCTTCATCCCAGCGCGAGGGCGGATCCCATTCTGCGTCGGTATATTCCAGCCAGGCCTGGGGGATCGTCACCTCAAGCTGGGACTGACTTAAATTTGCCTGTATTACCATGCCTTCAATCTGGCCCGGTTGCAGGCATTGGCCGTCTTTAATCCATTGTAATGTTTCGACTAATTCTGGTTTTAGTCCCAGCTTTGATATGATATCGGGAGAAAGACAAGGGAAGCTGTTACTCGGGTCATCCTCTTTAGGATACCAATGAATGTCATTCTCCTCTGCCAGAGGATATTTATTCACGACAACCTGCAAGTTGTAATTCCCTGGAAGGACATAACCTTTTCGGGAGAATTTCCCTAAATCAATTTTTGTTCCGTTCTTTACGTCAAGAAATTGGGTGTTAAATTCAACAGCCTCTTCTGCATTGCTTTTCCCGGAGAGACCGGTCAGCGTCATCATGATTGCCAGACTTAATATTCGTAAGCGGAAAGGGGCATGGTGTTGCATCAGATAAACCGTCCTGATAATAACAATAATGAGTGTTTTTAATTTTTATTAATGCCCTGACATTCCTTGTTCAGGGCATTGCACTTATTACAGCGGGTAAATTACAGGTAGCTAATCTGGAAATTAACCTGGCTATTGAATTCGCCAATATCAATTGTGCCAGTTGCGTCGCCTTTCACCCATGCGCTGAAATCGACTTCCTGGTTAGGCAGGCCTTTGGCCGGAGTGTTTCCATCCATCTGCAGTTTGGTTTCTGACGCAGTACCCAGTTTGAGTGCTGCACCTTTGCTGGTTCCGATAACAATGCTGGCCCCTTTCATTTCACCGCTGGACCCCATCAGAGCCAGGTTGCCCGGGTTGGCAGTTGATTCGTTACCTGCTGCGCTGAACACCGTGGACATTTTGGTTTCAGTGGTGAATACGCAGTGTTCCATACGGATTTTGAACGGCACAGCCGTGGAGGATTTGCCACCAGTCAGAGAACCTGTACCGATATGGCCGAGGTTAACGGTCTGATGTTCGTCACCCACCACAATGGAGCACGGAGAGTCTTCAATCGTACCGATAAAATTGACTGTGCCGGTATTGCTGCCCACCGCATTTGCATAAGATGAAAATCCCATAACCATCGCCGTTGCCAGTGCAGCTTTTACTAACTTTTTCATTATTTGTCCTTAAATTTAAATGTGAATAAGCACTGTTTTCCGTTAACAGTTAACGTGAGAGCCGTGCTTGCGCTTTAAATTTTTATAGGGGCTATTAATAAATATATTATTTATTCTTGTATTTGGGTCTAAATAAAATATTGTTTGCTGACTTTTTTGTTGAATAACCCACGCATAAATAATTTACCCGAAGTAAATATTAATGCGGAAAGTCTACGGCGTTATTTAATATTATGGTAAATCTTTTTTTGTGGTTGATTATCAGATTAGTACCTGATTAATGATTTAATATATGTTATTCATGTTGTGAATTTAATTTGTCGTAAGAGTATTCTTAATTGTTGGGAGATAGATGCTTTTTTCGCTTAAAAACCGAACGGCTATTTTGCATTTTAATGTAATCTATACTATTTATTTCTACTTTGAATATGTTGGCATTAATATTTTATTAAAAATTAATGAGAATAACATTCACGCTGTGAATTGTTTTATCAATAATAATGTTTTTTAATTATGTTTAATTAATGATTTTTTACAACTGTATTTATTACGACTCCATTTATTAAGTGAGATATTCAAATTTATTGTCAGGGGGGGGGAATACTTTCAGACACAGAGTGTAATTTTCAGGAGAGAGATGTTTCGGGGGAGGGCTTCAGCCCTATCACCGGCCAGATAAAACGGATGATGATAGAGCCGTGAGAGGTTTTTGTTATACTTCCAGCCAGTTCATGATCCCGTCAGCAGCTTTGCGGCCTTCGGCAATTGCCGTTACCACCAGGTCTGAACCTCGCACAATGTCACCACCGGCGAAGATTTTCGGGTTGCTGGTCTGGAAGGCGTTGTCGCTTCGCTCTGGAGCGATAATGCGGCCCTGGGGATCCAGTTCGACGCTGTGTTGTGCCAGCCATTCCATGCTGTGTGGACGGAAACCAAACGCCATGATCACCGCATCTGCCGGAATGATATGTTCAGAGCCTGCGACAATCTCCGCGCGGCGACGGCCTTTAGCATCGGGTTCGCCCATTTCGGTACGCACCATTTTCACGCCGCTAACTTTGCCGTTGCCATTCACTTCAATACCCAGCGGCTGGACGTTGAATTTGAACTCCACACCTTCTTCCCGCGCGTTTTTCACTTCGCGACGGGAACCCGGCATGTTCTCTTCATCACGACGATAGGCACAGGTGACGTGCTTCGCTCCCTGGCGCACGGAAGTGCGCACGCAGTCCATCGCGGTGTCGCCGCCGCCAAGTACCACTACGCGTTTGCCTTCCATGCTGACGAACGGTTCTTCGTTGGTTTCGCCAAAACCCATTAACTGTTTGGTGTTGGCGATGAGGAACGGTAGCGCCGCGTACACGCCGTCGGCGTCTTCGTTTTCCAGTCCACCGCGCATTGACTGATAGGTCCCGACACCGAGGAACACTGCATCGTAATCGTTCAGTAGATCGTCCAGTTGTACGTCACGACCCACTTCGGTATTGAGTTGGAACTCAATGCCCATGCCGGTGAAGATTTCACGGCGGCGCGTCATCACCTCTTTTTCCAGCTTGAAGGCCGGAATGCCAAAGGTCAGCAGACCGCCGATTTCCGGATGACGGTCGAAGACGACAGCTTTCACACCGTTGCGCGTTAACACATCCGCACACGCCAGCCCCGCCGGACCTGCGCCGATAATCGCCACTTTTTTACCGGTCTGTTTTACGCCAGACATATCCGGACGCCAGCCCATTTCGAACGCTTTATCATTTATATAGCGTTCAATGTTACCGATGGTCACCGCGCCAAATTCATCATTCAGGGTGCAGGAGCCTTCGCACAGGCGATCCTGTGGGCAGACGCGTCCACACACTTCCGGCAGGGTATTCGTTTGATGCGACAGTTCTGCCGCTTCAAAAATCCGCCCCTCGTTGGCGAGCTTCAGCCAGTTCGGGATGTAGTTGTGTACCGGGCATTTCCATTCGCAGTATGGGTTGCCACACGACAGGCAGCGGTCAGCCTGCGCTTTGGCCTGGCCTTCGGAAAACGGCTCGTAAATTTCGACGAACTCAATTTTGCGGATCTTCAGCGGTTTCTTTGGCGGATCAACGCGCTGCAGGTCGATAAATTGATAAACATTCTGACTCATTGTTGCTACCCCTTACTGCGCCTGCACGCGCAACTCTGCTGCACTACGACTACGGTGACCCAGCAGTGCCTTTACATCACTGGACTTCGGTTTAACCAGCGCGAATTTGCTGGCGAAGGTTGACCAGTTAGCCAGGATCTCTTCACCACGCTGGGAACCGGTGTGTTGCACATGCTCGGTGATAAGACCACGCAGATGCTCTTCATGGATCGCCAGGGAGTCAACGCTTAACACTTCCACCAGTTCCGGGTTAACGCGTTTGCGGAAATCACCACTTTCGTCGAGAACGTAAGCGAAGCCCCCGGTCATGCCTGCGCCAAAGTTAACGCCGGTTTTACCCAGAATACAGACGATACCGCCGGTCATATATTCACAACCGTTGTCGCCAATGCCTTCTACCACAGTGATAGCACCAGAGTTACGCACACCGAAACGTTCTCCTGCACGGCCTGCGGCATACAGACGACCACCGGTCGCGCCATACAGGCAGGTGTTGCCGATAATGCTCGCCTCATGGCTGCGGAAGGCCGAACCCACGGGTGGACGAATGGCGATTAAGCCGCCTGCCATGCCTTTACCAACATAGTCGTTAGCATCGCCAGTCAGATACAGCTCCACGCCGCCTGCGTTCCACACGCCGAAGCTCTGACCCGCGGTGCCGTTGAAGTACGCTTTGATAGGATCGGCTGCCAGCCCCTGATCGCCGTGTGTTTGCGCGATGTAGCCAGAGAGTGATGCGCCCACGGAACGGTCGGTGTTGCGAATATCGAACCAGAAGGTTTTGCTCTGGCGCTCATCGACAAACGGTTTCGCCTGTTGCAGCAACTGCGCGTTGAGTATGCCGTTATCAAACGGTGGGTTTTTCTCAGTGCAATAGAGCGCTTTACCCGGATGTGGCTCGGCGGTCTCCAGCAGGCGAGACAGCTCCAGTTTCTGTTGTTTTGCTGTGTAGCCGTCCAGTTCTTTGAGCAGGTCGGTACGACCAATCAGATCGACCAGACGTGTTACACCCAGTTGCGCCATCAGCTCGCGGGTTTCACGGGCGATAAACTCAAAGTAGTTAGTCACTTTGAACGGTAAGCCGTGATAGTGATTCTTACGCAGTTTTTCGTCCTGAGTTGCTACGCCGGTGGCGCAGTTGTTCAGGTGGCAAATACGCAGGTATTTACAACCCAGCGCCACCATCGGACCGGTGCCAAAGCCAAAGCTTTCCGCGCCGAGAATTGCCGCTTTGATGATATCAACGCCTGTTTTCAGGCCGCCATCAACCTGCAAACGAATTTTATGGCGCAGGCCGTTAGCCACCAGTGCCTGCTGAGTTTCCACCAGACCCAGCTCCCACGGGCAGCCTGCGTATTTCACCGAGGAGAGCGGGCTTGCGCCGGTGCCGCCGTCATAGCCCGCGATGGTGATTAAATCGGCATACGCTTTCGCAACGCCAGTTGCGATAGTTCCGACGCCTGGTTCAGAAACCAGTTTGACGGAGATCATCGCTTTCGGGTTAACCTGTTTCAGGTCGAAAATAAGCTGCGCTAAATCCTCGATAGAGTAGATATCGTGGTGCGGCGGCGGGGAGATCAGCGTTACGCCCGGCACGGAGTAGCGCAGTTTGGCGATATACGGCGTGACTTTATCGCCAGGTAACTGACCACCTTCGCCCGGTTTCGCGCCCTGAGCGACTTTAATCTGAATCACGTCGGCGTTAACCAGATACGCCGGGGTTACGCCGAAGCGGCCAGAAGCGACTTGTTTGATACGTGAGACTTTATTGGTGCCGTAACGCGCCGGATCTTCACCGCCTTCCCCGGAGTTAGAGTTACCGCCGATGCTGTTCATCGCTTCCGCCAGCGCTTCGTGGGCTTCCGGGCTTAATGCGCCGATAGACATCGCTGCGGTATCGAAGCGTTTAAACAGTTCACTGGCTGGTTCAACATCAGCAATGTTGACCGCGTTTTCACCCGGAGTAATCGCCAGCAGATCGCGCAGTGTCGTTGCCGGACGCTCGTTAACCAGCTTCGCGTATTCCTGATAGTCGCTGTACTCGCCACTCTGAACTGCCTGTTGCAGTGTGCGCACGACGTCCGGGTTGTAGGCGTGGTATTCGCCGCCATGCACGTATTTTAACAAGCCGCCCTGGCTGATGGGTTTACGCGCCAGCCAGGCACGTTTTGAAAGATTCAGCAGATCCTGCTGGAAATCTTCAAAGCTCGCGCCGCCAATGCGGCTGACTGCGCCCTGGAAGCACTGGCTCACCACGTCATCGTGCAGACCGACTGCTTCGAACAGTTTCGAGCAGCGGTAAGAGGCGATGGTGGAGATGCCCATTTTGGACATGATTTTGTACAAGCCTTTGTTGATGCCGTTACGGTAGTTCAGCATCACGGTACGATAGTCTTTGGCAATCGCATGGGTGTCGATTAAGCGTCCCAGCGTTTCATAGGCAAGGTACGGATAAATGGCGGTTGCACCGAAGCCCAGCAGCACAGCGAAGTGGTGCGGATCGCGGGCGCTGGCGGTTTCGACGATGATGTTGGCATCGCAACGCAGGCTTTGATCGACCAGACGGGTCTGGATCGCGCCAACCGCCATCGGAGCCGGAACCGGCAGGCGATCTTTACCGATATTTCGGTCTGAAAGTACCAGTAGCACGGTGCCGCTACGTACCATTTTTTCGGCTTTATCGCACAGCTCTTTAACCGTCGCTTCAAGCGTGGTTTTGCTAACGTCAAAGGTGATATCCAGCGTATCTGCGCGATAGTGCTCCTCTTTCATGGTCGTGAGCTGTTTGAAATCGGAGTAGAGCAGAATTGGCGATTTAAAGCTTAAGCGGTGCGCCTGGCCTTCTGCTTCGCAGAAGACGTTCATTTCACGACCGATGCTGGTGGCGAGCGACATGACATGCGCTTCACGCAGGGGGTCGATTGGCGGGTTAGTCACCTGGGCAAATTGCTGACGGAAGTAGTCGTAAATAATACGCGGCTGGCTGGAGAGCACGGCGAATGGGGTGTCGTCGCCCATCGAACCGACGGCTTCCTGGCCGTTTTCGCCCAGTACGCGGATCACGGAATCCAACTCTTCCGCGCTGTAGTTAAACTGTTTCTGGTAGCTGGCAAGCGTGTCATCGTCCAGTTCGCGACTCCCCACTTCTTCATCAGGCAAGTCTTCAAACGGCACCAGACGGCGGACGTTTTTCGTCATCCACTCTTTGTACGGATGGCGGCTTTTCAGGTCATCATCGGTTTCCGCCGAGTGCAGAATACGCCCACTGCGAGTGTCGATCACCATCAGCTCACCTGGCCCGACGCGGCCTTTTTCCACCACTTCATCAGGCTGATAATCCCAGATGCCGACTTCAGAGGCGCAGGTGATCAACTTATCTTTGGTGATGACGTAGCGTGCCGGACGCAGACCGTTACGGTCGAGGTTACAGGCGGCGAAACGACCGTCGGACATCACGATGCCCGCTGGACCATCCCACGGCTCCATATGCATGGAGTTAAAGTCGAAGAACGCGCGCAGTTCCGGGTCCATATCCGGGTTGTTCTGCCAGGCAGGTGGCACTAACAGACGCATGGCGCGGATGATATCCATCCCGCCCGCCAGCAGCAGTTCCAGCATGTTATCCATCGAGCTGGAGTCGGAGCCGGTTTCGTTCACAAACGGTGCTGCGTCGTGTAAATCGGGGATTAGCGGCGTCTGGAATTTATAAGTACGGGCACGCGCCCACTGACGGTTACCGGTGATGGTGTTGATTTCACCGTTATGTGCGAGGTAACGGAATGGCTGCGCCAGTGGCCAGCGCGGCACGGTGTTGGTGGAGAAGCGTTGATGGAACAGGCAGATAGCTGATTCCAGACGCAGATCCGCAAGATCCAGGTAAAAGCGCGGCAAATCCGCCGGCATACACAGACCTTTATAGATGTTGACCAGATTCGACAGGCTACAGATGTAGAAGTCTTTATCGGATTCGAGACGTTTCTCAATGCGGCGACGGGCGATAAACAGACGGCGTTCCATATCGCGCGGACGCCAGCCAGCCGGAGCGTTAACGAAAATTTGCTCAATGCGTGGCAGAGAGGAGAGGGCAATTTCACCCAGTACGCCTTCGTTGGTGGGGACATCACGCCAGCCCACAATCGACAATGTTTCGCGTTGCAGCTCTTCTTCAACGATGCGGCGTGCGGCAGCGGCGAGTTCGGGATCTTTATTCAGAAAGATCATCCCGACGGCGTAGTTTTTCGCTAAACGCCAGCCGCGTTCTTGCGCAACGATGCGAAAAAAGCGATCCGGTTTTTGTAACAGCAAGCCGCAACCGTCGCCGGTTTTACCATCAGCGAGAATCGCGCCACGGTGCTGCATGCGGGCCAGTGCGTGTATTGCCGTACGCACTACCTTGTGGCTAGGTTCGCCTTCTATGTGGGCGATCAGGCCGAAACCACAGTTGTCCCTCTCAAGGGATTTATCGTACAACATATCGTGAACCTCCCCCAGGCTCTGCGGGAACCCCACTTCCGAACCGTAACGCACGGGCACAGAAAGAGCGTGGCGACGGGGTTTGCGTTTCATACGCTTACCTCGCATTCGCCCCCTTTTTTTGTCCTTTTCGCATCGGTTAATACGGTGAAGAGGGGATCTCAATTACTGCATAAATATGATGAGCAGGCTGCTCATCCAGAAAGCTTCCAGCGGATTTCCAACTTATCGGTAAAGGCGACACAGGTCAAATGGCAAGCTTATTGGTATAGAAATGTGCTTTAGCGCAAAAATATTCATTAATTTATTGAAATTAAATGAAATATCTTATTTTGAATTAAAGTGGGGTGAAAAAGGAAAACGTTGAGTTCCTGACTACTATAGAGGCGTGTTAACCCTTATCCTGCCTTGAACTGACGCTTAAACCAGCATTTTATACTGCATTGAGAGATAAAGGCGTTTCATACTACTGTTTTTGTTTAAAATCCATTAGCGGATAAAAAAATCCGACGCAAGATAAGGAAAAGTAATTAATACGATATTGCATTAAATCTCAGTAATTGTGATTGAATATGCAGTTGGTAAAGGCAGGCCAGGGCGATTGATCCAGGTCATCGCGGAATTGAGCTAAAAATGGCAGGCTTTGGCCTCTTTTCAAGGCGCGGTCTATCAGATTATGCAGTTACAGAAATTAGTCAATATGTTTGGTGGAGATCTTACCCGTCGTTACGGGCAAAAGGTGCATAAACTGACGCTGCACGGTGGTTTTAGCTGCCCGAATCGTGATGGCACCATCGGACGCGGTGGCTGCACATTCTGTAATGTTGCCTCGTTTGCCGACGAAGAACAGCAACATCGTTCTATTGCCGAACAACTGGCGCATCAGGCAAATTTAGTTAATCGCGCGAAACGCTATCTGGCTTACTTTCAGGCTTATACCAGCACCTTTGCGGAAGTTCAGGTACTGCGCTCTATGTATCAGCAGGCGGTGAGTCAGGCCAATATTGTCGGTTTGTGTGTTGGCACCCGCCCGGACTGCGTACCGGATGCTGTGCTGGATCTGCTTTGCGAATATAAAGATCAGGGTTATGAAGTGTGGCTGGAACTGGGACTGCAAACCGCTCATGACAAAACGCTACACCGTATTAACCGTGGCCATGATTTCGCCTGTTATCAACGCACGACGCAACGGGCACGTGAACGCGGGCTGAAAGTGTGCTCGCACTTAATTGTCGGCCTGCCGGGTGAAGGACGCACTGAATGTCTGCAAACGCTGGAGCAGGTGGTGGAAACCGGTGTTGACGGCATAAAACTGCATCCGCTGCATATCGTGAAAGGCAGCATTATGGCGAAAGCATGGGAAGCGGGGCGTTTGAACGGTATTGAACTGGACGATTACACGCTGACAGCGGGAGAAATGATCCGCCATACACCACCGGAAGTTATCTATCATCGTATTTCCGCCAGCGCCCGTCGCCCGACGCTACTTGCCCCACTGTGGTGTGAAAATCGCTGGACGGGAATGGTCGAGCTGGATCGCTATCTTACTGAACACGGCGTGCAGGGATCGGCGTTGGGACGCCCGTGGATGCCACCTTCCTCGTAGTTAATCTGGGGAATTCCGCATTTCTCACACAATTTTCAGCGTAACTGTCAGAATTGGGTATTATTGTGGCAGGTTGTCGTGAAGGAATTCCTTAAATGAAGCAAATTCGTTTGTTGGCGCAGTACTATGTTGACCTGATGATGAAGTTAGGTCTGGTGCGCTTCTCAATGCTACTGGCGCTGGCGCTGGTGGTGCTCGCCATTGTGGTTCAAATGGCGGTGACCATGGTGCTGCATGGTGAAGTTGAAAGTATTGATGTTATCCGTTCCATCTTCTTTGGTTTGTTGATTACACCGTGGGCGGTTTACTTTCTTTCGGTAGTGGTGGAGCAACTGGAAGAATCACGGCAACGTCTGTCCCGGCTGGTGCAAAAGCTGGAGGAGATGCGCGAGCGCGATCTGAGCCTCAACGTACAACTGAAAGATAATATTACCCAGCTTAATCAGGAAATTGCCGTTCGTGAAAAAGCAGAAGCTGAATTGCAGGAAACCTTCGGTCAGTTGAAAATTGAAATCAAAGAGCGCGAAGAGACGCAGATTCAGCTCGAACAGCAATCCTCATTCTTACGTTCCTTCCTTGATGCTTCACCCGACCTGGTTTTTTATCGTAACGAAGATAAAGAGTTTTCCGGCTGTAATCGCGCGATGGAGCTGCTGACCGGGAAAAGTGAAAAACAACTGGTGCATCTGAAGCCTGCTGATGTTTACTCGCCGGAAGCCGCAGCAAAAGTCATTGAAACCGATGAGAAAGTGTTCCGTCATAATGTGTCGCTGACCTATGAACAGTGGCTGGATTATCCGGACGGGCGCAAAGCCTGCTTTGAAATCCGTAAAGTGCCGTACTACGACCGTGTAGGTAAACGCCACGGTTTGATGGGCTTTGGTCGCGACATTACCGAGCGTAAGCGTTATCAGGATGCGCTCGAACGCGCCAGCCGCGACAAAACTACTTTTATCTCGACAATCAGCCATGAGTTGCGTACACCGCTGAACGGTATCGTTGGATTAAGTCGTATCTTGCTGGATACGGAACTCACCGCTGAGCAGGAAAAATATCTCAAAACTATCCATGTTTCCGCCGTCACATTGGGGAATATCTTCAACGATATTATCGACATGGATAAGATGGAGCGGCGTAAAGTTCAACTTGATAACCAGCCGGTTGATTTCACCAGCTTTCTTGCCGATCTGGAAAACCTCTCCGCATTACAGGCACAGCAAAAAGGGCTGCGTTTTATTCTGGAACCGACGCTGCCGTTGCCGCATCAGATCATTACCGACGGCACACGTTTACGCCAGATCCTGTGGAACTTAATCAGTAACGCCGTCAAATTCACTCAGAAGGGGCAAGTGACCGTTCGTGTGCGTTATGACGAAGGGGGCATGTTGCATTTTGAAGTGGAAGATTCTGGCATCGGTATTCCGCAGGATGAACTGGATAAAATTTTTGCTATGTATTACCAGGTGAAAGACAGCCACGGCGGTAAACCTGCCACCGGCACCGGTATTGGTCTGGCGGTTTCTCGTCGGCTGGCGAAAAATATGGGGGGGGATATCACCGTCACCAGCGAACAAGGGAAAGGTTCAACCTTTACTTTGACGATCCATGCACCGTCGGTGGCGGAAGAAGTGGATGATGCGTTTGACGAAGATGATATGCCTTTACCGGCGCTGAATGTGCTGCTGGTAGAAGATATTGAACTGAACGTTATTGTTGCACGCTCGGTGCTGGAAAAGCTCGGCAATACTGTCGACGTAGCGATGACCGGTAAGGCGGCGCTGGAGATGTTTAAACCTGGCGAATACGACCTGGTGTTGCTGGATATTCAGTTACCGGATATGACCGGGCTGGATATCTCTCGTGAACTGACGAAGCGTTATCCGCGCGAAGATTTACCGCCGCTGGTGGCTTTAACTGCCAATGTGCTGAAAGATAAACAAGAGTACCTCAATGCCGGAATGGATGATGTGCTGAGTAAGCCGCTTTCTGTGCCGGCGCTAACTGCGATGATCAAGAAATTCTGGGATACCCAGGATGATGAGGAAAGCACGATGACGACAGAAGAGAGCGGTAAATCGGAAGCATTGCTTGATATTCCTATGCTGGAACAGTATCTCGAACTTGTAGGGCCGAAGCTGATCACTGACGGGTTAGCGGTGTTTGAGAAAATGATGCCGGGCTATGTGAGCGTGTTGGAATCGAATCTGACGGCGCAAGATAAAAAAGGCATCGTCGAGGAAGGTCACAAAATTAAAGGTGCGGCGGGGTCAGTGGGGTTACGCCATCTGCAGCAGCTTGGTCAGCAGATCCAGTCTCCCGATCTTCCTGCGTGGGAAGATAATGTTGGTGAATGGATTGAAGAGATGAAAGAAGAGTGGCGTCACGACGTAGAAGTACTGAAAGCGTGGGTTGCGAAAGCTGCTAAAAAATGACCCCGGCTAGACCGGGGTGCGCGAATACTGCGCCAACACCAGGGAAATCTTGGCTGCGCCGTAAATTATTATGATGAGTTACAAGGGCGCAGCACTGTTTTTCAGGCCGCACGCAGTTAAGATAGCAAATCTTAAATGATTTGTTACATGAATCAGTTAAATGTGTGATGCGTAGCATTCTTATTAAAAAGATTAATGTGTTTCAGTCAGTTGCGAAAGGATGATCACAATGAAGAAAATTGGCGTAGTTCTGAGCGGGTGCGGTGTCTATGACGGTTCTGAAATCCATGAAGCGGTTTTGACGTTATTAGCAATTTCACGTAACGGTGCGCAGGCGGTCTGCTTTGCGCCGGATAAGCAGCAGGTTGATGTTATCAACCATTTAACTGGCGAGCCGATGGCGGAAACGCGCAATGTGTTGATTGAAGCAGCACGTATAACGCGTGGTGAGATCCGTCCTCTGGCTCAGGCCGATGCCGCCGAACTGGATGCGTTGATTGTGCCAGGTGGTTTTGGTGCGGCGAAAAATTTAAGCAATTTTGCCAGCCTTGGCAGTGAATGCACCGTTGACCGTGAATTAAAGGCGCTGGCGCAAGCGATGCATCAGGCAGGTAAACCGCTTGGCTTTATGTGCATTGCCCCGGCGATGCTGCCTAAAATTTTCGATTTCCCGCTGCGTTTGACCATTGGCACAGATATCGATACCGCAGAAGTGCTGGAAGAGATGGGCGCAGAGCATGTGCCGTGCCCGGTCGATGATATCGTTGTTGATGAAGACAATAAGATTGTCACTACACCAGCGTATATGCTGGCGCAGAACATTGCGGAAGCGGCGAGCGGCATTGATAAGCTGGTTTCCCGCGTGCTGGTTCTGGCTGAATGAGTAAAAGCCGCTTAACGGCGTTCGGTTTCGTCCGCCGTTTTCTTCTGCGGTTAGTGGTTGCCCTTGCCGTGTTCTGGGGTGGGGGCATCGCGTTGTTTAGCATAGCGCCAGTTCCGTTCTCGGCGGTAATGGCTGAGCGTCAGGTGAGTGCCTGGTTGCATGGTAACTTTCGTTACGTGGCGCATTCTGATTGGGTTAGTCTGGATCAAATCTCGCCATGGATGGGGCTGGCGGTGATTGCCGCAGAAGATCAGAAATTCCCCGACCATTGGGGCTTTGATGTGGCTTCTATTGAGAAAGCGCTGGCGCACAATGAACGCAATGAAAACCGCGTTCGCGGCGCATCAACAATTTCACAGCAGACAGCCAAAAATCTCTTTTTATGGGATGGGCGTAGTTGGGTACGAAAAGGGCTGGAAGCCGGGTTAACATTGGGGATAGAAACGGTCTGGAGCAAAAAGCGTATCCTGACGGTTTACCTGAATGTAGCCGAATTTGGTGAAGGGGTATTTGGTGTTGAAGCCGCAGCGCAACGTTATTTCCATAAACCTGCCAGCAAACTCACCCAGTCGGAAGCGGCGTTACTGGTTGCAGTACTACCCAACCCACTCCGTTTCAAAGTCTTCGCACCATCAGGCTACGTGCGTAGCCGTCAGGCGTGGATTTTGCGGCAAATGCATCAATTAGGCGGTGAGTCGTTTATGCGACAACACCAACTATATTAAGCTTCGTGCGAAGTGAGTGAGAGTTTCTTGTTCTCACAAGATAGCGTCTCTTTCTGCAGCGCAACAGCTAGCGCGGGTTGCGCGATAAAACGTTGCCACAATCGCTTTTGCTTACGTTGACAACACCACTTCGACCAGGTCGCCAGCGGAATCCACGTGCTTTCACCAATGTTGTCACAGACGACGGGAATAATTTCTGACTCGCTGATACGGTGGCAGAGGATATTCTGCGGCTTCAGCGACATCGTCACGATGCGATTATCCTGCAAATAACGCTTCAGGTGTTTCAGTAACTGGCGCAGTTGCGCGATATCTTCTTCGTAACGGCATTGTTTAGCAAATTCGGTCAATGTAATAGACGGCTTGCCATCAAAATCGGCAATGACATCGTAGACATAACCGGTTCCGCAATCAGTCTCAACTGTACCGTGATAGCGTGGAATACCGCTCCAGTCTTTCAAACGACGACCAAGGTGCGCATAGTACTTTAACTCGCGGCGGATCTCTTTATCGCCACCGTCGCCACGGTGGTAGACAATCTTGATACAGCGTTGGGCATCTTCCGGATGCGCGTAACATTTCCGATGTCTTCCGGTGCCCAGGGGACTTTGTTCAGATAAGCGAATCATGCCATCTCCTGGAAATATTTTCTGACAGTCTCCAGTATGGGGGCTTAACTTAAACGAAACCTAAACAAGGCTTTTTAAGGTTTTCTTAAGGTTTTGTGTGTATGGAAAAGCGCACGAAATGTACAAATGACGTTCATTGATGACGATTTCAGTACGCGCTTTTCTTATTGCCCTGAAGGGCTGAGGAGGGGGAATTTAAATGTCAGAGGGATGAAGATTAATCTTCATCGAAACCGGAATTAAAGAGAGCAATAACCGCAGCCAGCGCTTCGACTTCCTGTGGGCCTGTCGCTTCGACTTCAATCTGTCGTCCTTTGGCAGAGTCCAGCATCAAGAGCGCAATAACGCTGTTGGCTTCAGCCTCGGTGCCTTCGTCATTACGTAACAGCACTTCAGCGTCAAAACCTTGCATTAATTCAAAGAGTTTCATAGCAGGCCGGGCATGCATGCCCAGCTTGTTAGTGATTTCGACAGTTTGCTTGACGGTCATGGTTTGCGTTTTTCCAGCGTGCGATGGCGTGACTGGACGTTTTTACCGCGTGAGCGGAAGTAGTCTGCCAGTTGTTCTGCAATATACACCGAACGGTGCTTCCCGCCAGTACAACCAATGGCGACCGTCAGGTAGCTACGGTTGTTGGTTTCCAGCATAGGTAACCATAGCTCAAGATAGCTGCGCGTCTGGTAGATGAAATTGTGTACTTCTGTGTGACGGTCGAGGAACGCAGCGACAGGTTTATCAAGGCCGGTCATCGGACGCAGTTTCGGGTCCCAGTGCGGGTTCGGCAGGAAACGCACGTCAAAGACATAATCCGCATCAATAGGAATGCCGTGCTTGAAGCCGAAGGACTCAAAGACCATCGTCAGTTCACGCTCGCGTTTACCCAGCAGACGGGTACGCAGCATTTCCGCCAGCTCGTGAACGGACATTTCTGACGTATCGACAATCAAATCCGCCCGCGAACGCAGTGGCTCCAGCAGATCGCTTTCTTTGTCGATAGCGCTCTCCAGCGACAGATTTTTGCTGGAAAGTGGGTGCAGGCGGCGCGTATCGCTGTAACGGCGTATTAACGTGTTACGGTCGGCATCCAGGAACAGCAGTTGCGGTGAGAAAGCATCAGGCAGGTTGCTCATCGCCTGTTCGAATATTTCTGGCGACTCCGGCATATTACGAACATCAATGCTGACGGCGGCAGAAATCTCGCGATCGGCCAGGGTACGGGCCAGATCGGGTAACAACACCACGGGAAGGTTATCCACGCAGTAAAAACCCATATCTTCCAGCGCACGCAGGGCGACAGATTTACCTGAACCCGAACGTCCACTGACGATCATCAGTACCATGTACTGTTTCTCCTCACAACGTCTAAAAGAGACATTACAGAATAACTACGCTTCATCCGGAGTACCTTCGGTATCCGTAATGATTTGATACAGCTCTTCATCGCTTTGGGCTGCGCGTAAACGGCGGCAGATGGTTTTGTCCGCCAGACGTTTCGCCACCAGCGAAAGAGTATGCAGATGCGTTTTGGTTTGGTCAGCCGGTACTAGCAGGGCAAAAAGCAAGTCAACCGGTTGGTTATCGATGGCATCAAAAGCGATAGGCGTTTCGAGCTGAACGAAAACGCCAACAGCACGCAGAGTATCTTCTTCCAGTTTGCCATGCGGAATTGCAATACCATTACCAATACCGGTACTGCCCATTTTTTCCCGCGTCAGGATAGCTTCAAAAACCACCTGAGGCGGCAGGCTAAGTTGTTTCGCCGCCAGTTCGCTGATGATTTCCAGTGCGCGTTTTTTGCTCTGGCAGTGGACGCGGCTTCGCGTACATTCCCTGTTAAGAACACTGCTAAGCTGTAGAGTTGTATCATTATTTATCATAATTTCACCTAAGAGCCTGTCCACTCAAACAGTGGAACAGGCTCGGAGCATTAACCGTACAAATGGCCCGTTGTGCCACACAACAGGCCACCATGCACTTGCTAATCGCCCGGACAATTAGTGTTGTTTCAATTTATCTTTATGTTTAGTCAGTTGGCGTGCCAACTTATCGATTAAGCCATCAATGGCAGCGTACATGTCCTGACCTTCCGCGCTGGCATGAATTTCGCCACCGTTTACATGCAGTGTTGCATCTGAGGTATGGGTGACTTTCTCCACTTTCAGAACAACATAGACCTGGTTGATTCGGTCAAAATATTGCTCAAGTTTGGCAAATTTTGAGGTAACAAATTCTCGCAGGGCCTCGGTGATCTCGACGTTATTTCCGGTAATGTTGAGCTGCATAGTGTCTTCCTTATCGGTTGGGTCAAACGAGCTGTTTACGCTGGTTTGACGGCGGAATGGATAAAGACTCTCGGTACTTCGCAACAGTGCGGCGTGCCACCATGATACCTTGTTCCGACAGCAAAGAAGTTAACTTGCTGTCGCTCAACGGTTTCGCTGGGTTTTCCGCCGCGATTAATTTTTTCACCAGCGCGCGAATCGCCGTGGACGAGGCTTCGCCGCCGCCCTCGGTATTGACGTGACTGGAGAAAAAATACTTCAGTTCAAAAATGCCTCGTGGACTATGCAGGTACTTTTGCGTGGTCACGCGAGAGATCGTCGATTCATGCATTTCGACAGCCTGAGCGATATCTGCCAGTACCATCGGTTTCATATATTCTTCGCCTTGCTCAAAGAAGGCTTGCTGCTGTTCAACGATACAGCGACTCACGCGCAGTAGCGTATCGTTACGGCTTTCCAGACTCTTAATCAACCATTTGGCATCCTGCAGATTGCTGCGGATAAACTGGCTATCGCCATCATTGCGTGTGTTATTACACATTGAGGCGTAGTGCTGGTTAATTTGTAGCCGTGGAATGCTGTCGCTGTTGAGTTCAACCGTCCATTGACCGTTATGCTTGCGTACCAACACATCTGGAATGACATATTCCGGTTCGCCGGTCTGGATCGATTGACCAGGGCGTGGATCGAGCGACTGGATCAAGTTGACGGCTTCTTTCAGCACATCTTCTTTCAGGCGTGTTACGCGCATCAGTGTGCGGAAGTCGTGATTTGCCAGCAGATCGAGGTGATCGCTAATGATGAGTCTGGCCTCTTCCAGCCACGGCGTAGTTTTGTCGAATTGGGAGAGTTGGATCAGCAGACAGTCACGCAGATCTTTCGCTGCCACGCCAACCGGATCAAAGCGTTGGATTCGTTTGAGGACAGCTTCAACTTCATCGATGTCGATCTCTTCATCGCCCATACTTTCGAGAATATCTTCCAGTGGAACGGTGAGATATCCCGTGTCATCAACGGCATCGACAATCGAGGTGGCGATGGCGCGGTCAGTGTCAGAAAATGGCGTCAGCTCAACCTGCCACATCAGATAATCCTGCAAGGTCTGCGTCGTTTCGCCCTGATAGACCGGTAGCTCGTCGTCGATGTAGTCACCGCTGGTGCCGGATGGCGTACCGGCGGTGTAGATGGTATCCCAACTGGCATCAAGCGGCAGTTCTTCCGGCATCTCTTTTTGTTCGAGCGCGTCAGCAGTGTCTAACGTTTCGCTGTCTGGCGTTTCGTGAGTGTCGATTTCATCATGAGTGTCGATTTGCTCAAGCAGTGGATTACTTTCCAGCGCCTGCTGCAGCTCCTGTTGAAGTTCCAGCGTGGACAACTGCAACAGACGAATTGCCTGTTGTAGCTGAGGCGTCATCGCCAGTTGCTGGCTAAGCCTGAGTTGCAAACCTTGCTTCATGTTCAGAATCGTACTCTCCTGCTAAAACGTCGCGAGCTTCTACCCTATCAGAGTCTGAAGTCTTCCCCAAGGTATACACGCTTAACATGTTCGTCTTGTAAGATTTCTGTCGGCGTGCCGTGGGCGATTAAATGTCCCTGACTGACGATATAAGCACGTTCACAAACAGCCAGCGTTTCACGCACGTTGTGGTCGGTGATAAGTACACCCAGGCCGCTGTCGCGTAAATGCTCAATGATGCGTTTAATGTCGATGACTGAGATCGGGTCAACCCCGGCAAACGGTTCATCGAGCAGGATAAATTTCGGATTTGCAGCCAGCGCGCGGGCAATTTCTACACGACGGCGTTCACCACCGGAGAGCGATTGACCCATGCTGTCGCGCAGATGCTCAATGTGAAACTCTTCCATCAATTCGTTCGCACGATCTTCACGTTGTTCAGCGGATAAATCGTCACGAATTTGCAGTACTGCCATCAGGTTATCGTAAACGCTAAGACGGCGGAAAATTGAAGCTTCCTGCGGCAGATAGCCGATACCGCGACGCGCGCGCGCATGCAGCGGCAGCAGGCTGATATCGTCATCATCAATAATGATGTTGCCCGCATCGCGCGGCACAATACCGACGACCATATAGAAAGTGGTGGTTTTACCGGCACCGTTTGGCCCCAGCAGCCCGACAATTTCCCCGGAGTTAACGGTCAGGCTGACGTCTTCCACCACGCGGCGACCCTTGTAGGCTTTTGCAAGGTTCTTTGCTGTTAATGTTGCCATAACGAATTAATTACCCTTCTTCTGCGCCGGGGTCTGGCCTTTGTTGTTTTTGTCCTGCAACTGCGACGGCACCAGAACGGTGGTTACGCGCTTGCCTTTATCGCTGAAAGCCTGCATTTTCTGCTCTTTCACCAGATAAGTAATTTTATCGCCCGTTATATTGCTATCGACCTGCTGCAGATAAGCATTACCGGTCAGGATGACAAAATCTTTCGCCAGTTCGTAATGCATCTGGGAAGCGTGACCTTCGACTGGTTTACCGTTGTCCTGCATCTGATAGAACGTTGCCGGTTTACCGTAGCCGTCAATCACTTCTTTACCTTGTTCGCCGCCCGGACGAGTAACGACCACTTTATCGGCATTAATTTTGATGGTGCCCTGGGTAACGATGACATTACCGGTAAAGGTGACCACGTTGCCTTGCATATCAAGAGATTGCTGATCCGACTCAATGTGAATCGGCTGGTCAGTGTCTCCGGTAACGGCAAATGCCGGAATACTGGCGGCCAGAAGTGAGCTGGCAAGCACAAGATTAAGGCTGAGTTTGTTTGTTTTGAATTTCATAGGATGTTCTAACCTTTTCAATCAGCTCGGCGTTCTTGCTGCGTAAGTTGCCGCGCATTTTCAGACCGCTGGAGTTAAATGTTGTTCCGTATAACGTGACGAGGTCTTCAGAGGTAACATCCTGCGTCACCAGATTGATCTGCGCGTTATCCGTCGTGATTCTGCGAAGTTGAGAGTCCGGCACGAGTGCGTTGACTTCAACGTGTCCATATAAATAGAGCATCCGATCATTGGTCAGCTTGGCTTTATCCGCTTTTACCGACCATGTCGGGATTTTATCCTTATCAAACGTGGTAAGTACCGGTTGCGTAAACCACGAAACGGCCTGATCGGAATAATATTCAACGTGTTGAGCAATCAATCGATAGCTTAGCGCCCCTTCAGGGTTATAGACGAGCGTGTCCGTATGCTCGCTTTTATAGGTGGGATCATTGTTGTTGACGACCACCTGGGCGGTATCGTCTTTCTCGGTCATGTTAATGCCGATCATCACCAGAACCGCCAGTGATAACACAATGATAACCCAACGTCTGGCTTTACTCATATCGATTGCCCTTTGGCTTCATCCAGTTTGCCCTGCGCCAGGAGTAATAAGTCGCAAACTTCACGAACTGCGCCACGACCACCAGCAATGCGCGTCACGTAATCAGCGCGCGGAATCAACAGCGGATGTGCATCGGCCACAGCCACGCTTAAGCCTACTTTTTCCATTACTGGCCAGTCGATGAGATCATCCCCAACGTAAGCCACGTTTTCCGGGGCGATCGCCAGTTTTTCCAGCAGATCGCTAAAGGCGATAAGTTTGTTCGACTGCCCCTGATACAAATGGGTAATTCCCAATGTGGCACAACGATCTTCTACCAGTTTAGCCTTTCGCCCGGTAATGATGGCGACTTCAATATCAGAGGTGAGCGCACAACGAATGCCATAACCGTCCCGAACATTGAACGCTTTAAGTTCTTCGCCGTTGTTGCCCATATAAATCAGGCCATCTGACAGCACGCCATCGACGTCGAGAATTAGCAGACGAATGTTCTCCGCTTTTGCCATAACGTCGGCGCTGACAGGGCCGTAACAGGTCTCAAGCGACGTACCTGCTTTGCTCATTGTTGTTTATCCTTGAATCTTTACACTACGCCTGCACGCAGTAAATCATGCATATGTAACACACCGAGTAAATGGTCGCCATCGGCAACCATTACGGAGGTGATATGGCGGGACTGCATTAAGTTCAGTGCCTCAACGGCCAGAATGCCAGGGCGCACGCGGATTCCCCCCGGCGTCATCACATCGGCAATGCTTAATTGACGGACATCCACACCCATATCGAAGACACGGCGTAAATCACCGTCGGTAAAGATGCCTTCAATCATCATATTGTCATCGCAAATGACAGTCATACCAAGATTTTTGCGGGTAATTTCCAGTAATGCATCGCGCAGGCTGGCGGTTTTTTTGACATGCGGGATCTCATCACCCGTATGCATAATATCGCTTACGCGCAGCAGAAGTTTACGACCCAGTGCGCCGCCGGGATGTGAGAGCGCAAAATCTTCGGCGGTAAAGCCGCGCGCTTTTAACAGGGCGACGGCGAGAGCATCGCCCATCACCAGCGTGGCGGTGGTGCTGCTGGTCGGTGCCAGCCCCAACGGACAGGCTTCTTTCGCTACTTTAACACACAGATGCACGTCAGCGGCACGCGCCATGCTACTCTCCGGACGACCGGTAATGCAGATTAACGGCACGTGAAGACGCTTAAGCACCGGAATCAATGCTGCGATTTCACTGGATTCACCCGAATTAGAGATAGCAATCACCACGTCTTGTGGCGTAACCATGCCTAAATCGCCATGCGCGGCTTCGCCAGGATGGACGAAAAATGACGGAGTACCGGTGCTGGCAAAGGTGGCTGCCATTTTGCGCCCGATGTGTCCCGATTTGCCCATCCCCATAACTACGACTTTACCTTTACACCAAAACATCTTTTCACAAGCGAGTGTGAAATTCTGATTGATGTATTGATCAAGCTCCGCCAGGCATTCACGTTCAATCGCCAGGACTTCTTTACCTGCTTGCTGAAAGTCAAAACCCGGTTGCAACTCTACGTGCGACATAATGCGTTTCCAGTTATTCAACGAGTATTGGCGATAACCAGTACAACATCGCCAGCCATACGATAAATCCGCCTGTTAATAATACCCCTACGCCACGGCCAGGTTGAGGGGAGCGCCGCCAGCACAGCAACGCAAAAATAATGCTTACCAACAACATCACGCTGTAGTCACGGCTATACGCCAGTGGGTTAATCTCCCCTGGGGTAATCAGCGCCGGTAGACCCAGCACGATGACGATATTAAAAATATTCGCGCCGATGATATTACCGACGGCGATGTCGTTCTCACCTTTGCGTACACCGGCTATCGCGGTTGCCAGTTCTGGCAGACTCGTGCCGATAGCGATTGCCGTCAGACCAATAGTCAACTCGCTGATGGCAAAGTAATTTGCCAGCACGGTAGCGTTATCAATCACCATCCGCGTTGCTACTGGCATGATGATCAGTGCAATGCCGAGCCATAAAAAAGCAACGGGTAAACCACCTTCACGCGGCAGTTCTGCAAGTTGCTCCCTGGTCAGGCTGTCAGTTCCCTGACGTTCAGCCTGATGTGCAAGTTTAACAATGAACAGCAGCCATAGCACAGCCAGAAAGAGGAGAAAGATACCATCGCTGCGGCTAAGTTGTCCGTCATAGAGTACGGAACCGGCTACAACGCTGACCAATAACATTAAGGGTAATTCACGGCGCAGAACATCAGAATGGACGGTAAAAGGGCGTACCAGCGCGGTCAGACCGAGGATCAGCAAGATATTGATAATGTTTGAGCCAAGCGCCGTACCGACAGCTAAATCTCGTTGTTCGTGCAGCGACGCGGCAAGTGAAACAATAATCTCTGGAAGTGACGTACCAATACTGACTACGGTCATACCAATGATCAGCGGTGGAATGCCAAAAGTGCGACAAAGAATGGAAGCGGCAAATACCAGTCGGTCGGCACTGTATACGACCAAAAGTAAACCAACAATTAACAGTGCCGTAGCTAAAAGCATCTAACGTCCTTTCTTCAGGTATACTCGCCGGTCCGCTGAAGATTTTCAGAAAGCCGTAATGGATTCTTAATTTTGACTTTATGCGGCTAAAAAGTAAAACAAATGCCAGCTTTCGCTAACCACGGCGGGTAATATTCTGTAAATATGTTGGGTTCAAGGTTAAATTGAGCGTCATGCTTAAAAAATCAACGCAAGACGAAGGGTGAATTATGGAGCAGTCTGTGGCGAATTTAGTCGATATGCGCGATGTCAGTTTTACGCGTGGCAATCGCTGCATCTTCGATAATATTTCCCTGACCGTGCCGCGAGGGAAGATCACGGCAATCATGGGGCCATCGGGCATCGGTAAAACGACGCTACTCCGACTGATTGGTGGGCAAATCGCACCTGATCACGGTGAGATCCTTTTTGATGGTGAGAATATTCCGGCGATGTCTCGTTCGCGCCTGTACACGGTGCGTAAACGCATGAGCATGTTGTTTCAGTCCGGGGCGTTGTTCACCGATATGAACGTATTTGACAACGTTGCCTATCCACTGCGCGAACACACCCAGCTCCCCGCACCATTGTTGCATAGTACGGTAATGATGAAGCTGGAAGCGGTGGGGCTGCGTGGAGCGGCTAAACTTATGCCTTCTGAACTTTCCGGCGGGATGGCTCGTCGCGCCGCACTGGCGCGCGCAATTGCCCTGGAGCCAGATCTCATCATGTTTGATGAACCGTTTGTTGGGCAAGATCCCATCACTATGGGCGTACTGGTGAAGCTGATTTCTGAGCTGAACAGCGCGCTGGGCGTCACCTGTGTGGTAGTTTCTCACGATGTGCCGGAAGTCTTAAGTATTGCGGATCACGCCTGGATTCTGGCGGACAAAAAGATTGTTGCTCACGGTAGCGCTCAGGCGTTGCAGGAGAATCCCGATCCGCGTGTCCGTCAGTTTCTGGACGGGATAGCTGACGGGCCTGTTCCGTTCCGCTATCCTGCCGGCGATTATCACGCTGATCTTTTACCAGGGAGTTAAGCCACTCATGCTGTTAAATGCGCTGGCGTCGCTTGGACATAAAGGGATTAAAACCCTGAGAACGTTCGGGCGGGCCGGGTTAATGTTATTCAATGCGCTGGTCGGCAAACCGGAATTTCGTAAACACGCGCCGCTGCTGGTGCGTCAGCTCTATAATGTCGGCGTCCTGTCGATGCTGATTATTGTGGTTTCTGGCGTATTCATCGGAATGGTGCTGGGTCTACAAGGTTATCTGGTTCTGACCACCTATAGTGCGGAAACCAGTCTGGGGATGCTGGTGGCGTTATCGCTGCTGCGTGAACTGGGGCCGGTGGTTGCCGCGTTGCTGTTTGCCGGACGCGCCGGTTCGGCGTTAACTGCTGAAATTGGTTTGATGCGCGCCACAGAACAACTCTCCAGTATGGAGATGATGGCGGTCGATCCGCTGCGTCGGGTTATTTCTCCACGTTTCTGGGCTGGGGTTATTTCATTGCCGCTGCTGACGATTATTTTCGTCGCCGTGGGGATCTGGGGCGGATCATTGGTCGGCGTTAGCTGGAAAGGTATTGATAGCGGATTCTTCTGGTCGGCAATGCAAAACGCCGTCGACTGGCGTATGGATTTGGTCAACTGTCTGATTAAGAGCGTGGTGTTCGCCATTACGGTGACGTGGATTTCGTTGTTTAACGGTTACGACGCTATCCCGACTTCTGCCGGGATTAGCCGGGCAACCACTCGCACCGTTGTCCACTCGTCTCTGGCTGTTCTGGGGCTGGATTTTGTGCTGACCGCATTGATGTTTGGGAATTGAGTTCATGCAAACGAAAAAAAATGAAATTTGGGTGGGAATCTTTTTATTAGCAGCACTGCTGGCGGCGCTGTTTGTTTGCCTGAAGGCGGCAAACGTGACGTCAATACGTACTGAACCAACCTACACGCTCTATGCGACGTTCGATAACATCGGCGGTCTGAAAGCGCGCTCTCCGGTTAGTATTGGTGGCGTTGTAGTCGGTCGGGTGGCAGATATTACGCTGGATCCAAAAACCTATTTGCCACGCGTGACGCTGGAAATTGAACAACGTTATAACCACATTCCTGACACCAGTTCGCTGAGCATTCGTACTTCCGGTCTGCTTGGGGAGCAATATCTGGCGTTAAACGTCGGTTTTGAAGATCCCGAACTGGGTACTGCTATCCTGAAGGATGGCGATACAATTCAGGACACCAAGTCTGCGATGGTGCTGGAAGATCTCATTGGTCAGTTCCTTTACGGTAGTAAAGGCGATGACAATAAGAATAGTGGCGATGCGCCAGCTACTGCGCCAGGTAATAATGAAACCACTGAACCTGTGGGTACAACGAAATAATTTCAGGAGAACCGACGCATGTTTAAACGTTTAATGATGGTCGCTTTGCTGGTGATTGCACCGTTGAGTGCGGCAACCGCAGCAGACCAGACCAATCCGTATAAGCTGATGGACGAGGCGGCGCAGAAAACGTTCGATCGCCTGAAGAATGAGCAACCGCAAATTCGGGCTAACCCGGATTATCTGCGTACTATTGTTGATCAGGAGCTACTGCCGTATGTGCAGGTGAAATACGCTGGTGCACTGGTGCTGGGTCAGTATTACAAGAGTGCTACCCCGGCTCAACGTGACGCGTACTTTGCCGCTTTCCGTGAGTACCTGAAGCAGGCTTACGGTCAGGCACTGGCGATGTATCACGGTCAGACTTACCAGATTGCGCCAGAACAGCCGCTGGGCGACAAAACCATTGTGCCTATTCGCGTCACCATTATTGACCCGAATGGCCGCCCGCCGGTACGTCTGGATTTCCAGTGGCGCAAAAATTCCCAAACTGGCAACTGGCAGGCTTACGACATGATTGCCGAAGGCGTCAGCATGATCACCACCAAACAAAACGAGTGGGGAACGCTGCTGCGTACCAAAGGTATCGACGGCCTGACTGCGCAACTGAAATCGATTTCTCAACAGAAAATCACTCTGGAAGAGAAAAAATAATGAGTGAGTCACTGAGCTGGGTGCAGACGGGTGACACTCTGGCATTAGCTGGAGAGTTGGATCAAGACGTACTGCTACCGCTTTGGGAAGTGCGTGAAGAAGCGATGAAGGGAATTACCTGCATCGATCTCAGTCGCGTGTCCCGCGTTGATACAGGTGGGTTGGCGTTGCTGCTCCACCTTATCAATCTGGCGAAAAAGCAGGGTCACAGCGTGACGCTTCAGGGGGTAAACGATAAAGTCTATACCCTGGCAAAGTTGTATAATTTGCCGTCTGATGTCCTGCCTCGTTAAATTTTTTCAGGCTGGATAAGGCGTTAACCGTCTGTCCAGCAAATCTGCCTGCAAGTTGAGCCTTGTTTGATACATCAGCAAGGCTTTTTGCTTATTTATGACTGCGCCACTTTGCTCTAAGATGTTTCGCTGGCTTATTAACTGATGAATGAAGATCCCATGGAAAATAATGAAATTCAGAGCGTGCTGATGAACGCTCTCTCCCTCCAGGAAGTCCACGTTTCCGGCGATGGCAGCCACTTTCAGGTTATTGCCGTGGGTGAGATGTTTGACGGCATGAGCCGGGTTAAAAAACAGCAGACGGTTTATGGTCCGCTGATGGAATATATTGCGGATAACCGCATTCATGCTGTGTCGATCAAAGCTTATACCCCTGCGGAGTGGGCGCGCGATCGCAAACTGAACGGCTTTTGAGCTATGGGCGATTTGCCGGTAGCAGATATGAATTGTTAACTGAGAACAAACTAAATGGATAAATTTCGTGTTCAGGGGCCAACAAAGCTCCAGGGCGAAGTCACAATTTCCGGCGCTAAAAATGCTGCTCTGCCTATCCTTTTTGCCGCGCTACTGGCGGAAGAGCCAGTAGAGATCCAGAACGTTCCGAAACTGAAAGACGTCGATACGTCAATGAAATTGCTGAGTCAGCTTGGTGCTAAAGTGGAACGTAATGGCTCTGTGCATATTGATGCCCGCGATGTAAATGTGTTCTGCGCGCCTTACGAGCTGGTGAAAACCATGCGCGCTTCTATTTGGGCGCTGGGGCCGCTGGTAGCGCGTTTCGGTCAGGGACAGGTTTCGCTGCCTGGCGGTTGTACAATTGGTGCGCGCCCGGTTGATTTACATATTTCCGGCCTTGAGCAATTAGGCGCGACCATCAAACTGGAAGAAGGTTACGTTAAGGCTTCCGTCGATGGCCGTCTGAAAGGCGCGCATATCGTGATGGATAAAGTCAGCGTTGGAGCAACAGTCACCATCATGTGTGCCGCAACTCTGGCAGAAGGCACTACCGTTATCGAAAACGCGGCGCGTGAACCGGAAATCGTCGATACCGCCAACTTCCTCATTACGCTGGGCGCGAAAATTAGCGGTCAGGGTACTGATCGAATAGTCATCGAAGGTGTGGAACGTTTAGGCGGTGGCGTCTACCGCGTGCTACCGGATCGTATTGAGACCGGCACGTTCCTGGTCGCTGCGGCGATCTCTCGCGGTAAAATTATCTGCCGTAACGCCCAGCCAGATACCCTCGATGCTGTGCTGGCGAAGTTGCGTGACGCCGGGGCGGACATTGAAGTGGGCGAGGACTGGATTAGCCTGGATATGCATGGCAAACGTCCGAAGGCTGTTAATGTGCGTACCGCGCCGCATCCGGCGTTTCCGACCGATATGCAGGCCCAGTTCACGTTGCTGAACCTGGTGGCAGAAGGGACTGGATTCATCACTGAAACTGTGTTTGAAAACCGCTTTATGCACGTGCCAGAACTGAGCCGTATGGGCGCGCATGCCGAGATTGAAAGCAATACCGTTATTTGTCACGGTGTCGAAAAACTTTCCGGCGCACAGGTTATGGCGACCGATCTGCGTGCTTCAGCAAGTCTGGTGCTGGCTGGTTGTATTGCGGAAGGAACTACGGTTGTTGATCGTATTTATCACATCGATCGCGGCTACGAACGCATTGAAGACAAACTGCGTGCCTTAGGTGCGAACATCGAGCGTGTGAAAGGCGAGTAATCGTCTGAAAGCTGGCAGCCCCGTTCGCGGGGCTACCGCCAGACAACTCATTTTTTCGGTTTGGTGTAGCTGCGCATTAACTGTGTTCTGTCGATAAACGCATGTGTCTGCGGATCGTGATAGCGTGATGGCCAGATTACCCAAGGTTCCGTTCCTAATGCTTTCGCAATAATCATCTCTCCCTTCGGCCAGGGACGTGATAATGCATTTGCCAGCGTCGAAGAACTTAAACCATTTCTGCGAGACTCCGCAGCCATTGATGTTCCTTTTTTCCGCAAACCAGCAATGATGTCGGCAGGATGCCAGTCAATGAAATTATTCTCCATCTTTCCTCACTCCTTAAGTTAGTCGCTTTCATTCAGAACATGCGTTCTGTCGAGCATCACTATACTCCTGATGGCGAATTGCTCTAAAAAGTTCATGTAAATAGCGTGAAGATTCAGAATATATAAAGAAAATGACCTGATTATTCAGAGAGTATTGCGCTGAATAAGTATTTTTATGGAGCTTACTGGAATTATCCCGCGCAATGCGCGGGATACAGGGAAGGGATTAGCGATCGCGTTGAACAGCGATGTGCGCGAGGCCGATTAATGCCTCTCGCCACGGAGTGTCCGGGAGTACCTGTAATGCTTCAATAGCTTTATCTGCTTCTTCCTCGGCACGCTGACGCGTCCATTCGAGAGAACCACAAGCGTTCATTGCTTCCAGAACAGGTTCCAGAAGATGACGCCCGTTGCCTTGCTCAATGGCGGTACGAATCATCTGCGCTTGTTCCGGTGTGCCATGATGCATTGCATGCAGCAGCGGTAACGTTGGTTTACCTTCGTTCAGATCGTCCCCGACATTTTTACCCAACTGTTCACCGTCGGCATTGTAATCGAGCAAATCGTCGATTAGCTGGAAAGCGGTGCCGAGGTAGCGACCATAATCCTGCAGACCTTTTTCTTCTTCTGGCGTACAACCTGCCAGAATTCCGGAACACTGAGCAGCAGCCTCAAACAGGCGCGCGGTTTTGCTGTAAATAACGCGCATGTAGTTTTCTTCGGTGATGTCCGGGTCGTTAACGTTCATCAGTTGCAGCACTTCACCTTCTGCGATGACGTTTACCGCTTCGGACATCACTTCCAGCACTTTGAGCGAGCCGAGGCTGGTCATCATCTGGAAAGCGCGGGTATAAATAAAATCACCAACCAACACGCTGGCAGCATTGCCAAACGCGGCGTTGGCGGTAGCTTTACCCCTGCGCATATCTGATTCATCCACAACGTCGTCGTGTAGCAGGGTCGCCGTGTGGATAAACTCGATCAGGGCGGCGATAGTGACATGCGCATTCCCCTCATAGCCAACAGCTCGTGCAGCCAGTACAGCAATCATCGGGCGAATGCGTTTACCCCCGCCGCTGACGATGTAATAGCCTAACTGATTGATCAGTTGGACTTCGGAATTAAGCTGCTCGAGAATTGCCGCATTAACACCCGCCATATCTTGCGCGGTTAACTCATTGATTTTTTCTAAATTCATCGCAAAAGCCGGGCTTTTCGCCCCGATTACCTTACTGTGAACAAAGGCAACTTAGGGTTTATGGTTAGGAATATAGGGTGATTGTACTGAAAAAATGGCACAGATAAACGTTACCGTACAAGTTGTGTTTTTTTTCTTCGTGTATTGACTGTAGCACTTGTCAAAGGCGTGCGTTTTGCGTAATATTCGCGCCCTATTGTGAATATTTATAGCGCGCTCTGAATCATTGAAAAGGTGTGCGCGGAAGCGGAGTTTTATATGTACGCGGTTTTCCAAAGTGGTGGTAAACAACACCGAGTAAGCGAAGGTCAGACCGTTCGCCTGGAAAAGCTGGACATCGCAACTGGCGAAACTGTTGAGTTCGCAGAAGTTCTGATGATCGCAAACGGTGAAGAAGTCAAAATCGGCGTTCCTTTCGTTGATGGCGGCGTAATCAAAGCTGAAGTTGTTGCTCACGGTCGTGGCGAGAAAGTTAAAATCGTTAAGTTTCGCCGTCGTAAACACTATCGTAAGCAGCAGGGCCATCGTCAGTGGTTCACTGATGTGAAAATTACTGGCATCAGCGCCTAAGACCTGAGGAGAGATTTCAAATGGCACATAAAAAGGCTGGCGGCTCCACACGTAACGGTCGCGATTCAGAAGCTAAACGCCTGGGCGTTAAGCGTTTCGGTGGCGAATCCGTTCTGGCGGGTAGCATCATCGTTCGTCAACGTGGTACTAAATTCCACGCGGGCACCAACGTAGGTTGCGGTCGTGACCACACTTTGTTTGCTAAAGCAGACGGTAAAGTGAAATTCGAAGTTAAAGGCCCGAAAAACCGTAAGTTTATCAGCATCGAAGCTGAATAAGTTTTTCGCGTCCCGGTAACGGATGAAAGCCCCGCAACGTGTTGCGGGGCTTTTTACATTCGACAACCGGTAAAAATGCGCATCGTGCGGCGTTAATCCGCAAATGCGTTTTGCAGGGAATACGGTATGAAGCAGCAGGCAGGCATTGGCATTCTTTTGGCGCTCACCACAGCAATTTGCTGGGGGGCGTTGCCAATCGCAATGAAGCAGGTGCTGGAGGTGATGGAACCTCCGACAATCGTGTTTTACCGTTTCTTGATGGCGAGTATTGGCCTTGGTGCCATTCTTGCAGTGAAGAAAAAGCTGCCGCCATTACGCGTGTTTCGTAAGCCACGTTGGTTGATATTACTGGCGGTGGCGACTGCCGGACTGTTTGGGAATTTCATCCTGTTCAGCTCATCCTTGCAATACTTGAGTCCTACCGCCTCGCAGGTGATAGGGCAACTCTCGCCGGTTGGCATGATGGTTGCCAGCGTATTTATCCTGAAAGAGAAAATGCGTAGCACTCAGGTAGTGGGAGCATTGATGCTTCTGAGTGGGCTGGTGATGTTCTTTAACACCAGTCTGGTTGAGATTTTTACAAAGCTCACCGATTACACCTGGGGTGTTATCTTTGGTGTCGGTGCTGCAACGGTCTGGGTGAGTTATGGCGTGGCGCAAAAGGTTTTATTGCGTCGGTTGGCATCACCGCAGATCCTGTTTTTGCTGTACACTTTATGTACAATGGCGCTCTTCCCACTGGCGAAACCAGGGGTAATAGCGCAGCTTAGCAACTGGCAACTCGCATGTTTAATTTTTTGCGGGCTGAATACGTTGGTAGGATATGGCGCCCTGGCGGAAGCGATGGCACGCTGGCAGGCAGCGCAGGTGAGCGCGATCATCACGCTTACTCCACTGTTTACGCTGTTTTTTTCAGATCTTTTATCACTGGCCTGGCCCGATTTCTTCGCCAGACCGATGTTAAACCTTTTAGGTTATCTCGGTGCGTTTGTCGTGGTTGCGGGCGCGATGTATTCCGCCATTGGTCATCGTATTTGGGGCGGATTACGTAAGCATACAACGGTGGTATCGCAACCCCGCGCAGGCGAATGATTTACGGAGAATAAAATGAAGTTTGTTGATGAAGCATCGATTCTGGTCGTTGCAGGTGATGGCGGCAATGGTTGTGTGAGCTTCCGCCGCGAAAAATATATTCCGAAAGGCGGCCCGGATGGCGGCGATGGTGGTGACGGCGGCGACGTATGGATGGAAGCCGACGAGAACCTGAACACGCTTATCGATTACCGTTTTGAAAAATCTTTCCGTGCAGAGCGTGGCCAGAACGGTGCAAGCCGCGACTGTACCGGTAAGCGTGGTAAAGACGTGACGATTAAAGTGCCAGTAGGTACGCGTGTTATCGATCAGGGCACTGGTGAAACCATGGGCGATATGACCAAACACGGTCAGCGTCTGCTGGTTGCTAAGGGCGGCTGGCACGGCCTGGGCAACACCCGCTTCAAATCATCGGTTAACCGTACTCCCCGGCAGAAAACCAACGGTACGCCAGGTGATAAGCGTGAGCTGCTGCTGGAGCTGATGCTGCTGGCTGATGTCGGGATGCTGGGGATGCCAAACGCTGGTAAATCGACCTTTATCCGCGCAGTATCTGCGGCTAAACCGAAAGTGGCGGACTATCCGTTTACCACTCTGGTGCCAAGCCTTGGCGTGGTTCGTATGGACAATGAGAAGAGCTTCGTTGTTGCTGATATTCCGGGGCTGATTGAAGGTGCTGCTGAAGGTGCAGGTCTGGGGATCCGCTTCCTGAAGCATCTGGAACGTTGCCGCGTATTGCTGCACCTTATCGATATCGATCCGATTGACGGCACTGATCCGGTTGAGAACGCGCGCATTATTATTAGCGAGCTGGAAAAATACAGCCAGGATCTGGCGGCGAAACCACGCTGGTTAGTCTTCAACAAGATTGACCTGCTGGATAAAGCGGAAGCCGAAGAGAAAGCGAAAGCCATCGCTGAGGCGCTGGGTTGGGAAGATAAATATTATCTGATCTCTGCAGCGAGCGGGCTGGGCGTGAAAGACCTCTGCTGGGATGTGATGACCTTTATCATCGAAAACCCAGTGGTGCAGGCCGAAGAAGCGAAACAGCCAGAGAAAGTCGAATTCATGTGGGATGATTATCACCGTCAGCAGCTTGAAGAGATTGCTGAAGAGGATGATGAAGACTGGGATGACGACTGGGACGAAGACGACGAAGAGGGCGTTGAGTTCATTTACAAGCGTTAATCAGCAAAACCCCGGCACTGCGCCGGGGTTTCTTTTTAACTAATTGTTCTGATAAATATCTTTGTACAAGCGGCTTTCAAAGCGCACCAACGGAATGCGGCGATTACGTTGATCCGCCGGTTCTACCGCATAGCCAGAAAGATATTGTACAAATGCCATCCGTTGCCCACTTGCCGTGGTAATGAATCCCGCCAGGTTATACACGCCTTGTAACGATCCTGTTTTTGCCGAAACTTTGCCATCTACCCCCGCCTGATGCAGACCGGCACGGTACTGTAACGAGCCGTCATAGCCTGCCAGCGGCAGCATGGAGATAAAGTTAAGCTCATTATCATGCTGGGCAATGTATTGTAGCACTTGCATCATGGTGGCTGGCGCAATCAGGTTATGTCGTGAAAGCCCTGAACCATCGGCAATAATGGTGTTGCCAATATCGACACTGGCTTGCTGACGCAGGATCTGGCGCACGGCATCGGAGCCGGCTCGCCATGTACCAGGCACATTAAAGCGCGCATGACCAATCATTCGAAAGACGGTATCTGCGATCATGTTGTCCGATTTTTTCAGCATAATCTTAAGCAGATCATGCAAAGGGGCCGACTGTTTGCTGGCGACCACCGTTCCCGGCTCATTAACCTGTGTCTGGCGCAGCAGTGTGCCGGTATAGGTGATGCCTGCCTGTTTAAGCTCATCTTTCAGAATCGCCCCAGCATAGCTGGCACCATCCTGTACGGCAAAGGCCAATGGAAGAGGCTCAGAACGTTGTGGCAGGCATCCAGTTAGCGTAAAGCGGTTAAGGTCACCAGGCACGACATCCAGCTCGCAATATTGCGCTTCGGCAGAACCACGGGGGAGGGTGCGTACCTGACTGAACATCGTAACGGGGTAATAAGATGCCACGCGAATAAAAGCCATATCACCGGGCTTTTGTGCGCTGTAGAGCGAGACAGAGAAGCAATTGCGGTCAACGATAGCGGCGGCTGGCGGAGCGCTAAAGCATTGTGTCATGTCGTTCCAAGGCCAGCCGGGAGCCTTATCGTGACTGGCAAAAATGGAGGTATCTATAAGCACGTTGCCATTGATTTGCGTGATGCCAGATTTTTTCAGGGTTGTTACCATATTGCGAATATCCTGACGTTTTAGCGTCGGATCGGCACCAAATCGCGCCACTAAGTCGCCTTTAAGCACACCGTTTTCCACATTACCTTTGGTTTCCAACGTGGTGGTAAAACGAAAGTCGGGGCCGAGTTGAATCAATGCCGCCAGCGCAGTGATGACTTTTTGCGTACTGGCGGGCAGCGCCATCTGCTGACTGTGGTAATCAATAGTGGGGGCAGACGCGCCGACTTTTTGCACCATCAGGGCAAGGTTGGCACCTGCGGGGAGTTGAGTAATGTACTCATCAACATTCGCGGCCTGAACACTGAACGCTATACCGCTGGTCAATCCGATGATAAATCTGGAAAATCGCATAATCTCGCGCTAACAACCTGGAATCGAGCCGTCATACTACGGCGCAACACCCTATAAAGTAAACGATGACCCTTCGGGAACTTCAGGGTAAAATGACCATCAAAATGTGAATTGTAGCTGACCTGGGGCCTGTTTCCGGGTCGGTATTTTTTTGCTTCTGGCCCTGGTGAGGAGTTATGCCGGGCTGACCGAACAGCCGGGGTGGGTGGAGACTCGCCCCATCAGGAATATTCAAGAGGTATAACAAATGCAAGCTATTCCGATGACCTTACGCGGCGCTGAAAAATTACGCGAAGAGCTGGATTTTCTGAAATCTGTGCGCCGTCCTGAAATCATTGCTGCTATTGCTGAAGCGCGTGAACATGGCGATCTGAAAGAGAACGCCGAATACCACGCAGCTCGTGAGCAGCAGGGATTCTGCGAAGGCCGTATTAAAGATATCGAAGCCAAGCTGTCGAACGCTCAGGTAATCGATGTCACCAAAATGCCGAACAATGGTCGCGTTATTTTTGGTGCTACCGTAACGGTGTTGAATCTGGATTCTGATGAAGAGCAGACTTATCGCATCGTAGGTGATGATGAAGCTGACTTTAAACAAAACCTGATTTCTGTAAACTCGCCTATCGCTCGTGGCTTGATCGGCAAAGAAGAAGATGATGTTGTGGTCATCAAAACGCCGGGCGGCGAAGTAGAATTTGAAGTAATTAAGGTGGAATACCTGTAAGAATTACCCAATACTCAAAATGTTGATGTATTGTAAAGAAAGGAAAAAGGCCGCTATGCGGCCTTTTATCAACGAACAGAGCGTGGCATTTTGCTCTCCTGCCTGCGGAAAATCCCTCGTTTTACACAGAAAATGTGTGTAACTTTAGGATAATCTTAGCGTGGCAGCGAGATTTTACGTTCTTTAGTTGGGCGATAAAGCACCAGCGTTTTACCGATGACCTGTACATTACAGGCGCCGGTTTCGCGCACGATAGCTTCCACGATCAAGGTTTTAGTTTCGCGATCTTCTGTTGCGATTTTCACCTTGATGAGTTCATGGTGCTCTAGCGCTTGTTCAATCTCGGCCAGCACCCCTTCGGTCAAACCATTACTGCCAAGCAGAACAACTGGCTTGAGCGGATGTGCCAGACCTTTCAGGTGCTGTTTTTGTTTAGTACTCAGATTCATCGTATTTTTTTGCTTACGTTGGGATTGAAAACGGGTCATTCTACCGCCATCTCCCATATATCACCAAATAGGCGCGTAAAAATTTACGCAATTGGTTACGATGAGTTATCCCAATGGGAAAGTTAAATGACAGGTAAGAAGCGTTCTGCCAGTTCCAGCCGCTGGCTTCAGGAACACTTTAGCGATAAATATGTTCAACAGGCACAGAAAAAGGGGTTACGTTCCCGTGCCTGGTTTAAACTTGATGAAATACAGCAAAGTGACAAACTCTTTAAACCGGGAATGACGGTAGTCGACCTTGGCGCCGCGCCGGGTGGTTGGTCACAATATGTAGTCACCCAAATTGGCGGCAAAGGCCGTATCATCGCTTGCGATCTTTTACCTATGGATCCTATCGTTGGTGTGGACTTTCTTCAGGGCGATTTTCGTGATGAACTGGTCATGAAGGCTCTGCTGGAGCGTGTAGGCGACAGCAAAGTCCAGGTTGTCATGTCAGATATGGCACCAAACATGAGCGGAACACCGGCGGTGGATATCCCCCGTGCCATGTATCTGGTGGAACTGGCGCTAGAAATGTGTCGTGATGTGTTAGCGCCGGGTGGCAGTTTTGTAGTGAAGGTGTTCCAGGGCGAAGGTTTCGATGAGTATCTAAGGGAAATTCGCTCCCTGTTTACGAAGGTTAAAGTTCGTAAGCCGGACTCTTCTCGTGCACGTTCGCGGGAAGTGTATATTGTAGCGACCGGGCGTAAACCCTAACCGGGAGATTTCAGACGAAAGTTTGAAAGATGCTGGATATAGAGTATCCTGACGCTGTTTTTAACACAGTTGTAATAAGAGGTTAATCCCTTGAGTGACATGGCGAAAAACCTAATACTCTGGCTGGTCATTGCCGTTGTGCTGATGTCAGTATTCCAGAGCTTTGGGCCCAGCGAGTCTAATGGCCGTAAGGTGGATTACTCTACCTTCCTACAAGAGGTCAATAACGACCAGGTTCGTGAAGCGCGTATCAACGGACGTGAAATCAACGTTACCAAGAAAGATAGTAACCGTTATACCACTTACATTCCGGTTCAGGATCCAAAACTACTGGATAACCTGTTGACCAAGAACGTCAAGGTTGTCGGTGAACCGCCTGAAGAGCCAAGCCTGCTGGCTTCTATCTTCATCTCCTGGTTCCCGATGCTGTTGCTGATTGGTGTCTGGATCTTCTTCATGCGTCAAATGCAGGGCGGCGGTGGCAAAGGTGCTATGTCGTTCGGTAAGAGCAAAGCACGTATGTTGACGGAAGATCAGATCAAAACGACCTTTGCTGACGTTGCTGGTTGCGACGAAGCAAAAGAAGAAGTTGCTGAGCTGGTTGAGTATCTGCGTGAGCCGAGCCGCTTCCAGAAACTGGGCGGTAAGATCCCGAAAGGGGTTTTGATGGTTGGTCCTCCGGGTACTGGTAAAACGTTGCTGGCGAAAGCCATTGCAGGCGAAGCGAAAGTTCCGTTCTTTACCATTTCTGGTTCTGACTTCGTTGAAATGTTCGTTGGTGTTGGTGCATCTCGTGTACGTGACATGTTCGAACAGGCGAAGAAAGCGGCTCCGTGTATCATCTTTATTGATGAAATCGATGCCGTAGGCCGCCAGCGTGGCGCGGGTCTGGGTGGTGGTCACGATGAACGTGAACAGACACTTAACCAGATGCTGGTTGAGATGGACGGCTTCGAAGGTAACGAAGGTATCATCGTGATCGCTGCGACTAACCGCCCGGACGTTCTCGACCCGGCGCTGCTGCGTCCTGGTCGTTTCGACCGTCAGGTTGTGGTTGGTTTGCCAGATGTTCGTGGTCGTGAGCAGATCCTGAAAGTTCACATGCGTCGCGTACCGCTGGCACCAGATGTTGATGCGGCAATTATCGCCCGTGGTACACCGGGCTTCTCTGGCGCAGATCTGGCTAACCTGGTGAACGAAGCAGCACTGTTCGCTGCACGTGGCAATAAACGTGTTGTTTCGATGGTTGAGTTCGAGAAAGCGAAAGACAAAATCATGATGGGCGCGGAACGTCGCTCCATGGTGATGACGGAAGCGCAGAAAGAGTCCACCGCGTATCACGAAGCAGGCCATGCGATTATCGGTCGCCTGGTGCCGGAACACGATCCGGTACACAAAGTAACGATTATCCCGCGCGGTCGTGCGTTGGGTGTGACCTTCTTCCTGCCTGAAGGCGATGCTATCAGTGCCAGCCGTCAGAAACTGGAAAGCCAGATCAGTACCCTGTACGGCGGTCGTCTGGCAGAAGAGATCATCTACGGACCGGAACATGTTTCTACCGGGGCGTCCAACGACATTAAAGTTGCGACCAACCTGGCGCGTAACATGGTGACCCAGTGGGGCTTCTCTGAGAAACTCGGTCCGCTACTGTATGCGGAAGAAGAAGGTGAAGTTTTCCTCGGTCGTAGCGTGGCCAAAGCTAAACATATGTCCGATGAAACTGCGCGTATCATCGACCAGGAAGTGAAGTCACTGATTGAACGTAACTACAATCGTGCGCGTCAGTTGTTGAACGACAACCTGGATATCCTGCATGCGATGAAAGATGCACTCATGAAATATGAGACCATCGACGCACCGCAGATTGATGACCTGATGGCGCGTCGCGATGTACGTCCGCCTGCAGGTTGGGAAGAGTCGGGAGCATCTAACAATTCTGACAATAATGGCACTCCAAAGGCACCGCGTCCGGTTGATGAACCACGCACGCCAAATCCGGGTAATACCATGTCAGAGCAGTTAGGCGACAAGTAAGTTCCCGCATCAGATGACTGTATTTGTACCGAAAACCCCGGGGCGTGCTCCGGGGTTTTTTCTTATCAATTTATACCAGGGATAACACCATGAAACTCTTTGCCCAGGGCTCTTCACTGGATCTTAGCCATCCTCACGTAATGGGGATCCTCAACGTTACGCCAGATTCTTTCTCTGATGGCGGTACGCATAACTCACTGACTGATGCAGTGAAACATGCGAACCTGATGATCAACGCTGGCGCGACGATCATTGACGTTGGTGGAGAGTCCACGCGTCCAGGGGCCGCGGAAGTGAGTGTTGAAGAAGAGTTGCAGCGTGTTATTCCGGTGGTTGAGGCAATTGCGCAACGATTCGAAGTTTGGATCTCGGTCGATACTTCTAAACCGGAAGTCATCCGGGAATCGGCAAGAGTGGGCGCTCACATCATTAACGATATCCGATCCCTTTCCGAGCCAGGTGCTCTGGAAGCGGCTGCGGAAACCGGTTTACCCGTATGTCTGATGCATATGCAGGGAAATCCAAAGACCATGCAGGAAGCACCGAAATATGATGATGTCTTTGCTGAAGTGAATCGCTACTTTATTGAGCAAATAGCACGTTGTGAACAGGCGGGTATCGCAAAAGAGAAATTGTTGCTCGACCCCGGATTCGGTTTCGGTAAAAATCTCTCCCATAACTATTCATTACTGGCGCGTCTGGCTGAATTTCATCATTTCAATCTGCCGCTGTTGGTGGGTATGTCACGAAAATCGATGATTGGACAGCTACTGAATGTTGGGCCGTCTGAGCGTCTGAGCGGCAGTCTGGCTTGTGCGGTAATTGCCGCAATGCAGGGCGCGCACATTATTCGTGTTCATGACGTCAAAGAAACCGTAGAAGCGATGCGGGTGGTGGAAGCCACTCTGTCTGCAAAGGAAAATAAACGCTATGAGTAATCGTAAATATTTCGGGACCGATGGGATTCGTGGTCGTGTTGGGGATGCGCCGATCACACCTGATTTTGTGCTTAAACTGGGCTGGGCTGCGGGTAAAGTACTGGCGCGGCACGGCTCCCGTAAGATCATTATCGGCAAAGATACCCGTATTTCTGGCTATATGTTGGAGTCGGCGCTGGAAGCCGGCCTGGCGGCAGCGGGCCTTTCCGCGCTCTTCACCGGCCCGATGCCAACACCGGCGGTGGCTTATCTGACACGCACCTTTCGTGCAGAGGCCGGGATTGTGATTTCTGCATCGCATAACCCGTTCTACGATAATGGTATTAAATTCTTTTCCATCGACGGCACTAAACTGCCAGATGCAGTCGAAGAAGCCATCGAAGCTGAAATGGAAAAAGAGATTAGCTGCGTTGATTCGGCAGAACTGGGTAAAGCCAGCCGTATTGTTGATGCTGCGGGTCGCTATATCGAATTTTGCAAAGCCACGTTCCCGAACGAACTTAGCCTCAGTGAACTGAAGATTGTGGTGGATTGCGCAAATGGTGCAACCTATCACATCGCTCCAAATGTACTGCGCGAGCTGGGAGCGAACGTAATCGCCATCGGTTGTGAGCCGAATGGTGTAAACATCAATGCCGAAGTGGGGGCAACTGATGTTCGTGCATTACAGGCGCGTGTACTGGCTGAAAAAGCGGATCTCGGCATTGCCTTTGACGGCGACGGCGACCGCGTCATCATGGTTGACCATGAAGGCAATAAAGTCGATGGCGATCAGATCATGTATATCATCGCGCGTGAAGGTCTTCGTCAGGGGCAGTTGCGTGGTGGCGTAGTGGGCACATTAATGAGCAATATGGGGCTGGAATTGGCGCTGAAACAGCTAGGTATTCCATTTGCTCGCGCAAAAGTGGGCGACCGCTATGTACTGGAAAAAATGCAGGAGAAAGGCTGGCGCATCGGCGCGGAGAACTCCGGTCATGTGATTCTGCTGGATAAAACCACCACCGGTGACGGCATCGTTGCCGGTTTGCAGGTACTGGCGGCGATGGCGCGCAACCACATGAGTCTGCACGACCTTTGCAGTGGCATGAAAATGTTCCCGCAGATTCTGGTTAACGTGCGTTATACCGCAGGCAGCGGCGATCCGCTTGAGCATGAATCAGTTAAAGCCGTGACAGCGGAAGTTGAAGCGGCGCTGGGTAGCCGTGGACGCGTGCTGCTGCGTAAATCCGGCACCGAGCCGTTGATTCGCGTGATGGTCGAAGGTGAAGACGAAGCACAGGTGACTGAATTTGCCCACCGTATCGCTGATGCGGTAAAAGCGGTTTAATGCGATTGCTAACTGGCTAAAAAGGCGGCGATTGTCGCCTTTGTTCTACTTATGTACATCGGTTTTGCTGTTTTTTTCCGCAGTTGATACAATGCAATAAAATTGCCCTTGCGAAGGTCATTCGCTTTGGTTAGTATTCACACCCGCTTCAGTGGGAAAGATTAAATTATCCCGCTTTATTGGTTGAAGCATTGGTACGCGGCAACTCCGCAAGGAACAGGTTGATTATGTACGAAGCTCTTTTAGTAGTTTTCCTTATTGTAGCAATTGGCCTTGTTGGTCTGATCATGCTGCAGCAAGGTAAAGGCGCTGATATGGGAGCCTCCTTCGGAGCAGGCGCTTCCGCTACGCTGTTTGGTTCAAGTGGTTCTGGTAACTTCATGACCCGTATGACGGCTGTGCTGGCAACGTTGTTCTTCATCATCAGTCTGGTGTTGGGTAACATCAACAGTAATAAAACCAATAAAGGTAGCGAATGGGAAAATCTGAGTGCTCCGGCGAAAACCGAACAGACTCAGCCTGCTGCTCCGGCTAAGCCGACCAGCGATATCCCGAACTAAGAGTAGTATCTGTGCTGAGGTGGTGGAATTGGTAGACACGCTACCTTGAGGTGGTAGTGCCCTAACGGGCTTGTGGGTTCGAGTCCCATCCTCAGTACCAATATTCCGAAAGAAAGACGCTGAAAAGCGTCTTTTTTCGTTTTTATAAGTTAAACATTCTGATAGTTATTTCCCCACCCGTAAGTCTGTTTCATCCAGTTTGAAATCTGTAATTTCTAACTTTTGCATTATTAACGGAAGCACCTGGTGAATTATTCTCATACCAGTAAGGATCTCGTTCATGTATATATCAGGATGAATGCGAGATTTATTGAAATCGAAACTTTCGGCTTCTGCTGCAACGCTAAGTTGGTCAGCAGTGTTATAAACCATATCCAGAAGTTCGGCTCTTAACGGGATTCCCGCCCTGAATGCCATCATCTTGAGTTGATTCAACCAATTTTCGTAGTCTTTTTGAACTTTATAACGAAACTGTTTAATGTTTGACGCAATCGGAGTATCAATTTCAATTTTGCATGCGGCAAGTGATATCAATGAACTCTGAATATTGATGGCTTCGCTGGAATAGACATCTAAATCATCATCCTGAACTAACTCATCAACATATGCTATGTAGAATCCATAAACGTCATTCAGAGCATGGTAAATGTCATTGATTACGGAACAATGAGCGTTGTTCTCTATGACCTCCCAAAAAGCCTCTTTATGATCAGCATTTTTGCCGTCAATATTAAGTTCTTTGGGAAAGGAAAGAGGTGAAGGAAAACCTATGCGGTTCAACACATCTATTGTTTCTTCAACCAAAAAGCCATCTTCGTCAGTAAGAGGTCGTGTTATATAACCCGTTTCAGAGTCTTCCATAGCTTGTTGAGCAAGAAAATGGATAAGTCGATCCCATTTCTCAGCATTCTCGACTGAGCCCGTCCATTCAACTAGTTGAGGAGAGTAATGCCCTATTTGTGTAATATCTCTGAATTTTTTTTCCATGTCAGTAGACATATGTTCCCCTTTTTTCCACTTGCTAATTTGTGTTGAGGAAACACCTAACTGGTTTGCTAAATCTTTTTGGGTACATTTCAGAGTATGAACTGCGAGGCGTACAAAATATTCACCATTCATTGGTCATTCCTTTTACTGAGCATGAAAGAATAAAGTAAAAATAGAATGGACTGATATTTACTTTATTTCATTTGAATTTTACTTTAACTCCGAAATCGGACATATGAACCCTAAGCGTGGCCACATTCTCTTAGCCGTAAAAAAAGGCCGCAATGGCGGCCTTTAGCACGAACTCTCTGAAATTACTGCCCTTTGTTTTCCAGATTCTCAACCTGCGGCACGCCCGAAGCGGCAGAAGAGGAGAGCAGGCCAGTTTTGGCATAACCGAAAAGTTTCTCGCGGGTGTCAGTGATATCCAGGTTACGCATGGTCAGTTGACCAATACGATCGTCTGGTGAGAACACTGAGTCACCTTTTTCCATTGTCAGACGCTCTGGCTTATAAGTCAGGTTGTCAGAGACAGTATTGAGGATGGAGTAGTCGTTACCGCGACGCAGTTCCAGGGTAACTTCACCTGTAATCTGGCTGGCAACCCAGCGTTGCAGGGAGTCTCGTAGCATCAGCGCCTGGGAGTCGAACCAACGCCCCTGATACAGCAGACGTCCCAACTGGCGACCATGCGCGTGATATTGCTCAATGGTGTCTTCGTTGTGAATACCGGTCAGCAGACGTTCATAAGCGATATGTAGCAGAGCCATCCCCGGAGCTTCGTAGATACCACGGCTTTTCGCTTCGATGATACGGTTTTCGATCTGGTCGCTCATGCCCAGGCCGTGACGGCCACCAATGCGGTTGGCTTCAAGCATCATTTCTACATCGTCGCTAAAGGTTTTACCGTTTAGCGCTACCGGATGCCCCAGCTCAAAACGTACCGTGACTTCTTCTGCCGGGATCTTCACGCTCTCGTCCCAGAATTTCACACCCATAATCGGGTTGACGATTTTGACGCTGGAGTTGAGGTATTCCAGATCTTTCGCTTCGTGCGTCGCGCCGAGCATGTTGGAGTCTGTGGAGTAGGCTTTTTCAACCGACATTTTGTAGTCGAAACCGCAGGCAATCATAAATTCAGACATTTCATGACGACCGCCTAACTCATCAATAAAGTCAGTATCAAGCCACGGTTTGTAAATCTGCAATTCGGCGTTGGTAAGCAGGCCGTAACGATAGAAACGTTCGATATCGTTTCCTTTATAGGTGCTGCCATCACCCCAGATGTTAACGCCATCTTCTTTCATCGCAGCAACCAGCATGGTGCCGGTTACGGCGCGGCCCAGCGGCGTGGTGTTAAAATAGGTCAGACCGCCGGTGGTGTTATGGAAAGCACCACACTGAATAGCGGCAATACCTTCAGCCACCAGTTGTTTGCGGCAGTCGATCAGACGAGCGTTCTCCGCGCCGTATTCCATGGCTCGACGAGGGATCGCATCATAATCCTCTTCGTCTGGCTGGCCCAAATTTGCAGTATATGCATAAGGGACAGCTCCCTTTTGTCGCATCCACAGCAGTGCGGCACTGGTGTCCAGACCGCCAGAAAAAGCGATACCAATACGTTGACCTACCGGGAGATGCTTGAGAATCGTCGTCATAAAATAACACCCTGCTTGATTAACTGATTATGAGCCTGTATTTCTGCTCTAACTGAATTTTTATGCAAAATAAATGAGTTTTCATTTAATCATCTTTTATCTGAGACAGGAAGAGTTTAGTGTGTTTTTTGTAAAATAATGCGCTTAAGAGAGGTAAGGAGAGGATGAAAGTATTCAACAAATGAAAGTGAACTGGATATCCATTCACATGATTAGCAATAAATGTTGACAAAATGTGGCGTGGATCACTATAATGGCCGCAGATTTTACGTCCCGTCTCGGTACACCAAATCCCAGCAGTATTTGCATTTTTTACTCAAAACAAGTAGAATTTGCCACGTTTCAGGCGCGGGGTGGAGCAGCTTGGTAGCTCGTCGGGCTCATAACCCGAAGGTCGTCGGTTCAAATCCGGCCCCCGCAACCACTTTCCCTTAGAGTTCTTTTTCAAATATACTGTGAAGACTTCGGCCTTCGTAGTGGGATTTGAAAAAATCCTTCTGGAAAGTGCTCCAGACCGCATTTGCGGTTATAGGGTTCAGTTATATAAAGCCCCGATTTATCGGGGTTTTTTGTTATCTGACTACAGAATAACTGGGCTTTAGGCCCTTTTTTTATGTCTTGGGGGTGGGCTTGTCCACATTAGAGCAAAAATTAACAGAGATGATTACTGCGCCAGTTGAGGCCCTGGGTTTTGAACTGGTTGGCATCGAGTTTATTCGCGGTCGCACATCCACACTGCGCATCTATATTGATAGTGAAGATGGCATCAATGTTGATGATTGTGCTGATGTGAGCCACCAGGTAAGTGCTGTGTTGGATGTTGAAGATCCCATCACCGTTGCTTATAACCTGGAAGTCTCCTCACCGGGTCTCGATCGCCCACTGTTCACGGCTGAACACTACGCCCGTTTTGTCGGAGAAGAGGTCACTCTGGTACTCCGTATGGCGGTACAAAACCGTCGTAAATGGCAGGGCGTTATCAAAGCGGTAGACGGTGAAATGATCACAGTTACCGTCGAAGGTAAAGATGAAGTGTTCGCGCTGAGTAATATCCAGAAGGCGAACCTGGTTCCCCACTTTTAATAGTCTGGATGAGGTGAAAACCCCGCGATGAACAAAGAAATTTTGGCTGTAGTTGAAGCCGTCTCCAATGAAAAGGCGCTGCCTCGCGAGAAAATTTTCGAAGCGTTGGAAAGCGCGCTGGCTACAGCAACCAAGAAAAAATATGAACAAGAGATCGACGTCCGCGTACAGATCGATCGCAAAAGCGGTGATTTTGACACCTTCCGTCGTTGGCTGATTGTTGATGAAGTCACTCAGCCAACTAAAGAAATCACCCTTGAAGCCGCGCGTTATGAAGATGAAAGCCTGAACCTGGGCGATTACGTTGAAGATCAGATTGAGTCTGTCACCTTTGACCGTATTACGACCCAGACGGCAAAGCAGGTTATCGTGCAGAAAGTTCGTGAAGCCGAACGTGCGATGGTTGTTGATCAGTTCCGTGAACACGAAGGTGAAATCATCACCGGCGTGGTGAAAAAAGTAAACCGCGATAATATCTCTCTGGATCTGGGCAACAATGCTGAAGCTGTGATCCTGCGTGAAGATATGCTGCCGCGTGAGAACTTCCGCCCAGGTGACCGCGTTCGTGGCGTGCTCTATTCTGTTCGCCCGGAAGCGCGTGGTGCGCAACTTTTCGTTACCCGTTCCAAGCCAGAAATGCTGATCGAACTGTTCCGCATTGAAGTGCCGGAAATTGGCGAAGAAGTTATTGAAATTAAAGCAGCGGCTCGCGATCCGGGATCTCGTGCGAAAATCGCGGTGAAAACCAACGATAAACGTATCGATCCGGTAGGTGCTTGCGTGGGTATGCGTGGTGCACGTGTTCAGGCTGTTTCCACTGAGCTTGGCGGCGAGCGTATCGATATCGTCCTGTGGGATGATAATCCGGCGCAATTCGTTATTAACGCGATGGCACCGGCAGACGTTGCTTCTATCGTAGTGGATGAAGATAAACACACCATGGATATCGCTGTTGAAGCCGGTAACCTGGCGCAGGCGATTGGGCGTAATGGTCAGAACGTGCGTCTGGCTTCGCAGTTGAGTGGTTGGGAACTTAACGTAATGACCGTTGACGACCTGCAAGCTAAACATCAGGCGGAAGCGCACGCAGCGATCGACACCTTCACCCGTTATCTCGACATTGACGAAGACTTCGCCACTGTCCTGGTAGAAGAAGGCTTCTCGACTCTGGAAGAACTGGCCTACGTGCCGATGAAAGAGCTGCTGGAAATTGAAGGCCTTGATGAGCCGACTGTTGAAGCACTGCGCGAGCGTGCTAAAAATGCACTGGCCACCATTGCACAGGCCCAGGAAGAAAGCCTCGGTGATAACAAACCGGCTGACGATCTGCTGAATCTTGAAGGGATGGATCGTGATTTAGCATTCAAACTGGCCGCCCGTGGCGTTTGTACGCTGGAAGATCTCGCCGAACAGGGCATTGATGATCTGGCTGATATCGAAGGGTTGACCGACGAAAAAGCCGGAGCACTGATTATGGCTGCCCGTAATATTTGCTGGTTCGGTGACGAAGCGTAATAAACTGTAGCAGGAAGGAACAGCATGACAGATGTGACGATTAAAACGCTGGCCGCAGAGCGACAGACCTCCGTGGAACGCCTGGTACAGCAATTTGCTGATGCAGGTATCCGGAAGTCTGCTGACGACTCTGTGACCGCACAAGAGAAACAGGCTTTAATTGACCACCTGAATCAGAAAAATTCAGGGCCGGACAAATTAACGCTGCAACGTAAAACACGTAGCACCCTTAACATTCCTGGTACCGGTGGAAAAAGTAAATCGGTACAAATCGAAGTCCGCAAGAAACGCACCTTTGTGAAACGCGATCCGCAAGAGGCTGAACGCCTTGCAGCGGAAGAGCAAGCGCAGCGTGAAGCGGAAGAGCAAGCCCGTCGTGAGGCAGAAGAATCGGCCAAACGCGAGGCGCAACAAAAAGCTGAACGTGAGGCCGCAGAACAAGCGAAACGTGAAACCGCTGAACAAGCAAAACGTGAAGCTGCGGAAAAAGACAAAGTGAGCAATCAACAAGACGATATGACTAAAACCGCCCAGGCTGAAAAAGCCCGCCGTGAGCAGGAAGCTGCAGAGCTTAAGCGCAAAGCTGAAGAAGAAGCACGTCGTAAACTCGAAGAAGAAGCACGTCGCGTTGCTGAAGAAGCACGTCGTATGGCGGAAGAAAACAAATGGACTGATAACGCGGAACCGACTGAAGATTCCAGTGATTATCACGTTACCACCTCTCAACATGCTCGCCAGGCAGAAGACGAAAGCGATCGTGAAGTCGAAGGCGGTCGTGGCCGTGGCCGTAACGCGAAAGCAGCACGTCCGAAGAAAGGCAATAAACATTCTGAATCTAAAGCTGATCGCGAAGAAGCGCGCGCAGCAGTACGTGGTGGTAAAGGCGGAAAACGTAAAGGTTCTTCGCTGCAGCAGAGCTTCCAGAAACCAGCTCAGGCTGTTAACCGTGACGTCGTGATTGGTGAAACCATCACTGTTGGCGAACTGGCTAACAAGATGGCGGTTAAAGGCTCTCAGGTCATCAAAGCGATGATGAAGCTGGGTGCAATGGCAACCATCAACCAGGTCATTGACCAGGAAACCGCACAGTTAGTTGCCGAAGAGATGGGCCACAAAGTTATCCTGCGTCGTGAAAACGAACTGGAAGAAGCGGTAATGAGTGACCGTGATACAGGTGCTGCGGCTGAACCGCGTGCACCGGTTGTGACCATCATGGGACACGTTGACCACGGTAAAACTTCTCTGCTGGACTATATTCGTTCAACGAAAGTGGCTTCTGGTGAAGCGGGTGGCATTACCCAGCACATCGGTGCATACCACGTTGAAACTGAAAACGGCATGATCACCTTCCTGGACACCCCGGGGCACGCCGCGTTTACTTCAATGCGTGCACGTGGTGCGCAGGCAACTGACATCGTAGTTCTGGTTGTTGCTGCAGATGACGGCGTAATGCCGCAGACCATCGAAGCAATCCAGCACGCGAAAGCGGCAGGTGTGCCTGTGGTGGTTGCAGTGAACAAAATCGATAAGCCAGAAGCCGATCCGGATCGCGTTAAAAACGAACTGTCTCAGTACGGCATCCTGCCGGAAGAGTGGGGCGGTGAAAGCCAGTTCGTACACGTATCTGCAAAAGCGGGTACGGGTATCGACGAACTGCTGGATGCGATCCTGCTGCAGGCCGAAGTCCTGGAACTGAAAGCCGTACGTAACGGGATGGCGAGCGGTGCGGTCATCGAATCTTTCCTCGATAAAGGTCGTGGTCCGGTTGCAACTGTACTGGTACGTGAAGGTACTCTGCACAAGGGTGACATCGTTCTGTGTGGCTTCGAATACGGTCGTGTTCGTGCAATGCGTAACGAACTGGGTCAGGAAGTACTGGAAGCAGGTCCGTCCATTCCGGTGGAAATCCTCGGCTTGTCCGGTGTTCCGGCAGCGGGTGATGAAGTTACCGTTGTACGTGACGAGAAGAAAGCACGTGAAGTTGCACTGTATCGTCAGGGCAAATTCCGTGAAGTTAAACTGGCGCGTCAGCAGAAATCTAAACTGGAGAACATGTTCGCCAACATGACTGAAGGCGAAGTTCATGAAGTGAACATCGTTCTGAAGGCTGACGTACAGGGTTCTGTAGAAGCGATTTCCGACTCCTTGCTGAAACTGTCTACTGACGAAGTAAAAGTGAAGATCATCGGTTCTGGTGTAGGTGGTATCACCGAAACCGACGCGACCCTGGCGGCTGCATCCAACGCGATTCTGGTTGGCTTCAACGTCCGTGCTGATGCCTCTGCGCGTAAAGTGATTGAGGCTGAAAGCCTGGATCTGCGTTACTACTCCGTCATCTATAACCTGATCGATGAAGTGAAAGCGGCGATGAGCGGTATGCTCTCTCCGGAACTGAAACAACAGATCATCGGTCTGGCGGAAGTTCGCGATGTGTTCAAATCACCGAAATTTGGTGCCATCGCAGGTTGTATGGTTACCGAAGGTGTGGTTAAACGTCACAACCCGATCCGCGTTCTGCGCGACAACGTGGTTATCTACGAAGGCGAGCTGGAGTCCCTGCGCCGCTTCAAAGATGACGTTAACGAAGTCCGTAACGGTATGGAGTGTGGTATCGGCGTTAAGAACTACAACGACGTGCGCACTGGCGATGTGATCGAAGTGTTCGAAATCATCGAGATTCAGCGTACGATTGCCTAAGGTTGATTGGGTGTAGGCCGGATAAGGCGTTTGCGCCGCATCCGGCAGCCGTTGCCTGACGCGACGCTCGTGCGTCTTATCAGGCCTACGTGAACAGCCCTTCCACCTGAAATTAATTTTAAAAAGGGGCTTATGGCCCCTTTTTTGTCAGGAGAATTTATTATGGCGAAAGAATTTGGTCGCCCGCAGCGCGTAGCGCAGGAAATGCAAAAAGAGATCGCTCTCATCCTGCAACGCGAAATTAAAGATCCTCGTCTGGGCATGATGACCACCGTTTCCGGTGTCGAGATGTCTCGTGACCTGGCCTATGCCAAAGTGTATGTAACTTTCCTCAACGACAAAGATGAAGATGCGGTAAAAGCGGGCATCAAAGCGTTGCAGGAAGCCTCCGGCTTTATCCGCAGCCTGCTTGGTAAAGCGATGCGCCTGCGTATCGTGCCGGAACTGACCTTCTTCTACGACAACTCACTGGTTGAAGGGATGCGTATGTCAAACCTGGTGACCAGTGTGGTTAAGCATGACGAAGAACGTCGTGTTAATCCGGACGACAGCAAGGAGGACTAATGAGTCGTCCTCGTCGTCGCGGCCGCGACATTAACGGCGTTTTGTTGCTGGATAAACCGCAGGGTATGTCCAGCAACGATGCGCTGCAAAAAGTGAAACGCATTTATAACGCCAATCGTGCTGGACATACCGGCGCGCTGGACCCGCTGGCGACCGGCATGTTGCCGATTTGTCTCGGGGAAGCGACGAAGTTTTCCCAGTACCTGCTGGACTCTGATAAACGTTATCGGGTGATTGCGCGTCTTGGACAGCGTACTGATACTTCTGACGCAGACGGACAAATCGTTGAGGAGCGCCCGGTAACCTTTAGTGCAGAGCAACTGGCGGCGGCACTCGATTCATTCCGTGGCGATATTGAACAAATCCCTTCGATGTATTCTGCGCTGAAATATCAGGGTAAAAAACTGTACGAGTACGCGCGTCAGGGCATTGAAGTGCCTCGTGAAGCACGACCGATTACCGTTTATGAGTTGCTGTTTATTCGTCACGAAGGCAATGAACTGGAGCTGGAAATTCATTGCTCAAAAGGCACCTATATCCGCACCATCATTGATGACCTGGGTGAAAAACTTGGCTGTGGCGCACATGTGATTTATCTGCGCCGTCTGGCTGTAAGCAAATATCCGGTTGAACGAATGGTGACTCTGGAACATCTGCGTGAACTTGTCGAGCAAGCCGAACAGCAGGGTATTTCGGCGGCACAATTACTTGATCCATTACTGATGCCAATGGACAGTCCAGCTTCGGACTACCCGGTGGTGAATCTTCCGCTAACGTCTTCTGTTTACTTCAAAAATGGTAACCCGGTTCGTACATCCGGTGCGCCACTGGAAGGGCTGGTTCGTGTTACAGAAGGTGAAAACGGTAAGTTTATCGGTATGGGCGAAATTGACGATGAAGGCCGCGTTGCGCCTCGTCGCCTGGTGGTTGAATACCCGGCGTAATGCTATCCATCTTGCGATAACAGGTCGCTACGAGTAGAATACTGCCGCTTAACGTCGCGTAAATTGTTTAACACTTTACGTAACGTACACTGGGATCGCTGAATTAGAGATCGGCGTCCTTTCATTCTATATACTTTGGAGTTTTAAAATGTCTCTAAGTACTGAAGCAACAGCTAAAATCGTTTCTGAGTTTGGTCGTGGTGCAAACGACACCGGTTCTACCGAAGTTCAGGTAGCACTGCTGACTGCACAGATTAACCACCTGCAGGGCCACTTTGCAGAGCACAAAAAAGATCACCACAGCCGTCGTGGTCTGCTGCGCATGGTTTCTCAGCGTCGTAAACTGCTCGACTACCTGAAACGTAAAGACGTAGCACGTTACACCCAGCTCATCGAGCGCCTGGGTCTGCGTCGCTAATTCTTGCGAGTTTCAGAAAAGGGGGCCTGAGTGGCCCCTTTTTTCAAGCTGATGGCAGCAATTCACTGGAAACTAATGTATTGTTGCTATGAATGATCTTCCGTTGCAGAGGTTCGCGCGGCTAATGAGAGGCTTTACCCACATCAGGCTGGGTTAGGGTTGTCATTAGTCGCGAGGATGCGCAGAAGATCGGGTATTAACACCAGTGCCGTTAAGGTGCTGTCTAAGAAAGAGAAAGGATATTACATTGCTTAATCCGATCGTTCGTAAATTCCAGTACGGCCAACATACCGTTACACTGGAAACTGGCATGATGGCGCGTCAAGCCACTGCCGCAGTTATGGTTAGCATGGATGACACCGCGGTATTCGTTACCGTTGTTGGCCAGAAAAAAGCCAAACCAGGTCAGGACTTCTTCCCTCTGACCGTTAACTATCAGGAGCGTACCTACGCTGCTGGTCGTATCCCGGGTAGCTTCTTCCGTCGTGAAGGCCGTCCAAGCGAAGGCGAAACCCTGATCGCGCGTCTGATTGACCGCCCGATTCGCCCGCTGTTCCCGGAAGGCTTCGTCAACGAAGTTCAGGTTATCGCCACCGTGGTTTCTGTTAACCCGCAGGTTAACCCGGATATCGTTGCGATGATTGGTGCTTCCGCAGCACTGTCTCTGTCTGGTATCCCGTTCAATGGTCCGATTGGTGCTGCTCGCGTGGGTTACATCAATGACCAGTATGTACTGAACCCAACTCAGGATGAGCTGAAAGAGAGCAAACTGGATCTGGTTGTTGCCGGTACTGAAGCCGCTGTGCTGATGGTTGAATCTGAAGCAGAACTGCTGAGCGAAGACGTCATGTTGGGCGCAGTGGTGTTCGGTCATGAACAGCAGCAGGTTGTTATTCAGAACATCAATGAACTGGTGAAAGAAGCCGGTAAACCGCGTTGGGACTGGCAGCCGGAGCCGGTAAACGAAGCGCTGAACGCGCGCGTTGCTGCACTGGCTGAAGCTCGTCTGAGCGATGCTTACCGCATCACCGACAAACAAGAGCGTTATGCACAGGTTGATGTCATCAAATCTGAAACCATCGCTACGCTGCTTGCTGAAGACGAAACCCTGGACGAAAACGAACTGGGTGAAATTCTGCACGCTATCGAGAAAAACGTTGTTCGTAGCCGCGTACTGGCAGGCGAACCGCGTATCGACGGTCGTGAAAAAGATATGATCCGTGGTCTGGATGTGCGCACAGGCGTGCTGCCGCGTACTCACGGTTCTGCGCTGTTTACCCGTGGTGAAACTCAGGCGCTGGTTACCGCAACACTGGGTACTGCACGTGACGCACAGGTTCTTGATGAACTGATGGGCGAACGTACTGACACCTTCCTGTTCCACTACAACTTCCCTCCGTACTCCGTAGGCGAAACCGGCATGGTCGGTTCTCCGAAGCGTCGTGAAATTGGTCACGGTCGTCTGGCGAAGCGCGGCGTGCTGGCAGTAATGCCTGATATGGACAAATTCCCGTACACCGTACGTGTTGTGTCTGAAATCACCGAATCCAACGGTTCTTCTTCTATGGCTTCTGTGTGCGGTGCGTCTCTGGCGCTGATGGACGCAGGTGTGCCAATCAAAGCCGCTGTTGCGGGTATCGCAATGGGTCTGGTGAAAGAAGGCGACAACTACGTTGTATTGTCTGACATTCTGGGTGACGAAGACCACCTGGGCGATATGGACTTCAAAGTTGCGGGTTCCCGTGACGGTATCTCTGCACTGCAGATGGATATCAAAATTGAAGGTATTACCAAAGAGATCATGCAGGTTGCGCTGAACCAGGCTAAAGGTGCGCGTCTGCACATTCTGGGCGTAATGGAACAGGCGATCAACGCGCCGCGTGGCGATATCTCTGAGTTCGCTCCGCGTATCCATACCATTAAGATTAACCCGGACAAGATTAAAGACGTTATCGGTAAAGGCGGTTCTGTAATCCGTGCTCTGACTGAAGAAACCGGCACCACTATCGAAATCGAAGATGACGGTACTGTGAAGATCGCCGCGACCGACGGCGAGAAAGCAAAACACGCTATTCGTCGTATCGAAGAGATCACTGCAGAAATCGAAGTGGGTCGCGTCTACAATGGTAAAGTGACCCGTATCGTTGACTTTGGCGCATTTGTTGCCATCGGCGGCGGTAAAGAAGGTCTGGTACACATCTCTCAAATCGCTGACAAGCGTGTTGAGAAAGTGACTGATTACCTGCAGATGGGTCAGGAAGTTCCGGTAAAAGTTCTGGAAGTTGATCGCCAGGGCCGTATCCGTCTGAGCATTAAAGAAGCGACTGAGCAGTCTCAACCTGCTGTAGCACCGGAAGCTCCGGCTGCTGAACAGGGCGAGTAAGGTTGCCATTTGCCCTCCGCGTTGACGGGGGGCTTTTAACCGGGCAGGACGCCTTGTTAGCAACCGGGAACAGGACGTTCATTCAACCGTGGTCTTCGGGAGTGGGAAATGAAGCCTTTTTTGCGCTGGTGTTTCGTTGCGACAGCACTTACGCTTGCAGGATGCAGTAATACTTCCTGGCGTAAAAGTGAGGTCCTCGCAGTACCATTGCAACCGACTTTACAGCAGGAAGTGATTCTGGCACGTATGGAACAGATCCTTGCCAGTCGGGCTTTAACCGATGACGAACGCGCGCAGCTTTTATATGAGCGCGGAGTGTTGTATGATAGTCTCGGTCTGAGGGCATTAGCGCGTAACGATTTTTCGCAAGCGCTGGCAATCCGACCGGATATGCCTGAAGTATTCAATTACTTAGGCATATATTTAACGCAGGCAGGCAATTTTGATGCTGCCTATGAAGCGTTTGATTCTGTACTTGAGCTTGATCCAACTTACAACTACGCGCACTTGAATCGCGGGATCGCATTATATTACGGCGGTCGTGACAAGTTAGCGCAAGATGATCTGCTGGCGTTTTATCAAGACGATCCCAATGATCCTTTCCGTAGTCTGTGGCTTTATCTCGCTGAGCAGAAGCTCGATGAGAAGCAGGCTAAAGAAGTGTTGAAACAGCACTTCGAAAAATCGGACAAGGAACAGTGGGGATGGAACATTGTCGAGTTCTACCTGGGCAACATTAGCGAACAAACGTTAATGGAAAGGCTCAAGGCGGACGCAACGGATAACACCTCGCTCGCTGAGCATCTCAGTGAAACCAACTTCTATTTAGGTAAGTACTACCTAAGTCTGGGGGATTTGGACAGCGCCACGGCACTGTTCAAACTGGCGGTTGCCAACAACGTTCATAACTTTGTTGAGCACCGATACGCATTGTTGGAATTATCGCTCCTGGGCCAGGACCAAGATGACCTGGCAGAATCGGACCAGCAATAGCTGACGTACACATCAGCCCGTAATCTTATTTGATTGCCATCACCTTAACGGGTGAGGGCGTTGTTGTTCGTTAATACACCTACTTTGAGCCGGTTCACACTTTTCAATGAAAATTGCTGATCAATTTCATGATGAGTTATGTAGACTGGCCGCCATTAATTTTGAGGCACACGTACTACATGGCTGAATTCGAAACCACTTTTGCAGATCTGGGCCTGAAGGCTCCTATCCTTGAAGCCCTTAACGATCTGGGTTACGAAAAACCATCTCCAATTCAGGCAGAGTGTATCCCACATCTGCTGAATGGCCGCGACGTTCTGGGTATGGCCCAGACGGGGAGCGGAAAAACTGCAGCATTCTCTTTACCTCTGCTGCAAAATCTTGATCCTGAGCTGAAAGCACCACAGATTCTGGTGTTGGCACCGACCCGCGAACTGGCGGTACAGGTTGCTGAAGCAATGACGGATTTCTCTAAACACATGCGCGGCGTAAACGTGATTGCCCTTTACGGCGGCCAGCGTTATGACGTGCAATTACGTGCCCTGCGTCAGGGGCCGCAGATCGTTGTCGGTACTCCGGGCCGTCTGCTGGACCACCTGAAACGTGGCACTCTGGATCTCTCTAAACTGAGCGGTCTGGTTCTGGATGAAGCTGACGAAATGCTGCGCATGGGCTTCATCGAAGACGTTGAAACCATTATGGCGCAGATCCCGGAAGGTCATCAGACCGCTCTGTTCTCTGCAACCATGCCGGAAGCGATTCGTCGCATTACCCGCCGCTTTATGAAAGAGCCGCAGGAAGTGCGCATTCAGTCCAGCGTGACTACCCGCCCTGACATCAGCCAGAGCTACTGGACTGTCTGGGGTATGCGCAAAAACGAAGCGCTGGTACGTTTCCTGGAAGCGGAAGATTTTGATGCGGCGATTATCTTCGTTCGTACCAAAAACGCGACTCTGGAAGTGGCTGAAGCCCTTGAGCGCAGCGGTTACAACAGTGCTGCCCTGAACGGTGACATGAACCAGGCACTGCGTGAGCAGACTCTGGAACGTCTGAAAGATGGTCGTCTGGATATCCTGATCGCGACCGACGTTGCGGCCCGTGGCCTGGACGTTGAGCGTATCAGCCTGGTGGTTAACTACGATATCCCGATGGATTCCGAGTCTTACGTTCACCGTATCGGTCGTACCGGTCGTGCGGGTCGTGCGGGTCGTGCGCTGCTGTTCGTTGAGAACCGCGAGCGTCGTCTGCTGCGCAACATTGAACGTACTATGAAGCTGACCATTCCAGAAGTAGAACTGCCGAACGCAGAACTGCTGGGCAAACGCCGTCTGGAAAAATTTGCTGCTAAAGTACAGCAGCAACTGGAAAGCAGCGATCTGGATCAATACCGTGCACTGCTGAGCAAAATTCAGCCGACTGCAGAAGGTGAAGAGCTGGATCTCGAAACTCTGGCTGCCGCACTGCTGAAAATGGCACAGGGCGAACGTACTCTGATCGTGCCGCCAGATGCGCCGATGCGTCCGAAACGTGAGTTCCGTGACCGTGATGATCGTGGTCCGCGCGATCGTAACGACCGTGGCCCGCGTGGTGACCGTGAAGATCGTCCGCGTCGTGAACGTCGCGATGTTGGCGATATGCAGTTGTACCGCATTGAGGTGGGTCGTGATGATGGCGTTGAAGTTCGTCATATCGTTGGCGCAATTGCTAACGAAGGTGACATCAGCAGCCGTTACATCGGTAACATCAAGCTGTTTGCTTCTCACTCCACCATCGAATTGCCGAAAGGTATGCCGGGTGAAGTGCTGCAACACTTTACGCGTACCCGCATCCTCAACAAGCCGATGAACATGCAACTGCTGGGCGATGCACAGCCGCAAACTGAACGTCGTGGTGGTGGTCGTGGTGTCGGTGGCGAGCGTCGTGAAGGCGGTCGCAACTTCAGCGGTGAACGCCGTGAAGGTGGTCGTGGTGATGGTCGTCGCTTCAGTGGCGAACGTCGCGAAGGCCGTGCACCGCGTCGTGAAGAGTCTACCGGTCGTCGTCGTTTCGGTGGCGATGCGTAATTCGCGCTGATCAGCGAATACATTCTGTAAAATAATATATACAGCCCTAATCATATCGATTGGGGCTTTTTTTTATTTCTTTTGTACTCGCGTACTGGTACAGTGCAACACATAACAACGCAGTCGCACTATTTTTCACTGGAGAGAAGCCCTTATGGCAACACTAACCACCACCCAAACGTCACCGTCGCTGCTTGGCGGCGTGGTGATTATCGGCGGCACCATTATTGGCGCAGGGATGTTCTCCTTGCCCGTGGTCATGTCCGGGGCGTGGTTTTTCTGGTCAATGGCGGCGCTAATCTTCACCTGGTTTTGTATGCTGCATTCCGGATTGATGATTTTGGAAGCTAACCTGAATTATCGAATCGGTTCGAGCTTTGATACCATCACCAAAGATTTGCTGGGCAAAGGCTGGAATGTCGTCAACGGTATCTCTATTGCCTTTGTGCTCTACATTCTGACCTACGCCTATATTTCTGCCAGCGGTTCTATTTTGCATCACACCTTCGCGGAGATGTCGCTGAATGTTCCGGCCAGAGCGGCAGGTTTTGGTTTTGCACTGTTGGTGGCGTTTGTGGTGTGGTTGAGCACCAAAGCAGTCAGCCGTATGACGGCGATTGTGTTGGGAGCGAAAGTTATTACATTCTTCCTCACCTTCGGTAGCTTGCTGGGGCATGTGCAGCCTGCGACATTGTTCAACGTTGCGGAAAGCAATGCGTCTTATGCACCGTATCTGCTGATGACACTACCGTTCTGTCTGGCGTCGTTTGGTTATCACGGCAACGTACCAAGCCTGATGAAGTATTACGGCAAAGACCCGAAAACCATTGTGAAATGTCTGGTGTACGGTACGTTGATGGCGCTGGCGCTGTATACCATCTGGTTGCTGGCGACGATGGGCAACATTCCGCGTCCGGAGTTTATTGGCATTGCAGAGAAGGGCGGAAATATTGATGTGCTGGTGCAGGCATTAAGCGGTGTGCTGAACAGTCGTAGTCTGGATCTGCTGCTGGTAGTGTTCTCAAACTTTGCGGTAGCGAGTTCGTTCCTCGGCGTAACGCTGGGCCTGTTCGACTATCTGGCGGATCTGTTTGGCTTTGATGATTCGGCATTGGGGCGCTTTAAAACGGCACTGTTGACCTTTGCGCCACCTGTCGTTGGTGGCCTGCTGTTCCCTAACGGATTTCTCTACGCCATTGGTTATGCTGGTTTAGCTGCTACCATCTGGGCGGCAATTGTTCCGGCTCTGCTGGCCCGCGCATCGCGTAAACGCTTTGGCAGCCCGAAATTCCGCGTCTGGGGCGGCAAACCGATGATCGTTCTGATTCTGCTATTTGGTATTGGCAATGCATTGATCCATATTTTATCGAGCTTTAATTTGCTGCCGGTGTATCAGTAATCATCTGTGCCTTATCCGACATTTCTGCTGCCTGCACAATGCCTGATGCGCTTCGGTTATCAGGTCTACGTAGGGCGGCGTTGCCAGGTCGGATAAGGCTTCCCGCCGTATCCGACAAAATAAAACACACTATCCCAGTAAATCTTCCTTCACATCCATCGCCAGTTCAAACGAATGCAGCCGCGCCTTGTGGTCGAAAATCTGCCCGTTAACCATAATCTCATCAGCGTCGGTTTCGCGCAGGATCGACTGTAAACCGTGACGCACTTTCGCTTTATCGCCCACCAGCGACATACTCAGCGCCTGCTGCACGCCATACTGCTCGGACGGCGACCAGAACTGATCCATATTCTGAATCGGTGGTGGCAGTTGCCCGGTTTCACCGCGGCGTAGCTTCACAAAGGCTTGCTGCATCGAGGTAAACAGGAATTCAGCGTCGCGGTTGCTATCAGCGGCGATGATATTGATACACACCATTGCGTACGGTTTCTCCAGTCGTGCGGAGGGTTTGAAGTTGCTGCGATAAAGTTGTAGTGCCTGGAACAGCATATCCGGCGCGAAGTGTGAGGCAAAGGCAAACGGCAGGCCGAGCTGCGCCGCCAGTTGTGCGCTGTAAAGGCTGGAGCCTAATAACCACACCGGGATTTTCTCGCCATAGCCTGGCACCGGGCGTACATGTGGATTGGGATCACGAGCGTCAAACCAGTCCACCAGCTCAGCAACATCGCGGGGGAAATTATCAATATCACCACTCATATGGCGACGCAGCGCCATCATTGTCCGCTGATCGCTACCTGGAGCACGACCCAGCCCCAAATCGATTCGACCCGGATAGAGCGTATTGAGTGTGCCGAACTGTTCTGCAATTACCAACGGTGAATGGTTAGGTAACATCACGCCGCCGGAACCCAGATGCAACGTGGTGGTATTCGCTGCCAGATAGCCAATCAACACCGATGTCGCCGCACTGGCAATGCCGGTCATATTGTGATGTTCCGCCAGCCAGTAGCGATGATAGCCGCGCTTTTCAGCCAGACGAGCCAGGTCCAGAGAGTGGGAGAACGCTTCTCGCGCCGTTGAACCTTCGGGGATGGGGGCCAGATCGAGTAGCGAAAACGGAATGGTTTTATCAGTCATAACAGCTCACTTTGTTACCGATTAATCTTTAATACTGCATTAAAGAGTAGTTAAAGTTGTTAACAAAGTGAGCTATTTACTTACGCTTGCAGTTCCAGCCCTGCCAGCCGTTTCCAGTAACCGTTGCAGTCGCTATTAGCCGTTAACGGCAGCGGCGCAGCGCCATTTTCATTGGCGCGGAAGGCGTCGAGCATAGCAAAAGTGTCTGTACCCTGCGGTGACAGGCGAACCACATCGACCAGCCCCTGCATTGACGCCAGCTCGTTACCGAGGTTGTAAACATAGCCGCTCATGGTCTGAATGCCGTTGAGCACAAACACCTGCTGATCTTCCTGTGACAGCACGTTGCGCCCGTTCGGATATTTAATGCAGCAGGTTTCGCACTCATCTTTCGGGCGATCCTCCGAGCGTGCGGTGAAGCAGCGGGCTGAGTACGCCAGCGGCAGATGGCCGTAGCTCAAGACTTCCACTTCAAACTGGTTGCGAATACCCAGTTCATCACACTGATTGAGCAGATTCACCAGCCAGTCGCGGGAAAGTTCTACCGGCATACACCAGCGCATCATGCCCTGTTTGAGCAATATTTTCAGCGTCACTGCGTTGTAGCAGTTCAGCGCATGCCCGGCGACGAACGGGAGTTTGCGTTCGGCGCACATATTCACCACGCCGAGATCGCTGGCTTCAATCAGAAATTCGCCGTTCTCAACATAGCGTTTCAGTTCGCCCAGCTCGGAAGAGGCCTGTACCAGCGCCAGCGTGGAGAGCACAATCTGCTTGCCACTTCCGGCGAGCGATTTTGCCATCTCCAGCCAGTCGCCAACTTTCGTTGCCCGACGCTTGCTGCATACCGCTTCACCAAGATAAATCACGTCGGCGCTGCTGGTGGCGGCCTGCTGATAAAATTCTTCCAGCGTCTCTTTTGGCCAGTACCACAGCACTGGCCCTAAGGAATATTTCATTGCTTTTCTCACTGCCATTTACGGTGATATGCGCCAAGGGTGGTTTGCGTGCCTTCGGACATCGACCCGAGCGTCTCCATCCACGCGTTTTGCGGCACGAAGTTTTGCGGATCGGCCTTACAACGGTCGATAGCCTGACGCCAGACTTTCGCCACCTGGCTGACATACGCCGGGCTACGCTGGCGGCCTTCGATTTTCACCGAAGCAATATTCGCCGCCATTAGCTCAGGCAGCAGTTCCAGGGTATTGAGACTGGTTGGTTCTTCCAGTGCGTGATAGCGCTCGCCGTCCACCAGATAACGCCCTTTACACAGCGTCGGATAACCTGCGTTTTCGCCGTCCTGATAACGGTCGATCAGCACCTCGTTAAGGCGGGATTCCAGCCCCTGCGGCGTTTGTTGCCAGCGCACGAAGCGGGCAGGAGAACACGCACCCACGGTGTTGGGCGACTCACCGGTCAGATACGACGACAGATAGCAACGTCCTTCCGACATAATGCACAGGCTGCCGAAAGCAAAGACCTCCAGCGGAACTGGCGTGACCCGTGCCAGTTGTTTCACCTGGTGAATCGACAGTACGCGTGGTAGCACCACGCGGGCGACATCAAAATGGCGATGATAAAAGTTAATTGCCTCTTCATTGGTCGCTGAAGCCTGCACCGACACGTGACGCTCAATATGTGGGTAACGCTCGGCGGCGTACTCCAGCATGGCAAGATCGGCAAGGATCAGCGCGTCGGCACCCAGTTGTGCCGCCATATCCACGGCACGTTGCCAGCGGGCGTAGCCGTCCGGGTGCGCAAAAGTGTTAATCGCGATGTGAAGTTTGCGGCGATGTTGATGGACAAAACTCACCGCTTCCTGCAATTTTTTCTCGGTAAAGTTAAGGCCGGCGAAGTGACGGGCATTGGTATCATCTTTTAGCCCGATATAAACAGCATCTGCGCCGTTTTCGATGGCCGCCTTAAGCGCCGGGAGATTTCCGGCAGGGCAGAGCAGCTCCATAATTTTTCCTGAAGGTTGCGCTATCAAAACGCAAAAATGTTAACGAACTGGGATTTTAGTTAACCTTGCTGCGACAATTTTTGATTTAAGGCAGTTAAAGTTGTATTGGTGGTAGCAGCAATTTCATATGGAATTGTTGATTTATACCGCTATGTTATTTTCCTGATATGGCAAAATAGGATGATTGTTGAAACAGGGAGTAAAACTCGTGTTGGATAAACTGCGTTCCCGTATTGTGCATTTGGGGCCATCTCTGTTGAGTGTACCGGTAAAACTGACGCCATTTGCGCTAAAACGCCAGGTTCTTGAGCAAGTCTTAAGCTGGCAATTCCGCCAGGCGCTGGACGATGGCGAGCTGGAGTTCCTTGAAGGCCGCTGGTTAAGTATTCATGTGCGTGATATTGACCTGCAATGGTTTACCTCGGTGGTGAATGGCAAACTGGTCGTTAGCCAGAACGCGCAAGCAGACGTGAGTTTTAGTGCCGACGCCAGCGATTTGCTGATGATCGCAGCGCGTAAACAGGATCCGGATACACTTTTCTTCCAGCGTCGGCTAGTGATTGAAGGTGATACGGAGCTGGGGCTGTATGTGAAAAACCTGATGGACGCCATTGAACTGGAGCAAATGCCAAAAGCCTTACGCATGATGCTGCTGCAACTGGCGGATTTTGTTGAGGCGGGGATGAAAACCACGCCTGAAACCAAACAGACATCGGTAGGTGAACCATGCTAATTCGAGTAGAAATTCCCATTGATGCGCCGGGTATTGATGCCCTGCTGCGTCGTTCATTCGAAAGCGATGCGGAAGCGAAGCTGGTTCACGATCTGCGTGAAGATGGCTTTCTGACGCTGGGACTGGTGGCGACAGATGACGAAGGCCAGGTCATTGGCTATGTGGCATTCAGTCCGGTAGATGTGCAGGGCGAAGACCTGCAATGGGTTGGCATGGCTCCGCTGGCGGTAGATGAAAAATATCGCGGGCAAGGGCTGGCACGCCAACTGGTCTATGAAGGACTGGATTCGCTTAATGAGTTCGGCTATGCCGCAGTGGTAACGCTGGGCGATCCGGCGCTGTACAGCCGTTTTGGCTTTGAACTGGCGGCGCATCACGATCTGCGTTGCCGCTGGCCGGGCACAGAAAGTGCCTTCCTGGTACATCGTTTAGCGGATGACGCGCTGAATGGTGTAACCGGGCTGGTTGAGTACCACGATCACTTCAATCGCTTTTAACCTCCGGGGTTTGCAGGCTACTTAATAACTCTGCAAACCCAGCGCCTTCCGCAACCAGGCATTCTTTCTGTCGTTTGGTCAGTTGCTTGACGCGATATTCCGCCCGTAATGCCAGCGAACGGTCGCCAACCGGTGCGGAAAATGCCAATGTCAGTTTGCCTTTCCCGCGCAGTGCTTTCGCCCCTTTACCGCTTTGATGCTGCTGATAGCGGCGTTCGACGTCCGTGGTGATCCCGGTATAAAGCTTATTGTCGGCGGTACGAATCAAGTAAAGGAACCAGGGTGTCATCGTCTGTGTCACATGTTAAGGTCTGGCCAACAGTATAAAAGAGAACAGAAATGGAAACACTCACCGCAATTAGCCGTTGGCTGGCAAAACAACATGTTGTCACCTGGTGCGTGCAGCAGGACGGGGAACTGTGGTGCGCCAATGCCTTTTATCTTTTTGATGCGCAGAAAGTTGCATTTTACATTTTGACGGAAGAAAAAACGCGCCATGCGCAGATGAGCGGGCCGCAGGCTCCGGTTGCCGGAACGGTAAATGGTCAGCCGAAAACGGTGGCATTAATTCGTGGCGTGCAGTTTAAAGGTGAGATCCGCAGACTGGAAGGTGAGGAAAGTGACCTCGCACGTCAGGCCTATAATCGCCGCTTCCCGGTTGCCCGGACGCTGTCGGCACCGGTGTGGGAAATCCGCCTCGATGAGATAAAATTCACCGACAACACGCTGGGCTTTGGGAAAAAACTGGTCTGGCAACGGTAACCTATAGTTAAACATGAGTACATATACAGGGCCGGAGGCAATATGAGTCAGGTTTTAATTACAGGCGCAACGGGGCTGGTGGGTGGGCATCTACTGCGGATGTTGATTAATGAACCGAAAGTACAGGCTATTGCCGCGCCGACGCGACGCCCATTAGCAGATATGCCGGGAGTCTATAACCCACACGATCCACAATTGACCGACGCGCTGGCGCAGGTCACCGATCCGATAGACATTGTTTTTTGTTGCCTTGGCACCACGCGGCGGGAGGCGGGCAGTAAAGAGGCATTTATTCACGCTGATTACACGCTGGTGGTGGATACGGCATTAACCGGACGGCGGCTGGGCGCGCAGCATATGCTGGTGGTCAGTGCGATGGGGGCAAACGCGCATTCACCATTTTTTTATAACCGCGTCAAAGGGGAGATGGAAGAGGCGTTAATTGCTCAGAACTGGCCGAAACTGACCATCGCTCGCCCGTCGATGTTGCTGGGCGATCGTAACAAACAGCGGATGAACGAAACCCTTTTTGCGCCACTGTTCCGTTTGCTACCAGGGAACTGGAAATCCATTGATGCGCGAGACGTGGCGCGGGTAATGCTGGCAGAAGCGATGCGGCCAGAGCATGAAGGCGTGACCATTTTAAGCTCTTCAGAATTACGCAAAAGAGCTGAATAATTATTCCCAATAATTGATGGTGAGCGTAATATTCTCGCGCTCAATTATCATAACTTTTTCCTGGGGAATGCTATGGCTGGTCAGTCTTCATCTCAGGCGGCAACGCCCATTCAGTGGTGGAAACCCGCGCTTTTCTTTCTCGTTGTCATTGCCGGACTCTGGTATGTGAAGTGGCAACCCTACTACGGTAAGGCCTTTACCGCCGCCGAAACCCACAGCATCGGTAAATCAATCCTCGCACAGGCGGATGCCAATCCGTGGCAGGCAGCGTTGGATTACGCGATGATCTACTTTCTTGCAGTATGGAAAGCGGCGGTGCTGGGTGTGCTCCTCGGATCGTTGATTCAGGTATTGATCCCTCGTGACTGGTTGTTGCGCACGCTTGGACAATCGCGCTTTCGCGGGACGTTACTGGGAACGCTGTTTTCACTGCCTGGAATGATGTGTACCTGCTGTGCGGCACCGGTCGCGGCGGGGATGCGCCGCCAACAAGTGTCGATGGGAGGGGCGCTGGCATTCTGGATGGGGAATCCGTTGTTAAACCCAGCAACGCTGGTGTTTATGGGCTTTGTTCTCGGCTGGGGTTTTGCGGCGATTCGCCTGGTGGCGGGTCTGGTGATGGTGTTGCTGATTGCAACACTGGTACAAAAATGGGTGCGTGAGACACCGCAAACGCAGGCACCGGTCGAAATCGACATGCCAGAAGTGCAGGGCAGATTTTTTAGCCGCTGGGGCAGGGCGCTGTGGACGCTTTTCTGGAGTACGATCCCGGTTTATATCCTGGCAGTGCTGGCGTTGGGGGCTGCTCGCGTCTGGCTGTTCCCCCATGCTGATGGCGCTGTCGATAATAGCCTGATGTGGGTGATAGCGATGGCGGTAGCGGGATGCTTGTTTGTCATTCCCACGGCGGCAGAAATTCCGATTGTGCAGACGATGATGCTGGCAGGGATGGGAACCGCTCCGGCGCTGGCATTATTGATGACCCTTCCGGCGGTGAGTTTGCCGTCGTTAGTTATGCTGCGCAAAGCGTTTCCGGCGAAGGCATTATGGCTGACGGGAGCGATGGTGGCGGTATCGGGTGTTATTGTCGGCAGTCTGGCGCTGTTGTTCTGATTCGAGGGAAAACATGTCGGATGCGGCGCAAGCGCCTTATCCGACCTGTGGTTTGTGCCATTGTAGGCCTGATAAGACGCGGCAGCGTCACATCAGGCTTTACAAAGAGCTGTTATTTAATAAACGTAAATGCCGTGGTCACACGTTTCACACCACTCACCCGGCTGGCAATATCTGCCGCCGCTTTCGCCTCACGCTCAGTCACCAGCCCCATCAGGAACACTTCGCCGTTTTCGGTGGTTACTTTCACGTTAGACGATTTCACCAGGTCGCTTGCCAGCAACTGCGAGCGAACTTTAGTGGTGATCCACGTATCATTCGACGCTTCGCCCAGACCAATTGGTTGGCCCTGACGAATCTCGTTATACACTTCGTTGGCACCGTCTACGCCCATCGCAATCTGTTTTGCACGAGCCGAAAGTTCGGTGTTTGGTGACTGCCCAACCAGCAGCACTTTGCCCTGATAGGCCGTTACATTAATGCGCGCTTCTTTCTTAATTTGTTCATCTTTCGACAATGCGCTGTTAACGCGCACTTCCAGGGTGCCATCGTCCACCTGGGTGCCGACACTGCGCGGATCGGTCGCTGCTTTAGTTCCCACAGCGGCTGTACCCACTACGGCAGCAGCAACACAACCTTGCAACAGCAGTGCGGAAATAAGGACTGCGATTGGCGATAATGCCTTCATGTATTCTCCTTAATCATCCTGGTGAGGGAAAAGCGTGTTATCGATCAGATCGCACAGGCAATTTACCGTCAGCATGTGCATTTCTTGAATGCGAGCACTACGATGCGAAGGAATACGGATCTCCACGTCTTGCGGCCCTAACAACCCTGCAAGTTCACCGCCGTCATAGCCGGTTAATGCCACAATAGTCATATCACGCGTAACGGCGGCTTCAACAGCTTTAACGATATCGCGGCTGTTACCGCGAGTAGAAATGGCTAACAGCACATCTCCCGCATGTCCCAGCGCCCGTACCTGTTTTGCATATACTTCATCATGCAAGCGATCATTGGCAATCGCCGTTAAGACAACATTATCAGTATTTAGTGCAATGGCAGGTAAGCTGGGCCGCTCCGTTTCGAAACGGTTGATCATGCTGGCAGCAAAATGCTGTGCGTTGGCAGCGGAAGTCCCATTACCACAACAGAGGATTTTGTTGCCATTAAGCAGAGACTGAACCAGCGTCATGGCTGCACGGGAGATGGCATCCGGAAGCGCCTCTGCCGCCGCAATTTGAGTTTGAATGCTTTCAGTGAAGCAAGCTTTTATTCTTTCTAGCACGCTAATCCTTAAACCTTAATTATGAGTGGTCATTAAAGGCATCCTTAATCCACTCAACATCATTCCCGGTGAAGGCTACCACATCGAACCGGCAATCCACAGTATCAAAACTCCCATTATGGCGCGCGAGCCACAAGCGGGCAGTCTGTAATAATTTGTGTTGTTTGCTACGGGTCACACTGGCTGCTGCGCCGCCGTAGAGTGCAGAGCGGCGGTAACGCACCTCGACAAAAACGGTGGTCTGGCCTTCACGCATTATCAAATCGATCTCGCCGCCACGCTCGTTCACGTTGGCGGCGACAAACTGCAGTCCTTTGCCTTCCAGCCAGCGACGCGCTTGTTTTTCCCACGCATCGCCGGTCTGTTTAGTGGTTAACTGGCGGGGACTACCTGACCTTGTTGGTACTGTAGCCATGATAACTTCCTGTTAATCACGCAATCCGGGTTAGCCGTCAGACCTCCGGTATTACCGTTGATTTCAAACCCCTGAACCTGGCGCATTTGCGAGAAATGATTCGCCAGTGACCAGGCATCGACACCCATTGCATACATTCGCGCCAGCGAATAATCGTTGTTCACAGCACTGAGTGCCTGCTGCATTAATGACAGGTTACTCCCTGCCAGCATTGGGATTTCACTGTACTGTAAACCTTCCATCTCCAGGCGGAAATCAGGACCCGCGGAGCCTTGTGCGCTGCGGGAGCTGGCGTACAGCGTTGCGCCGCTCTGGCTGCCGTTACGCATGGTAATCATCGGCTTGATGAAGGCGATTTCGCCTGGCGTTGCCACAATGTATACCGCATCGACACGACCGCCATTATTGGTGAACTGGTCATCGGTTGGCGTGGTTTGCAGCGTTGGGTTGTTTGTGGTCATGCCGGAATCGGTTGTCGTTCTGGGGGTAATCGGACTCCCCGTTAAAGCGATACCTGAACCGCCGTTGACACCCGCGCGTAATTCGCTGGTAGAGCCGAATTTTTGTTGTAGAACGGTGCCGCCGCCCAGTTTCTGCCACTCTTGCGCAAACGCATTTGCTACGCGATCACCCAGCGAACTGCGCGGGATCAGCACCAGCGGCGCTTGTTTGCCCTGGTCACGAATATGACGTGCTGCATCGCGCGCTTCATCTTCCGGCGACAGCGCGAAATAACAGATGTTGGCACGGTTTTCGATATTTTCCGGCTGGTTAAGCGCCAGCACGTTCAGCGGGGTGTTGCTCTTCAGCAACTCTTCAACGTTATTTTTCAGCAGCGGGCCGACCACAATACTCGCGCCGTCCTGCTGTACCTGGTTGAGGATCTGGCTAAGCGGTTGTGAAGAAGTATCGTAGATTTTCAGTTCTGCTGACGGATTTGCTGGTGCGCTTACTGCTGCGGTGGTTGCAGTTGGGGTGTTTACAGGCACCGGCTGTGCCTCGGTTTCTTCACCCGTCAGATCGCTAACAGAGGCCTGTGCCGGGCTGGCAACGCCATCCACGGTTTGCGGTTGGGGCTGTTCTGTGACGTCCGCGGCAGGTGCGGCAGCTACCTGCGCTGCTACTGGTTGAGTACCGATATTTTTCGCCGCTTCAAATCCTTGCTGAATAGTGCGACCAAACACCGCGGCCTGACCATTCAACGGCAACAGCAGGGCGATTTTATTGGTTGACGCTGGTTTAAACGCTTTTACGTTTACCAACTGCGTTGGCAGCATTTTCGCGCCCGGATTGTTCGGGTAACGTTTCTGCCAGTCGGTAATGCCGGCCTTCATCATGTCGGGATCGTTGCGGTTATCAAACCAGACGCGTTGCAGATCCAGCCAGCCTTGCAGGATATTTTCGTCGGCGTTGATCACCAGCGTATTCGCCTGCTCCTGAGTCATGGAGGAGAGCGCCTGCCAGGTAGCGTCAATATTTTGCTGTTTTTCTTTCGCCCCGAGCAGCGGTTCCTGAGCAATTAAAGCGCGCAATAAATCAATGGAAGGACGCCCCTGGCTGGCATCGATTTTTGCCTGCCAGTAACGTGCCTGCTGGTTTGGCTCTAAATCTGCCGGAGTAATTTTAACCAGCAAGGTTTGCGCGCCAGTAAAATCTTTCTGTGCCAGTTTAATTTCTACTGCCAGCAGAGTTTTCTCGCGACGCTGGGTATCGTTCAGTTCCTGCGGCAGTTGGTTAAATAATTCTACCGCTTGCCCGGTTTTACCTTCTTTCACCAGTGCACGAATGGCGAGTAATTGCCAGTTGATCCTGGTATCATCAGAGCTTTGCTGCATCTGCTGCAGATAAAAGGCAGAATCAGCCTGCGCCGTGCCCTGCATATAGGCAGTGGACTGATCGGGGGTATGGGTGCCACAACCGGCGAAAATCAGGGCTGCCAGAACAACAGGCAGACAACGCGCGGCTTTCAAACGAGAAAATGTTGAGGGTACCATAATGTATCCAGTGATATTTTTTTTACGCAATGCTCAATATTAAATCGGCAATACGGACGACACAATGAAACAACACCAATCGGCGGATAATTCTCAAGGTCAGCTCTACATTGTACCGACGCCAATCGGCAATCTGGCAGATATCACCCAGCGTGCGCTGGAGGTATTGCAGGCCGTTGATCTGATTGCCGCCGAGGATACGCGTCATACCGGTTTACTGCTGCAACATTTTGGGATTAACGCCCGATTGTTCGCCTTGCACGACCATAACGAACAACAGAAAGCAGAAACACTGCTGGCGAAACTGCAAGAGGGGCAAAACATTGCGCTGGTGTCCGATGCCGGAACGCCGCTGATTAACGACCCTGGCTACCATCTGGTGCGCACCTGCCGTGAAGCGGATATTCGCGTGGTGCCGCTACCGGGGCCGTGTGCTGCCATTACAGCATTAAGCGCCGCGGGTTTGCCATCAGATCGTTTTTGTTATGAAGGTTTCCTGCCTGCTAAATCAAAAGGTCGCCGTGATGCGCTAAAAGCCATTGAAACGGAACCGCGCACGCTGATTTTTTATGAATCCACCCACCGTCTGTTAGACAGCCTGGAAGATATTGTCGCGGTGCTGGGCGAATCGCGCTACGTAGTGCTGGCTCGCGAACTGACCAAAACCTGGGAAAACATTCACGGCGCGCCCGTAGGCGAACTGCTGGCGTGGGTAAAAGAAGATGAAAATCGCCGCAAAGGTGAAATGGTGCTGATTGTCGAAGGGCATAAAGCACAGGAGGATGATTTGCCCGCCGATGCGCTGCGCACGCTGGCGCTGTTGCAGGCAGAACTGCCGCTGAAAAAAGCGGCGGCGCTGGCAGCAGAAATTCACGGCGTGAAGAAAAACGCGCTGTATAAGTATGCGCTGGAGCAGCAAGGGGAGTGATATATCTCCGTGGCCCCGTTTGAAGAACCCAGGGGCCACTTGCTTTTGCCTGGCTTAGGGGGATGTTAACGATGACGCATCCCATCAATCAAACATGTGAAATGGTTATGTAGCCATAAAAACGAAGCGGGGATAGTGGTGGAGACTGTGGCTGTGAGAAAACGTTCTGTCGCATCCTGCTTTCCTTCGCCAGTCACCAGTAGCAAAACTTCGTGGGCATTGAGAATATCCTTCAAGCCTAAGGTGATCCCCCGGGTCACGGGGTGACCAGCGGTTTTTAACATCTCATGTTGCTGGGTTTTCACATCAAGTTGGCTGATATGGCAGGCCGGTTGCAGGCTTTCTCCCGGTTCGTTCAGTCCCAGATGACCGTTTTTCCCCAATCCGAGAACGCACAAATCGAGACCACCTTTGCGTGCAATTAAATCCGTTACCCGCTCGCACTCTGTCTCGTTTATCCCTTCGGAACGAAAGCTGATGAGCTGGTCTTCACGTAACCCCAGCGGCTGCACGATATGTTGCTGAAGGAAGGTTTCGCAGGTGCCGGGCGCGGTTAATGGCAGATCTACCCATTCGTCGAGCTTCACGAAGGTCAGTTGGCTGGCATCAACGTGCTGCTGGTGGATTTTTTCCACCAGATAACTGTAGGTAAGCACGGGGGTTGCGCCGGTCGCGAGGCAGATGACTGCATTGGGTTTGTTGCGGATTAACGTCAGCAAATGTTCGCTGGCGTGTTCACTGAGCGCAGTGTAGTCATCGAAGTGCTGTAAGGTTTGCATGAGGAGAAATTCCTTGTGTAGAGAGGCACCGTCAGGCGCGATGCGAAGACCGATGACAAACGCTAAATTGCCTGATGCGCTACGCTTATCAGGCCTACGTGATCTCTGCAATATATTGAATTTGTGTGCTTTTGTAGGCCGGACAAGGCGTTCACGCCGCATCCGGCATGAACAAAGCGCACTTTGTCAACAATCTGAGGCACCGTCAGGCGCAGTGCCTCATTCCATTTACAAAATACCGAATGCGGAACAAACGATGGAAAGCACGAACGTGACGGCGATTAACAGCACCGGATGCGCTTTTTTCACCCGTAATAAGTAATACATCAACAGGGTGTAAGCCATCGGCAAAATATTCGGGAAGACTTTATCGAAGAAATCCTGTTGCAGCGCGACGCTGTGAGTACTGTCGATAGCAAACGACGTCACGACGTTAATATGTACATACGAAGCGATCAGCCCGCCGATTACCGTGATCCCGAGGATAGTTGCCGAACGGGCGATCATCTGCGAGTTCTCTCGCACTTTATCAATCGCCTTCACACCGACCGAATAACCAACGTGAGTCCAGCCAACGCGCAGGAAAAAGATAAGCAGGTAAACGGCGAAAAACAGAATCGGCCCCAACAGGTTTCCCTGGCTGGCAAACGATGAGCAAATCCCCGCCATAATCGGCAATAAGGTAAACCAGAAAATCGCATCGCCAATCCCGGCGATTGGGCCAAACAGCGCCACTTTGAGGCCTTTAATGGTGTCGCGATTTTCCCCTTTCTCTTCCATCGAAATGAGTAATCCCATCAGGAATCCGACCAGATTCGGGTGGGTGTTAATAAATTCGAGGTTATCTTTCATCGCCGCGCTTAAGCCCGGTTTGTCGTCCTTATAAATCTTTTTCAGGATCGGCAACATCGCCCAGGTAAATCCCCCCGCCTGCATCCTTTCGTAGTTAAAGCTCGCTTGCAGCAGCGATGAACGAAAGCCCAGACGGGTGATATCTTTTTTACTGATTTCAGATCCCATTGCTGTAGTCCTCTTCTTCATTTTTACTGGCAACGGGCTGCGGTTGCGCTTGCTGCCGGGATTTCGCATTGAAAAATTCATACACCGCAAAACCTGCCCCCAGTACGGCGACCGGTAACAGGTTGCTGACCTGGATGTAGCAAACAAACAGGAAACCGGCGATCAGGTAAGGGATGTATTGCGCTTTGAACATCACGCGCAGCAGCAGACCAAAACCAACGGCAGGTAAAATACCGCCGGCCACTTCAAAACCATGAGTCAACCAGGCTGGCATCGCCTTTACCAGCGCCTGCATCGCGCCTTGCGCCAGGTAGGTACAAAGAAACGCAATCACTGCATATGAAGAGGCAACAATCAGCATCGTTATCCAGTTAAGTCGGGAAAACGCGGCCGTATCCGCCTCTTTCGCGCATTTATCCGCTTTGGTCATAAATAATGAGAAAGCGGAATAGAAAAACAGAATGACGTACTGCATTAACAAACTAAACGGCAGGCCAAGACCAATTGCCGTTTTGGCATCCACCCCCGTAGACCACGCAATGACGGTAGTCATCAGACCCGCCATGATAGGGTTGGGCGGTTGAACACCACCGGCAGGGGTTAATCCGGCGAACGCCAGTTCTGTCAGACCACCGGTAATTAAGCCGGTCTGAATATCACCGAGTATTGCTCCAGTAAGGGTACAAACGATTATCGGACGGAATAAAAACAAGGCTTCCAGCCAAAAATCAATCCCCAGAACGAAAACTAATGCCGCCAGGGATAGCCCCTGAATTAGGGTTATTTCATGCATTTTTATTACCTCAAACCAATATTAAGGCGATTTTAGATTTAGTCAGGTATTTGTTCTTTTTGATCACCGGGGACGTCCTGAATAAAAACATTCACGCCGCGTTGCTTAATAAAACGTAAATCAGCGAGATCCTGAAAATCGACATAAACTTTACTGCTGATTTGCTTTTTCCCTTCCGAGAAATGCATATTTCCGACGTTAACGTCTTTCAGTTCTATTCCCCCTTCCACCAATTTACGTACTGTTTGCGGTGTACGGCAAATCAGGAATATCTTCTGATGTGGTGCAGCTTTGCCGATGACGTTAATGGTTTTTTCGACAGTAAAGAAACGAATGCCAAAACCGTAAGTTTCCGCGGTAATGCCCATTAATTTCTGTTGAATATCATCATTAGCGACAACATCATCCACGACCACCAGCAAATTTGCGCCGATGGTGGATGTCCAGGTAACGCCAACCTGGCCATGAACCAGACGATTATCAATACGGGTTAAGAGAATATTTGGACTGCTCATTTTTAATCCTCACCATAAAAGTTGAATAATATAATTTATTTAAATATATTACTGTTGCGATATTATATTGGTGTATTTATTAAATTTTAATAATCTCCTTTACCATTAAGGCACTACCCGATATTAACCGGGCAGCACACTCAAATAAATCGTAAAAAAAATCAATAATTACGCGGAAATTCTATTTTCTGAACCACAGACATTAATTTTGTTTCTGACAACTTCTTTCATTGCATCCATGCCGACGCGCATATAATAACGAGGATCATTACCTTGCGGATTTTCCGCAAACCAGGCTTTTACTGCGCCAGCGAAGGCTATTTTTAATTCCGTGGCAACGTTCACTTTTGTGACGCCAAGTTCAATAGTGCGACGGACAAATTCATCCGGGACATCGCTGGCACCATGCAGCACCAGTGGAATATCCACCACTTCACGAATTTCCGCCAGTCGCTGGAAATCAATCTTCGGCGTTTTGCTGTATAACCCGTGCGCCGTACCAATCGCCACCGCCAGGCTGTCGACGCCCGTTAGTTCGACAAAGCGTTTAGCTTCTTGTGGGTCGGTAAGGAACGCGCTTTCGGCGTCAACGCTCATATCATCTTCCACACCGCCCAAGCGACCCAGTTCCGCTTCCACGCTGCAATCCTGCGAGTGGCAGAAGTCGACAACCGATTTCACCAGCTTCACGTTCTCGACAAACGGGAAGTGACTGCCGTCGATCATCGCACTGCGCACGCCGGCGTGGACTTTACGGCGAATATCATCCAGCGATTCGTGGTGGTCGAGATGCAGCGCCAGCGGCATGTTGTAGGTCGTGGAATAGGCGCTACACAGGGCGTAGATCTCTTCCAGGGCGATATGTTTAAAGGTGCCCGGCGTCCCGGCGAGGATCACCGGCGATCGCATTTCACTACATACTTCGAGGATCGCCTGGATCGTCTCGGCGTTATGAATGTTAAAGGCAGGCACTGCGTAACCATTGGCCAGGGCATCCTGTAACAGATATTTGGTGGAGATAATGCTCATAATGCGATCCTCTTATGCCTGCCACGGATGAATAATGACACCTTGCACCACACGGTTAACGGTGCCGCTGGCTGATGGGGTATCCGGCGTATTGCCCATATACAGCGACTGCATCAGTGCAAACGTCTGAGCGTATATCAGGAAGCAAAATGCCTGCTCAACGTCGATAAAGTGACGGGACGGCGGCAGGATGATATGCGGACCCGCAGTGATAATGTCGTTGCTTTCAGCGGCGATGGCGATCACGCGCATTGCCTGGTTATCGCGGCGTAATTCTGCCAGCAGATCAAGATCATACTGACGGGTATAAGGGTGGTTGGAGACAAACACCACCACCAGCGTTTCGTCATTGACCAGCGATTTCGGGCCATGACGGAATCCGGTTGGGGAATCATAAAAGGCCGCCAGCTTACCCGCAGTCAGTTCCAGTACCTTCAACGCCGACTCGCGTGCCGCGCCTTGTAAGCCACCGCTGCCGAGATAAACGATCCGTTTCCACGGCGCGTAACCAAACACACCTTCGCTGAAATCGCCCAGCGAGGTCAGGATTACCTGGCAACGATCCGCCACGTCACGGAAGGTCTGGCTGTTGATCGTCTCTGGCGCGAAAACCGCGAGGCAACTGGCCATCATGGTGGTAATGCTGCTGGTCATCGCAAAGCCGCGATCGTGCGTTTCTGCTGGCATCAGCAGGGCAAACGCGTTGTCGCTGTTAATCGCGTTTTGATAGAGATCGCCCGCTTCGTTACAAGTGATCGGCAAGTGGTAGCACTCCGGCACAAACTGATTCGCCAGTTCCACGGCAGCGACGCTTTCCGGGCTGTTGCCGGAACGACCGAAGGAGATCAGCAGCAGAGGATGAGCTGGATTCAGGTAATCCATTGGATTAGTGACCAGATCGGTGGTCGGTACGGCGCTGAAGTTTTTTCCAGTCTGGCTGGCGAGCCATGGCGCGATGATGTCACCGATAAATGCCGAGGTTCCGGCTCCGGTCAGGATGATCCGCAGATCCTCTTTGCGCAGTAACGGTTCAAGGAAGTTATCGAGCGCAGAACGTAACGTGTCGATGTTGGTGAGCGAACGGATCCATGCGCGAGGCTGATGGCGGATCTCTTCTTCAGTCCATGTGCCGGTGGTTGCAGCAGCAGGGGTGTAATTTTCTGGCATAACGCAATCCTTAGTCTGATGAACTTGACTTCAGGCGGGTAGCTTTCGCTTGCCTTTCGTTTCATTTCACTTGGTTATTTCTTTCGTTGATTAAAATTTATAGAAAAGAAACTGAAAGTTCAATGGTGAAAAAAGAAATAAAACGAAATTTGTGATCGTTGAAAGAAAAGATAAGGGAAGTGAAAGGGATTGTATGATGGTGTAAATATCAGCACTGATTGCCGGATGCGGCGTAAACGCCTTATCCGCCTGGCTGTCACCAGCCGTAGGTCGGATAAGACATCCGACATTTACGCCGCAACGACGCTCCGTAGGTCGGATAAGACGCGTCAGCGTCGCATCCGACACCGGTGCAAAGGTCAAAACAAAAGAAAGACCTTGCGGGGGGAAGTGAAAGCCAGAAAAGAAACGAAAGTGTAAAACGTCACCCACTGTCTTTTACTAACAGCGGCAGGGCGCTTACCTTATATCCCTTCCTCGACCGGACATTCTTCATGGCAGCGATCCAGCTCGTCCACCAGACTGGTCAGCCCACGGTGTCCGCACTCCAACGCCTGCACGCGAAACTCTTCGCTACTTAATCCTTCACGTTCCAGCACCATCTCCAGTAACAGTTGCAAATTGGTGCCGGTGATCACTTCACAGCCCGGTTTTTGCATCGCCAGCGTTGAAGCCACGCGAAACGGCGTGCCGCCGAGCAAATCCGTCAGAAAAACAATGCCGTCTTCACAATCCAGTTGGGCGATGGCTTCTTCAAGCTGCGATGTAAGCAGCGCGGTGCTTGAGGTTTCCGGAAAATCGATGGCGATAAACTGCGATTGCTCACCGAGAATTTGTTTCATCGCTTTTTCCATGCCGCTGGCAAATCCGCCATGCCCTGTCAAAATAATACTTAACATCTATTACCTCATTGTATTTAAAGGAAATGGCAAAATTTACCGACGATGCCGAGAACCACCGTGATTGCAATCAGGCGCAACGGACTCCAGCCGCGACGTACCAGCCAGAACATGGTCAGGGTATAGACCAGCGGTAAGAAGGCAGGCATCAGTTTGTCGATAACGTCAGCCTGCAACTTAACCACTGCGTCGCCCGCCGTGATTTCCAGAGTGGTGCTTAAACGGACATAGGTTGCAACCAGCGCGCCGATTACCGTCATCCCGACGATAGACGCCGCATGGCCGACTTTTTTGGTATTCGCTTTAATCAGCGGGATCGCCGCGACGCCCATGCGATAAGCGTAATGTGCAAGGCCAAAACGCATACCGAGATGCACCACGTTGAACAGAACAATAAATACGACAGCGCCGAGAATAGATCCTTGCAACGCCAGACTGGCACCAATCCCGCCACAAATTGGTAGCAACGTCAGCCAGAACATCGCATCGCCAATCCCGCCCAGCGGCGCACCGACAGCAATCTTGGTGCTCTGAATACTGTTAACGTCCTGCTTGGAACGCTCCATCGCGAGGATAATGCCAATAACAAACGTCACCAGAAACGGGTGAGTATTGAAGAAACCCATATGCCCTTTCATGGCGCGCGCCAGGTCGCGTTTATTGGTGTGGATCTTTTTCAGTGCAGGTAACAGACCGTACAGCCAACCGGAAGCCTGCATACGTTCGTAGTTGAAAGAAGCCTGTAACAGCATGGAACGCCATGCGACGCGATTGATATCTTTTTTCGTTAGCTCTGCGCCAATGCTCTGATCTTCATATACGTTTTCATTGACGCCGTTCAGCAGTGTTTCTTCATTTTCGCTGACGTTCGGCAGGGTCGTTTGATTAGATGCCATCTTCAAATTCCTCTTTCTGTGCCGCAGGTTGAGTCGGTTCAGGAGATTTACGCAGCAGGTCGATCAGCGCCATCGCCAGCGCGGCGGCGGCAATAGCCAACACCGGTAACTTGAGCCAGGCGGCGGCAACGAACCCCAGGATGAAGTAAGGGATATAGACGTTTTTCATCATGATTTTCAGTAGTACGGCAAAACCGATTGCTGGCATGATGCCGCCCGCGACGCCGAGGCCGTCGATTAACCGTTGCGGCAGGACATCAATGATGGTTTTGGCATGTTCCGCACCGAAGTAAATTGGCAGGAAAGCGCAGAGAAAATAGAAGGTGCCGAGCGCCAGTAGCGCCAGATAGTTTACGCGCTCAATACCGCGCGTATCGGCATTCTCCGCCATTCGGTCGCAGCGGGACATCACACCAGACATCACCGAGAACAGGAAGGTAATCCCCATTTGTACCGCGACCGCGAAAGGTACGGCGACGCCGACCGCGACATCCGGTTTCACGCCGGTAGTGATGGCAAATGCCGTGCCGACGATAGTACCGATAATCACGTTAGGTGGCTGTGCGCCCGCCAGCGGAGCCAGCCCCATCCACACCAGTTCCAGTGTACCGCCAGTTAAAATACCGGTATGCAGATCGCCAAGTACCAGTCCGACCAACGGCCCGAGAACCACCGGGCGGTGTATATGGGTTAAGCCGTTAAACATATCCAGGCCTGCGATAAAGGCGATAATGCCCAACGCGAATGCCTGCAACAGACTGATTTCCATGATGAATCCCTCAAAGTAATTTAAAGAGGTCCACAGCAGGTTCTGTCGGGACGCCCTGAACGAAGCATTCCACCCCTGCGGATTTCAGGTCGTTAAATGCCGCGATATCGCCCGCATCCACAGAAACCGTTTTGGCGATTTGCTGTTTGCCATTGGCGTAGTGCATATTGCCAACGTTAATGCGGTTAACCGGAACGCCACCTTTAACCAGCGTCAGGAAATCGGCTGGTGTTTTACAAACCAGCAAGATTTTCTGCCGATCAGCAGCGCGGTGGATGTTGTCGATCACTTTTTGTAGTGTCCAGAAACGCACGGCGATCCCTTCTGCCAGCACCATTTCCATCAGGTTTTGTTGTACCGGCTCTTCGGCAACCTCATCATTGGCTACCAGAACCAGATTTGCCCCCGCAAATCCAACCCACTGAACGCCGACCTGACCGTGAATCAAGCGTTCATCAATCCGGCTTAAAACAATATTTGGCATAGCGTGTTCCTCGTTTTTGTTATGGCTTACTGGCCTTCACAGGCAGCGTGGTACTGCGCCAGGATGTCCTGAATATGGTTAATAATGAGTGCCCGTGGCGTTGGCTGTAGCTCGCCGGAGCGAACTTTTACGTATTGCAGCGGCAGGTACTGGCTGATGAGTGGCTGCGGAATTGGCGCATCTGCCAGGTTGCGGACCAGGTGGGCGAAAGCATCATCAATCTGCCGGTCTGGCCAGTAATAACGCACGCGATCCGAGTAACTGTAGCCGCGTGCCAGACGACGCGCGTTCCTGTCCCCGTGGTAATGGCTTTGCCAGTATTCCGGACGGTCGAGCATCACGTTTTCCAGTACCTGACGCAGACCAGAACAGGCTTTTGCTGGCACCAGTTCTTCTTCGATAGCCGCCAGAGAAAACAGGGCTTCACGTAGGGCGAAGGTCAGCGCCGGGCCAACTTTCAGAATGGCAAAGTGGTCAATGACCAACTGGCGCAGCGATTGCGGTGTTTGATAATCGGTAGAATGAGCTTCGAAAATCAGTGTTTCGTAGTTTTCGACCATCTGACTTAAGGCGATCGCTTTTGCAGGCTGATAATCAATAACGTTGGTGTGATCGAATTCGACGCCGGGTTGTACCACCAGCGCAATAATACGTGGCCAGATGGCATTCAGACCTTGCTTTTCAAAAGCATGACGATGGGCTTCCAGCGTGGTGCGGGCGGCATCCGGTGTAGTCACTGCCAGTTCGCTTAAGGTTTCATGTGCGCCGCCAGGAACCGGAACTTCAGTTCCAATGACATACACCAGATCGGCCTCGCCAAAGTGTTCACGGCAGGTTTCTTCCGCCACTTTCGCCAGGCGAGCGGCGCGTTCAGCAACGATGTCATCGGTTAAGGGGATCGGATCGCCCTGACAGGACATGCTGCAATCAAGGTGAATTTTTTTGAATCCCGCCGTGACGTAGCTTTTTATCAAATCATCGGCATTAGCCATCGCCTGGGTTGCGGGCAGGTTTTGCCAGCGGTTAGGTCCCAGATGATCGCCACCGAGAATTAGCATGTCTTGTGGGAAATTCAGCGAGTCGGCAAGCTGGCAAACAAAGCCGCGAAAATCGGCAGGCGTCATTCCGGTATAACCGCCGAACTGATCCACCTGATTGGACGTTGCTTCAATCAGTAGTGGCGTTTGGTTTGAGAAGGCGTAGCGGATGGCAGCTTCCAGCACCAGCGGATGTGCGGAACAAACGGCATAAATCCCATTTGTTTTGCCCCCTTTGTGCTGCCTCACCATTTCTGTCAGATGTTTCACTTTCCTCTCCAGTTTAGATTACTGCAACCTTGATCTTTCGTTTTGTTTCAATTGATACTGCGTCATGGTGAGATAAAAATAAAACGAAAGATAATAGTTTTCTGATCTGATTCACAAAAGAAACATAATGAAAGTTTCTGAAACGAGGGGCGCTTGCGTCAATGGGCAATGTGGGCTTGCATTTGGTTAATAGAAAGGCGTTAATAAGCAAAACGAAATGAAACGAAAGTTTTACGAAAGGACTTACTATGAGTAATACCGACGCTTCAGGCGAGAAGCGAGTAACAGGCACCAGTGAGAGACGAGAACAGATCATTCAGCGCCTGCGGCAGCAAGGAAGTGTGCAAGTTAATGATCTATCGGCATTGTACGGCGTTTCTACGGTGACGATCCGTAACGATCTGGCATTTCTGGAAAAGCAGGGGATCGCCGTGCGTGCTTATGGTGGCGCGTTGATCTGCGATAGCACGACACCGTCAGTCGAACCTTCGGTGGAAGATAAAAGTGCGCTCAACACTGCGATGAAACGCAGCGTTGCGAAAGCTGCTGTTGAGCTGATTAAGCCTGGCCATCGCGTGATCCTCGACTCCGGAACCACAACCTTTGAGATTGCCCGTCTGATGCGCAAGCATACTGACGTGATTGCGATGACCAACGGTATGAACGTGGCTAATGCTTTGCTGGAAGCTGAGGGCGTTGAGCTACTGATGACCGGCGGGCATTTGCGCCGTCAGTCACAATCTTTTTATGGCGATCAGGCTGAACAATCGCTGCAAAATTACCACTTCGACATGCTGTTTCTCGGTGTAGATGCTATCGATCTGGAGCGCGGCGTCAGTACGCACAATGAAGATGAAGCCCGTTTGAACCGCCGGATGTGCGAAGTTGCGGAACGGATCATCGTGGTTACTGATTCCAGTAAGTTCAATCGCTCCAGTTTACATAAGATCATTGATACCCAGCGGATCGATATGATCATTGTCGATGAAGGCATTCCTGCGGATAGTCTGGAAGGGCTACGAAAGGCCGGGGTTGAGGTGATTCTGGTCGGGGAGAATGCGTCTTCGCTATGACTTACTATGCCCGATAAACGTGTGCCATCGGGCATAATACAAATTGAGTTATCAAGTCACCGGTGCCGGGTTAAACACCGCCAGTTGGTTATGCAGCCCCCATTGGTCTGAGAAGGTTTTCTTCTTTCCGCTGGCAACGTCGAGAATAAAGTGGAACAGTTTCCAGCCCACCTCTTCAATCGTCTCTTCGCCGGTGGCGATGGTGCCCGCATTAATATCCATCAAATCAAACCAACGGTTCGCCAGTTCAGTACGGGTTGCCATTTTAATGACCGGCACTGCCATCAGGCCGTAAGGTGTGCCGCGACCGGTCGTAAATACTTGAACGGTAATTCCTGAAGCCACCTGTTGGGTGCCACAGACAAAGTCGCTGGCTGGCGTCGCGGCGTAAATTAATCCACGTTTGGTCGGACGCTGCCCTGGCGACAGCACTTCTACAATCGCGCTTTTACCTGATTTGGCAATGGAGCCGAGAGCCTTCTCCACGACGTTTGCCAGACCGCCTTTTTTGTTTCCCGGCGAAGGGTTGGCGCTGCGGTCGGTTTTCCCCATATTGAGATAGTTGTCGTACCATTCCATCTCTTCCAGCAGACGCTTACCGACCTCTTCGTTAACGGCGCGCGGCGTCAGCAGATGAATGGCGTCGCGTACTTCCGTCACTTCCGAGAACATCACCGTTGCACCGCAGCGCACCAGCAGATCAGACGCATAGCCAACCGCCGGATTGGCTGTCACGCCAGAAAACGCATCGCTGCCGCCGCACTGCATACCAACAACCAGTTCTGAAGCCGGGCAGGTTTCTCGCTGACGTTGATTCAGCTTGTGCAGATGGCGTTCGGCAACCTGCAAAATATCCTCAACCATTGACTGAAAACCGACATGCTTTTCATCCTGCAAGCTGACAATACTGGCGCTTTCCAGTGGAATAGCCTGCACATCGTCCGTACCGACCAGCAGGCGCTCTGGTTGCAATTTCTCGCATCCGAGGCCAATCACCATCACCTCGCCGCCAAAGTTTGGGTTCAGCGAAATGTTGTGAATGGTTCGAATAGGCACCACCGCCGCTGGGGCATTAATCGCCACGCCACAGCCGTACAGGTGATTCAGCCCCACCACACCATCGACGTTCGGGTATTTCGGCAGCAGGTCGCGCTCAATAATTTTCACCACGTAATCGACGACGCCAGCCACACAATGCACGCTGGTCGTGATGCCGAGCAGGTTCTTGGTGCCCACACTGCCATCGGCATTGCGATAGCCTTCAAAGGTATAACCTTCCAGCGGAGGTAAAGGTTCCGGCACTTTGGTTGCCAGAGGCAAAGTATGTAAGGGGGGCGCTTCAGGCAGAACCACCATCGATTCATCGATCCAGCTTCCACGTGGGATGGCGCGCATGGCGTAACCAATCACTTCGCCATAACGAATAATTTCGCCATCAGCAGGAATGTCGATCAATGCGACTTTATGCCCCTGGGGAATATGCTCAATTAATTCCAGGCCGTCCGGAAAACGCGTTCCTGCTTTCAGGCCATTATCATTAACAATAATTGCCACATTATCTGTGTCATGAACTTTTATATAAAACGCAGTCGGCGTTTCTTGTCTTATTTCGATATTGGCCATTGTTCAATATTCTCCAGCCAGGGGGATATTAAAATGAGCATTAGATCTCATTTAAAAATAAATAACTTCATTAGGTGAAATAAGAATGTCAGGAGTTTAACGGTAGAAATGTGATCAATGTCAATCATTTCAGGGATTGCGACGCTACCCGGCAAGGCAAAGCGTAAATCTGTGCTTTAGCGCGCAATGTTATGTGCATATGCTCAAAATAATATTTAAATTACATTATTTAAGTTCGCATTTGCACAATGATTATTATTACCCCGCTGCTTATACTAATTCACGAGGCCATTGTCATAACTATATGAATGGAACTCATAAATAATACCTTCCCAATAATAAAAATCAACATAAGTACCCGAGGTAAATAAAATGATTCTGGACACCATTGAAGAAAAAAAGAAAAGCGTGCATACCCGCTATTTAATATTATTTATTATTTTTATTGTGACAGCCGTTAACTATGCCGACCGTGCAACGCTGTCGATTGCCGGTACTGAAGTAGCAAAAGAACTGCAATTAAGCACGGTTTCGATGGGGTACATTTTCTCCGCTTTTGGCTGGGCCTATCTGCTAATGCAAATCCCTGGCGGCTGGCTGCTGGATAAGTTTGGATCGAAGAAAGTTTACACTTACAGCCTCTTTTTCTGGTCGCTGTTTACCTTCCTGCAAGGCTTTGTCGATATGTTCCCTATTGCCTGGGCAGGGATCTCCATGTTCTTCATGCGCTTTATGTTGGGCTTCTCGGAAGCGCCGTCATTCCCGGCGAACGCCCGTATTGTTGCCGCCTGGTTCCCGACTAAAGAACGCGGAACAGCTTCCGCCATCTTTAACTCGGCGCAATATTTCTCGCTGGCGCTCTTTTCGCCGCTGCTTGGCTGGCTGACTTTCGCCTGGGGCTGGGAGCACGTCTTTACCGTTATGGGGGGGATTGGTTTTGTACTAACGGCGCTGTGGATTAAGTTGATTCATAACCCGACAGACCATCCGCGCATGTCTGCGGAAGAGTTGAAGTTTATCTCCGAAAATGGTGCGGTGGTCGATATGGATCACAAAAAGCCAGGCGGTGCGACAGCAAGCGGTCCTAAGCTGCATTACATCAAGCAATTGCTCTCTAACCGCATGATGCTGGGGGTATTTTTCGGGCAATATTTTATCAACACCATCACCTGGTTCTTCCTCACCTGGTTCCCGATTTATCTGGTACAGGAAAAGGGGATGTCGATTCTGAAAGTCGGCCTGGTTGCGTCGATTCCGGCATTGTGTGGATTTGCTGGCGGCGTGCTTGGGGGTGTCTTCTCGGATTATCTGATCAAACGCGGTTTGTCATTGACTCTGGCACGTAAGCTACCAATTGTGCTGGGAATGTTGCTGGCTTCCACCATCATCTTATGTAACTACACCAACAACACCACGCTGGTGGTCATGCTGATGGCGTTAGCCTTCTTTGGCAAAGGATTTGGCGCACTGGGCTGGCCGGTGGTTTCCGATACCGCACCGAAAGAGATTGTTGGCCTCTGCGGCGGCGTCTTTAACGTCTTTGGCAATGTCGCCTCCATTGTCACTCCACTGGTGATTGGTTACCTGGTTAGTGAACTGCATTCCTTCAATGCGGCGCTGGTATTTGTGGGATGTTCGGCGCTGATGGCAATGGTCTGCTACCTCTTCGTGGTTGGTGACATTAAACGTATGGAATTGCAGAAATAAGCAAAGGTATAAGCGATGAAGAACGATATTTTCCCCAATAAGTTCAAAGCCGCGTTGGCTGCGAAACAGGTACAGATTGGCTGCTGGTCAGCACTTTCCAACCCGATCAGCACTGAAGTTCTTGGTTTGGCTGGCTTTGACTGGCTGGTGCTGGATGGCGAACATGCGCCAAACGATATTTCCACGTTCATCCCGCAGTTGATGGCGTTGAAAGGTAGCGCCAGTGCGCCAGTAGTGAGGGTGCCGACCAACGAACCGGTGATTATTAAGCGCCTGTTAGATATCGGTTTTTACAACTTCCTGATCCCCTTTGTCGAAACGGAAGAAGACGCGGTACAGGCGGTAGCATCAACGCGTTATCCACCAGAAGGTATTCGCGGCGTCTCCGTTTCTCACCGCGCCAATATGTTTGGCACCGTACCGGACTATTTCGCCCGGTCGAATAAGAACATCGCCATTCTGGCGCAAATCGAAAGCCAGCAGGGCGTCGATAACGTTGACGCCATCGCTGCGACCGAAGGCGTTGATGGCATTTTCGTTGGCCCCAGCGATCTGGCGGCGGCATTAGGTCATCTCGGCAATGCGTCACATCCGGAGGTACAAAAAGCGATTCAACATATTTTCAACCGCGCCAGCGCTTACGGTAAACCCAGTGGCATCCTCGCGCCAGTTGAAGCCGATGCACGCCGTTATCTGGAATGGGGTGCCACATTTGTCGCTGTCGGCAGCGACCTCGGTATTTTCCGCTCCGCCACGCAGAAACTGGCAGATGCCTTTAAAAAATAACGACCACCGCAACAAGAGAGATGATTGATATGACTATGAAAGTTGGTTTTATTGGCCTGGGTATTATGGGTAAACCAATGAGTAAAAACCTTCTGAAAGCAGGTTACTCGCTGGTGGTTTCTGACCGTAATCCAGAAGCTATCGCTGACGTGATTACCGCAGGCGCAGAAACCGCGTCTACGGCTAAAGCCATCGCTGAACAGTGCGATGTCATCATTACCATGCTGCCAAACTCTCCGCACGTGAAAGAGGTGGCGCTGGGGGAAAATGGCATCATTGAAGGTGCAAAACCAGGGACGGTATTAATCGATATGAGTTCAATCGCTCCGCTGGCAAGCCGTGAAATCAGCGAAGCACTGAAAGCGAAAGGTATTGATATGCTGGACGCCCCGGTGAGCGGCGGTGAACCGAAAGCCATCGATGGCACCCTGTCAGTGATGGTGGGTGGCGACAAAGCTATTTTCGACAAATACTATGACTTGATGAAAGCGATGGCGGGATCCGTTGTATATACCGGAGAAATCGGTGCAGGCAACGTCACCAAACTGGCAAACCAGGTCATTGTAGCGCTGAATATTGCGGCGATGTCAGAAGCGTTAACGCTGGCAACCAAAGCGGGCGTTAATCCTGATCTGGTTTATCAGGCGATTCGTGGTGGGCTGGCGGGAAGTACTGTACTCGATGCAAAAGCGCCGCTGGTGATGGACAGGAATTTCAAGCCGGGCTTCCGTATCGATCTGCATATTAAGGATCTGGCAAATGCGCTGGATACCTCCCATGACGTTGGTGCGCAATTGCCGCTGACCGCAGTGGTCATGGAGATGATGCAGGCGCTGCGTGCCGATGGGCTGGGAACAGCAGACCACAGCGCTCTGGCGTGCTACTACGAAAAACTGGCGAAAGTCGAAGTCACTCGCGAGTGACTTCGTGCCCGGATGGCGTGGTGCAATCCGGGCTGGGAGCCAGGCCGAATAAGAGAAACGCCCTCCGGCGTCATGTGGTAACAGGCAAAGATATGAAAATCGTAATCGCCCCAGACTCTTACAAAGAAAGTTTATCTGCCAGCGAGGTTGCGCAGGCGATAGAAAAGGGATTTCGGGAAATTTTTCCTGATGCACACTATGTTTCTGTTCCCGTTGCTGATGGCGGTGAAGGAACGGTGGAAGCGATGATTGCTGCCACTCAGGGGACCGAACGTCAAGCCTGGGTTACGGGGCCGCTGGGTGAGAAGGTGAATGCCTGTTGGGGGATCTCTGGCGACGGTAAAACCGCGTTTATTGAAATGGCGGCGGCCAGTGGGCTGGCGTTGGTTCCAGCGGAAAAGCGTGATCCGTTGGTGACCACTTCTCGTGGTACGGGTGAATTAATCTTGCAGGCGCTGGAGAGTGGCGCAACCACTATTATTATCGGCATTGGCGGCAGTGCTACCAATGATGGCGGCGCGGGAATGGTGCAGGCGCTGGGAGCGAAGTTAAGCGATGCCTGTGGTAATGAAATCGGCTTTGGTGGCGGCAGCCTCAATACCCTGAATACCATTGATATCTCTGGCCTTGATCCACGCTTAAAGGATTGTACGATTCGCGTCGCCTGCGATGTCACCAATCCGCTGGTGGGTGACAGCGGCGCTTCACGTATCTTTGGCCCGCAGAAAGGGGCTAATGAAGCCACGATTGTTGAGCTGGACAAGAATCTCTCTCACTATGCTGATGTCATCAAAAAATCGCTGTATGTTGATGTGAAAGACGTCCCCGGATCTGGTGCTGCGGGCGGTATGGGGGCGGCGCTAATGGCGTTTCTTGGTGCAGAGCTAAAGAGCGGCATTGAGATTGTGACTACGGCGTTGAATCTGGAAGAACATATTCACGATTGTACGTTGGTGATCACCGGAGAAGGGCGCATTGATAGCCAGAGTATCCACGGCAAAGTACCGATTGGCGTAGCGAATGTCGCGAAGAAATACCATAAACCGGTAATTGGTATTGCAGGGAGTCTGACGAAGGATGTCGGCGTTGTGCATCAGCACGGCATCGATGCCGTATTCAGCGTGTTGAACAGCATTGTTACCCTGGATGAAGCTTTCAGCGGGGCTTATGACAATATTTACCGCGCTTCACGCAATATCGCCGCCACACTGGCGATTGGAATGCGCAGTGCGGGGTGACAAGGGCGTGCAAACCCTCTATACTTCGCGCCGAAGCTGACCAGACAGTCGCCGCTTCGTCGTCGTCCTCTTCGGGGGAGACGGGCGGAGGGGAGGAAAGTCCGGGCTCCATAGGGCAGGGTGCCAGGTAACGCCTGGGGGGGAAACCCACGACCAGTGCAACAGAGAGCAAACCGCCGATGGCCCACGCAAGTGGGATCAGGTAAGGGTGAAAGGGTGCGGTAAGAGCGCACCGCGCGGCTGGTAACAGTCCGTGGCACGGTAAACTCCACCCGGAGCAAGGCCAAATAGGGGTTCATAAGGTACGGCCCGTACTGAACCCGGGTAGGCTGCTTGAGCCAGTGAGCGATTGCTGGCCTAGATGAATGACTGTCCACGACAGAACCCGGCTTATCGGTCAGTTTCACCTGATTTAACAAAGCCCGTCAGTGCAAGCTGGCGGGTTTTTTCTTTTTGGGGCGGGCAGGAAGATGAATGACTGTCCACGACGCTATACCCAAAAGAACGCGGCCTGTTGGTTTAATATAAACACTCTTTTTAGCCATCCTGTGGTCTATGCTGATAACTTACTTCGAATAGCAATTATTAGTTTTGTGATCCTCAACACAAAATGCTATTCGGTAACCGTAAAACAAGAATAAATCATGGGAAACGATTGCGTTCACAAAATGACGTCCTGCCATTGAGAGGAAAAATGACGTTAATCAATTGTTTTATTTGTTTAATGTATGTTTATTGGGTTTTAAGTCTTTGCTATAATCAATGTTTCATCTTCAACAAATGGCGCAAAAAAATGTGATGTGCCGCATTATTTATCTATGAAAACGATTTATTTATAATAAAATTTGATAACTTGCGCATTAAATTTAACTTAAAATTCGTCTGCGAAATACACGGTAATTGATTGAAATATCGTCTAAGCGCATTTTCTAATAAGAAAAATCAAGCGTGTTGTTATCGCCATAAAATATGGTTATCCCCCCTTGTTTTTTTGATAAAAGTCAGGCTTTGTGTTGATTTTTATTGTCTAACTCATTGATATTAAATGGACATATCGCTTTAAGGATTTACCTGGAAAACTATTGAAAGTTAATTTGTGAGTGGTCGCACATATCCTGTTCATTCCATTTTGATACAATTCATTCCGTCAATGAGGTAATTAACGCAGGTTGTTATGAGCACTATTCTTCTTCCTAAAACGCAACACCTGGTAGTCTTTCAGGAAGTCATCAGAAGTGGCTCTATTGGATCGGCTGCAAAAGAATTAGGGTTAACTCAACCAGCGGTAAGTAAAATCATTAACGATATTGAAGATTATTTTGGCGTTGAATTAGTCGTTCGGAAAAATACCGGCGTAACGCTGACACCTGCTGGTCAATTGTTGCTCTCTCGTTCCGAATCCATTACCCGCGAAATGAAAAATATGGTTAATGAGATTAGCGGTATGTCCACTGAGGCTGTAGTGGAAGTCTCATTTGGTTTTCCATCGCTGATTGGCTTTACCTTTATGTCCGGGATGATCAACAAATTCAAAGAGGTGTTCCCGAAAGCGCAGGTCTCAATGTATGAAGCGCAACTGTCTTCGTTCTTACCGGCTATCCGCGATGGGCGCCTGGATTTTGCGATAGGTACGTTAAGTGCAGAAATGAAGCTTCAGGATTTGCATGTTGAGCCGCTGTTCGAATCAGAATTCGTGCTGGTTGCCGGTAAGTCCCGAACATGCACCGGCACCACCACGCTGGAGTCTTTGAAGAACGAACAGTGGGTGTTGCCACAAACGAATATGGGATACTACAGCGAGCTACTCACCACGCTACAAAGAAATGGCATCAGTATTGAAAACATCGTTAAAACCGACTCGGTCGTCACCATTTATAATCTTGTTCTCAATGCTGATTTCTTAACCGTTATTCCCTGCGATATGACTTCACCTTTTGGTTCTAATCAATTTATTACTATTCCGGTTGAGGAAACGTTGCCGGTGGCACGATATGCCGCAGTATGGTCAAAAAATTATCGTATCAAAAAAGCAGCATCAGTTTTGGTGGAATTAGCTAAAGAGTATTCATCTTATAATGGGTGTCGACGAAGGCAATTAATAGAAGTTGGTTAGTTATTTGTTTTTTATTTAAACATGAATAATCCACCTGTATTTTTACAGGTGTTGGTTACGGTTACCTACAAATTTAATTCAGGCGAAGAGGTTTTATAATGCATATTACATACGATCTGCCGGTTGCTATTGATGACATTATTGAAGCAAAACAACGTCTGGCTGGGCGAATTTATAAAACAGGCATGCCTCGCTCTAACTACTTTAGTGAACGTTGCAAAGGTGAAATATTCCTGAAGTTTGAAAACATGCAGCGTACTGGTTCATTTAAAATTCGAGGTGCATTTAATAAATTAAGCTCCTTAACCGATGCCGAGAAACGCAAGGGGGTAGTGGCCTGTTCGGCGGGCAACCATGCACAAGGGGTTTCGCTTTCCTGTGCGATGCTGGGGATTGATGGTAAAGTCGTGATGCCGAAAGGCGCGCCAAAATCCAAAGTTGCGGCAACGTGTGACTACTCCGCTGAAGTCGTACTGCATGGCGATAACTTCAACGATACCATCGCCAAAGTAAGTGAAATTGTCGAAACGGAAGGTCGCATCTTTATTCCCCCTTATGATGATCCGAAAGTCATTGCCGGCCAGGGAACGATTGGTCTGGAAATTATGGAAGATCTCTATGATGTCGATAACGTAATTGTACCAATTGGCGGTGGTGGTTTAATTGCCGGTATTGCAGTGGCGATTAAATCTATTAACCCAACTATCCGTGTTATTGGTGTGCAGTCAGAAAACGTTCACGGTATGGCGGCTTCTTTCCACTCGGGAGAAATAACCACGCACCGAACTACCGGCACCCTGGCGGATGGTTGTGATGTCGCTCGCCCGGGTAATTTAACTTACGAAATCGTTCGTGAATTAGTCGATGATATCGTGCTGGTTAGCGAAGACGAAATCAGAAACAGTATGATTGCCTTAATTCAGCGCAATAAAGTCGTCACCGAAGGCGCGGGCGCTCTGGCATGTGCTGCATTATTAAGCGGTAAATTAGACCAATATATTCAAAACAGAAAAACCGTCAGTATTATTTCCGGCGGTAATATCGATCTTTCCCGCGTCTCTCAAATCACCGGTTTCGTTGGCGCTTAATTAATTCGTTGAGGATAGGATATGAGTACTTCAGATAGCATTGTATCCAGCCAGACAAAACAATCGTCATGGCGTAAATCAGATACCACATGGACGTTAGGTTTGTTTGGCACGGCAATCGGCGCCGGGGTGCTGTTCTTCCCTATCCGCGCAGGTTTTGGCGGACTAATTCCGATTCTGCTGATGTTGGTATTGGCATACCCAATCGCGTTTTATTGTCACCGGGCGCTGGCGCGTCTGTGCCTTTCCGGCTCTAACCCTTCCGGCAACATTACGGAAACGGTGGAAGAGCATTTTGGTAAAACCGGCGGCGTGGTCATTACGTTCCTGTATTTCTTCGCGATTTGCCCACTGCTGTGGATTTATGGCGTTACCATTACCAACACCTTTATGACTTTCTGGGAAAACCAGCTCGGCTTTGCGCCACTGAATCGCGGCTTTGTGGCGCTGTTCCTGCTGCTGTTGATGGCCTTCGTCATCTGGTTTGGTAAGGATCTGATGGTTAAAGTAATGAGCTACCTGGTATGGCCGTTTATCGCCAGCCTGGTGCTGATTTCTCTGTCGCTGATCCCTTACTGGAACTCTGCGGTTATCGATCAAGTTGATCTCGGTGCGCTGTCGTTAACGGGTCATGATGGCATTCTGATCACCGTCTGGTTGGGGATTTCCATTATGGTCTTCTCATTTAACTTCTCGCCAATCGTCTCTTCCTTCGTGGTTTCTAAACGTGAAGAGTATGAGAAAGATTTTGGACGCGACTTCACCGAGCGTAAATGTTCACAAATTATCTCTCGCGCCAGCATGTTGATGGTTGCGGTAGTGATGTTCTTCGCCTTTAGCTGCCTGTTTACACTTTCTCCGGCGAATATGGCGGAAGCGAAAGCGCAGAATATTCCGGTACTTTCTTATCTGGCTAACCACTTTGCGTCCATGACCGGCACCAAAACGACGTTCGCTATTACGCTGGAATATGCGGCTTCCATCATCGCACTGGTGGCTATCTTCAAATCTTTCTTCGGTCACTATTTGGGGACGCTGGAAGGTCTGAACGGTCTGATTCTGAAGTTCGGTTATAAAGGTGACAAAACCAAAGTGTCGCTGGGTAAACTGAATACTATCAGCATGATCTTCATCATGGGCTCTACCTGGGTTGTCGCCTACGCCAACCCGAACATTCTGGACCTGATTGAAGCGATGGGTGCGCCGATTATTGCCTCACTGCTGTGCCTGTTGCCGATGTACGCCATTCGTAAAGCGCCGTCTCTGGCGAAATACCGTGGTCGTCTGGATAACGTGTTTGTCACCGTGATTGGTCTGCTGACCATCCTGAACATCGTATACAAACTGTTTTAATCTGTAACTCAGGATGAGAAAAGAGATGAATGAATATCCGGTTGTTTTAGTTATTAACTGTGGTTCGTCTTCAATTAAGTTTTCTGTGCTGGATACCTCAGACTGTGAAGTATTAATGTCAGGTATTGCCGATGGTATTAACTCGGAAAATGCATTCTTATCCGTAAATGGAGGAGAGCCAGCACCGCTGGCTCACCACAGCTACGAAGGTGCATTGAAGGCAATTGCATTTGAACTGGAAAAACGGAATTTAAATGACAGAGTGGCCTTAATTGGCCACCGTATCGCCCACGGCGGCAGTATTTTTACCGAGTCCGCCATTATTACCGATGAGGTCATTGATAATATCCGCCGTGTTTCCCCGCTTGCGCCGCTGCATAATTACGCCAATTTAAGTGGTATTGAATCGGCACAGCAATTATTTCCAGGTGTAACTCAGGTGGCGGTATTTGATACCAGCTTCCATCAGACAATGGCTCCAGAGGCTTATTTATATGGCCTGCCGTGGAAATATTACGAAGAGCTTGGCGTGCGTCGTTATGGCTTCCACGGAACCTCGCACCGCTACGTTTCTCAGCGCGCCTATTCGCTGCTGGATCTGGCGGAAGATGACTCCGGTCTGGTGGTCGCGCATCTTGGCAATGGTGCATCTATCTGTGCAGTTCGCAATGGTCAGAGCGTGGATACCTCAATGGGAATGACGCCGCTGGAAGGGTTGATGATGGGCACGCGCAGTGGTGATGTTGACTTCGGTGCGATGTCCTGGGTGGCGAGTCAAACCAACCAGAGCCTGGGCGACCTGGAACGCGTGGTAAATAAAGAGTCGGGATTATTAGGTATTTCCGGTCTTTCTTCCGACTTGCGCGTACTGGAAAAAGCCTGGCATGAAGGCCATGAGCGTGCACAACTGGCAATTAAAACCTTTGTTCACCGAATTGCCCGCCATATTGCCGGACACGCTGCCTCATTACATCGCCTGGATGGAATTATATTCACCGGTGGAATAGGGGAGAACTCAAGTTTAATTCGTCGTTTGGTTATGGGACATTTAGCTGTATTAGGAGTAGAGATTGATACAGAAATGAATAATCGATCTAACTCTTACGGTGAACGAATTATTTCCAGTGAAAATGCGAGCGTAATTTGCGCCGTTATTCCGACCAACGAAGAAAAAATGATTGCCTTAGATGCGATTCATTTAGGCAAAGTAAACGCCCCCGCAGAATTTGCATAATTTAGTTGAAGTATTGTAGAGAGATTATTTTTCATGAAGGTAGATATCGATACCAGCGATAAGCTGTACGCCGACGCATGGCTTGGCTTTAAAGGTACGGACTGGAAAAACGAAATTAATGTCCGCGATTTTATTCAACACAACTATACACCTTATGAAGGGGATGAATCTTTCCTTGCCGAAGCAACGCCTGCAACCACGGCGTTGTGGGAAAAAGTAATGGAGGGCATTCGTATCGAAAACGCGACTCACGCGCCGTTAGATTTCGATACCAATATTGCCACCACCATTACCGCTCATGATGCGGGATATATTGATCAGCCGCTGGAAAAAATAGTGGGTCTGCAAACGGATGCGCCGTTAAAACGCGCGCTGCATCCGTTCGGTGGCATTAATATGATTAAAAGTTCATTCCACGCGTATGGCCGTGAAATGGACAGCGAATTTGAGTACATCTTTACCGATCTGCGTAAAACCCATAACCAGGGTGTATTTGATGTTTATTCACCGGATATGCTGCGCTGCCGTAAATCTGGGGTACTGACCGGTTTGCCGGACGGTTATGGTCGCGGACGTATTATCGGAGACTATCGCCGCGTGGCGTTGTACGGCATCAGCTATCTGGTGCGTGAACGCGAACTGCAATTTGCCGATCTTCAGTCTCGTCTGGAAAAAGGCGAAGATCTGGAAGCCACTATCCGTCTGCGTGAAGAACTGGCAGAACATCGTCGTGCGCTGTTACAGATTCAGGAAATGGCAGCGAAATATGGCTTTGACATTTCCCGTCCGGCGCAAAATGCGCAGGAAGCGGTGCAATGGCTCTATTTCGCCTACCTGGCGGCGGTGAAATCGCAAAACGGTGGTGCGATGTCTCTTGGTCGTACCGCGTCGTTCCTCGATATCTACATTGAACGCGACTTTAAAGCCGGTGTGCTCAATGAGCAGCAGGCGCAGGAACTGATCGACCACTTCATCATGAAGATCCGCATGGTGCGCTTCTTGCGTACACCAGAATTTGATTCGCTGTTCTCCGGCGATCCAATCTGGGCTACGGAAGTGATCGGCGGGATGGGGCTGGATGGCCGCACACTGGTGACCAAAAACTCCTTCCGTTATCTGCATACCCTGCACACTATGGGGCCAGCACCGGAACCTAACCTGACTATTCTGTGGTCGGAAGCGCTGCCGATTGCCTTCAAAAAATATGCGGCGCAAGTGTCTATCGTCACCTCTTCCTTGCAGTATGAAAACGACGATCTGATGCGCACTGACTTCAACAGCGATGATTACGCGATTGCCTGCTGCGTCAGCCCAATGGTGATTGGTAAGCAGATGCAGTTCTTCGGCGCACGCGCTAACCTGGCGAAAACATTGCTGTATGCAATCAACGGCGGGATGGACGAGAAGCTGAAGATTCAGGTGGGCCCGAAAATGGCTCCGCTGATGGACGACGTGCTGGACTACGACAAAGTGATGGATAACCTCGACCACTTCATGGACTGGCTGGCGGTGCAGTACATCAGCGCGCTGAACCTCATCCACTACATGCATGACAAGTACAGCTACGAAGCCTCGCTGATGGCACTGCACGATCGTGATGTTTATCGCACGATGGCATGCGGGATTGCTGGCTTGTCGGTGGCGACGGACTCCTTGTCCGCAATTAAATATGCTCGCGTGAAACCGATTCGTGACGAAAACGGCCTGGCGGTGGACTTCGAAATTGACGGTGAATATCCGCAGTACGGCAACAACGACGAGCGCGTAGACAGTATTGCCTGCGACCTGGTTGAACGCTTTATGAAGAAAATTAAAGCGCTACCAACCTATCGTAACGCCGTGCCGACCCAGTCGATTCTGACGATCACCTCAAACGTCGTGTACGGACAGAAGACAGGTAACACGCCGGACGGTCGTCGTGCGGGTACTCCGTTTGCCCCTGGCGCTAACCCGATGCACGGTCGTGACCGCAAAGGGGCCGTGGCTTCGCTGACCTCTGTGGCGAAACTGCCGTTCACCTACGCCAAAGACGGTATTTCGTACACCTTCTCAATTGTCCCTGCGGCGTTGGGCAAAGAAGATCCGGTACGCAAAACCAACCTTGTCGGTCTGCTGGATGGCTATTTCCACCACGAAGCGGATATCGAAGGCGGTCAACATCTCAACGTCAACGTTATGAACCGGGAAATGTTGTTGGATGCCATCGAGCACCCGGAAAAATACCCTAACCTGACAATCCGTGTCTCTGGCTACGCTGTGCGCTTCAACGCGCTGACCCGTGAACAGCAACAGGATGTGATTTCACGTACCTTTACCCAGGCGCTCTGACGCCGGAGGATGTATGAAAAAAATTATCGAAACGCAACGTGCCCCGGGGGCAATCGGCCCTTATGTTCAGGGTGTGGATTTAGGCAGCATGGTCTTCACTTCCGGGCAAATTCCGGTTTGCCCGCAGAGCGGCGAGATCCCGGCTGATGTGAAAGATCAGGCACGTTTAAGCCTGCAAAACGTCAAAGAGATTGTTGTCGCTGCCGGTTTGTCCGTGGGCGATATCGTCAAGATGACGGTATTTATCACCGATCTGAACGACTTCGCCACCATCAATGAAGTCTATAAGCAGTTCTTTGATGAGCATCAGGCGACCTACCCGACCCGTAGCTGCGTGCAGGTCGCGCGTTTGCCGAAAGATGTGAAGCTGGAAATCGAAGCTATCGCAGTACGTAGCGTGTAAAGCCCGGAGTGGGGCGGCCGCAGAGTCGTCCCACTCCTCTTCACAGAGTGGCAATCCGAGAGTGTGGTTATGATTAGTGCATTCGATATTTTCAAAATTGGTATTGGTCCCTCCAGTTCGCATACCGTGGGGCCAATGAATGCTGGAAAAAGTTTTATCGATCGGCTGGTAAGTAGTGGTTTATTAACCGCAACGAGCCACATTGTGGTCGATCTTTACGGGTCGTTGTCACTGACGGGCAAAGGCCATGCCACGGATATCGCTATCATCATGGGACTGGCAGGGAACAGTCCGCAGGATGTTGTTATTGATGAGATCCCTGCATTTATTGAACTTGTGACGCGCAGTAGTCGACTCCCGGTGGCGGCAGGCGCACATGTGGTTGATTTTCCTGTAGCAAAAAACATTATTTTTCATCCGGAAATGTTGCCGCGTCATGAGAACGGAATGCGGATTACTGCCTGGAAAGGGCAGAAAGAACTCTTAAGCAAAACCTATTATTCTGTCGGCGGCGGTTTTATTGTTGAAGACGAACACTTCGGCCTGACGCATGATGTCGAAATGCCAGTACCTTATGACTTCCATTCGGCAGGCGAACTGCTGAAAATGTGTGATTACAATGGGCTGTCTATTTCTGGTCTGATGATGCAAAACGAACTGGCGTTGCGCAGCAAAGCGGAAATTGACGCTGGTTTTGCGCGTATCTGGCAGGTGATGTCTGACGGTATTGAACGCGGCATGAACACCGAAGGCGTATTGCCTGGCCCGCTCAATGTCCCACGCCGGTCGGTGGCGCTGCGCCGCTTGCTGCTTTCTAGTGACAATATCTCTAACGATCCAATGAATGTGATCGACTGGATCAATATGTTTGCTCTGGCGGTCAGTGAAGAAAACGCCGCTGGTGGACGTGTAGTGACGGCACCCACTAACGGCGCTTGCGGTATTATTCCGGCGGTGCTGGCCTATTACGATAAATTCCGCCGTCCGCTCAATGAGCGCTCTATCGCTCGTTTTCTACTGGCGGCTGGTGCTATCGGCGCGCTATATAAAATGAATGCCTCCATTTCCGGTGCGGAAGTGGGGTGTCAGGGGGAAATTGGCGTGGCCTGTTCGATGGCAGCGGCAGGGCTAACCGAACTGCTGGGCGGTAGCCCGGCTCAGGTGTGTAATGCGGCGGAAATCGCCATGGAGCATAACCTTGGGCTGACCTGCGATCCGGTAGCCGGGCAGGTGCAAATTCCGTGTATTGAGCGGAATGCGATTAATGCCGTGAAAGCGGTGAACGCAGCGCGGATGGCGATGCAGCGTACCTCTGCACCACGTGTTTCGCTCGATAAAGTGATCGAGACGATGTATGAGACTGGCAAAGATATGAACGATAAATACCGCGAAACTTCACGCGGAGGACTGGCTATTAAAGTGGTCTGCGGCTGACATTGTTGTCAGCTTTCATCCTTGGGTGCACAAAATGTGCACCCTTTTTTATTGTGATCTGCCGCAAATAGAGAATAACCATTTCCTATTTATTGATTTGGTAGAAAATTATTATCCATCACCGTTATTTCAAAGTCTTGATTGTGAAGATTTTCTCTGACCTCACGCGTATCATTTCTTTATTCTAATAACTCGCCTGCAAAAAACGTAGACCGCATATCGCCTTGATGCGGCTCGGAAAAAAATAATAAGCCCTACAAAATATTGAGCGAGAAATTATGGAAATTGCATCGAATAAAGGCGTTATTGCAGACGCTTCGACCCCGGCGGGTCGTGCTGGAATGAGCGAAAGTGAGTGGCGTGAAGCAATCAAATTCGACAGTACCGACACCGGTTGGGTGATTATGAGTATTGGGATGGCGATTGGCGCGGGGATTGTTTTTCTCCCGGTGCAGGTCGGTTTGATGGGATTGTGGGTATTTTTGCTCTCATCAGTGATTGGTTACCCGGCAATGTATCTGTTTCAGCGGTTGTTTATTAATACGCTGGCCGAATCGCCGGAGTGTAAAGATTATCCGAGCGTCATCAGTGGCTATTTAGGCAAAAACTGGGGCATCCTGTTAGGTGCACTTTATTTCGTGATGCTGGTGATCTGGATGTTCGTCTATTCCACCGCCATCACCAACGATAGTGCCTCCTATCTGCATACTTTTGGCGTGACCGAAAGCGTGCTGTCAGACAATCCGTTTTATGGACTGGTACTGATTTGTATTCTGGTGGCGATCTCCTCACGCGGCGAGAAACTGTTATTCAAAATTTCAACCGGCATGGTGCTGACCAAACTGTTGGTAGTCGCGGCATTAGGCGTGTCGATGGTCGGAATGTGGCATCTGTATAACGTGGGTTCGCTGCCGCCGCTGGGGCTGCTGGTGAAAAACGCGATTATTACGCTGCCGTTTACTCTGACCTCAATCCTGTTTATTCAGACTTTAAGCCCGATGGTGATTTCCTATCGCTTGCGGGAAAAATCGATTGAAGTGGCGCGACATAAAGCGCTACGGGCAATGAACATTGCATTTGGCATTTTGTTCGTCACTGTCTTTTTCTATGCCGTGTCGTTCACCCTGGCGATGGGACATGACGAAGCGGTAAAAGCCTATGAGCAGAATATTTCTGCCCTGGCGATTGCCGCGCAGTTTATTAGCGGTGATGGCGCAGCGTGGGTAAAAGTGGTCAGCGTCATTCTCAATATCTTTGCCGTAATGACCGCGTTCTTTGGCGTCTATTTAGGCTTTCGCGAAGCCACGCAAGGGATAGTAATGAACATCCTGCGCCGCAAGATACCAGCCGAGAAGATTAACGAAAATCTCGTCCAGCGCGGCATCATGATTTTCGCTATTTTACTGGCCTGGAGCGCCATCGTACTGAACGCGCCGGTGTTGAGCTTCACCTCTATCTGTAGCCCGATTTTCGGCATGGTGGGGTGCCTGATCCCGGCGTGGCTGGTTTACAAAGTACCGGCATTGCACAAATACAAAGGTGCCTCTCTGTACCTGATTATCGTCACCGGTTTGTTGCTCTGTGTTTCACCGTTCCTGGCATTTTCTTGATTTACCTGAAATTTTAAGGTTTTTATTATGTTTAATTCGACTTTAAATCCGTTATGGCAGCGTTACATCCTCGCAGTACAGGAGGAGGTAAAACCGGCGCTGGGATGTACTGAACCTATTTCACTGGCGCTGGCAGCGGCGGTTGCTGCGGCAGAACTGGAAGGTCCGGTTGAACGTGTAGAAGCCTGGGTTTCGCCAAATCTGATGAAGAACGGTCTGGGGGTCACCGTTCCCGGTACGGGAATGGTGGGGCTGCCGATTGCAGCGGCGCTGGGAGCGTTAGGCGGAAATGCCAAAGCTGGGCTGGAAGTGCTGAAAGATGCGACAGCACAGGCGATTGCCGATGCCAAAGCGTTGCTGGCGGCGGGAAAAGTGTCGGTTAAGATCCAGGAGCCTTGCGATGAAATCCTCTTCTCTCGCGCCAAAGTCTGGAGTGGTGAGAAGTGGGCTTGTGTCACCATCGTCGGCGGACATACCAACATTGTGCATATTGAGACGCACAATGGCGTGGTGTTTACTCAGCAGGCGTGTGTGGCCGAGGGCGAGCAAGAGTCGCCGCTGGCGGTGCTGTCTAATACGACGCTGGCAGAGATCCTGAAGTTCGTCAATGAAGTGCCGTTTGAGGCGATTCGCTTTATTCTCGATTCTGCGAAGTTAAATTGCGCATTATCGCAGGAAGGTTTAAGCGGTAACTGGGGGTTGCATATTGGCGCGACGCTGGAAAAACAGTGTGCACGCGGTTTGCTGGCGAAAGATCTCTCTTCGTCAATTGTGATTCGTACCAGCGCGGCATCTGATGCGCGTATGGGCGGCGCAACGCTTCCGGCGATGAGTAACTCGGGTTCTGGTAATCAGGGGATCACCGCGACAATGCCTGTGGTAGTGGTAGCGGAACACTTCGGTGCTGATGATGAGCGTCTGGCGCGCGCGTTGATGCTTTCGCATTTGAGCGCGATTTACATCCATAACCAGTTGCCGCGATTGTCTGCGCTGTGTGCTGCAACGACGGCAGCAATGGGGGCCGCCGCCGGGATGGCATGGCTGGTGGATGGGCGTTATGAAACGATCTCAATGGCGATCAGCAGTATGATCGGTGATGTTAGCGGTATGATTTGCGATGGCGCATCGAACAGTTGTGCTATGAAGGTTTCGACCAGTGCTTCGGCAGCATGGAAAGCGGTGTTAATGGCGCTGGATGATACCGCCGTGACCGGCAATGAAGGCATTGTGGCGCATGATGTTGAGCAGTCGATTGCCAATCTGTGTGCGCTGGCAAGCCATTCGATGCAGCAAACGGATCGGCAGATTATCGAGATTATGGCGAGCAAGGCCAGATAAGCGCCGGATTTCGGATGTCATACCTGATGCCGGATGCGATGCTGGTGCATCTTATCCGGCCT
>NZ_KE137147.1:509636-531971 GCF_000408525.1 Escherichia sp. KTE96 | reverse complement strand
TGTGCAATTTGTTGGTTTTGTTGGGTTTTGTACCCGGTGCCGGATGCGATGCTGGCGCATCTTATCCGGCCTACGGGTTGTGCAATTTGTTGGTTTTGTAGGCCGGATAAGGCGTTTACGCCGCATCCGGCAACCTGTCTTTACGCGGTAGCTTCATCCTCGGCTAACCGCGTTTCAGCATCAGCGACTATCGCTTCCAGCTCACTCAACATCTCTTCATAGCCAAAGTTTTTAGTAGCGCGGGTGGCTTCTTTCGCCACTACGGACTTCACTTGTTGACGTTTCTTCGTCGATTTTTTACTCACCATCTTCTCCCTGTAAAAACAACTAGACGGGTAAATCTATCAGCAAAGCGCGCAGTGGGGAATCGGCAACCAGCGTAATGTTAGTCTCGTCACGAATAAACGCCCCGTCGCCGCAGCTCAGCGCCGCTTTCTCTTCGTTGTGCGTAATCGCATGAAACTGACCGTGAATCGATTGCAAATAGGCACGCGGGCCGTGTAGTTGAAAGCTCGCACTTTCGTTCTTATCGAGCACTATATGATGCAGCCACACCTGCTGGCGCAGTTGCAGGCTACCCTTCGCGCCATCGGGCGAGGCGATTAATTGCTGCTTATCCATATTAAGCGCCAGTTTTTGAATCAGCGGATTCTCCCGCTGTGGACAAGCGTCCAACCAAAGCTGCATCCGCGTTAACGATTTGTCCTTGCTGATGTTATGTTCGCTATAACTCACGCCCGGCTGAGTAGAAAGCAATAAGGCTTCACCAGCGCTGGCTTGAACATGATTGCCTTCACTGTCGCGGTATTCTGCCTCTCCATCCAGAATCACATTCAAAATATCGACTTTTGGGTAGGTTCGCGGCTGGAAGGCGGCACCTGGGGTCAGCACTTCCTGGTTAAGTACACGCAGGGAGGCATAGCCTAACAATGTAGGGTCGAAGTAGTGTCCAAAGGAAAAAGTATACCGGGCCTGCAACCATCCGTAGTCTGCTTGTCCACACTGTCTGGCAGTTCGGGTAGTAATCATAATTCTTGACCTCTCTTTACTTCCTTTTATGGTAAGGGGCTGGACGCTACATTGTTAGCCAGATATTCTGCCCGGTATGTTCAAATTTCCTGAATGAGAACGACATGGCCAAAGAAAGGGCATTAACGCTGGAAGCACTGCGTGTTATGGATGCTATTGATCGCCGTGGCAGTTTTGCGGCAGCAGCAGATGAGCTGGGACGCGTGCCTTCTGCGCTTAGCTACACCATGCAAAAACTGGAAGAAGAGCTGGATGTGGTGCTGTTTGACCGCTCGGGGCATCGGACAAAATTCACCAATGTCGGGCGTATGTTGCTGGAGCGGGGACGTGTTCTGCTGGAGGCAGCAGATAAACTGACTACTGATGCCGAAGCCCTCGCGCGCGGTTGGGAAACACATCTCACTATTGTGACTGAGGCGCTGGTGCCGACGTCGGCCTTTTTCCCGCTAATCGACAAACTGGCGGCGAAAGCCAATACCCAACTGGCAATCATCACCGAGGTGCTGGCGGGGGCGTGGGAGCGACTGGAGCAGGGCCGGGCAGATATTGTTATCGCGCCGGATATGCATTTTCGTTCTTCGTCGGAGATCAACTCGCGCAAGCTCTATACCTTAATGAATGTCTACGTCGCCGCGCCGAATCACCCGATTCATCAGGAGCCGGAGCCGCTTTCGGAGGTTACGCGTGTGAAATATCGTGGGATCGCGGTGGCAGATACCGCCCGTGAGCGTCCGGTATTGACGGTGCAGTTGCTGGACAAACAGCCGCGCTTAACGGTCAGCACCATTGAAGATAAACGGCAGGCGTTACTGGCGGGGCTTGGCGTGGCAACCATGCCGTACCCGATGGTCGAAAAAGATATTGCTGAAGGGCGGTTGCGTGTAGTCAGCCCGGAATCGACCAGCGAAATCGATATTATTATGGCCTGGCGTCGCGACAGTATGGGGGAGGCAAAATCCTGGTGTTTGCGAGAAATCCCTAAATTGTTTACGGCAAAATAATCCATTAAGCACCTTTTGCAAGGTGCTTAATTATTATTCTTGTTCCAGTTTTGGGTCTGGCCCAAACCGGTTTTCACCTGGTGTACCCGCCTGGCAGTTAAACACGATGATAATCAGCCAGCCGATAACCGGGATTAAGAACAGTAGCACCCACCATGCCGAGCGGTCGGTGTCGTGCAGGCGACGGAACTGAACCGCCCACCACGGTAAAAACACCAGAATGCCATAGATGGTCGTCAGAATGCCCTCGCCACCGGCGCGTTGCCAGCCTAACATTTTGTCCAGCAGCCCCAGCACGAACGTAAAGATGATGTTGACCAGAATAAACATCCAGTACTCTTTGCGCCGCGCACGTCCCCGGAAACCGACATAATTTTTCAGTACTTTCAGATACCAGTCCATTTTTGCCTCAATTTTGCTCAATCACTTGTTTTTAAAGCAGCAAATTAAGAATAGACATGAATGAAATTACAGTAAATATTAACTTGATGAATTAATAAGGCATCGTGAAGGGTACCTTTGTTTAGCTGAAGCGAACATCCCGCCCGTGTGGTTCATCGAGATCCTGCCACGGACCAATCGAAATAATCCCGGTGGGATTGATGGTCTTATGGCTGCGGAAGTAGTGATTACGGATATGATCGAAATTGACAGTTTCGGCAATCCCCGGCATCTGGTAGATATCGCGCAGGAAGCCGTACAGGTTCAGGTAATCGCTGATGCGGTGCTTATCGCACTTGAAGTGGGTGACATACACCGGATCAAAACGGATCAATGTGGTCCACAGGCGAATATCGGCTTCGGTGAGCTGGTTACCTGTCAGGAAGCGATGCTGCCCTAAGATCTGTTCCAGGCGCGCCAGTGATTCAAATACTTTTACTACTGCTTCGTCATAGGCCTGTTGGCTGGTGGCGAAACCGGCCTTATAGACGCCATTGTTAACGGTGTCGTAAATCCAGTCATTGAGTTCGTCAATTTTCGTTTGCAGTGCAGGCGGGTAGTAATCACCAGCTTTCGCACCCAGCGCATCAAAAGCGGTATTGAACATGCGGATGATTTCCGCTGATTCGTTGCTGACGATGGTGTGATTCTTTTTGTCCCACAGCACGGGAACGGTGACACGACCGCTATAGTGCGGATCGGCATGAAGGTAAAGCTGATACAGAAACTCGTGTTGATAGAGCGTGTCGCCGGTTGCACCTGGAAAACTGTCATCAAAGGTCCAGCCATTTTCCAGCATCAGTGGGTTCACCACGGAAACAGAGATGAACGGTTCCAGACCTTTGAGTTTACGCATAATCAGCGTGCGGTGTGCCCACGGGCAGGCGAGTGAAACATAGAGATGGTAGCGGTTTTTTTCTGCGACAAAACCACCTTTGCCAGTCGGTCCAGGCGCGCCATCGGCAGTGAGCCAGTTACGAAATGCGGAAGCTGAACGTTGAAATTTACCGCCGGTGGATTTTGTGTCGTACCAGGTGTCATGCCAGACACCGTCAATCAGTTGACCCATTTTTCTCTCCTCCAATAGCAAAAACGAGGAGCTTCCTCCTCGTTTTTTATCGTTAAGTATAGCCTGTGCTTACCACTTTTTATTCAGCAGGCGGTCGATGCTATATGCGCCCGGACCGGTAATCGCCAGAAGCAGGTATCCACCAGAAATAGTCATATTTTTCATAAACATTAGCGAGTTCATGCCTTCGGCAAAGTTGCTGTGAAATAAAAATGCCGTCAACAGTGTAAAGCCAGCGGTAAACAGTGCGGTGGTACGCGTCAGGAAACCGAACAGGATTGCCAGGCCGCCACCGAACTCAAGCAGGATCACCAGCGGCAGCATAAAGCCCGGGACACCCATCGCTTCCATGTATTGTTGCGTGCCTGCATAACCGGTAATTTTCCCCCAACCTGCGCTAATAAACAGAATTGGCATTAAAATACGCGCTACCAGTACACCAACATCTTCTAATTTTTTCATCTTACTCTCCACTGCGCCACTCAGGCCGCTGATTGTTTTTTTCTGCAAGAGCGCGGTATTAGCGTCGTTGCTGTCGATGGAGAGAAGCATAAACGTAGTGAATGGTGATTGTTAGCAAGGAAAACTGTCAAAAATTTTCAAAAAATTTGAGGGATAAGGCCGGAATGACTCCGGCCAGAGAGGTAATTAACCGCGAAGCTGCTGCTGATTAATCGTACTTTTAACCAGACGCCAGGCACTCCAGACGCCAAAACCGCGTCTGGCCCAGCGAACCAGCATATTCGGATGGCGAATTGTCCAGATAGCCATCACGCTGCTGCCAACCAGCGCCCAGGAGCGCAAACTCAACAGCATATTCCAGCGACGATCGTAAGCGCCTGTTGCCTCCAGCCAGTCACGACGACTGGCGGAAAGATCCAGCCGTTGTTGCTGGATCTGGCTAAGTAGCTGTGCCTTGCGGCGTTCACGTTCGACTTTACCGCTCACGGGACTCCTCCTCGAGCAGTTGCCGATCGTTCGCCAGTTCATGGCGCGTATGGCGCAACAGGGTCGATTTCCGCGACTTGCGTAATGTCCAGATACCGCCAATCAGCGCTAAAAGGAACAATACCACGGTGGTGGCAATCATTGCATTCAGGCGATATTGCGGATCAATCGCCCAGATAATCAGCACCATCAGGCTCATAAGACCAAATGCAGCAAAAAGCATCGTCAGACCCAGCATCAGTAATAACTGAAAGATATTGGCTTTTTCTTCTTCCAGTTCAACCACCGCCAGCCGCAGACGTGTCTCCACCATTTCAACCATGATAGTGACAATTCGCTGCCCGATGCCCAGAACGCTTTTACCGGGCCCTTGCGCGTGCTGAGTGTCCGCCATAATTAACGACGAGACAGTAGAACGCCCAACACTACACCGACGGCAGCGCCAATGCCTACGCCTGTCCACGGATTTTCACGCACGTATTCATCGGCACGTGCCGCCGCTTCACGGGTCTGTTTGGCAATTGCATCACCGGTTTCACCCAGACGGTAACGGCTCTGTTTCAGTGCCTGCTCCGCTTTGCTGCGAATCTTACTCAACTCTTCTTTCGACTTCTCTCCTGAAGCGCTTAGTACTTCTTCCAGCGTATCAGACAGGGATTTCAACTCAGCACGCAGATGTTCCGTAGTGTGTTCTTTCGACATAGTTTTCTCCAGGTGAGTAAGTAGTGACTATTGTGGATTAGTAGGCGCGCGCTTCCAGCTTTTTCAGCTCTTCCTGCGCTTCTGCCAGTTTCCGTTCGCGTTTGGCAATCTTATCCGCATCGCCTTTTTGTTTGGCCTCGGCTAAATCATGTTTGCGTTCCGCTACCTCATCTCTCTGCTTTGCGATTTTCTTCTGATGATCGGCGCGCAGTTGGCTATCTGAACAATTGGCCCGTACTTCTCTAAGGGCTTTGTTCAGGCCGTTGATACGATTCTGGTTTTGGTGTTTTTCAGCATAGCTGATCTCCTTAAGGATATTTTGCTCCTTTTCCTGACAAAGAGTAGTGGCATAACTACTGACACTAAGAGCAAAAAGAGAAACAGCTAAAGCGATGCGGTATTTCATTCTTGAACCTTCCATTGTGACTCGGACCCATTACAGAGGAACGATTGTCCAGACAACGAAGCGGTAGTGTTAACCACCGCCTCATTAATCATAGACAGTAACAGTGAAATCACCAAAGTGAGTGATATGTTTCGGATAACAGGAAGTTATCCGAAGCGATGAGAGTTATCTCGCAGCCGGGTCAGCCACTGCATAGCCTGACTATTATTGTCCTGCTGTGCAATGATGTAGCCATGAGGCAATGTTCTGTCGAGAACAGCTTTTGCGGCGGCACTCTGGTCGCTGGAATCAAATGTAATCAGTAGAGTGTCATTCTTGGGAGTGATGCTTTTGAAAGGAATGCCGTGAGCGTCAAGGTGATGCCAGATGGAAAAACCGTCTGGCATCGTCGTGCCTTGATGAACGGCACGGATCGCCAGCGTTGAATCTTGCTGACGAACCGCGGACCAGGCCAGCAGCAGCGTGCCGACCAGCAGTAAAGCAGCGCCGGACCAGACTAGCTGACGAAGCGACATGCGAGGTATTTGCATCCCTTACCCCCGATTTCCATATTTCTTTTTCCATAACACAACCAAAGAACCTGCCAGACCAAACACCAGCAGTACCACCGGGAGCAGCATCAGGCATGACATGAGCTGATCCTCATACTTCAAAAATACCGGCGTTTTGCCGAGCATGTATCCTAAGGTTGTCAGGATCAACACCCACAGCAGACCGCTCATCCAGTTGAAGAACTGAAAACGGGCATTATTCAGCCCTGACAACCCGGCAATAGTCGGCAGTAATGTTCTGACAAACGCAATAAAGCGGCCAATCAGCAACGCGGATAAACCGTGTTTGTGAAAAAGATGATGTGCGCGTTGGTGATAGTGCGCGGGTAAATGGGAAAGCCAGTTTTGCACGGTGCGGGTATTGCCCAGCCATCGCCCCTGTATGTAACTGACCCAGCAGCCAAGGCTGGCGGCAACGGTCAGTAACAGAATCGTTTGCGGATACCCCATCGCGCCTTTAGCAATCAATACACCGACCAACACCAGTAAGCTGTCGCCCGGTAAAAAGGCTGCCGGAAGCAAGCCGTTTTCAAGGAACAAAATTACAAACAAGACAAAATACAACATGCCAATCATCGATGGATTGGCCAGCGTTTCAAAATCCTGCGCCCACAGGGCTTGCAGTAATTGGGTCAAAAGTTCCATTCATTATTCCTGGTGAATCGGTTAACGCCACGCCGGTTTTAAATGATGCACTCCCGCCAGGTTATTACTGTTTTTGTATGGATTGCGGGTCGGGACACCAACACGGCCTGAACTATTCCCTGTTAAAACGTGAGATAAGAAAACATTTAATAGCATAAATTCAAATTGAATCTAATTGTAACAAAGGTCAACGTTGTTCGTTATCAAAATTACATGTCCGTGGGGTCTGATTTTGCTGATTGCAGGGGAGGGTGGCGAGAGGATTTACACAGGCTGACACTTTATACTTTTCGCTTACTGATAAAGCGCACAGGCACCTGGCAGCGCCTGTCAGAAGAGAGGGCTATTTATTGCTATTGGCAGCCGTATCCAGATGTACAACCGGGTTTTCAGCAAACAGGTAACGGTCAGCATTGAATTCGAAATCATCACTGGTTTCGTTAAATAACATAATTTTAGTGTTTTCCAGATGCTGCCACATTGCCAGTTTAGCGGCATGGGGATCTTTGCGAATCAGCGCTTTAAGGATTTGATCGTGGTCATCGCACCAGTTATCGACGGTACGAGAATCAATGTGTTCGTGGAGTTTTTTCCAGTACGGGTTATGGCTACGCTGGGTCCACATTTTCTCAACGATGGCTGCCAGCGCCGAGTTCTGCGTTGCCAGGGCTACCTGAATATGAAACTGCAAGTCCCACTCGGAATCGCGGAAGCATTGTTCGCCGCGTGCCTGCTCCTGGATGGCCATCAGTTTCATGATGTCCTGTTTAGTGACCTGGGTAGCGGCAAACTCAGCAATATTGCTTTCGATGAGCTGGCGTGCCTGGAGCAACTCAAACGGACCGTAATTAGCAAATTCCATATTATCGTCAGCCGCTTGCTGATGGCGAGGCTGGTTGGAAACCACATGAATACCTGAGCCTTTACGCACCTCTACATAGCCTTCTACTTCCAGCATGATGATGGCTTCACGAACCACGGTGCGGCTGACGTTTTTTTCATCGGCAATAAAACGTTCGGCGGGTAATTTATCACCCACCAGATAGACGCCCTGCTCGATGCGCTCTTTCAGGTCAGCAGCAAGTTGTTGGTACAAACGGCGTGGTTCAGAGATTTCCATATGCGCTCCAGGCATGATACAGCAGACTATATTTGTTATACCACTTTTGCGAGATTTGCTCTACTCGCAGTGATGAAAAAGCCGCCTGAAAAGGCGGCTTCGAAGGGAAACTAAAACTTATACTTTGCGTTAATGTTGCGGTGCGGGATCGTTATGTGTTTCCTGCGCCACCTCAATCGCTGGTTTGTTCTGCAATACCGTCCAGATAACCAGCGCGCCTAACAGGTCGAACACTGCCAGTACCGCGAACAGCGGGCTGAAGCCGATGGTGTCAGCCAGTGCACCCACAACCAGCGCAAACAGCGTACTTGCCAGCCATGCGGACATCCCGGTCAGACCGTTTGCCGTTGCCACTTCGTTACGACCGAACACGTCAGAAGAGAGCGTAATCAGCGCGCCAGACAGTGCCTGGTGAGCAAAACCACCGATACACAGCAGCATAATCGCTACATACGGGTTGGTGAACAGACCGATCATACCCGGGCCAATCATCAGTACCGCACCCAGCGTTACAACCATCTTACGGGACACGATCAGGTTCACACCAAACCAGCGCTGGAACAGCGGCGGCAGGTAACCACCGAGGATGCAACCGAGGTCAGCAAACAGCATCGGCATCCAGGCAAACATAGCGATCTCTTTCAGGTTAAAGCCGTAAACTTTAAACATGAACAGCGGGATCCACGCGTTGAAAGTACCCCAGGCGGGTTCCGCCAGGAAGCGCGGCAGTGCGATACCCCAGAACTGACGGTTACGCAGGATCTGACCAACGGACAGTTTTTTCGCCGTGCCAACCTGGTGCTGGGCTTCCTGACCATTAATAATGTAGTCGCGTTCTTCATCGGTCAGATGCTTCTGGTCGCGTGGATGCTTATAGAAAATCAGCCATGCCATCGCCCAGATAAAGCTCAATGCACCAGAGATGATAAATGCCATCTGCCAGCTATGCATTACGATTGCCCATACTACCAGCGGCGGTGCAATCATCGCGCCAATTGAAGAACCAACGTTAAAGTAACCTACTGCGATGGAACGCTCTTTCGCCGGGAACCATTCGGAGCTGGCTTTCAGACCCGCCGGGATCATTGCCGCTTCAGCAGCACCTACTGCACCACGAGCAATCGCCAGGCCGCCCCAGCTACCCGCCAGCGCGGTAGCGCCACAGAACACTGCCCACAACACGGCAAACATCGCGTAACCGATTTTTGTACCCAGAACATCCAGTACATAACCCGCTACCGGTTGCATGATCGTATAAGCAGCAGAATAGGCTGCGATGATGTAGGAATACTGTTGGGTGGAGATGTTTAACTCTTCCATCAGAGTTGGCGCAGCCGCCGCTACAGTGTTACGCGTCAGGTAGCCAAGCACGGTGCCGAGCGTCACCAGTGCGATCATGTACCAACGTAACCCTTTAATTTTACGCATGTAAAACCTCATCGTTTTGTTATATCCGCAGGAATCGCGGCCATCATCCCGCCAGAGGCTGAAGATGTTAGTTACGACCGGGTAACCGAAAAAAAACCGGCACGCCCCGAACGTTGCCATGAAAGTTTCGTGCTAATTCGGCTTCCGTACCGGTCAACCCGATTCATCTAACAAATGAATGAATCAGCAATTTGCATTCCGTCGACTTATGATTTGCGACGGCAGAAAGATAACTTGTCATACAACTTTAAAAGGTGAGAGCCATCACAAATGTGCGAATATTTGTAGGGACATTACTGGATAATGACGAGGCCAGAAATGGCGCGGCTTGCGGCGGTGTTTACCACTTTGAGAGTAATTTTTTTAACTACGTTTATTGATCTAACTCACGAAAATATCTTCTGGCTCTGGAAATTGGTGTGATAACTTTGTCAGCATCGCACCATAAGCAAGCTAGCTCACTCGTTGAGAGGAAGACGAAAATGACTCCGTTTATGACTGAAGATTTCCTGTTAGATACTGAATTTGCCCGCCGCCTGTATCACGACTACGCAAAAGACCAGCCGATTTTCGATTACCACTGTCATTTGCCGCCGCAGCAGATCGCAGAAGATTATCGCTTTAAGAATTTGTATGACATCTGGTTGAAAGGTGATCACTACAAATGGCGTGCAATGCGTACCAATGGCGTGGCTGAACGCTTGTGTACAGGTGATGCCTCTGACCGTGAGAAGTTTGATGCGTGGGCGGCGACCGTTCCACACACTATCGGCAACCCGTTATACCACTGGACGCATCTGGAACTGCGCCGTCCGTTTGGTATCACCGGTAAACTGCTGTCTCCGTCGACTGCCGATGAGATCTGGAACGAATGTAACGAATTGCTGGCGCAGGATAACTTCTCCGCGCGCGGTATCATGCAGCAGATGAACGTGAAAATGGTTGGCACCACCGACGATCCGATTGATTCTCTGGAACATCACGCAGAGATCGCCAAAGACGGTTCTTTCACCATTAAAGTGCTGCCGAGCTGGCGTCCGGATAAAGCCTTCAACATCGAACAGGCGACTTTTAACGACTATATGGCGAAGCTGGGCGAAGTTTCCGACACCGACATTCGCCGCTTTGCTGATCTGCAAACCGCCCTGACCAAACGTCTGGATCACTTCGCCGCTCACGGTTGTAAAGTGTCTGACCACGCGCTGGATGTGGTGATGTTTGCCGAAGCGAACGAAGCGGAACTGGATAGCATCCTGGCACGCCGTCTGGCTGGTGAAACTCTGAGTGAGCACGAAGTGGCACAGTTTAAAACTGCGGTACTGGTGTTCCTTGGTGCCGAATACGCACGTCGCGGTTGGGTGCAGCAGTACCACATTGGCGCACTGCGTAATAACAACCTGCGTCAGTTCAAACTGCTGGGGCCGGATGTAGGCTTCGACTCCATCAACGACCGTCCGATGGCGGAAGAACTGTCTAAGCTGCTGAGCAAACAGAACGAAGAAAACCTGCTGCCAAAAACCATTCTTTACTGCCTGAACCCGCGCGATAACGAAGTGCTGGGCACCATGATCGGTAACTTCCAGGGCGAAGGTATGCCGGGCAAAATGCAGTTCGGTTCCGGCTGGTGGTTTAACGACCAGAAAGACGGTATGGAACGTCAGATGACCCAACTGGCGCAGCTCGGTCTGCTGAGCCGCTTTGTCGGTATGCTGACTGACAGCCGTAGTTTCCTGTCATACACCCGTCACGAATACTTCCGCCGCATTCTGTGCCAGATGATCGGTCGCTGGGTGGAAGCAGGCGAAGCACCGGCGGACATCAACCTGCTGGGCGAGATGGTGAAAAATATTTGCTTTAACAATGCGCGTGACTACTTCGCCATTGAACTGAACTAAGGTCTGGGGTTGATATGCAATACATCAAGATCCATGCGCTGGATAACGTCGCGGTCGCTTTAGCGGATCTGGCTGAAGGCACAGAAGTCAGTGTCGATAGCCAGACTGTTACGCTGCGTCAGGACGTCGCTCGTGGACATAAATTTGCGTTAACGGATATCGCAAAAGGAGCCAACGTCATTAAATATGGTCTGCCGATTGGTTATGCATTGGCGGATATTGCGGCGGGGGAACACGTTCACGCCCACAATACGCGCACGAATCTGAGCGATCTGGATCAGTATCGCTATCAACCTGATTTTCACGATCTGCCAGCACAAGCGGCAGATCGTGAAGTACAGATCTATCGTCGCGCTAACGGCGATGTCGGGGTGCGTAATGAGTTGTGGATCTTGCCGACCGTTGGCTGTGTCAATGGCATCGCGCGGCAGATCCAGAATCGTTTCCTGAAAGAGACTAACAACGCCGAAGGGACTGATGGTGTGTTCCTCTTCAGCCACACCTACGGCTGCTCGCAGTTGGGCGACGATCACATCAATACTCGTACTATGCTGCAAAACATGGTGCGCCATCCGAATGCGGGCGCAGTACTGGTGATTGGTCTGGGGTGTGAAAACAACCAGGTTGATGCTTTTCGCGAAACGCTGGGGGATATTGATCCTGAACGCGTTCATTTCATGATCTGCCAGCAGCAGGACGATGAAATCGAAGCCGGGATCGAACATCTGCATCAGTTGTATAACGTGATGCGCAACGACAAGCGCGAGCCGGGCAAACTCAGTGAACTGAAGTTTGGTCTGGAGTGCGGCGGTTCCGACGGTCTTTCTGGTATTACCGCTAACCCGATGCTGGGGCGTTTTTCTGACTACGTGATTGCTAATGGCGGTACTACCGTACTGACCGAAGTGCCGGAGATGTTCGGTGCAGAGCAGTTGCTGATGAGTCATTGCCGCGATGAAGCGACGTTTGAAAAACTGGTCACTATGGTTAACGACTTCAAACAGTACTTTATTGCCCATGACCAGCCGATCTACGAAAACCCATCACCGGGGAACAAAGCAGGCGGTATTACCACGCTGGAAGACAAATCACTTGGTTGTACTCAGAAAGCGGGTTCCAGCGAAGTGGTTGATGTGTTGCGTTATGGCGAACGTCTGAAAACGCCGGGACTGAACCTGTTAAGCGCGCCGGGTAACGATGCTGTGGCAACCAGCGCACTGGCGGGCGCAGGCTGCCATATGGTGTTGTTCAGTACTGGTCGCGGTACGCCGTATGGTGGTTTTGTTCCAACAGTGAAAATCGCCACCAACAGCGAACTGGCGGCGAAGAAAAAACACTGGATCGACTTTGACGCGGGTCAGTTGATCCACGGTAAAGCGATGCCGCAGTTGCTGGAAGAGTTTATCGACACCATCGTTGAGTTTGCCAACGGTAAGCAAACTTGCAACGAGCGTAACGACTTCCGCGAACTGGCGATCTTTAAAAGCGGCGTAACGTTATAAGATCGAAATGAGTTGTTAATAAAAAACGGCGTTTCATAATGTGAAGCGCCGTTTGCTTTTCCATACCTGCTAAGGATTTATCATGACCGCGTATTGGCTGGCCCAGGGCGTGGGTGTCATCGCCTTTCTGATTGGTATCACAACATTTTTCAACCGTGACGAACGTCGCTTCAAAAAGCAGCTTTCGGTCTATAGCGCCGTTATCGGCGTGCATTTCTTTCTCCTGGGCACCTATCCTGCCGGTGCCAGTGCCATCCTTAACGCCATCCGTACACTGATTACCCTACGCACGCGCAGCTTATGGGTGATGACAATCTTCATTGTGCTCACTGGCGGAATTGGCCTGGCGAAGTTCCATCATCCTGTTGAATTGCTGCCGGTTATTGGCACGATCGTCAGTACCTGGGCGCTGTTTCGCTGTAAAGGGCTGACTATGCGCTGCGTGATGTGGTTTTCAACGTGTTGCTGGGTGATTCACAACTTTTGGGCCGGGTCGATTGGTGGCACGATGATTGAAGGCAGTTTTCTGTTGATGAATGGCCTGAATATCATTCGTTTCTGGCGGATGCAGAAAAGGGGAATTGATCCGTTTAAAGTAGAGAAAACCCCTTCCGCCGTAGACGAAAGGGGTTAAGCATTAATTACGCAGGGCGCTATTTGCCAGACGCTCATCTTCTGCCTGGCATGCTGCCGCGGTGAACAGCACGTCAGTTGACGAGTTCAGCGCGGTTTCGCAGGAGTCCTGCAATACGCCGATAATAAAGCCGACGGCGACCACCTGCATGGCGATGTCGTTTGGGATACCGAACATATTACAGGCCAGCGGGATCAGCAGCAGAGAACCACCAGCTACGCCTGATGCGCCACAGGCACACAAAGAAGCAACCACGCTCAACAGCAGCGCCGTGGGCAGATCCACCGGAATACCCAGCGTATTGACCGCTGCCAGCGTCAACACCGTAATGGTGATCGCCGCGCCCGCCATATTGATGGTTGCTCCCAGCGGAATAGAAACGGAATAGGTATCACGATCCAGATTCAGCTTTTCGCACAGCGCCATATTCACCGGAATATTCGCCGCAGAGCTACGGGTGAAGAAGGCGTACACGCCGCTTTCACGTAGGCACAGCAGTACCAGCGGGAACGGATTACGACGAATTTTCCACCATACCAGCAGTGGATTAACCACCAGCGCCACCAACAGCATACAGCCAACCAGCACCGCGAGCAGTTGCGCATAACCCCACAACGTGTCGAACCCTGTGGTTGCCAGCGTAGAAGAAACCAGGCCAAAAATACCGATCGGCGCGAAGCGAATCACCAGCTTCACCATAAAGGTGACGGCATTCGACATATCGTTGACCAGGTTTTTGGTGGTCTCGTTACCATGACGCAGGGCAAAACCGAGGCCAATCGCCCACACCAGAATCCCGATGTAATTACCTTTTAGCAGGGCGTCGATAGGGTTGGAAACCATACTCATCAGCAACCCGCGCATGACCTCAATAATGCCTGACGGGGGGGTAATATCCCCCGCACTGCTGGATAAATGCAGAGTAGAAGGGAAGGCGAAGCTGAAGACAACTGCGGCCAGTGCAGCGGAGAAAGTACCCAGCAAATAGAGAAACAGAATAGGGCGGATATTGGTTTTTTGTCCGTGCTGGTGGTTAGCGATGGAAGCCATTACCAGCATCAGCACCAGGATTGGCGCTACAGCTTTCAGCGCGCCGACGAACAGGGTGCCTAACAGGCCGACAGCTTCAGCCGCCGGTTTTGAGATCCATGCCAGGAGAATCCCCAGAACAAGGCCGACTAGGATTTGTTTTACCAGGCTGCCATGAGCCAGACGCCGGAATATCCCCGGTGAACGTTGCGTAGTCATTTTTCGATCCTTTCGTTGTGTTGTCGCACATCCCTGGTGCGTTCTGTCGACGCATCTTTCAGGATGTAACAAAGTATTTGCAAGGTTGAGTATAAGGAAAGTTGTGGGTTCGGGAAGCTAAAAATACTGGATTTTAAAGAGAGGTCATGTTTTGCAACTTAATTGTTACATTTATTTGACATAAACAGAGGGAAGGACTGACTACTAAGGCTGATTAGATAACATATGGGCAAAACTATTTGGAGTATGAGAACGGTTGCGCTCCTTTAATGTGCAATGCCATATAAAGTCACTGGCGCAGGGAGCGCGCAGGGGGCGGCCAATCGCCGCTGCCCCCTGCACCCCGGGCTCTGGCGAACAAAATCGCCGCCGCGCGGTTCCCTCAGCTTATCCCTTGCGGCTATCGGGTACGGGCGCGAGGTAACATCCCTGTAAAACACGCCCTCGCCGCGCATCCCTGCGGTCTTTTTGTAACGAGCTATAAGTCGATTACATAATTAATAGCTCATCTTTGTCTGGAATGAGTTATCTCCAGTAATGGCTTAATATACAGCGAATTACTCTACCCGCTGCTTATCATGCTGATAATTCACCCACGCGTTGATAATAAACGTCGTCACCAGAATGCCAAACACCACGCCCAGCGAGACGGCGATCGGAATATGGTAGAAATCGACAATCAGCATCTTGATACCAATAAACACCAGAATCACCGCCAGGCCATATTTGAGCATCGAGAAACGCTCCGCCACGCCCGCCAGCAGGAAATACATCGCACGCAGGCCGAGTATCGCAAACAGGTTTGAGGTCAGCACAATGAACGGATCGGTGGTGACGGCGAAGATTGCCGGAATGCTATCCACGGCGAAAATCACGTCGCTTAACTCCACCAGAATCAACACCAGCATCAGCGGCGTGGCATACAGCAAGCCATTCTTACGCACAAAGAAGTGCTCGTTGTCGATGGTGTCGGTCATGCGCAAATGACCTCGCAGCCAGCGTACCAGCGGCTTGTCGCCAATCCCTGATTCGTCTTCATGGGCCAATGCCATCTTCACGCCAGTAAACAGCAGGAATGCGCCAAAGATATACAGGATCCAGTCGAACTGCGAAATCAGCCAGCTACCGGTGAAGATCATGATAGTACGCAGGACAATCGCCCCGAGCACGCCATACACCAGCACGCGGCGTTGTAATGCCGCCGGAACAGAGAAATAGCTGAACAACATCAGCCAGACAAAGACGTTATCAACCGCCAGAGATTTCTCAATCAGATAACCAGTGAGGAAGGCCAGCGCCTGCGGGTCCGCGACTTCGCGTCCCTGTGTCTGCGCCAGATACCACCAGAAAGCGGCGTTAAACAGTAACGACAGCGTCACCCAAACCAGTGACCAGGCTGCAGCCTGTTTCATGGTCATAGCGTGCGCACCCCGACGCCCCTGCAACAACAGGTCGATAGCCAGCATAACAGCGACAACGACAGCGAATCCGCCCCATAACAACGGCGTGCCGACAGTATTCATAGAAGTTCCTTACACATAAAAAAACGGCCAACGTCGGAAGACGTCAGCCGCTGCTTTTTATGCATAGACCTCGCCTTCCGGCAAGGTCTCACTTACAACAAAAAAGGAATACGTCTGCGTATTCCTTTCGGGTTGCCCGGTGACCGGATGTGGTTTTTCACACATCGTAATGACGATCGACCGGCAATGAAGTTACTCCCCTTTGCTGGTAACAAAGTATGACAGACCATTCATCCAGTCAATGGTCTGTTACATGCCTTTTACACTGCTTTACGGTAACAATTATTGCTTTACGCTATCTGCCGGAAAAATCACCCCGGTCTGGCGGCGGATCTCGGTCAGCAGTTTGGCGGTGATACGACTGACTGCCAGACCCGGATGATCTACCAGATGCTCATCCACCAGAGTGGCGAACAGCTCTGCTTCGTAGAGCATGGTATTAATATGCTGCGGCAAGGTGAGATCCTGCATCTGGCTGCCACGCGGTACAAAACAGACTTTCTGGCACTCGGAAAGTTTTTCAATTACCAGTGATCCCGCTTCGCCCTGAATCTCGCTTGCCAGTACAGAATCGCTGACTTTGGAGTGCTGCAACGTAACGCTGAAATCACCGTAATCCATCACCACCACGCCGTGGGCATCCACGCCGCTTGCCAGCAAACTGGCGGTTGCCTGCACGCTTTTCGGCTCACCAAATAACGCCACTGCCGACGCCAGGCAGTAAAAGCCGATATCCATGATCGAGCCGTTAGAGAACGCCGGATTAAAGGTATTGGGATTCTCGCCGTCGAGATAACGTTGATAACGCGAAGAGTACTGGCAGTAGTTAAAAAAGACTTTACGCAATTTGCCGACTTTCGGCAGCGCCTGGCGTAACAAATGAAAGTTAGGCAGGCTGGCCGTTTTAAATGCTTCAAACAGCACCACCTGATTTTCCCGCGCGCAGGCAATAGCGGCATCCACTTCCGCCAGATTCGACGCCAGCGGTTTCTCGCAAATTACATGCATTTTGTGACTGAGGAAAAGCTGCGTCTGGGAAAAATGCAGGGCATTCGGGCTGGCAATATACACCGCGTCAATGGCATCGCTTTCCGCCATCGCTTCCAGCGAAGTGAACAGATGCTCGACAGAAAAATCATTGGCGAAGTGCTGGGCCTGTTCAAGGCTGCGGGAATAGACGGCGGTTAACTTGTATTTGCCGCTCTCATGGGCGGCCTCGACGAACTGGCGGGTGATCCAGTTCGTGCCAATCACGGCGAAACGTATCATAACGCGTGGTTACTCCATAAAGGGATTCTGTCGTCAATGTAGCACGCCTTTTTCATCTTCGGCGTGCGTGGATACGCATTATTTCTGCGCCGGACAGCCATGTTCGCTAAATGGCCCAATCATGACCGACGGCCCGAGATATTTCGGCTGGCGATGGAGGATTTTGGCGTCAATCACCGCGCTGACGCGAGCGAGTTTTTCCCGCAGTTGAGTATAAAAACCCTGTTTCATATTCAGGTCAGGGGCATTAAAACCGATAGCATCGATGCCGTACTGTTTTGCCAGCCAGATGGCGCGTTGGTTATGAAATTTTTGCGAAATAATGGTGATATGGTTCTCACCAAACACTTTATTGGCGCGCACCACCGAATCAAGCGTTGAGAATCCGGCATAATCGCAGAAGATGACTTTCGCCGGTACGCCTTTAGCGATGAGCGCCCGCTGCATTCCTGACGCTTCATCGTAATTTTTTCGTCCGTTATCGCCACTGACCAACAGCCACTTCACTTTTCCGGCGTGGTACAACTCTGCGGCGCTATCAATACGTCGGGTAAAGTAGCGATTACCCGGCTTTGCTCCCAGCAATAACCCCACGTTACGTACCGGAACTGCGTTGACATCGCTCCATGTTAGTTGCTGGCTGGCGTTGACCATCGCCCGATCGCTGATAAAAACCGTCGCGCCTGCTACAAGCAACAGTAAACAGGCAATCTTAAGAATCCGGCGGGAAAAACAAACGCGACGAAGAAGGCGGAAAAATGCGCGCAGCATGGTCGTTATCCTTAACGAAAGAGGGACGTCGATTTTAGGCGTTAATGGGAGAAAATATAACGCCTGAATCCATTTTCAGATTTTGCCCCGGCCAAGCGACAGTTGCGTCAACCACAGGCGAGTGTCGAACTCAAGCTGGTGGTACTGTGGTTCCATATGACAGCACAACTGGTAGAACGCTTTGTTGTGCTCCTTCTCTTTCAGATGCGCCAGTTCATGCACCACGATCATGCGCAAAAACGGTTCCGGCGCGTTGCGAAACACGGTAGCAACGCGAATTTCAGCCTTCGCTTTCAGCTTGCCGCCCTGCACGCGGGAAACAGCAGTATGTAATCCCAGCGCGTTTTTCAGCACGTGGATCTTATTGTCATACATCACTTTATTGATCGGCGGGGCATTACGCAGAAACTGATTTTTCAGATCCTGAGTGTATTGCCAGAGGGCTTTATCGGTGGAGTAGTCGTGCGTTCCCGGATAGCGTTTTGCCAGCACATCACCCAGACGCTGTTCATTAATTAGCGTGCGCACCTGGGAAAGTAGCTGCTCGGGATAGCCCTGAAGATAAGTAAGATTGCTCATAACTGCCCATGAAAAAGAGAAAAAGGGTATACTCACGCACCCTTTTCAGGGGCAACGTCGAAATTTTATCATTCAGGAGGGCCGATGAGCCACTTAGACAACGGTTTCCGTTCACTGACACTACAACGTTTTCCGGCGACGGATGACGTTAACCCGCTACAGGCGTGGGAAGCGGCGGATGAATATTTGCTGCAACAGTTGGACGACACAGAAATCCGCGGCCCGGTGTTAATCCTGAATGATGCTTTCGGTGCGTTAAGCTGCGCGCTGGCGGAACATAAACCGTACAGTATTGGTGATTCGTATATCAGCGAGCTGGCAACGCGCGAGAATTTGCGTCTCAACGGGATTGATGAGTCGAGCGTGAAGTTTCTCGACAGCACTGCCGACTACCCGCAACAGCCGGGCGTGGTGTTGATCAAAGTGCCGAAAACGCTGGCGTTGCTGGAACAACAACTGCGTGCGCTGCGCAAAGTGGTCACGCCGGATACACGTATTATTGCTGGCGCTAAAGCCCGCGACATTCACACTTCCACGCTGGAACTGTTCGAAAAAGTGCTCGGCCCAACCACCACCACGCTGGCATGGAAAAAAGCGCGACTGATTAACTGTACCTTCAATGAACCGCCGCTGGCTGATGCACCGCAGACCGTTAGCTGGAAACTGGAAGGCACCGACTGGACTATCCACAACCATGCGAATGTCTTCTCCCGCACCGGGCTGGATATTGGCGCGCGTTTCTTTATGCAGCATCTGCCGGAAAATCTTGAAGGGGAGATAGTCGATCTCGGCTGTGGTAATGGCGTCATTGGTCTGACGCTGCTTGATAAAAACCCGCAGGCGAAAGTGGTGTTTGTCGATGAATCACCGATGGCAGTTGCTTCCAGCCGATTGAACGTAGAAACCAACATGCCTGAAGCGCTGGATCGCTGCGAGTTTATGATCAACAACGCACTTTCTGGCGTAGAGCCTTTTCGCTTTAATGCTGTGCTCTGCAACCCGCCGTTTCACCAGCAACATGCGCTGACCGATAACGTTGCCTGGGAGATGTTCCACCACGCCCGCCGCTGCCTGAAAATCAACGGTGAGCTGTATATCGTTGCCAACCGCCATCTGGATTACTTTCACAAACTGAAGAAGATTTTTGGCAATTGCACCACTATCGCGACGAATAATAAATTTGTGGTGCTGAAAGCAGTGAAGCTGGGGCGTCGTCGATAAGGTTGGGAGCTACCTGCCGGATGCGGCGTAAACGCTTATCCGGCTTACATTCAGCACGTTACCCCGAGGCCGGATAAGACGCGCCAAGCGTTGCATCCGGCACTTCAAAGAACGATTTAAATCTCCAGCGCAAGCCGCGTCCCCTGAGCTATCGCTCGTCGTGCGTCCAGCTCCATAGCCACATCGCAGCCGCCAATTAAATGCACGGTTTTCCCGCTATCAATGAGCGGTTGTGCCAGTGCGCGGTTTGGCTCTTGCCCTGCACAGATCACCACATGATCTACTGCGAATACCTGCGTTTCACCGTTGATCACCACATGCAGTCCGTCATCATCGATCTTCTGATAACTTACGCCTGGGATCATTTTCACGCCGCGCGAGAGCAGGGTGGTGCGATGGATCCAACCGGTGGTTTTACCCAATCCCTGACCTGGTTTGCTGGCTTTACGTTGGAGCATTACGATTTGTCGTGGGCTACGGGGGATCTGTATACCTTGCGAACTTAAGCCACCAGCTTGTTGCAGGCTGCTGTCGATCCCCCATTCTGTGCAGAATTCAGCGATATTCTGGCTGGTGGATTCGCCTGGCTGACTCAAATACATTGCCGTATCAAAACCAATACCGCCACAACCGATGATGGCGACTTTGTTGCCCACTGGCGCTTTGTCGCGCAGTACATCGAGGTAACTCAGTACTTTCGGATGATCGATCCCGTCGATGGGCGGAATACGCGGCACGATCCCGCTGGCAAGGATCGTTTCATCGAACGCCTGTAATTGATCCGCCGTCACGGTGTGATTGAGTTTCAGCGTCACGCCCGTCACTTCGATCATCCGGCGGTAGTAACGCAGTGTTTCGTAGAACTCCTCTTTACCGGGGATCTGTTTGGCAATGTTGAACTGCCCACCGATCTCGCCGCGAGTATCAAACAGCGTTACCTGATGTCCACGTGCTGCTGCGTTAATGGCAAACGCCAGCCCCGCCGGACCTGCACCGACCACCGCCAGATTTTTTTTCTGCATAGCAGGAAGGATTGGCATTTTGGTTTCATGGCAGGCGCGAGGATTGACCAGACACGAAGTCACTTTGCCGACGAAGATCTGATCCAGACAGGCCTGGTTACAGCCAATACAGGTGTTGATCTCATCAGATCTCCCCGATTGCGCTTTTGACAGCAGCTCGGCATCAGCCAGAAACGGTCGCGCCATCGACACCATGTCCGCATCGCCACGCGAGAGGATATCGTCGGCAACCTGCGGATCGTTAATTCGGTTGGTGGTCACCAGCGGCAGTGATACATGGCCTTTCAGTTTGCGCGTGACCCAACTGAATGCGCCGCGCGGCACGGGAGTGGCGATGGTCGGAATCCGCGCTTCATGCCAGCCAATGCCGGTATTGATAATGGTTGCGCCAGCCGTTTCAATGGCCTGCGCCAGTTGTACCGTTTCGGTAAAAGTGCTGCCGCCTTCTACCAGATCGAGCATCGACAGACGGTAGATAATAATGAAATCGTTGCCGACGCGTTCGCGCACTGCACGTACCACTTCAACGGCAAACCGCATCCGGTTAGGGTAATCACCACCCCACTGGTCGCTACGCTGGTTGGTGCGCAGAGTCAGAAATTCGTTGATCAAATACCCTTCGGAACCCATAACTTCTACGCCATCGTATCCGGCCTCCCGCGCCAGTTGCGCACAGCGGGCGAAATCGTCGATCAGTTGCAGGATCTCTTCATGGCTTAACTCATGAGGAACGAAACGGTTGATGGGAGCCTGCAATGCGGACGGGGCGACCAGATGCGGCTGGTAACTGTAGCGCCCGGTATGCAAAATTTGCAGGGCGATTTTGCCGCCTTCCTGATGTACCGCTTCGGTAATAATGCGATGGTGTGGGATCTGACTGGCGTCGTTGAGCATTGCGCCGCCTTCCATGCCAACGCCCGTTAAATCTGGTGCGATACCGCCGCTGACAATCAGCGCCACGCCGTGGCGGGCGCGTTCGGCATAAAACGCCGCCAGCCGCTCAGCGCCATCCGGGTATTCCTCCAGCCCGGTGTGCATTGACCCCATCAGTACGCGGTTTTTTAACGTGGTGAAGCCTAAATCAAGCGGGGCGAACAGCGACGGGTAGCTCATAAGATTGTCCAGTATGTAAAATAATTGTTATGTGGTCGGATGAGTTCTAATTTAGCCGTCGCCGGAGAAAAGGGAAAAGGGGAATGCGGGGTTTGTGATGGGATTCAAAAAGAATACGCCCGATGGTAATGCCGGATGCGACGCTTGCCGCGTCTTATCCGGCCTACGGGGACTTATCCGGCCTACGGGCGTACATGTAGGGCGGATAAGGCGTTCAC